>DAOUCB010000184.1:0-85759 GCA_034432495.1 Anaerolineae bacterium | reverse complement strand
TTCGGGGAGGGGGTCGGGGGGTGGGGTCGAGCGAGAAATTTCCCCGAATGCACATCATCGTGTAAAACGTGTCCTCCCCTCTCCCCGCTTGCGTAACGCGAACTTGTTCGCGCGAGAGGGGTCAGGGATAGAGGGGTTGTAGGGGCGCACCCATGTGTTCGCCCTTGTTTTTCTCCCCCTATCTACGAAGTAGAGAGGGGAAGCTGTCCTGTTTTTAGACAGCCGGGGTGAGGTTTCTTTCCCCCTACTTCGCCGAAATCTTCGCGTGATCGTTGAAGAATGCCCAGATCAGCGCCGTCGCATCCACATCCTGACTCGTCTGCCCCAGCTCCGCCACATTGATCGGGTGTCCAGGCCACGTATGCCCGCCCCAGTAGACCCCGTACAGCACCATATCGGCGGCACAGTCCTTCAACTGCTGACGCATCACCAGCGTGTGATCGGTCGGCGCGTTGTCCGGCAGGCTCTCGACGGCGAAGCCGCCACTACATTGATTATGATGCCCCCAGAAGCCAATCGTCTGTGCGGCAGACAGATAGGCGTTGCGAATGCCCGTCCAGGGAACCACCGGATCATCCGTCCCCTGAAAAACAATCACCGGAATCGGCACAGTGCTGTCGCAGATGTCTAGCAGGTAGAACGGCATGGTCGAGGCAACCGAAGCGACCGCCGCGAAATCGCTCGGCAGCGCGCACGCCAGCCGGTACGCCATCATGCCACCCATCGAATAACCCGCCGCGTAAACCCGATCCGAGTCGATATGCAGCAGCTTTTCCATGTACTGCACCACATTGTCGAGAAAGCGCACGTCATCCACGTCGCTGATGCGCGGGTCGCCGCTGCGTCCATCGTTCCAGAAGTGGTTGAGTCCATCCGGGTAAACGACGATGAAGTTCTCCGTATCGGCGAGGTCGTTGAAGCCCGTGAACGCTTCGGCGTCCGCCCCCGTGCCGCCTGCTCCGTGCATGACGATCACCAGTGGAAACGGATCGCCATCGTCGCTGTAGCTCGGCGGGATATAAACGCGGTAGCTGCGCTGCCCTTCAGGGAACGGCTGGCGCACCGTGTAGCTGCCGGGGCCGGGGAAGTTGGCGAATGTGCCGGGGGGCAGCGTCGCTTCAGCCGTCGGCTCTGGCGTCGCATCCGACACACCCCCGCTCTGTGTCTCCATCGTCGCCTCGATGGTGGCTTCAGGCGATACAGCAAGCGTCACTTCGGGTACAACTTCCGTCGCTCCCCCCCTGTCCCCTGTCGCTTCTGGGGTAGCATCCTGCGCCGAAACGCTGCTACCCATCAGCAGCGATAAAATCATGATGGCAAAAAACAGTTTTTTCAGCATGAAACAATATCCCTTCGATCAGACTCGAAAGGTTTACTGTCAGACATCCGTTTTCGTTCGATTTCGGATTACGCCAAATCCTGTGTCCTCCGTAAGCAAAGCGACATGCCTGGTCATCCCAGGTACGTAACTTGCGACATGAGCGGCGTTGGTAGGGGCGAACCCGTGTGTTCGCCCTGGATTTGTAGGGGCATGGCGCTGCCATGCCCACCCACCAAAATCAGACAGGTCGTCTACTGGTTGAATAACTTGTTTCCCAATTCTGGCCTTGAAAAAAGTGTACATTTGTAAAACAAATGTACCTTGTCAGAAGCGATTCTCGTGGTAAAATTTCAGAACACTTGTTTCTATAACATGAGAACACATTCAACTGCGCAGTCGCCAGTCACTGCTGCGCGCTACCGGAAGTGAAGCCTACGCGAGCGCACGCGACCGGATCGCGCCGGAAGGGAACAACGGGGTAAATAGCCGCCCCCACCGGAAGGGAAGATTTTTATTTATTTTCGTCTTACAATCGTACTAAGATCAGGCGATGGCAGCCACACCGTGAAGGTTGAGCCTCTCCCCTCGCCGGGGCTTGCCACCGAGATCGTTCCCCCGTGCGCCTGCACAATTTCCTGCACAATCGCCAGGCCGAGTCCCGTCCCACGCTGCGGCCCACGCGCCTTATCCACCTGGTAAAACCGCTCGAAGATACGCGGCAAATCGTTCGCGGAAATCCCCTGCCCCGTATCCTCAACGACCAGCTCGACCCCGCTGCGGCGAATCTGCGTGCGAACAGTCGCCTTGCCGCCCGCTGGCGTGTACTTGATAGCATTGCTGATCAGGTTGTCTACCACCTGCACCAACCGGTCTCCATCCCCGGCGATTTCCGGCATCGACGGCGCGTTGACTTCCAGATCGACCCCTTTTTCTCTGGCGACGATCATCAGCCGCTGGGCGACGGCGTTGGTCAACTGACCGAGATCAACCGCATTGGTTTTCATCGAAAGCCGCCCCGCCTGCAAACGCGCCAGATCGGTCAGTTCGAGCACCATGCGGTTGAGGCGCTTGCTTTCCTCGTGGATGATGCCCGCCGCCTGCCGGGGATCGCCAATGCCATCCATGATGGCCTGCGAGTAACCCTGAATCGAGGTCAGCGGCGTCTTGAGATCGTGTGAGACGTTGGCGAGAAAATCCTGCTGGGCGCGCTGCTCAGCCTGCACTTTGTCGCCCATGCTGTTGAACGCCTGCGCGACAGCCTGCACTTCCTCTGGCCCACTGATCGGCACCGACTGGTTGTAATGCCCATCGGCGACCTGTGCCGCCGCTTTAGCGACGGTTTGCAGCGGGCGGGCGATGCTCCGCGTGATCAACACCGCCAGCAGCAGCGCGATCACCAGACCGACGATGGCAGCCTGCACCAGTAGCGGAAACAACTGCGTCCCGAACTGTGAGAGCACGACCTGAAATGTTTGCGTTGGTGCGGGATCGGCAAACAGAAGCGCGAAGGTATTCTGGCGCTGACGCAGGCTTTCGAGGCCGACGAAAAGCCATTCATTCTCGTCTGTGCCCATGAATGATCCGCGAATGGCGTCGATGCCCGTGAAGAGGCTGCGCGTGGTCGCCAGCGCGATATCGTAAGTTTGCATCTGCCAGCCGATGACTTGATTGGTCTGAAAATCGCCGCTGCTGTCGTAGAGGACATTCTGGTTGGCGACATTCACCAGCAGAATGCGTACCTGCTGCTCCTGAGCAATCTCAGTGAGGGCGGTCGTCAGGTTGGCAAAATCGGCACGGGTGGGGAAAATGCGGTTGAAACCCGCCGCATCGAGCACGTCGCTCAGATTGACGCTCAACGCCAGCGTCGCCAACTGCTGATAGGTCGGGTCAGGCGGGGCAGCACGCGTGTTGAGAATGAACACCAAAGCACCGCCGATCACCGTGAGGGTGACGATCAGCAGCAGCAGGTAGGAAGCAAAGAGGCGAGCGCGTAAACCGTGCAGCATCGTTTTCAGCTATCCAGGCGATAGCCCACACCCCAGACGGTGTCAATCGTCGGGCGCATCCCCTTGAGTTTGTGCCGCAGATGAGCAATATGCACGTCCACCGTGCGCGTTTCGCCCGCGAAGTCGTAACCCCAGACAATATCAAGCAGTTTTTCGCGCGTGAAGACCATACCAGGGTTGGTCGCCAGCGTCATCAACAGATCGAATTCCTTCATGCGCAGATCGACTTCTTTACCGGCAACCAGCACTAACCGCCGTTCCGGGTGGATCGTCAGGTTATCAAGGCTGACCGTGCTTTCGGCAGTGGTTGGCGTGGGGCGTCCGGTGCGGCGCAGAATAGCGCGCACGCGCGCGACCAGTTCACGCGGGTTGAAGGGTTTGGTCAGGTAATCATCTGCCCCCAGTTCCAGCCCGACGATGCGATCAATATCATCGCTGCGCGCCGTCAGCATAATGATCGGCACATCGGATTCAGCGCGGACGCGGCGGCAGACTTCCCAGCCGTCGAGTTCGGGCAGCATCAAATCAAGCACAATCAGATTCGGTTTCTCGTGCAGGATTTTTTGCAGAGCGCTCTTACCATCGGTCGCGCTAGCGGTTTTGTAGCCTTCCTGTTCCAGATAGAGCTTCGCCAGGTCAATGATGTGTTGTTCGTCGTCTACGATCAGGATCGTTTCGGGCATCAATTCTCTCCAGGGGATTCTGCGGTGTTGTCTTCTTTGGCAGCGACCGTTTCAACAGGCGGCACGGGTGCAGCGGAAGCGGCGACAGGTGCATCCGGCTGTTTCATTTCTTTGGTCTCGACTAGTTTGGCTTCCGCTTTGGCGACTTCTTTGGTGACTTCGGCAGGCGGTGGTTCGGGCGACTTTTCGCAGACGAGCACTTTATCGACGCGGTTGCCATCCATGTCCATCACTTCGACATGCAGCTTCGTCCAGTCGAATGTGTCACTCGCCTTCGGAATATTCCCAATCTGCGCCATAACGAAGCCGCCGAGCGTCGTGAACTGATCGTGTTCACCCGGCAGTTCATCGAGCGAAAACATACGTTTGAAATCGTCCACGGGCATCAATCCATCGATCAGCCATGAGCCATCTTCGCGCTCGACCGCCTGCGGAGCCGTTTCCTCGACATCGCCGACGATTTCCTGCAACAGATCCTGCATCGTGATTAACCCTTCCATACCGCCATATTCGTCAATGACGATGGCGAGATGGCGGGCAGATGCGCGGAAAATATCCAGCACCTTCGAGGCAGGCATACTCTCCGGCACGAACTGCGCTTCTTCCATCGACGAACGCACGTCGAACGACTCACCCGCCAGCACGCGCGAGAGCAGTGCTTTCGCGCTCAGCACGCCGATGATGTGATCGGTATCACCATCACAAACGGGCAGGCGGGAGTAAATGCTTTCTCTTATTTTAGTCCGAATCTCGTCTTCCGAGTCACGGATGTTGATCCAGTAGACCGAAGTGCGCGGAGTCATCAGCGAAACGGCGCGTCGATCACCCAGGCGGAAGATGCCGGAGACCATATCCTGTTCGGCTTCTTCAAAGACGCCCGCTTCGATGCCCTGCTGCATCATCGTCTTAATTTCCTCCTCAGTGACCGGCGGTTCTTCCGGCGCGCGAATGCCGAGCAGAAACAGAACTGCGTCGGTCGAGCCGCTCAGCACCGAGATCAGAGGTGACGTCAATTTCGACAGTAGGTTCATGGGCCGGGCAATCGTCGAAGCGACCCGCTCCGGGAATTGCAGCGCGATCCGTTTGGGAACGAGTTCGCCCAGAATCAGCGAAAGATAGGTCGTCACCAGCACGATGATGCCGAAGGCAATCGCATCGGCATAGCGCCCCAGCGGAGTTGGGCGAATGAAAACCGCGATCTGCGCGGCAATAGTTGCGCCGCCGAACGCACCTGTCAGCACACCGATGAGAGTGATGCCGACCTGCACTGTCGAGAGAAAGCGATTCGGTTCGTTCGCCAGTTTCAGCGCCGTTTGTGCACCAACGTTGCCTTTTTCAGCCTGCTGCTGTAAACGCGCCTTGCGCGCCGAAATCACCGCAGCTTCGGACATCGAGAAGACACCATTCAGCAGGATCAGGAGCAGAATAACGAGAAGTTCCATCAAGGGCATCCCGGCTCAGTTAAATATCGCCTTAATTATAACAGAAGAAATTAACGCAGGATTAATCCGCTTGCCAGCGCATGTGGTAGAGGACACGTTGTGGAACGAAGCCGTAGCGCTGGAGAACGGCTGCGGTGAGGGTTTCTTCGGTAGGATGCTCGATAGTCAGGGCGGAACGCAGGCTGTAACGACGGGCTGCGAGGCTGATGAGCGCCTCATCATAGCGGCCCTGATATTCCGGTTCGACCATCAGCGTCAACTGGACACTGCTGGCGGCAAAACCTGACTCGATCCACATGATGGCGCGCAGATCATCCTGTTCGCCGCGAATGACCAGCCGTTCAAACGAGCGCATACTGGCGAGATCGCTCAGGCGCTTCCAGATTGAGTGTCGAAAGAGACCCGCGTTCAGCGGTCGCAGCCAACCCATCCCGCCCTGAATGGCAGGGCGCAGACGTTCAGCCATCTGGTACTCAGCGCGCCATTCATTGGGGCGGCGGCGTGTGATATAGATGGACGGATCACTGTAAGGCTGTGGGCTGCGCGTTGTGCTGCTGCGCCGCCACTGCGTCCACGAGCGTTCCGGGACAAAACCGAGCCGCTGATAGAGGTGAAAGGCCACCGCATTATCGGCTTCGACCTGTAAGACAGCGGAAGCGTGGCGTGAACGGCTGCGCTGGCGAATAGTATCGAGGCTGGCCTGCACCAACTGGCGCGCGATGCCATGCCCCCGATAATCGGGATGGACGGCAACGTTTGCGATAATCCAGCTTGAACCACCAGGCAGGTTCGCCGGATAAATCGAGGTATTGCCAACCAGCCGCCCATTCTCGATCCAGACGAAACCCAGTCCCACCCCCTGCGCCAGATCGTTCATGCCCAGCAGAACGCTGAGGCCGGGGCCAAGATGACTCATCGTGCGCATTTCACGCACGGCAGCGCGACCGCTGCTGTCCATCGTGTCGGCAAAAGCAAGTTCAATCAGGTCGGCGAGGGGAACGAGGTCGGTACGTAGATTGACCGGACGCAGTCCAGACGAGGTGGGGCTTTCATGGAGACTGAGGCTGACCACGAAACATAATCCTATTGATAGGAGCACGCTTATCGTAATAGTTGAGCGAAGAGTTGTCAATATAAGCTTATCAATTGAGGTATTTTTTTAAGCCAATGCTATAGTACAATGGTTTTATGCCCCGAATTCTCATTGGGCACAATTCATCATCGATTATCGGGAGGCATTATGCATTATGGGCGTGTTAAGGGTGAAAGAGCGTCTCCACCGCGCGCTCACACGTTGCTTCGGCGAGACGACCGAAGGACAGGGGCTCGTTGAATACGCTCTGATTATGGTGCTGGTCGCACTGGTCGCCTTTGTGGTCATGGTGTGGATCGGCCCCTGGATCGGGAATGTGTTTTCAAACGTCATCTGGCTCATCTAAGTTCGTCCTCATTGTTTTACCCCATTGAAAAACCCTGCCGTTGGTTTAGCAGGGTTTTTCGTTTACTATAGTGCGGCTGAATTGAGTGACAACCGGGCTGTCACGGTGCTGCAACCGCACTGCAACTGCCAGACCGGTCAGAGGAGATGACGTATGTCACGAGGCAGTTATGGATATGTAGGGCGGCGCTCAGGTGGCGCCGCCTGGCAGTGGATCATCATCGGCATGGTGATGGGCTTCGGCTGTTCGGTCGTGCTCGTGCTGGGCGGATTGGCGGCGGGCGTTCTGAATCTGGAGCCGAGCCTCGCCAATGTCCCAACGTCGACGCCCTTCATTATTACGGCGACCGCTGCGCCCGTTACCCCCACCTTGACGCCCACCGAAGCGCTGCAAACGGCGACTGCCACACAAGGCGATCTGCTGGTTGTCGCGCCAACCGCCAGCCCTACCATTGACGCGACCTTTTTAACGTTACAGGCCACCACGCCGCCCACAAACGCTGCGCTCGGTGCACAGAGCACCCCGATTGGCGGCGGTAACACTCAGTCGAACACCAGCGGCGATGTTTTCGCCCGCCTGAGCAGCCTCGCCAGCGAACTTTCGCAGCAAATTCCGGCAGGCACCTTCACGATGGGCACGACTGCCGCTGAAGTTCAGGCGGCGGTACAGGATTGCAAGAACGGCTACGGGGGCGATCCTGGAACGTGCGACGCCTCGATGGGTGAAGACTCCGCGCCACAGCATAATGTCGAGCTTGCCAATTACAGCGTGGAAACCACCGAAGTCAGTTACGCGCAGTATATGGCCTTCATGAACGCGCTCGGCCCCGGCAGCCACCGCAACGGTTGCGGCGGTCAACCGTGTATGCAAACGCGCAACGAATCTGAGACCAGCAACATTCAGTTCGACGGAGCGAATTATTCGGTTCTGCTGGCGATCAATGACTACCCGATGGCGAATGTCACCTGGTATGGCGCGAAAGCCTACTGCGAAGCGATTGGACGCCGTCTGCCGACCGAAGCTGAATGGGAACATGCGGCGCGCGGCGATGATGGACGGATTTATCCCTGGGGCAATACCTGGGATCCCACCCTCGCCAGCACGCGCCGCCCCGCCAGCGGCGAACCCGCCACCGTTCCCGTGACATCATTCCCGCTGGGCGCGAGTCCGTTTGGCGTCCTCAATATGGCCGGGAACGTCGCTGAATGGGTGAGCGACTGGTACGATCCGCGCTTCTACGGGCGGCCCGAAGCAGGCATCGCCAACCCAACCGGCCCCAGCAGCGGCACGGAAAAAGTGGTGCGCGGTGGTTCATGGGATGCGCTGCCGTTTTTCGCGCGCACCGTTCATCGCCAGAGCCACGATCCGAATGACCCGCAGGCATGGATTGGCTTCCGCTGTGTCGAAGACGCCAACTCACAGCCGCCGACCAGCATCGCTCCGCTGGGCGCAAATAACAGCGGCAGTAACAGCACCGATCTCGCACTGCCGACGCTCGCGACCGGCGGCAACGAAGAAAACACCGCCAACAGCCAGCCGACACTGCCACCTGCACCGACCAAAGCCGCCACCACTTCCGGCCCACTGCCGACGCTCGTCCCGGGCGGCTGATCGGCGGAATACGTCTCTCGAAGAATCAAAAACGCCCCCGTGAATGGGGGCGTTTTGTTTGTCAGACTTGTGCTCTGTCAGGCGATGTTGTGCGCAGGTTTCTGTTCTTGCGGCGCACGCTCTTCAGACTTTCGCCGTGACCAGGGCGTTCCGAGCCGGGGCAGAAGGAAGAAGTCCAGACCATAGTAACCAGCAGTCTTCCAGGCGAGGATAAGGACGACGGCACCGATCAGCAGGAGCGGGTTGCTGCTGGTTGAACCAGCCATAATGTAGTTCCAGTTCATCAGCGCGGCGAAGAAAGCGGCCAAACCGACAAAAGCTCCGGTAATCAGGGCGATGCCGACGAACAACTCACCGAACGCGACCAGCTTGGCAAACCAGACGTAGGAACCGCTGTCGAGCATTCCCTGGATAAAGGCGCGGTACCAATCGAATGTGATAGCCGGGTGACCCGTCGCCGGAATTGCGACGGCGTTGGTCCAGTATCCCTGGAGTGCTGCACCTGTTTGCATCCAGCTTGCTTCGTTCACTTTAGCCCAGCCAGCGGTCAGCCAGGAATAGCCAATCAGAACACGGATAACCGTCCAGACAGCGGCGAAACGGGTGTCGCTGAACAGGAAGCGTGCCAGCGGCGGATCTTCAACAATACGACCGGATGTAGTCTTGACAATATGCTGTGCCATAGTGACCCCTCACTTTTATGTGTTGTTTTGTTTCTTCGTTGACGATGACCACATTATGCGTCAGAGCATTTAAATGAATTAGTGCGCAACGTCACATTTAAATTTGCTGAATGTCATATACAAAATGGGGGGAATCAAAAACGCCCCCATTCAGGGGCGTTCGATGTTGTGCTGTCAGGCTTTGGGAGATTTTTTAGGCGAAGTCGCCGGGTAAATACCGATCAGCAAGCCGTAATGCTGGGTATCCGCGCTTTCGGCCTTCGAGCCGTTGAACTCATCGACGAGCTTTTCGAGCCGCGCATAAAATTCAGCAGCTTCCGCTTCGGAAAGCTGGCTCATCGCGCGCCACATACGAAATTTCCGGTGTTCCGGCGCATCCTGCGACGAGTCGATCAGGCCCTGCTGCATACTTTTCTGAATATCGGTGCGAACTGGCTCTATCATGGCGTCGAGGGCAATTTCCAGCCCCTCGTCGCTCATATTCTGACCGGGCGTCAGCAGCGCTCGCTCGATGTAGTATTCGTTGGCAGATGCCGTATAGTGCTTCTCGATGATGCCGGAAACGATGCGCGTCTCCGTCACCTGAATAAGGCCGTGTTCCTCCAGCAAATTGACATGGTAATAGAGCTTGGTCGGCGCGAGATCAAGTTCGGAAGCAATCTGCTTGACGGTTTTTGCACCGTCAAGCAGAGCTTCGATAATTTGCTGTCTTAATGGGTCTGCGAAAACTTTAAGGGCTTCCAGCGTACTAATCGTATGGAGTGGCGCTGGCTGTCCTTCCGAAGGTGTATGACTGTTCGTCATCGTTAGTTGAGATGAATTTCCGCGTCGTGAAGGATACGCTTGTCTTCGTCACTGCCCGAAATGTGGACCAGTCGAATGCCAACTTCAGCGACACGGCGGCCAAACCAGGCCAGTGTCGGGTTGTAGTTCGGGTTTACTTTGCGGGTTTCGTCGATGATTTCCTGCGCGAGATGTTCTTTCTCGGCTTTCTTGATGTTTTCCTCTTGCATGAGGCTTAGGCTGTTGACATCCCAGTTGATCATTTATTGCCCTTTGGGGAGAACCCCGTTACGAATCTTAAGAAAGGTCTTTGATTCGTAGTCAATCTATTCGTTACCTTGATTCTAGTTCACGTTCGCACGCAAGTCAATGTAAAATTCAAATATTTTACTTTATTTTAATGGTTGATGATCGCGATGAATAGGATGGATCAGATCAAAGCCACGACCTGATCCTCCTCCGCAACTATCAACGCTGAGAGCATGTTTGCGAATTTATTTATTACGCCTATTTCGCCCAATCCTCGATGTTTTTTGTCGGTAAAGATGCGAATATGCGATTGCTTTTATCCCCTCTCCCCGCTTGCGTGGGAGAGGGGAAGGCGAACCCGTTCTTGGTTCGCTAGGGGTGAGGGGTGATAATCAGGCGTAACATTGCCGTTTGCAAACACGCTCTGAGAGCTTTAGTAGCCGCGCTCCAGATTGACGCGATTGAGCAGCGGTTGACCGTCCAGATAGCGCTGCAAATTTTCGGCGAACAGCGTAGCAGCGCGCTCGTCGTAATCGACCACACTGCCCGAAATGTGACCGCTCAGAATCACATTATCAAGCTTCCAGAGCGGACTCTCTGGCGGGAGCGGCTCCTGCTCGAACACGTCGAGCGCCGCGCCACCAATCCGATGCTCTTGCAGCGCCGTGATCAGCGCGGCCTCGTCCACCACCGCGCCGCGCGCCACGTTGATGAGCACAGCCGTCTTTTTCATCGCCTTCAAAACGGTCGCATCGACCAGATGATGGGTTGCCTCGGTCAGCGGTGTCGTCAGCACCAGAAAATCGCATTCACGCGCCATCGACGCCAACGCCTGCGGCGGATAGAGACGTGCCGGAATCTCGCCTTCAGGATCGCCCGTCCCCGCTTCGTGATACGAGTCGTCGTCTGCCGGGTGCATGACATCTCGCTTGGTTGCCAGTACGGTCATGCCGAGCGCGTCAGCGGCGCGCGCCAGTTCGCGTCCGATGTTGCCGTAGCCAACAATACCCAGCGTCTGCCCGCGCAGCGGCGTCGGCGTGAATACCGTCGTTCGATCCGGCACCCAATATACCTGCGCCTGAAATTCGAGGATTTTGGGCAGCTTGTAGGCAAAAGCCAGCATCATGGCAAGGCTGAACTCGCTCATGGGCGTGGCGTGAATGCCGCTGGCGGTCGTCACTTCGACGTTGTCCGTCAGGAGGATCGGCTGGCTGGCAGCATGGTTGATCCCGGCAGAAACCAGTTGAATCCAGCGCAGGTTCGGCGCTTGCTCCAGCGTCGGGAAGTTATTCGACGTAAACAGAATGTCTGCCGTCGCCCAGACTTTATCCGGCACAGTAGGGTGATACCGTTCAACATGCAGGCGCGGAGACACCTCGCGCAGTTGATTGATGATGGCATCCGAAAAATTCATCGCCACGACAACGTTGATCGTTTCGCTGTCCGCCATTAGTTCTCCTCGTTGTTTGAAATTTGGAATGCGCCGATGATACGCCGCCAGCCAGCAGAAGGCAACCGTAGCTTGATACCGCCTTGCGTGTTAAATTAAATGGCAAATCACCTGTCGGACTTTGCCGATGCGAATTGTATCCGGAGTGCAGACATTGGATCTTGCGCACCTGTCAGGTCGTTTCTCAGGTCAACGCGATGACTGAGCAGTCAACCAACGTCGAAATAGAAGTGCAATCCCGCTGGGCGATTCCGATGCGTCCCCGCCAGCCGAACGAAGCGCACCGCGTGGCGACGCCGCTCGAACTATTCTACGATCTGGTGTTCGTGGTCGCCATATCGCAGGCTTCCAGCGCGCTGCATCATGGCATCATCGAAGGCCTCATCGTTGAAACCCTCATTCGCTACGTGATGGTCTTCTTCGCCATCTGGTGGGCGTGGATGGACTTCACCTGGTTTGCTTCGGCCTACGACACCGACGATGTGCCCTACCGCTTCATCGTCTTCATCGAGATGACAGGCGCGCTGATCTTCGCGGCGGGCGTTCCTGCCCTCCTTGAGCAGGGGGACATTAGCATCGCCGTCGGCGGCTACGTCATCATGCGCATCGCCGAGGTCATGCAATGGTGGCGCGCCTCTCACGACGACCCCGAACACCGCCCCTCGACCATCCGGCATGGCATTGGCATCGCGCTGTGTCAGATTGGCTGGGTCGGTCTGGTGTTCGTGCCCAAGGAGTTCACCGTTCCCGGCTTTTTCATACTCGCGCTGCTCGAACTCCTTGCCCCAGTCTGGGCAGAGCGCGTGACGCCCACCACCTATCACGCGCACCATATCATCGAACGCTACGGTCTGTTCACGATTATCGTGCTGGGTGAATCGGTGCTTTCAGCGATTGTCGCTATCCAGATCGTCATCGAAGAAGGTGGCTTCAACACCGGCTTAATCCCGCTCATCGTCGGTGGCTTGCTGACGCTTTACAGCATGTGGTGGCTGTATTTTTACCAGAGCGGGCGCGAACTGTTCAATACGCTGGCGCACCTCTTTGTCTGGGCCTACGGGCATTCGTTTCTCTTCGGCGCGATTGCCGCCTTTGGAGCCGGACTCGCCATCGCCGTTGATCGGGAGATCCACCACGCGGAGATCAGCCCACTGGTCAGCGAGTTCGCCGTCACGATTCCGGCAGCGGTGTTCCTCGTTACCCTGTGGATTTTGCATGTGCGCCCGCATATTCGCGAAACCTTTGATCAAGTGCTGTATCCGGTCGTCGCTGTGCTGGTATTGCTGACCGCGCTGACGGAGCAGCCCGTCCTGCTGACGGGCATCCTGTTCGCGCTGTTGCTGGGCATCAAGCTAATCAAGAATCCACCGCTTGTTGAAAGAGAAGATTAGTTTTGCGTATTGGTTTACCTGTTCAAGGAGATTGACTGATGGGACTCATGGATGGCAAGGTCGCACTGATTTTCGGCGTCGCCAACAAGAACTCGATTGCGTGGGGAATCACGCAGAAACTGCACGAAGAAGGCGCGACGGTTCTGCTCAGCTACGGCGCAGAAGTTCTGGAAAAGCGTGTCAAGCCGCTGGCTGAAGAAATCGGCTGCGATTTTGTCGAGCTGTGCGACGTCTCGGACGATGCCCAGTTGGATGCGATCTTCGCAAAAGTTCAGCAGCGCTACGGCAAAATCGACGCTCTGGTGCATTCCGTCGCCTTCGCCAACCGCGAAGACATGGGCGGGCGCTTTATTGATGTGTCGCGCGACGGCTTCAAACTGGCGCTCGACATCAGCGCTTACAGCCTGATCGCGATGTCAAAACGCGCCGAACCGCTCATGTCCGAAGGCGGCAGCATCCTCAGCCTGACGTATTACGCCGCCGAGAAGGTCATGCCCAAGTATCACGTCATGGCCGTCGCCAAAGCCGCGCTCGAAACCATCACGCGCTACCTCGCCAACGACCTCGGCCCGCGCGGCATTCGCGTCAACGCCATCAGCGCTGGCCCGATTAAGACGCTGGCAGCAGCGGGCGTTCCCGGTATCCGCATGATGCTCCAGTATTCCGAGAAATCCGCGCCCCTGCGCAAACGGGTGTCGCAGGAGGAAGTCGGCAGCGCCGCGCTGTTCCTGCTCTCAGAGATGGGGTCAGCGGTCACCGGCGAAATTATGCACGTCGATGCCGGGTTCAATATCCTCGGCATGACACTGAGCGAAGAAGATTTGCTCGCACTCGAATCCGTCTAACCGCTATAAGGGAGGCGATCCATGCACAATTTTCTGCCGCTTCTGGCACAGACTGATGTTCCCATCAACCAGCCGATTACGGTCACGTTCATCCCTAGCCAGGTAATTACCTGGATTATCATCGGGCTGATTGCAGGCTATCTCGCCAACCTGCTGGTGCGTGGTCGGCGTATGAACCCCATCGTCACCGTCCTGATTGGTGTGCTGGGTGCGTTCGTCGGCAACTTCCTGTTCACCCTTTTGCAGGTTCAGGTTTCGCCGGAACTGCAAACCGGCATCAATATCCGCTGGATTGACCTGATTACCGCCTCAATCGGCGCGATTATTGTCCTGATCTTGTTCCTCGCGGTTTTCCGCCGCCGCTAAATCAAACAGGGGTGCGCGATTGCGTACCCTTCCATACAAACTGCATTTCGTAGGGGCGCACTCGTGTGTGCGCCCTGTTTTTCTCCCTTTCGCCCCGAACTTGTTCGCGCGAAAGGCAAGCTGACCCGCAATGCGAACAATGCAACCTGCACTTGGTTGCACGTTCGCACGGTCAGCCGGGATGGAAGGATTTAAGTTTGTCGCATCAGCAGTGCGCGCCCACCTTCCGCCAGCGCCGCCGCGATCACAGCTTTCAACAGGTCAAGCACGATAAAGGGCGCGACTCCGGCAGCAAAGGCGGCGTCCCAGCCCATCCCGGTGACCGCCTTCAGCACAACAAAACCGCACAGATAGATCACCGCTGTTCCAGCGATCCCTGCCAGCCAGCGCTGCCCCATCTTTGACGCGCCGCGCTCGACTAGCAGACCCGCCACAAAAGCCGCCCCAACGAAGCCAAACAGGTAGCCCGCCGTCGGGCTGAGCAGCGCCGCCGCGCCGATGCCCTTCGCGTCAACGGGCAGGTTGAGCGCAATCAGGCCGAGATACAGCAGTTGGCTGATCGCGCCTGCCCGCGAACCGAGGATCAAGCCCGCGAGCAGCACCGCCAGATTTTGCAGCGTGAAAGGTACGGGCTGCATCGGAATCGTGATGCGCGCCGAGATAATCGTGAGCAGCGTAAAAGCGCCAATGCTCGCCAGACGATAGCTCAGGCGTGCATCGCGCGTTTGTGGTAACGTGCGAAACATGGGAATTCCTTTGATACAGTTAAAAGTCGAAAGTTAAAAGTTAAAAGAAAGAGACAAGGTGTCCACTTTTTACTTTTAACTGTGTTTACTTTTAACTTCTTTTCTAAGTCTGATTTTCCGGCATCGGCTCGACCATGACTTCCGCGAGGCGATATTCCTTGCTGAGCCGAATGGGAGCCGATCCCTGCTTGTCAGTGGCAGTCTGTTCCTCGTCGGCGCGCTCGACCAGAGTCACCACCGTGCCAAGTCCGTAGAGTTCGTAACGCGTCCAGTATTCGCCGCTCTCCTGAGCATTGCGAAGATACGCCAGCTTGACCTTCGGATCCATCCGGCGCAGTTTGCCACGCGCGCGCGGCGCTTTCATCTTGACCAGATCGTTCATTAACTTTTCGCGTTCTTCGCGATTCAAGTATGCCATCGTGCTAATCCTTCAATGTATCCTCAAAAACATGCCCTAATTGTACCGACCCCCGTGAGGTCGCACAATGAATGATTAGCGATTTCTGTTCACGGCTTACGCAGCTTCTGCCGCAGCGTGTCAATCGGCGCGAGTTCGCCCTGCGCATCGGTGAAATACCAGTGCGTCCAGCCGTTACACGGTGCTTCCGCCAGCAGATGCGCCAGTTTGTGGATAGTCCCCTGCAAATCACGGTAGCGCAGTTTGCCGTCTGGCTGAATGATAGCGACCACAGCCGGGTCACGGTTAAAGAGCAGCGTTTGCCCCGGCGCGATCAAGCCTTCCGCGATCAGACGCTTGAACGGAATGCGCCGCGTTTTGGCTTCGACAGGCTCCGTCGGTTCAGCCGCCACCTGCTTGATCCTTTCCTGCGCGACTTCGCTGTAAATGGGTTCGCGCTCAATGCCGATCCAGTGGCGACCGAGGCGTTTGGCGACGGCTCCAGTCGTGCCGGTCCCGAAGAACGGATCGAGAATCACGTCACCAGGATCGGACGACGAGCGGATCACCCGTTCGAGCAGCGCTTCAGGCTTCTGCGTCGGGTGGGCTTTCTCGCCGTTGATGCGAATCCGTTCGCCGCCGCTGCACAGTGGGATCGTCCAGTCGCTGCGCATCTGCTTGCCGCCGTTGAGCGTTTTCATGGCTTTATAGTTGAAAGTGTAGCGCGCTTTCTCCGACGTTTTCGCCCAGATCAGCGTCTCGTGGGCATTGGTGAAGCGCACCCCGCGAAAATTTGGCATCGGGTTGGCTTTAATCCAGACGATCTCGTTGAGAATCCAGTAGCCCAGTTCCATCAGAATCGCGCCGACGCGGTGAATGTTGTGATAGGTTCCGATCACCCAGAGCGTCCCGCTCGGCTTGAGGACGCGCCGACAGGCCGTCAGCCATGCCCGCGTAAAAGCATCGTAATGGGCATAATCATCGAACTTGTCCCAGGCGTCATCAACCGCATCGACTTTGGTCATGTTCGGTCGCCACAATGCCTGCTGAAGCTGGAGATTGTAGGGCGGGTCAGCGAAGATCAGGTCGATACTCTCGGCGGGAAGTTCCGCCAGGACGTCGAGGCAGTCGCCGCAAATAATCTGATCGAGCGGTAAGGGCATCGCAAACTCAAACTCTGAACTGAGACCGGAATCCCCTGATTATAGCCCCAATTACAAGCGTCGACGTTTCGCCGCGCTCAGGCCAGGTGCGTCAGTTCGTCGTAGAGGTCAAGGCCAATCGGTCGCCAGGTGTCGATGCCCTGCGGAAACGAACGGTCATCAAGCAGATCGCGCACCTTGTCCGGCGAGATCACGCGCTCACGCAGGTAGAGCATCGCTATCGGCAGCAGATAATCGGCCTGCGCCAGTGCTGGCGGAAGCTGTTCTGCGCTTTCTGTAGGCCATTCGTGCGGGCGCACAAAATAACCTTCGACGTCGCCTTCGCCGACGATGCCTTCGCCGCTTCGGTAAACGAGAACGCGCGTCCCCTGCTCGATTTTGCTGTAGTCATGCGTGGTTTTGTTGAAGGGCAGGGGCATCGTATCCTGCCACTCCGGTGGTACGACTTTGATGGCATAACGGCTCACGAGATCTCGTCCTTAGGCACTCCACAATGCGATAACTTCATTATACTGGTCTTCGCTGAGCGGAATCCATGTTTCGTCAAAAACGCTGAAATCCGTGCCGAGAATCGACTTCAGCGTCGCCAGCGCAATTGGTTTGGTTTGCTCACCTTTGGGGCGAATGAGCTTGAGCGGCACATGAAAATCGTTCGCCATGCCAACGTTGGGAACGCCTATCAGCGGTTCACCGACCGTTTGCGACTGCTGTGTATCGCGGCTGATGGGCAGATTCGACTGATCCATCAGCTCCGCTTCCGTTTCGATCACATCGCTGGTGATCTCCGCTTCCGCGACAATCGCGTCAATCGGTTCGCGCATGTAGATCAGCGCCTGCGTCCCTTTGCCGATCAAATCCTTATGGCGCAAAAACGTCGCTTTTTCGATCTGTGCCGTGTTCTGATTCGACCAACTGGTATCGACCAAGAGAATGCCATAATTTGTCACGATAAGCACCTCCCAAAACTTCTATAACAATAATTATAACAATAAAATGCCACAGGCTGAGGTGTATTTAGTATTCTCTCAGCAATTGCAAAGTCACTGCTGCATGTATCTCGCCCCAAAAATTGACCATATGTTCTATCAGTGCTATGCTCAAGGGATCGAATTTGTGACCCAGTGGCTTCAAGGAGCAGGCTGCATGTTTACGGAATGTATGCCGAATCTATATTGCAAAGACCTGAAGGCATCCCTGACCTTCTACCGCGACTTACTGGGGCTTCCCCAGACCTATCAGTATCCTCCGAGCGGAGATCCCGAACACGTGGAACTCAAAATCGGCGACTCGCACATCGCCATCTCATCCTCGAAAGCTCTGGAAACCTATCACCTGCCCCCGGCGAGTTACGGACAGTCGTTCGAGCTGGCGCTGCGAGCGCAGGATACCGACGCCGCTGTCGAAGGTCTGCGGGCGGCAGGCGTCCCTGTGTTGCAGGAACCCCACGTCAGCGCCAACGGGCAGCGCGTCGCTTACGTCCTCGATCCCGATGGCAATCGGATTCATCTGTATTCTTCAATCTAAAGTGAACCCGTAGAGATGTAGGGGCATGGCAAGGCGAACGAAGTTCGCACCATGCCCCTACAGTGTTGATTGCGGTATTTACGCGCGGAGCTTCGCACCCAATTGACGCTCGGCAGTGCGAACGATGCGCGCATGTACTCGCGCCACTTCATCGTCGGTAAGGGTGCGATCATCAGTCTGATAGGTCAGGCTGTAGGCGAGACTCTTGTGCCCTTCGGGGATCGAGCCGCCCTGATACACGTCGAACAGGCGCACATTCTTGAGCAGATCGCCCCCGGCCTCGACAATCACGGCTTCAACCTCGGCGGCAGGCGTTTCTTCCTTGACTACCAGCGCGATGTCCTGCAAGACCGGCGGTGTCACCGGCAGCTTCTTGATTTTGACCACATCCGGCACGAAGCTCAGCAGCACGTCGAGGTCGAATTCCGCCAGCAGGACGGGCGCGACGCTCAGGCCGAAGCGCTCGGCGACCAGCGGGTGCACTTCGCCAAAGACGCCGATCTCGCTTTCGCCGACCTTGAGCAGCGCCGACCGCCCCGGATGGAAGGTCGTATTTGTGGCGCGCTCGTAGCTCACGGCGCTGATACGCAGACTTTCGAGCAGTTCCTCAATCACACCTTTCAAATCGTAGAAATCGACGTTCCCGTCAGGCGCGCCTTCTTTCATCCAGCCCGCCGGATAGCGCGTCCCGGTCATCAGCAAACCGAGGCGGCGCGGTTCGTCCGGCAGAAGCTGCCCCTCATGCGCGAGATAAATCGCGCCAATCTCGAAAGTCTGCTGACGGTCAGCGTAGCGGGCATTGTTCTGCGCGTTGGTCAGCAGGTTCGCCAGCAGGGTGTGGCGCATCGCGACTTTATCCGCCGAAATCGGGTTTTCCAGCGTCACGTATTCGGCCTGTGGCAGCGACGACTCCGCGCCGGGCGGCACAAGCAGGGCTTCGCGCTCCGGCGTGGTCAGGCGGTAGCTGATATTCTCGCGCAGACCCAACCCCACCAGAATATCGCGGGTGCGTTCTTCCAGGTCAAGCGAGGGATTGCCGCGCTGCGGCGGCATCTGATCATCGATAATGGTATTTGGGATGTTGCCGTAGCCGTAAATCCGCGCGATTTCCTCGCACAGATCGGCCTGCCCGACGATCCCCGTCCCAATGTCCAGCCGAATGTCCGGCGCAACCACATCGAGCGAATCGCCCTTGTTTTCGACGCTGAAGCCGCCGCGTTTGAGTAAACTCGCCGCTTCGTCCGCGCCCATCTCGATGCCGAGGATGCGCGTCACCATCGACATTGGCAAATTGACGCGCACGGTCTCCGGCTTGAGTGGATATTCGTCGATAATCCCCTGCGCGACCTTGCCGCCGCCCGTCTGTCGCATCAGTTCAATGCCGCGCCCGACGCCGCGCTCGGCCCAGGTCGGATGCACGCCGCGGCTGAAGCGCAAGCCCGCGTCGGTATTGATCTTCTGCGCCTGCATGGTGTGGCGCACGTTGATGAAATTCCAGTTCGCTGCTTCGAGCAGCACGGTTTTGGTCGTCTCGCTGATTTCAGTCTCCGCGCCGCCGATCACCCCGCCGATGCCTAATGCTCCGGCAGCGTCGGTCACCAGCACAGTGAAATCGTCGAGCGTGCGTTCTTCCTCATCGAGCGTCGCCAGCTTTTCGCCCTGCGCCGCCTGCCGCGTGATCAGGTGCGGCGCTTTGCCGCCTGCGCGTGCGACCAGTTTGTCATAGTCGTAGGCATGGAGCGGCTGCCCGATCTCGAAAGTGATGAAGTTGGTCACATCCACGATGTTGTTGATCGGGCGCTGACCAACGCTTTGCAGGCGGCGCTGCATCCACTCCGGCGACGGCTTGACGGTCGTATCATGCAGCAGCGCCATCGTAAAGCGCGGGTTGAGTTCCGGCACGCGAATTTCGACGCTGGCCTGCCCCGCAATCGGCGCGCCTTCAGCAACGAACGTGTAGGACGGTTCGCGCAGCGGCACGTCCAGCAGCGCGGAAATTTCGCGCGCCACGCCCAAAATGCTGTAAGCACGGGCAAGGTTTGGCGTCAGATCAATTTCGAAGATTACGTCGCCGAAAACGTCCTGAAGCGGTGTCCCCGGCGCGAAACCCGGATCGTCGTGCATTAGGATGATGCCCTCGTGCGAGTCGCTCAGGCCGAGTTCCTTCTCGGAGCACACCATACTGCGATTGGGAATCCCGCGCAGCGGCTTCTCCTTAAGGATCATCCGCTTAGGTGTATCGCTGTGACCGTCCCAGACTTCCGCGCCCTCGGCAGCATAAGCCGTCCACAGCGGCGGATCAATCAACCCCTTATCCTTATACTCGAACAGATTCGGCGCGCCCGTGACGCATTGTTCGAGTTCTGCCCCACCGTAATCGACCATCGCCAGCACGAGGCGATCCGCATTCGGGTGCGCCTTGACTTCCTTAATCGCGCCGAGCAGGAGCTTTTCGCGATCCCAGACCAGATGGTTCGAGACGGGATAGCGCACGCCCTCAACCATCGTCTGCGGCACGCCGAGATACTGAATGTGACCGACTTCCAGTCCGGCGGCGGTCAGGCGCTCCGCCAGCAGTTCCACCGGGATAGTGATGTCTACGAATTCTTTCAACCATGATACAGGTACGAGCATCGCATTTAGCCTTCGCTGTCATTTTCTGTCGTTTGCTCCGCATCCTGCGAAGCCGTTTCCTGTCCAGCAGCATTCCCGCGTCGATTTCTGCGTCGTTCGCGAAGCTGCCGCCCGCGCTCCTGCTGGCGCTGTGCCAGCAAGGTAATGAAGCCTGCCAGAATCCCCAGGCCGATGAAGATGTAGATCATCGTGAACATCTTCCCGGCGTCGGTCTTGGGCGTTAAGTCACCGTAGCCAACCGTCGTCAGCGTGATCACGCTGAAGTAGAGCGAGTCGAGCCACGTCCAGCCCTCGACCGCGTGATAAAAGACCATGCCGCTGATTAACACGATAATGACCAGAAAGATCACGCCGCGCGTTTCCGGGTCACGCAGCAGCGACCAGATTGTGCGGATAAAGCTGTAAATCAGCGGCACAATCGGCAGAAACATGGCCTAAAACTGCTCCAGAAAGCGCAGATCGTTGCCCCAGTAGTAGCGAATGTCCGCCACGCCGTATTTCAGGTTGATCATGCGTTCCGGCCCCATGCCGAAAGCGAAGCCGCTCCACACTTCGGGATCATAGCCGCCGTTGCGCAGCACCACCGGGTGCATCATGCCGCAGCCCGCGATTTCGAGCCAGCCGCTGTATTTGCACATCGCGCAGCCCTCGCCGTGACAGATCAGGCACTCAGCATCGACTTCCATACTCGGCTCGGTGAACGGGAAATACGATGAACGGAAGCGCACTTTCGTGTCCGGGCTGAACATGCGCCGCGCGAACTCCGTGACCGTCCCTTTCAGGTCGGTCATGTGGATGTTCTTGCCGATGCACACGCCTTCCACCTGGTTGAACTGAATCTCGCTGCGCACCGAAGTTTGCTCGTAGCGATAGCACATCCCCGGCAGAATCACGCGGATCGGCTGCGTGCCGTTTTCGCCGTACTCGCGCATTGAGCGAATCTGTCCCGGCGAAGTGTGCGTCCGCAGGAGCACGCCCGGCGTCGTCGTGTGGAAAGTGTCCCACATATCACGGGCGGGATGGTGCGGCGGGATATTCAGCAGCGTGAAGTTGGTATCGTCATCCTCAACATCCCGGCTGCGATAGACCTGAAAACCCATATCCGCCCAGATGGCATAGAAGTTGCGCAGCATCTGCGTCGAAGGGTGCAGCCCCCCAACCGGATGCGGGCGACCGGGCAGCGACACGTCGATTGCACCGCTTTGCAGGTTCGCGCTCAATTCCTGCGCTTTGACCTGCTTTTCCTGCGCTTCAAAAGCGACGGTCAGATGCTGCTTGATCTCGTTCGCGCGCTTGCCGAAATCGGCGCGTTCTTCTTTGGGAAGCCCACCGACGCTGCGCATAATCTCGGTGATCGCGCCCTTCTTGCCGAGATACTTGCCTTCCCAATCGCGCAGGCTGGCGCTGTCATTGACCCCGTCGAGCGCCTCATGCGCTTCGTGATGCAGCGCTTCCAGTTTTTCGAGCATATAAACCCCTTCTGGCTATCAGCTTTCAGCGGTCAGCAGTCAGCTAAAGATAAAAACGAACTTTCGATTGTCGAGGAAGTTTGCTTTTGTTTTCGCTGAAAGCTGATGGCTGATAGCGAAACAAAAAACGCCCTCGCCCCATGATCTTGCTCAGGGACGAGAGCGTAAAATCTCCCGCGGTACCACCCTGGTTGAAGCCAAACGTGTTTGGCCTCCGCCTTCATTCACCCCATCACGCCGGGGAAGCGGACAAACTACCAGCCGAACCAACTCATACTGAGATGCGAAGCATCTCAATTTTGAGCGAAGCTCAAACCTTCACCTGTCAGCGCGGCGCAAAATCATTTGCGCACCCACCGAGGGAATTTCGACCGGGGCGACCTGCCGCGCTCTCAATCTACGGCGCTGGCTCCCTGTTGGACGTTGATCCGGTGTACTTGTCTCGATGATCGCTGTTGCGACGTATTATGCGTCTCGAATTCAAAGGCTGTCAAGAGTCGGTTGACCAAAGCGATCAACCAGCGAGCGATCCAGTAAAAAACCTGCAAAAATTTTTCGATCAGGTCATTTAGAGCGTTTTTGTCACCGTTCCGTCGCGAAGCTGTCACAGTGGGTCGATATGATCCTAAGTAAGCTTTCGAGTTGAAAAGGAGAATTCAAATGTCCAAGCGTTTGGTTACCCTCGTCGCACTCTTGATCATGTTGGCGTCAGTGTTCGGTGGCACGCAGGCACAGGGACTCACCGTAGGGCCAAGCGATGGCACGTCGAATACCGTGATCTTCGCCGAACCGCAAGCCCCCGTAAATAGTCTCATCATGCGGGACGGCGGGATCTGTGACCCCATCCGGCACATCGGCTGCTAGTCTAGCGGCACTGCCTTCACGGACACCAGCCTGAGATCGATACTGCCAGCCGAAATCGCAGCCTGATCTTCGACTCTCCACCGCCGCTTCAGGAATGAAACAGGGTACGTACACCAGTATGTGCCCTGTTTTTGCGTTTCAGCGCCGTGATGCTCTGCGGATTGCAGACGGGAAGATATGAAGCTCGTAAAGTACTATGGTCATGGAATAAACCCAGTTGAAGAACATTTTTCGCCGCTGTTATCGACACATAGCATGAAGGTGATCACCAGTCAAAACGCAGTTTCGTTAGCTTTTCGCACCAAGCAGGAGCAATCAAATGTCAAAGCGTGTGCTTTCCCTCATCAGCCTTTTACTGCTGCTCACCATGGTCGGCGTCACCCAGGCGCAGGACAACGGATCGGCTTCCCAACTTCTGGCAGACCAGCTAAAAACCGGTTTCCATATTCCAAGCAGCGCAACCCGGCAAATTTCGAATGTTTCCGTCGATATGAAAAACGATGGTGTCCATGTCTCCTTCCAAATGACCGTCGTTCGTGATGGCACATCCAATACGATGAACATCATCGCCATTTTGATCGGGCTGGTCGGCAAGCCTCAGGTCTCATCGTTTGAGATGGAAAACACCCTGATCAGCAGCTACAGCGTGGGATCTGGTCTGCGCAGCGAGGCCATGAGCCTGCTGTTAAGCTCGTGGAACGATTTTGTAGCAACGGGGCTGCCTGCGGGTGTGGACACTTCCCAAAGTCTCATCATGAAAGATGGCAATATTTGCGACCCAATCCGGCACATCGGCTGCTAACCTCCTCACGCAGATCCAGACGCCTGAAGCGGTAGTCACAGCCGAACCCTCTACCAGAAACAGCCATCCAGACATGACAGGGGACACCTATGTGTCCCCTGTTTTGTTTGTCGCCTACACTATTTGACCCTTCATTGACCGCATTTAGCCGTTAAGATTAGATAACATACCTGTTTGCTGCTTGACACACCTGTGAAACCGTGTTAGTCTGTACGGTAGCGTCGATAGGCAGCAATACCTGTCGCGTCTTGTAGCAAGACCTTACAAAAATTCCGGGCGTTAAGTGGCCCGAACCCTGTATCCGATGCGCTGCAAGCGCGTCCTCGGCAGTGCCGAGATTTAGAAGGAGGAAAGCATGTCTGTGGCATTAAAACCTCGTATCGAACCAGGAGCCGTATATTCACGGCAAGAGGCCGCTGAAGCGCTCGGCATAAGCCTGAGCACGCTCAAGCGATTGGTGAAGAACGGGCATTTGCGTGTCAGCAAGCCAGATGGAATGCGTCGTGTGTTTATTACCGGCGAAAGTATTCTGGCAATGCTCGACAAAACCATTGTGGATCGGAGCGCATAACGATGATCCGCCTGTTCGCCACCCTTCCTCTCTCGCACGTGAATGGCACGAATCCCTGGATGGATTCCGCCTACGCACCGGCTTGCCCGGTCGTCGCCGTGCGCCCGCAGGTTGGGTATAGAGCAGCCGCGCAGCGGTTTGGTAATGGTGATAGCGGAATAGTCGGACAGTCTTACGAACCAGGAGCACACCCACCGAGGTGAGTTCCTCCCGAAACCGGGTTCCCGAAAGGGCGTGAGACTGTGAAGCAAACAGTCACACGCCCTTTTTTTATTCGTTTTTGACCGAAGTAGAGGTAATCATGGGACCGACGCTTCAACCAAATCTGCAACTGCTTTACAACACCGCCCGTCTCTCAGACGTGCTGGTCGCGCTGGACGAACTGCACAGCGCCGCCAGCGATGGTAACATCCGCGCCGTGACCCCGCTCAGCAATGCCGAGCTGGTGAGCTGGCTGAACGAAGTCATCTACACCGCGAAAGAGACGATGAACGAGATTGAAAGCAAGAACGCAGAAGCGGCAGTGGAATTAACCCTGGTTCGAAAGTTGTCGTGACAAGGCTGTAAAACCACCTTGTCCTAGAGCGAGGGCTGGCAGTGTGTGACCGCACATATTGAACAGCCCACCAGCAAGCACCGTAGATCAATCTAGGTACACAGGCAGGAGACGCCCAAATGTTCCTTAACGAGAAAGACCTTCGCATATCCGAGGAGCGCCGCAAAGACTTGTGGCGCGAAGCAAAGCAAGAGCGCCTGGCGAAGCAAGCCCGCCGGGACCCGCGCAAAACGCGCAGTATTTCCAAAACCACCTCATTGTGGATGCGCGTCTGGTTACTGTTCTAGCACGTTCGAGCGTGCTGGGCAGAGGCGAGGAAAGGCAAAAGTCCATGTGTGACGGCGATAGACACGCCGAATCGGAGCAGCCCTATCGCTTCATGTCCAACCGCTTACTTAAGGGGCGGAGGGGCATGAAGCCCACAACCCAACAGTACAGAACGTAATCGAATGACAGTATCCACCGGGTGAATTTTATTGTTAGCAAGGGCAAACTGAGACACGAATTCCGGCACGAAGTTTATCGTTAGCGTCACGTGATGAGCAGAACTCCCAGAAGAGGGAACCCGGCGCGGCATTTGGGGTGTTGGCTGGTTCCCTCTTTTGCTGCCTGGACGGGTCAGCCCTCATGCGCCCGAATGGATTTGTATATCGCTGGAAAATCCGCAGAGCAGGCGCGAACAGTTGTTTAACACACGCCCATCAAGTTAAAGAGTTTGTGAAACGATCTGCAAACTCTCTCAAATTGAGGTATAATTTATACGTTGTCATAGAGTGAGTTTAGAGGTGTCATGTGTCAGGTAGTATACATGGCAGGGTTCTGCTCCTCAACGGCCACACTTGGGAGCCGTTGTCCGTAATTTCGATCCCCCGTGCAATCAATCTCCTGTTAGCTGAAAAAGCGGTGGTCGTCGAGCAGAGCGGCGAATTTTTACGCACAATTCGAGACAAGTATCCTATTCCATCGGTGATTGCGCTGCGCGCGTTCATCAACGTGCCGCGCCGTCAAGCCCACTGGAGCCGTCGGGGCGTCCTCGTCCGCGATAGCTTCACCTGCATCTACTGTAGAGCTACACCCGGTACGATTGTCAAAGGCAAGGCGCTCAACAAGAGCGACTTCACCGTCGATCACATCATCCCGAAGTCGAAGGGTGGCAAGGATCAATGGGGCAATACGGCCTGTGCCTGCTACCACTGCAATCATCGCAAGGGGGATCGGCTGGCGCACGAAGCGGGCATGAAGCTCAGTTGGGAGCCGAAAACACCGCGCACAAGTTATCTGGTGATCGCGGTCGGCAGCGGCGTCGATGCCTGGAAGCGCTACATCGAATATTAGGAACCGGGTGTTGAGGACTGAGTGCTGAGTCAAAATACTTGGCGCTGAGTTGATCATTCTATTGAGGAATCTCCCATAGGGGCGACGATGAGTCACCCCTATTTTTATTTAAACCTCCAATGATCCGGGTCGTCTTAAGTGACTGACCGTGCCAAAACGTAACTTATCAGTTCGAATCGCGTACATACTGACATAGAGTGATCACAACTCAAGGGGGGCGCGGCGATGCAGCAAACACTCGTAGAGGTTCGTGATTTAAGCAAGGAATTCAAGCGCAGTAACGGCGAGAAGTTCTTCGCCGTGAAGGACGTGAGTTTCGAAATTCGGCGTGGCGAAATCTTCAGCCTGCTGGGGCCAAACGGCGCAGGCAAAACCACCACCATCTCGATGATCAGCGGGCTGCTCCAGCCCACGCAAGGCGATGCCCTGATCGGTGGACATTCCATCACCAAAGAGTCCATCGAAGCCAAAAAACTGCTCGGCGTTGTGCCGCAGGAAATCGCCCTCTACCCCACGCTCTCGGCGCGGCAGAACCTCGAATTCTTCGGCAAAATGTACGGCATGGGCGGCGCTGAACTCGCAAAGCGCGTCGATGAAACGCTCGATTTCGTCGATTTGCGCGAACGCCAGCACGACAAGGTCGAAACTTTTTCCGGCGGCATGAAGCGCCGCGTCAATATCTCGATTGGTTTGCTGCACAAGCCACAGCTTCTCTACATGGACGAGCCAACCGTCGGCATCGATCCGCAGAACCGCCGCCGTGTCCTCGACACCGTACTCCGTCTGCGCGACGAGCAAAACGTGAGCGTGCTCTACACCTCGCACCTGATGGAAGAAGTCCAGGAGATCAGCAACCGCGTCGCGATTGTCGATCACGGCGAGATCATCGCCATCGGCACGGTGGGCGAATTGATTCAGAAAGTCGGCGAAGAAGACCGCCTGATCTTCGACGTGGGCGATCAGCCGGTGCCGGATGCGTTGCTGGAAAAGATCAAGGCGAGCGTCGAAGGTGTGACCAGCGCCACCTATTCACAGCGTACCGTCAAAAGCGAAGACGGCGCGGAAGGCGCGGAAACGTCAGCGCCGAGCGATGGCATCGTGACCGTCTTTGCCAAGCGCGGGCGCAGAGCTTTGCCTGACATCATCCGCGTCGCCAACGAAGCCGGGCTGAACATTCTCTCGGTGGCGGTGCGCGAACCTGACCTCGAAGCGGTCTTTCTGCACCTGACCGGGCGCGCGCTGCGGGACTGATGCCATGTTGACCAAAATCTGGACGATCACCTGGAAAGAACTGTACACGACCTTCACGGATCGCAACCTGATCCTGATCATGCTGCTGACGCCGCTGGCACTGGCGACGATCATCGGCGCGGCCTTCAGCGGTTTCATTAACACCAGCAACGACGTTCCCGTGCAGGATATTCCGGTCGCGGTCGTCAACCTCGATCAAGGGACGGACGCCAACGGCACGAGCTTCAACAACGGCGCGACCTTCGTCAATCTGCTCGTGCCCAAAAACGGCAAGCCCGATCCCGCTAACGCCCTGCAAAAGCTGACCAAAGCCGAACAGGTCGCGGACGCCGCGGCAGCGCGATCCGGCGTCGATAACGGCAAATATGCGGCAGCCATTATCATTCCGGCGGATTTCAGCGCCAAACTGACTTATTCGCAGACCCACGCGATTGAACCCGTCGCCGTCGAAGTTTACGCGTCACCTGCCACGCCAACGTCGGGCAGCATCATCCGCAGCATCAGCGAAAGCATCGTCAACGGCATCGCCACCGGGAATATCACCGTGCAGGCGACGATTGAAACGCTGATCGAACGCGCGAAGAGCGACCCCGCCTTCGGGCTGGCCTTCGCGGCAGCGTCTGCCTCTGGCGAATTCAAGCCGGATTTTGCGCCTGCCTTCAGCGGCAGCAGTAACCCGCTTTCGATCCAGCAGCAGACGGTCACCGGGCAGGCCGCGACCTTTAGTCCGTTGGTGGTCTTCGGCTCGGCTCAGGCGATCTTCTTCATGCTCTTTACGGCGATGGGCAGCGCGACCAGTCTGCTCGAAGAAAAGCGTGACGGCACGCTCCAGCGGCTGATCGCCTCGCCGACGCCGCGCATGGTGATCCTGCTCGGCAAGCTGATCGGCACGCTGCTGGTCTGTGTGGCGCAGGTGGCGATTCTGATCCTCGCGCTGACGATTGTCGGCAGCATTCTCTCCGGGCAAATCCAGTTCATCTGGGGCAGCAATCTGCCTGGTCTGGGGCTGGTGATCGTCGCGGTGGCGCTGGCAGCGGCGGGGCTTGGCACAGTCGTCGCAGCGCTGGTGCGCACCCCCGAACAGGGCAACGTCATCGGCGGCGTGATTTCGCTGGTGATGGGTGTCTTCGGCGGCGCGTTCTTCAATACGGCGATTTTCCCGGACTTTCTCAAGTCGCTCAGCCACCTCACCATCACCTACTGGGGGACGGACGCTTTCACCAGGCTGGCGCAGAACCAGACCGACATCGGGCAAAATCTCGCCGTGCTTTTCGTGATGGGAATCGTGCTCTTCGTCGCGGGGCTGACGATCTTCAACCGCCGCCTGAGCGTCTAGGAGATGACCAAGCAAAATTCGGTGGATGTTGTAGGGCAGATCGACGTATTTGCCCGTCTTTGTAGGGGCGAGGCATACCTCGCCCGACCACTAAAATCATGCTGGCTGTCTACTAAGGGATTGAAATATGAAGGCTATTCTCGACATTGCCATCAACGATCTGCGCATCATGTTCAAAGATCGCAGCATCTGGATTAACCTGATCGTCGTGCCGATTGTCCTGTCCTACGTGATCGGCATCGCCAACGGCGCGGGCAGCAGCGGCACACCAACCGCCGCCAGACTGCTCATCGATGTGATCAATCTGGACAAAGGGGCAATCTCGCAGCAGTTTTTGAGCGACCTCCAGGCAGCGAACCCGAATTTCGTCCTCTGCCCGATGGATAACAATGAGAAAGATGTCTGCCAGTTAAACGGTGCGCCCTTCGACGCGGATTTGAGCGAAACCCGCCTGAAAGATCAAACCTCGCTGGCACTGATCGACATCCCGGCGGGCTTTAGCGACGACATCAATGCAGGCAAGCCCGTCAGCATCACCTACCGCTCGAACGAGAGCGCCACCGCGCCCAGCTACATTCTGCAAGCGGTACAGGCGGAAACGCAGCGGCTCGGCGGCGCGCTGACAGCGGCACAGGTCGGGACGCAGGCCGTCGCCAATTTTCCGCCGCTGACCTTCAAGGATGAGGCCGACAAAACCGCTTTCACCGATGCCATTCGCCAGAAGGCCAGCACCATCTGGGCGCAGAATCCGGCGCAGGTCGAGTACACGGTCGCGCAGGCGGCGCAGCCGACAACCCCGAACACCGATTCCGCTGGCTTCAGCCAGTCCATGCCGGGGATTGGCACGATGTACGCCATGTTCATTATTTTCCCGGCGGCTGCCGCGATCATCCTCGAACGCAAAACGTGGACGCTTCAGCGCATGGCGGTCATGCCGCTGAGCAGGGCGCAGATTCTCGGCGGCAAGCTGCTGGCGCGCTTCGCGACTGGCATGTTCGAATACGCGCTCATGTTCAGCTTCGGCTTTTTGCTCGGCGTGCGCTACGGCAATGATCCGCTGGCGATTCTGCTGCTGATGATCACCTTCGTGCTGGCAGTCACCGCGCTGACGCTGGCGCTGACGACGCTGCTCAAAAATGAAGGGCAGGCGCGCGGAATCGCCCTGTTCCTCTCGCTAACGCTGGCTCCGCTCGGCGGCGCATGGTGGCCGCTCGACATTGTGCCGCAGTTTATGCGCACCATCGGGCATCTCTCGCCCGTCGCCTGGGTGATGGACGGCTTCCGCTCGATCATTTTCTTCGGCGGCGGCCTCGGTGATGTCATTTTGCCGCTGCTGATCCTGTCCGCGATGGCGGTCGTCTTTTTCGCGATTGGCGTGGCGCGCTTCAAATTCACGGACTAAGCCCGAAGCGCCATAACAGGAGAGAGCGCACGGTTGGGGAATGCGCTCTTGCACCGATGACAATGAATTGAGAGAGAAATTATGGCGCTGCAAACCTTTGAAACAACCGTTCAGAAAGAAGGCACACGCGTCTTCATCAATTTGCCCTTCACGCCGCAGGCAGCGTGGGGGCAGGCCGTGCGCTACGTCAAAGGCACCTTGAATGGGGTCGAATTTCATGGCTCGATTGCCGTGCGTCACGGGCCATGTTTCATGCCACTGAACAAAGACCTGCAAAAAGCGGCATCGCTCAGCGTCGGCGATATCCTGACCGTCACAATGGAGCCGGATGAAGCACAGGTCGAGTCGATGCCGGAGGGTTTCGCCCAGGCGCTCAGCGCCGCGCCGGAAGCCGCTCGGTTTTACGAAACGCTCACCGCGTTCCAGCGCAATACCTACCTCAAATGGATTAGCGGAGCCAAAAAAGCTGAAACCCAGGCTGCCCGCATTGAGGAAAGCGTTCGCCTGCTCAAGTCAGGTCAGAAGCAGCACTAGTCTCCCCGCAACCTGCCGTTCGTCCTTTCTCAACAGAATTTCACTGTGCGGCAGATGTGACAGAGGAAATGAAAAGGGCGTTTAGACCGCGCTTTTCTCCCCTCTCCCCGCTTGCGTGGGAGAGGGGTTGGGGGTGAGGGGCTGTAGATGTTATTCCTCGCACAATTCCAGAATGCGCGCTTTGATGGCAGCGTTGATCTCGAAATGCGCGTCGAGAAATGCCAGCATTGCTTTCGCAGAGGCCGTGTTGCCGTTGTAACCCTGCATAAATGAAGGCAGATGTTCGGCGATGCCCGGGAAGCGCTGCTCGAAGCGGCGCTCGTCCGCAAACGGATCGCGCTTATCCGGGTGGTCGGCTTCGATATACAGGGCGAGGCGCATCACCTGATTGACGGCATGAACCTGAATCAGCCGCAGCGCTGCCAGCCTTTCGCCGCGCCGCTCGCGTCCCATACCGACGTAGAGATTGGTCAGCGCCTCGCCCAGCACCCAATCAAGCGCATATTTGTATGGTGTCCGCACGCGGGGTGCAGTCAGCGAGGCATCAAACGCGTCGGCTCTCCAGACAATCCGCCCCGGCGCAAACGGGATGGCGTCAAGTTCGCGTGGCTCGAAGATGGCGAACTCCGCGAAAATCCCATCTTCATACAGAACCTTATGCCCATCCTCCGTATTCTTGAAGGAATAGGCAATCGGAGCCGCCATCCAGTCAAGGTTGTCCATGAAGCGCTGCTTCTGGTTCGGCTTGACAATCGCGAAGAAATCGAGGTCGGAATAGGCGTCGATGCGCTCGGTCTCTACGCCCACCGAGCCGAGCGCCAGCAGTGCCAGCGCCTCGCCCGTCGCTTCAAGGGCTGCGCCTATGGCGTCGAGCCGAGCCAGCAGTTGTGTTTTGTGATCCAACGCGTCGATCTCCTCGCCTGCGTCCGTTAAACGAATTACTCAGCCTGTCCCTTGACCCACGGGTCGGTATTCACCACGCGGTCGATGCGGTCTTCGAAGCGCACCAGCCCGACCGGGGCATTCGGGTCGCCATCGTAACGGCTGATACGTTTGTAACCCTCCGCCGTCGAGATCGATGTGATCACGGTCGCCTGATCGGTGATCACGAACTTGCTGTACTCGTCGTTCCAGTCGAAATAGCCGGAAGCGGTCATTTCACGCACCAGCAGTTCAACGGCGGATGGATCGATCTGAGTCGTCTGCACACCGGTGACCGCCACATGATCGATACCCGTGTAGACCACCGTGCCGTCCTCAAAGATGCTCAATTGGTAGATCGGGCAGACGCCGTTGCAGGCCGTCCGTTCGAGCGTGATCGTCGGTGCATTCATGCTCATGACGCTGCTCGCCGAAATATCTGCGCCCGTCCACGCGTTTGTGTTCGCCACCAGGTCGATCCAGTTCTCCAGATACGGCAGAGCCAGCGGCGCGCTTTCGTCCCCGGCATAACGATCTATCTGCTTGGTAACGCCATCGCGTCTCACGGTGGTCGTGATATAGGGCTGATCGGTAATGTACATATCCGTATAGCTGTCGTTCCAGTCGAAATAACCTACCGCTTCGAAGCCCGCGATTAACTGCTCGACCGTCGCCGGGTCAATGCTGCTGGTCTGCTCGCCCTTCACATCCACAAACTGCTCACCGTTGTAAACCACCCTGCCATCGGTGTAAATCGTGACCGTGTAGACCGGGCATGTCCCAAAGCAGGCTGTCCGCTCCAGTGTGATTGCGACCTGACCTTCGGGAGTTATTTCGGGAGTTGCTTCAGGCGTTGCTGACTCGGCTGCTGCGGGCATCACCGCCAGCACCGTCAGCATCAACGCGAAGAGGATCAGAGAAAATTTACGCATAACGCTTATTGCTCCTTTGGATGGAAACTTTTGAGCGAACGCATAGTCCTGCGCTCATGGATAAGACGCTCACGCAGCCGAAAAAGTTCCATCGAGCGCTCATCTACTTTTTCTGGCTCTCGTTTACAATAATACGGTTGAGGTCGTCGTGGAAAAGGATTACTTTCGGTATGAGAACCTTGCCGGGGCGCGTGCTGCGCTGGCTGCGGCGCGCGCTGTTGTGGTGCGTCCTGATCATTGCGATGTTCTATCTGCTCAATTATTCGACACTGCCGCTCGGCGATGAATGGACGCAGGTGGCGGTGCTGGCGCGCAATGTCCAGTTCGATTACGTCAGTTGGGAAATCAACGCGCTGGCGGTCAAGGTCGGGCAGACACTTTACGGCTTGCAGCCCTTCATGGAAGAGACCGACCGCTCCAATTACGTGCGCGCCTACATGAACGAACTCGGTCACGTGCAGTCGATTGAAGCGCAGATCAACGCCATCTATACCGACCCGAACGTGGGAGATCCCCTTACAGCAACGGCAGATTTGCGGGCGCAGCGCGATCAACTCCGCGCCGATTTGAGCGAACGCCAGCCGCTCGCCGAATCGATCTTCGAGGGGCAGGTGGCGGCAGTGCTGGTCAAGCAGGGCTTCGGGCTGGGCGGGCAGCTTTTACCGCCGATTGCCATGCACTTCACGCAGGTTCCCAATCTGCTGATCGTTTCGCCGCGCGACAAAATCGAGTTCGACGTGTCGATCAACCTCAACGCCATGACCGCTGACGAAGAAGACGTGCTCGAAAAGCAGATCGACAAGCAGTTGAACGTCTCGTCGCTGATCGTGCCGCTGGGCGGGATCGCCCTTTACCCGGCAATGATCCTCGAAACCAGCTCGATCCAGTTCGTCGCCGAAACCTTCTCGCACGAATGGCTGCACCATTACCTGTTCTTCTTCCCGCTCGGCCTGAATTATGATTTCACGGGCGAGACGCGCATCATCAACGAGACCACCGCCAGCCTGTTCGGCAAGGAAATGTCGCTGCTGGTGCTCAAGCAGTATTACCCGGAGCTGCTGCCGCCGCCCGCCGCACCGGTGACCACGACGCCTTCCAGCGAGAGCAGCACCCTCACGCCGACGCCTGATCCGGCACAGCCGCCCGCCTTCGATTTCGGCGCGACCATGAACGAAACGCGCGTCACCGTCGATGGGCTGCTGGCGGCGGGCAAGATTGATGAAGCGGAAGCCTACATGGAGCAGCAGCGCGAGGTCTTCGTCGCGCATGGCTACGGCATTCGCAAGCTCAATCAGGCCTATTTCGCCTTCTACGGCGGCTATCAAAGCGGATCACCGGGGGAAGGCGGCAGCGACCCGATTGGCCCGGCGGTGCAGGCCATCCGCGACCAGAGCAGTACGATTTTCCAGTGGATTCAGACGATGCGCGGCATCACCACCCGCGACGAACTGCTTGCAGCCGTGAAAAAGTAGATTCAGATGCGCGTGTTGCCTAAAAAGTCGCGGCTTATTGGGTATAGTATCAGGCACGATACGCTAGGAGGTTGCTCTCAATCATCCCTCGCCTGTAAGTGAAGAAAGAAAGCTTTATGACAAAATTGAATGTACTGCTCATCACCTCTGATCAGCAGCATTGGAGCATGTTGGGTTCGCTCAACCCGGAAGTAAAAACGCCCCATCTGGATCGGCTCGCGCAGCAGGGAACGCTGTTCACCCACGCCTACTGCCCCAACCCGACCTGCACGCCCACACGCGCCTCGATGATCACGGGCAAATATCCGAGCCAGCATGGAGCCTACTCGCTGGGGACGAAACTGCCCGAAGATGAACCCACCGTCGGCAATCAGTTTCGGCAGGCAGGCTACCGCACCGCCTTAGTCGGCAAGGCGCACTTTCAGCCTCTCTATGGAACAGAAGAATATCCCTCGCTTGAAGCCTACCCGACCCTGCAAGACCTCGATTTCTGGCGCGATTTTCATGGCCCCTTTTATGGCTTCGATCATGTTGAACTGGCGCGTAACCACACCGATGAAGCCCACGTCGGTCAGCATTATGCCCTGTGGATGGAAGCAAAAGGACTCCCCAACTGGCGCGACTACTTTCGCCCGCCCACAGGCAAAAATAGCACGCAGCGGCGCAAATGGCTGATCCCTGAAGCCTATCACTACAACGCCTGGATCGCGGAGCGGAGTAACGCCCTGCTCAGCCAGTATCAAGCCAACGACGAACCATTTTTTCTGTGGGCGAGCTTTTTCGCCCCCCACCCCGACTATCTCGTGCCGGAACCCTGGGACACGATGTACGATCCGCAGCAGGTGACCGTGCCGGAACTCGTGCCGGGGGAGCACGATCGCAATCCGCCCGCGCATCAGATGACTCAGCAGACCAATCCTGACTTTTCCGCGTGGCGTGAAGCCAACGGCAGTGCCATGCACGGGTACCATTCACATCTGCATCAGCACGACGAACTGGCGAAGGACATCGCCATCTACTACGGCATGGTAAGCTGCATGGATAAGTACATCGGCAGCATCCTTGATCATCTGGATCGGCTTGGACTGAGCGAAAATACGCTGGTCGTTTTCACCAGCGATCACGGGCATTACTTCGGGCAGCACGGGCTGATTGCGAAAGGGGCTTTTCATTACGAGGACGGCGTTCGCGTGCCGATGATCGCGCGGCTGCCGGGGGAAATTCCGGCGGGGAAACAGAATCATACGCTGCAATCGCTGGTCGATTACGCGCCGACGCTGCTGGCCTGGTGTGGACTCGACGTGCCAGAGGCCATGACCGGAGTCAATCAACAGCCCGTGTGGGCAGGAACGCAGCCCGCAGCCCGTGAACACATCATCGTCGAGAATCGCCACCAACCGACGACGATCCACCTCAAAACCTACGTTGATACGCGCTACAAACTCACGGTCTACTTCAACCGGGCTTATGGCGAACTCTTCGATTTGCAGGCCGACCCGCACGAGGTCAATAATCTGTGGGATCAGGACGAGCGTCTGCGTGCTGACCTGATGGAAAAGCTGCTGCGTGCCGAAATGCTCAAGGAAGAAGCGCTGACCGACGATGCCAGACTGCGCCCGAACAAATCGCCATCGATGAATATCAAAAGTTATAACGTCGCGCCCTATCAGCTTGTCTTTGATCCAGGGCAGTCGCGCTATGAATTGTACAATCTCGCCGACGACCCCGCCCGCGCCAGCAATCTCTGGGACAATGCAGATTACCAGACGGTGCGCGCCGACCTGGTGCGCGCCTTACTCTTTGGGCGAATGGGCATGGAACCCTTATGGATGCCCCGAATCGCTGTTGCTTAGCTTCTGAGATAGGAAGGAAAGAACCTGATGCGATTACTTTACGTCGATATTGACAGCCTGCGCACGGATCATCTGGGCTGCTACGGCTATCCACGCAACACCAGCCCCAACATTGATTTACTCGCGGCTGAAAGTACCCGCTTCACCAACGTCTATATTTCCGACGCGCCCTGCCTGCCCTCGCGGACGGCGCTATGGAGCGGGCGCAGCGGTTTTCACACGGGCGTCGTCAATCACGGCGGCGTCGCTTCGCAGCCCTATATCGAGGGGCGCGAACGCGGTCATCTGGACGACTTCAGCCGCAGCGGTTGGATGCAGGCGCTGGCGAAAGTCGGCATGAAAACCGTGACCATCAGCCCGTTTGGTCAGCGCCATTCAGCATGGCACTGGTATGCGAACTTCAACGAAATCTACAACACGGGCAAGAATGGCATGGAACGCGCCGACGAAATTGTCCCCGTAGCCCTCGATTGGCTCGACCGCAATGGGCAGGAGGATAACTGGTTCTTGCACGTCAATCTCTGGGATCCACACACGCCGTTTCGCACCCCGCTTGAATTTGGCGATCCTTTCGCTAACGAGCCGATCCCCGACTGGTTCACTGAAGCGGTCTGGCAGCGAAGTTGGAACGGCTTCGGCCCGCACAGCCCGCAGGAGCCGAGTGGCTTCTCGCCACTGGCAATGCCGGAGTATCCACGCCATCCTGAAGTCATCGACTCGATGGCGGCGGTGCGGCGCTGGATCGACGGCTATGATACGGGTGTGCGCTATGCGGACGAGTGGTTCGGCAAACTCATCGCGCAGTTAAAAGCGTTGGGGATTTACGACCAGACGATTATTGTCGTCAGTGCCGATCACGGTGAAAATATCGGCGAACTGAATGTCTGGGGCGATCACCAAACTGCCGATCAGATCACCTGCAACGTTCCCCTGATTATTCGCTGGCCCGGCGTCAGTACATCAGAGCGAGTCGATAGCGCGCTGCACTATCACTATGACTGGGCGGCGACCGCCATCGAACTCCTCGGCGGCACCGTGCCTGAAGACTGGGATGGCAAATCCTTCGCTGCTGCGTTTCGCAAAAGTGAAGCAAGCGGCCTCGATTATGTCGTCACCAGCCAGGGAACATGGTCGTGTCAGCGCGGCGTGCGCTTCGTGCATGAGGGGAAAGATTACCTCTGCTTGCAGACCTATCACGATGGCTATAAGCAGCTCGACCCGCTCATGCTGTTCAACCTGACCGATGATCCGCACGAGCAGCACGATCTGACCGACGAAAAACCGGAAATCGTCAACCAGGCGCTGGCGCTGCTCTCCGAGTGGCAGCAGGAGATGATGATCCGCAGCCGCCATGATGTCGATCCGCTCATGACGGTCATGCGCGAAGGCGGCCCCTACTATACGCGCGGTGAACTTCCGCACTATCTCGAACGCCTGAAGGCCACCGGGCGCTCCCCTCATGCTGAGCGCCTCGCAAAAACGCACCCTGACGAAGCTAATCCCGGCGCAATAACGTGAGCGGTGGAGTCCAGAGTGATAAGCATGTAAAATCGGGCGACAGCCATCACAACAGGAGTCTTAAAAACGATGAATGTAGAGCAAGCGATTCGCAGCAAACACGCCGTGCGCCGCTTCAGCGATCAACCCGTGCCGGACGACGTGATTCGCCAGATTCTTGACGCAGGGCGGCGCTCACAAAGCTCGAAAAATACGCAGCCCTGGTCTTTTGTCGTCATCCGCAACCGTGAGACCCTGGTCGCACTCTCAAAATTGGGCGATTATGCCCAGCATCTGGCAGGCGCAAATTTCGCTGTGCTGCTGGTTGGCGCGCAAGGCGAACTGTGGAACGGCTTCGACTGGAAAAGTTTCGACATCGGACAGGCGTCGTCCTATCTGCAACTCGCCGCCTGGGAATTCGGCGTCGGCTCATGCATCGCGACGATTTACAAAGCTGACGAGGCGAAGGCATTGCTCGGTGTCCCGGACGATCATACCGTGAGCGTGGCGCTCTCGTTTGGCTATCCGGCGGCAGACTGGGAACCTGCAAAAATGGGTGGTCGCCGTCCGCTTGACGAAGTTGTGCGCTGGGAGAAGTGGTGAGGGTACTTCATCGGGTCGTACTTGGCACCAGATGAACTGCGGTGATCGTATTTGTGGTAAATGAGTACTCAGAGCGTGTATGTGAATGTTTTTCTTACGCCTATTTCGCCCAATCTCCGATGCTTTATGACAGTAACGATACGAACATGCCGTTGCTTATCTCCCCTCGCCCCGCTTGCGTAACGCGAACTTGTTCGCGCGAGAGGGGGCGGGGGTGAGCGCTACCACGACATAGGAATACAAAAGATTTTGGACCAATCTAAGACTGATATTATTGGACGCACAGAAGAAAAAGATATTCTGACCACCCTGTTAGGTCAGGCGAAGCAATTTCATGGTCAAATTGCTCTGTTATCTGGTGATGCGGGCATTGGTAAAACGACTGTACTCGCGTATTTACAATCTGTTGCGGAAAATAGTGGTTTTTTAGTCGTTCGGGGAGAGTGTACGGAGCAGGATCGTGACTTCCCGTACGCTCCTGTCATCGATAGCCTACGGACGCATTTCTCTGGGCTGACCACCGAGGAACTCCAGGAAATTATTACTCCCTTTGGCTATGAAATAGTCAAATTACTGCCAGAACTCGCCTACGCACTTCATGTCGACTCGACCTTTGCCCCGCTAGAACCTGAGGCTGAGAAGCGTCGTTTATTCGAAATATTGCTGCAAGTCTATCAACGTCTGACATCCGATGGTCTTTTATTAATTTTCGAGGATATTCATTGGTGTGATGCGAATAGTCTGGAATTTCTCTATACCTTGACGCGCCGCATCAACAAGCTGCCTATCCTGGTTATCGTGAGCAGCCGTCCGGCGGAAGGCAATCATGAAATTACCGCCCTTCAGGATTACATTCAGCGCGCCAATAATGGACATTCAATCCGTCTAAACCCGCTGACGCGAGCCGAGACAGAGCGTCTGACCCACGCTGTTCTACAAAGCAGCGAACCCATTCATCCAAATTTATTAGACACAATCAACACGCTGGCACAGGGTAATCCACTTTATACCGGGCAAATTCTGTATATGCTGCTACAAAATCGACAAATAAATCTCGTCAATGGGAGTTGGATTGTCACGAGTGAAACCGGGGTGGTTCAAATCCCACAATCGATTTCACAGACCATCCAGAAGCAGCTAGACCGCTTAGACAGCAATGAAAAAGAAGTGCTTCGATATGCGGCGGTGGCCGGTCGTGAGTTTGACCTGAGCATATTGCAGCAGCTTGGCGACTTTGATGATATGTCGCTGCTGCGATTGATAAAAAGACTGATCAATCTCCGTTTTTTCGAAGAAGTTTCCCGTGACCGATTTGCATTCCGCCACACCTTGCTGCGACAGGGCATCTACGCCAGCATGTTAATTCGGGAACGCCAGATCATCCATCAGAAACTACTGCGATATTTTGAGCAGTTAGATGCTGGCACCAACCATTATCTCGCGGATTTATCCTATCACGGCTATCAATCGGAAGCGTGGGAATCCGCCCTTGAGTATGGCGTTCTGGCTGGAAAATACGCGCTGTCGCTGCATTCACCACGCGCGGCTCTGGAGCATTTCAACCATGCGATTGAGGCGGCTCAACGGCTTGGTCGAGATGATATTTGGGATTTACATATTCAACGCGGAAAGGTCTTCGGCAGTCTCGGCAAATTTCAGTCCGCCGATGAGGATTATCAAACGGCACTGCAAATAGCGGAAGCAACGCAGAATCAGGAGGCAGCCTGGCAGACGCTGCTGGCGTTGGCGAAGTTGTGGGCGGCACGGGATTATGCACCTGTCAAAGATTACTGCGAACGCGCTTTGCAGCTTGCACAGCAGATGGGCGACACTGCCAAAATTGGTTTTAGTCTCAATCGGCTGGGTAACTGGTATGTGAATAGCGGACAATCTGAAACAGCCCTGACCTACTATCAGGACGCGCTGTCAATTTTTGATGCCATTGACGATTTAGCAGGCAAAGCGGAAACCTTCGAATTACTGGGCATGGCCGCATCCAATATGCTTCAGTTAAAAAAAGCGGAAATCTATCTTCATCGCGCTATCGAACTCCAGCGCAAACTGGATCATCGTCAAACATTGATCTCTTCGCTGGCAGATTTGGGTTTGATGACGATCAATGTCGATATGATCCTCGAAGCGACTGAAATTGCTCGGCAAATTGGCTTGTACAGCGCCGAAGCCTACACGTATGTTTGCGCAGCCAACCTTTATTCCATTTATGGTGAGTTCAGCCGGGGTCTTTCGTCTGTGCAACGCGCGATTGATCTGGCGCAGGCGATTGATCATACCCAATGGCTGGCAGCCGCTCATCTACGAGCCGGTCTGATCTATCTGACAGTTTTCGATCTCGAAAAGGCGGCTGAACATGCAAAATCGGGGGCACTGCTAGCGGCGCAAGCAGGTTCACAGATATTTGCAGACCGTGCCGTTGGCTTGCAGGCAAGTATTTATATTGCCCAGCATCGGCTTGACGAAGCCGATGCGTTGCTGAATGACCCCCAGACCCAATCAAAGACGCTCAGGCGGCAATTTGAGGTCATTCCCGCCGAAAGTGAACTTGCGCTCGCTCGCGGCCAGCCCGAAAAAGTCATCGCAGTCGGTGAACAAATCGAGCGTATGTTTTCCGCCCAGGAAGAAACCATATTTGGCGCTGCCCACACCGTCTTTCATGTGCCCTATATGGCTCAGGCGCTCATGCTGCTCGACCGGCACGAACAAGCGATCAATTTGCTGGAAAAAGGGAAACAAATCTGTGCGGCAAACGGTATTTTCTCAATCCGGTGGCGGCTCGATATTTTAATGGGGAAAATTCTCGCCCAAAGTGATGAAATCGGTGCCGAAAGCTGTTTTCAACAGGCGCATGACGCGATTCATCAACTCGCCGAAAATGTCCCGGCTGATTTGCGGCAGAACTTTCTAAGAACCGCGCTCAGTATGATTCCGGCGGGCAAGCGGAAGCGAGCGAACAGGAGTATCACGCACGACTTAACTGACCGCGAGCTGGACATTGTCGTTGAAGTCGCTTCCGGTAAAAGCAATCAGAAAATCGCCGCTGATTTGCACATTACGATTAAGACGGTTGAAGCCCACATCACCCGTATCCTCTCGAAACTGGACTTGAATTCACGGACTCAAATCGCGCTTTGGGCAGTGGATAATGACCTCACGCCTCCGCTCGATGGACGTTAGGGTTAACCCTACAATTCGAAAGAATCCGAATTTGTAGGGTTAACCTGGACGACGGCGCTCCTCAAGTGTTCTATAGTGAAATCACCATCAAATTAATCATAAGAGGAGCTTTACCATGATTACGAGTAAAGAAGGCGAGATCATCGGTGCTATGAACAAGGCGATAGAGGCATTCGAATCGGGCGACGCCGACCGCGTTCTGGATTGTTTCCCGCCCCACGATGACATCGTCAACTATGGAACCAACGCGGACGAAAGAATGGTGGGGCGGGCTGCGCTTCGTTCCGGTGTGCAGCGCGATCCGTCCCAATCGCCGTCCATTAAATTTGATTTGGGCTGGACGCACGTCGGAACGAGCGGTAATGTGGCCTGGGTCGCGGGTGATGTTACCATCAAGGTGGAAATGCCGGACGGTCAAGCTATGGCGTTTCCGGCACGGATGACCGGCGTTTTACAAAACTATGATGGCCGTTGGCTCGTGGAACAAACGCATCTGTCTGTTCCTGCGCCCAGCCAGGCAGAGGGGAACGCCTTCTAGAAACGCTCTCCAGTAGAGCAGTTTGCCGGGTGGGGGTGCAGCCGTTTGTACCCCCGCTTTTGACGGTTTATCGCATGAAGCTCTCAGGAAAAGGGGAAAGTAATGCCGACCAGAGTGAGCGACCTCAGCCCGCGCGAAATCGCCGAAATCGTGGAATTCGCCGAAGCCAATCTGTTTCGCTTTTGGGATAACGTCGCGCCAGAAGTTGCCGATCAATTTGGCGGCTATTGGCGCGAGATCGGCGGCGCGACCGCAGTGGTCACGAAGGCATTTCCCAATGATTTTTTCAACCGCGTGATTGGTCTGGGCGTTCATCAGCCAGCTACCGACGCCATGATCGATGAGATTACCGCTTTGTATCAACCACTGGGTGTGCCCTGGAGTATTTGTGTTAGCCCGCAGGCTCAACCGGGTAATTTAGCCGAGCGACTCTCAAAGCGCGGCTTCAAACCTGCATATAATCTCGCCAAGATGCTGCGGGGAAACGAGCCTGCCCCGAAAATTGAAACCGATTTGCGGATTGAGCGGGTCGATCAGACCAATGTCGCGCAATTTGCTGACGTTGGTATTCGTGGCTTCGGGTTTCCTGAAGTGTTTGCACCCGTCCTGGCGAGTATTGCCGAGTTTCCTGATGCCTATGGATATGTCGCCTACGACGGAGATGTCCCCGCTGCCATCGGTCACCTGATCGTTCGTGATGAAATTGGCGAACTGGCGAATGCCGTGACGCTGCCTGAATATCGTCGTCGTGGGGCGCAGGGTGCGATCATGGCGCAGCGCATTCGGGACGGTCTGGACTTAGGCTGTCGCTGGTTTAGCACCGAGACCGGAGAAGAAACGCCCGCTTCGCCCAATCCGTCCTATCACAACATGCTGCGCGCCGGTTTCACATTGGCCTATCTGCGACCCACTTATCTGTATCAGGGTGAAACAGAATGAGAATGCCCAATCGGCTGCATTCAGTCGAAATGGACTAAGGTTATGGCAGCCGTGTTCAGCGAATCCTCGATAGAAAATCGCAGATTGTGCGTCTATCCAGCCCTAACGATTTGTTTGCCTTGACCCGCATCTAGCTTACCGGCACTGCACAACCGTCTCAACCATCGAACGCCCATTCACCCTTCCGCATGACCGGCTCGGCTGCCCCATCTGCCGTGATGCCGTCGATATTCATCATGCCGCTGCCGATCATGAAATCGACGTGCGTCCTACTCGTATTGCCCCCGGCGGCGGCGAATGCTTCGTCAGTCATGCCCACGCCGTCCTCCAGGGTGAAGCGGTAGGCGTTGCCAAGCGCCAGATGATCGGAAGCGTTCTCGTCGAACAGCGTATTGTAAAACAGCAGGCCGGACTGCGAAATCGGCGAGCTGTGCGGCACCAGCGCCACCTCGCCCAGGGAACGGGAAGCGTCATCGGTGTTGAGGATACTGTCGAGCGCGGCTTGCCCACTTTTGGCCGTCGCTTCGACCACATGCCCCGCCGTGAATTTGAGCGTGAAGTCCGTGATCAGGCTGCCGCCATAGCTTAACGGCTTGGTCGCGGTGACCACGCCGTCGATGCGATCCTTGTGTGGCAGGGTAAAGACTTCTTCGGTGGGAACGTTGGCGACGAATGAGATTCCGTTCTGGGCAGTGAACTTGGCGCTGCCCCAGATGTGACCGGCGGGCAAACCGACCGTCAAATCGGTGCCGGGCGCAGTATAGTGCAGCGCGCTGTACTGCTTGCCGTTGAGATAAGCCGCCCGCTTTCCCAGGTCCGCGATATGCCGCTCCCAAACCGCCACCGGGTCAGGTTGATCGATGCGACATGCCTGAAAAATAGCGTCCCACAGCCGAGCGACGGCTGCCTCCGCTGCCAAATCGGGAAAGACCTTCGTCGCCCAACCCGGAGTCGATGCCCCGGCGACCAGCCAGTTGGTCGCATTGGCTGCTATTCTCACAAGCACGTTGTGACGTTGCTCAGCTTCAGCCCGCTGCTTGGCTTGCACCTTCTGGCTATCCAGGCCGCTGAGCAGGTCTGGATTTTGCGCACTAATTCGGAGCGTGGCATCGCCGTGATCGAAATAATCGACTATTCCGTCCAGATTCCAGGTGTCGGTTTCAGTCATCGTTTCGAGGGCAGCGTGCTGGACGCGAATCCGCTGTAGTTCCTCGTCATCCCAGTTGACACCTACGTATCTGGCTCCGGCCTGATAAGCCGCTTTGGCAACCTGGCGTACCAACGGATTGGCTGCCAGCGGCGTAGTGATCATCAGCCGCTGACCGGGTTGCAAGTTTGATCCCACTTTGACGATCACCTGCGCGTACTTCTCCAAATTGCCTTCAAATTCTGCGGACATGATCCCCCTCACTGCGTTCTTTGTTGCGGAGTCCTTTGCCTGTCCAATGGAGTACCTATTTTGGCAGACGATGGTTCGGAATACGAAGAATAGTCCATCAGTTGCCCCATCATGTCACCCTGACTTATAGTTAGGATGTAAAGGGTTTCTGAAAGGTGGTGAAATGAAGGCTCGTTGGTTGATTTTGCTCTTGTTGTCCATCTTACTGATGGCTAGTCGCAATCTGCCGCCATCCAGCGCCGGGAGTCCACCGGTTCAACAGCTTGCAACCGCCCCGTCTGGACTCACCTGCGACCAACTTGTCACCCTGGCAGTTACGACGGTAGGTGTCGTTTGTGACAATTTAGGGCGTAACCAGGCCTGTTATGGCAATAAACTGGTCAGCGTCGAATTTAAGCCAAATGTCAGCGAAAACTTTTCCCAGTCTGGCGACAAGATCGATTTGCTGTCTATCCAGCGTATACAAACTGCACCGCTCAACCGCGTCACCAGCAACTGGGGGATTGCCGTTCTGAAAGCACAGGCCGATCTGCCGGATGCCCTGCCCGGTCAGAACGTCACCTTCCTGCTCTTCGGCGATGCCAGCATCGATAATCCGTCGCCCGATATGCGCGCAGTCACGGTGCAAACACGTATCGGCGACCTGGAGTGTACCAACGCGCCAGAGTCCGCCGTGATGATCCAGGCACCGGAAGGGTCGCAGGTGTCGATGACGATCAATGGTGCGGATGTGATACTCGGCTCGACCGCCTATATTACCGCCAACCCCAATACCGAGCGCATGACTTTTGCCATCCTCGAAGGCGTCGGCGTGATCTCGGCAGAGGGAGTCACCCGCATCATTCAGCCGGGGATGAAAACCGGCATTCCCCTGGGCGGCGCAGATGGTCTTCAGGCCGCCGGGCCACCCTCCGAACCCTCAGCCTATGACAGCACGCTGATCCAGAATGTGCCCATCAACCTGCTGGATCGCCAGGTCGTCCCGCCCAATCCAATTGAGGTAGTTCAGCCGCAGCCCGATGCCAGCACTGCCACGCCAACACCAGAAGCCGCCTGTGCGCCGCGCACCGATTGGCCGTATCGTTACGTGATTCAGGTGAACGACAATCTGGCCTCCATCGCCCTCAAACTGAACATGCGCACCGCCGATTTGCAGGCGGGCAATTGTATTGCCGATCCGAACCGCCTGATCGCCGGGCAGACGATTCGGGTGCCCCGCCCGGTAGCAACCGCCACCCCCGTGCCGACGGCGACTTTCACCGCCTCGCCCGTTCCACAGGGAATGATAGGGCCAAACCTCCGCGCCGATTCCTATTCGATTATGATGGGCAACTGCACCACCATTCGCTGGGATGTGGACAATATCGACAGCGTTTACTTCGAGGGAATGGGGGTCGTGGGTCATGGCAGCGAGGACGTGTGTCCGTCGATGACAACCTCTTACACGCTTGAGGTCATCCTGAAGGACGGCTCGCATCAGAATTTCTTCGTTACCATCACGGTGACTTAAGGATCGCCGCCGCGACAGCGGATCGAACGATTCGAGCAGGCGCGCTGGGAGACATGATCGCGCTTCAGCAGCGTCACCGCACCCCACGCATCTGCTGCGTGGGGTGCGCTCAAAAAATGCGCTTATCCTTTTTAAGCTCCAACCAGGAGGAAATTAGATGCAGGTGCAGGAAGCGTTGACAGCGCTCGGCGTCACCGACCAGACCTTGAGCCAGGCGGAAAAAGAACAGTTAGATCGAGATGGTTTTTTACCTTTAGCCAACATTTTATCCGCACAGCAAATTGCCCGAATCACCCAACGTACCGACGAACTGATCGCGCTCGAAGGGCAGGACGCGGGCAAGGAGGTTCATCAGGAAGCCGGGACAACTCGCCTGAGCGATCTGGTCAACAAAGACCCGCTCTTCGAAGTCTGCTTTACCCAGCCGCGCGTCCTCGCCGCGATTGCGCACGTTCTCGGCGGTGACCTCAAGCTGTCCTCGCTCAATTTTCGGGCGGCGCTGCCCGGTTCCGGCCTTCAGGGGCTGCACGCCGACTGGGGCGGCGCGGTTGAGCCGGGCGACTATTACGTCTGCAACTCAATCTGGCTGCTCGATGATTTTACGGAGTCCAACGGCGCGACTCGCATCGTCCCCGGTTCGCAGCGCAGCGGCAAAGCCCCGCGCGACGTCATGCCCGATCCGTCGCAGCCGCACCCCGATGAAATCCTGCTGACTGCGCCCGCCGGAACGGTCGTGATTTTCAACTCGCACACCTGGCACGGCGGCACGCTCAACCGCACCGACCGCCCGCGCCGCGCCATGCACTCGTACTTCACCCGCCGTGACCAGAAACAGCAGCTTGACCAGAAAGCCTACATTCGCCCGGAAACCTACGCCCGCCTCAGTCCGGCAGCGCGCTTCATCCTCGACGTGTAAGCAGCACTCACACATCACCTCAGCCGCATAAACCACCGCTTTTGTATTTCTCCCCCTCCTTGAAATCGGGGAGGGGGTCGGCGGGTGGGGTGCTGTAGGGGCGCACCCGTGTGTGCGCCCTCCTGCTCGACGTGTAAGCAGCACTCGCACATCACCTCAGCAGCACAAACCACCCGTCTTTTCGCCCCTCTCCTTTGGGAGAGGGGTTGGGGGTGAGGGCTGTTCTCTCATTCCTGCCCACTCCCTCCGATTACAATCCCGCAACCCGCCCCGGTCATCCGCCAAACCACAAAACTAGCCAACATCTTCTGAACATTTTCTGAACACGCACGCCTTAGGCTTAGGGCATCACAGAAAAATGTTGAGGGGTGTGCCCAATGACAGTCAGAAAAACCCTGCTTACCTTGATTATCGTCTGCATCGCCGTTCCCCTGCTTGCGCTTGGCGTGCAGGTCTTCGCTCAGGCAGACGCGCAGCAGCCGCAGCCAGCGGCAACCGAGGCGGCACAGCCATCCGCGCCTGTGACCGTCGCGACCGCCGTCCCGACCACGACCACCAGCGCGATTTCGGCGCTCGGTTCGGTCGAAGCCAAAGCGGTCACCGAACTTTACTTTCAGGCCAGCGGCACGATTAACGCGGTTTACGCCGAAGTCGGCGATTACGTGCAGGCGGGCGATGTCGTCGCCGACCTCGACGCCACCGACGCCTGGAACAGTTATCAGAAAGCCCTGCTCAGCCTCGAAAGCGCGCAGCTTGCGCTCGACACCCTCAAGGCTCCCGCCACCGACGACGAAATCGCCGTCGCCAAAGCCAACCTCGCCAGCGCCCAGGCCGCTTATAGTTCCGGCACGGACGACTCGCAGATTCAGCAGTTGCAGTTGAAGGTCGATCAGGCGCAGGCATCGCTCACCGCCCTGCAAACCGAGCGCGCCAATATGAACGGCAGCGCCGACGAAATCGCCTTGCAGGAAGCCAAAATCGGCGCGCAGTCCTTCAACCTGCAAATCGCGCAGTTGAACCTTGAAGCCGCGCAGACGCCCGACAGTTCCTCGCAGTGGTCGTCTTCGATTCGCATTCAGCAGGCGCAGCTTGCCCTCGACAAATTGCAGGCCGGCCCGTCGGACGACGACCTCAAGAGCGCACAGCTCAAAATCGACAGCGCGCAGCTCAGCGTCACCGACGCGCAGAACGCGCTCCTCAAAACCCAGTTGGTCGCGCCTGTCTCTGGTTACGTGACCGCCATCAACAGCGAAGCGGGCGACAGCGCCAGCAGCGCCATCATGGAAATCTCGGATACGTCCAATTTGCAGATGACCGTTCCCATCAATGAACTCGACGTGCAGGGCGTTTCCGTTGGGCAAAGTGCCGACGTGCAGCTTGACGCCCTCTCCGGCGTGGCTATCCCCGGCATGGTCGAAAACGTCGGCTGGCTCAGCAGCACCAGTTCCGATGGCATCGTCACCTACGACGTGACCATCGCGCTCAACACCGACGACTCGCGCGTCCGCATCGGCATGACGGGCGAAGTCGCCATAAACACAGGGAGTGTCAACTCATGAATCAACAGTTACTCATGACGATTGCAGGCGCAGCGATTGTCGCGCTCGGCAGCGCCATTCTGATTTGGTGGCTCACCAGCCGCCTCAAGTCCAGCCTCGTCCGCAAAACCGTTCGGATTGTCGGCTTGCCGCTCCTGTTCGCGGGCGTCGGCGTCGCCGGTTTCGTCATGGCGCGCTCGCAGACCGATCTTGTCCCACAGACCACGCCGATCACGGTCGTCTCCGAATCGATGAAGGCACAGCTCGGCACGCTCACGCAGACGCTCAGTTCGACCGGGGCGCTCACCTCAGCCGACGAAAAGACGCTTACCTTCAGCACCTCCGCGCCCGTGACCGCCGTCAACGTCAAAGTCGGCGATACGGTCAAAGCGGGCGACGTGCTGGCAACCGTCGCCACCACCGACCTCGACGCGCAGATTGCCAGCGCCCAGCTTTCGCTGGACACGGCACAAGCGTCGCTCGACGCGCTCAAAGCGCCCGCCAGCGATTACGATGTCAAGAGCGCCAAACTGAGCGTCGAAGCCGCGCAGGCCTCGCTCAGTTCCGCCGCCCAAAGCGGGACGACCGCTACCGACATCGAAATCGCCAATATTCAGGTCGAACTGGCGAAGAATTCGCTCTGGCAGTCGCAGTTGAACCGTGACATGAGCGCCGCACGTTCCAACCCCAACGCCACCAACGCCTACGCGAGCCAGGTCGCCAGCGACGCCAGCCTCGCCAGCGCCGAAGCCAACGTGACCGCGCAGGAACTTTCTGCGCAGGCCACCGCCAACGACACCTCGAATTCCAGCCAGTTGAGTTCCGCCAGCGCCTCGCTCACCAGCGCGCAGGCCAACCTCAACGAACTGCTCGCCGGAGCATCCGACTCGGAAATCCGGCAGGCCGAAATCAACGTCGAAACCGCGCAGCTCGCGCTCGACAGCGCCGAAAAAGCGCGCAGCGACGCCTCGATTATCGCCCCCTTTGATGGCGTGGTCGCCGCCGTCGATCTGTCCGTCGGCACGATGCCCGGCAGCAGCGGCATCACCCTGCTCGATACCAGCCACTACACCATCACCCTCTCGGTTGATGAGAAGGACATTACACAGTTGGCAGTCGGACAGCAGGTCGATGTCACCGTGCAGGCGCTCAACAACGCCCAGATCACTGGCACCGTCACCCACGTCGATCCGACACCCGCCAGCACGACCAACCTCGTCACCTACAACGTCGAAGTCACACTCGACAACAGCGACGCAGGGCTGCGTCCCGGCATGACCGCCGTCGCCAACGTGATTTTGAATCAGGTCGGCAGCGTCATCGTCATCCCCAACCGCTTCATCACCACCAACGCCGTCACCAACCAATCGACCGTCAAAGTCGAAACCGCCGGCGGCGTCTACACCGATACGCCCGTCACGCTCGGCGCAGTCACCGACAGCGAAAGCGTCGTCAGCGGCGGCCTCAACGTCGGGCAAACCATCGTCATCCTCGCCAGCGGATCATCCAGCAGCACGACCAGCGGCAATAGCCTCGGCCTGCTCGGTGGATTGGGCGGCGCAGGCGGCGCGGGTGGCCCACCGAGCGGCGGCCCGCCCAGCGGCGGCAATTTCGGTGGTGGCAGGCCGGGTGGTTGAGAGAAAAGGAGACGCATCATGAGCGCATTGGAAGCAATCGAAAATCAGGCCGTCATCGACATTCACGGCATCACCAAATCGTACAAGGTCGGCGAGATCGACCTCCAGGTTCTCAAGGGAATCGATCTCAGGATTGAGCAGGGCGAATTCGTCTCCATCATGGGGCCGTCCGGCTCTGGCAAATCGACGCTGATGAACATCCTCGGCGCGCTCGACCAGCCGACAACAGGCAGCTACTACCTCGACGGCATCGACGTCTCGAAGCTGAGCGAAGGCGAACTGGCACGCATACGTAATCGCAAGATCGGCTTCGTCTTTCAGAACTTCAACCTGCTCAAGCGCACCACCGCCCAGCGTCAGGTCGAACTCCCCCTGCTCTATGCAGGGGGAGGCAGCCGCGCAAAGAAGGCGAAAGCCGCCCTCGAAAGCGTCGGTCTCGGCAACCGCTTGAATCACCTGCCCAGCGAGCTTTCCGGCGGTCAGCAGCAGCGCGTCGCTATTGCCCGCGCCCTCGTCGCCGAACCGTCGCTCATCCTCGCTGACGAGCCGACTGGCAACCTCGACACCCGCAGCGGCAAGGAAGTCATGCAGATTTTCCAAACGCTCAACCGCGAGCAGGGCATCACGACCGTCTTTGTCACCCACGACCCCTGGATCGCGCGCCACACCAACCGCGTCGTCATGCTCCGTGACGGCCTCATCATCGCTGACCAGCGCATCGCCACCCCGCTCGACGCCGAAACCGCCGAGCGCCCATCCGAAGCCGAAGAACTGGCGACCGTCTTCGAAGACGCCTACTACGGCGGCAAAGCCGAGGAATATAACTGATGAGCTTCCTCGACACCTTTCGCGTCGCCTTCACCGCCCTTTCGACCAACCGCCTGCGCGCCCTGCTGACCACGCTCGGCATCGTCATCGGCGTGGCCTCGGTCGTCAGCCTCATGAGCCTCGGCGGCAGCTTGCAAACTTACGTCACCGACCAGTTCGCCAGCCTCGGTGTCGATGTCCTGCAAATCAGCGCCGCCCGCAACCGCAACACCTCCAGCGGCACAACCCCGCTCACCACCGCCGACGCCGAAGGCCTGCTCGAATCGAGCGCGGGGCAGTACCTCAGCGCCATCGGCTACACCTACAGCGTGCAGGGCAGCCTCTCAGCGGGCGAGAACAGTTCCAGCCCGTCGATCACCGGCGTGACCGTCAACTACAGCGACATCAATAACTGGAAGGTCGCGTCGGGCAGCTTCATCACCCAGAAGAACATCGACGACAGCGCCCGCGTCGTCGTCCTCGACGCCACCACCGCCACCGACCTCTTCGACACCGCCAACCCCGTCGGGCAGACCGTGCTGATTTCCGGTCAGGTCTTTACCGTCGTCGGCGTCATGGAAACTCGCTCGACCAGCGGCTTTTCTAATCAGCAGGCGCTCATTCCCGTCACCACTGCCCAGACCCGTCTCGCCAATGCCCGCGTCGCCGGGTCGGGCTACCGCGTCAGTTCCATTCAGGCCAAGGTCAATTCGACTGACACCACCGTCATCACAGCGGCGACCAACGCCATCAAAGCCTATCTCATGCAGGCGCACGGCATTACCGACTCGTCCGCCGCCGATTTCAACGTCTTTAGTTCCGCCACCATTCAGGACTCGCTCACTTCGACGCTCAGCACTTTGACGCTGTTCCTGAGCGCCATCGCCGGAATTTCGCTGCTGGTCGGCGGCATCGGCGTCATGAACATCATGCTCGTCTCCGTCACCGAACGCACCCGCGAGATCGGGCTGCGCAAGGCCGTCGGCGCGCAGGCGCGCACCATTCTCAGCCAGTTCCTGCTCGAAAGCATCCTGCTTTCCTTGCTCGGCGGCGGCGTCGGCATCCTCATCGGCGAAGTCGTGCTGATTATCGCCGGACGCCTCGCTACCCAACTGACGATTGCCCTCACGCCTGACTCGGTCATTCTGGCGACGGGCATCAGCAGTCTCATCGGTATCCTGTCGGGCATGTATCCGGCGCAGCGCGCCGCCACCATGCGCCCGATTCAAGCGCTGAGGTTTGAATGATGTTCGCCTTCTTCCGGCCTGTTTTCGAAAACCTGCGCATGTCCATCAGCGAACTGGCGACCAACAAGCTGCGCGCCTTCCTGACTGTCCTCGGCATCACCATCGGCATCGCCGCCGTCGTCCTGCTGCTCTCGCTCGGTCAGAGCGTCCAGACCTATATCGCTGCCCAGTTCGAAGGCTTAGGCACCAATATCCTGCGCGTCTCTGCCGCGCAGAGCCGCAACCGCACCGACTCGCTGACCGTTTCGCTGGCGAACACCCTCGCCAACCCGGATCGCCTCTCCGGCGTCGATTCCGTCATGCCGGAGACCAGCAGCAGCTATTCGGTCGTCTACCAGAACAACGAGTTCACCGTCAGCACCGTCGGCGTCACCACCGAATATCTCTCGATGGAAAGCCGCACCATCACCAGCGGGCGCTTCTTCACGCAGGACGAGTACGACAAGAGCGCCCAGGTCGCCGTTATCGGCAAAACTACGTCCGACAATCTCTTTGGCGAAGGGGCAGACCCCCTCGGTCAGACCATCCGCGTCGATGACGTGCTCTTTCAGGTCATCGGCGTCCTCAACGAGAGCGGCACGACCAACGACGACGATACCGTCATCATCCCGCTGACCGCCATGCAGGCGCGCCTCAACAACACCCGCACCACGACGGGCGAGAGCGTCGTCAGCACCATCCTCGTCAAAGTCGCCGATGTCGATCAGATCGACACGGTGGAAAACAATCTCAAGCAGGTGTTGCGCGAGGAGCGCGGCATCGACACCGCCGCTGGCGACAGCGACAACTTCAACGTTTTCACGGCGTCCACCATCGTCGAATCGCTCACCAGTACGGTGCAAATCCTGACGCTCTTTCTGGGCGTCGTCGCCGGAATTTCGCTGCTGGTCGGCGGCATCAACGTCATGAATATCATGCTCGTCACCATCACCGAACGCACCCGCGAGATCGGCCTGCGCAAAGCGACGGGCGCGCAGAATTCCGACATCGTCCTGCTCTTTCTGACGCAGGCCATTGTCCTCACGCTCATCGGCGGCGTCGCCGGTGTCGCGATTGCGGCAGGCGGCAGCGCCGTCATCAGTTCGCTGGTCGAGGGCTTAACCGTCATCGTCCAGATTTCCAACATCGTGCTCGCCGTCAGCATCTCGACGGCGATTGGTCTCTTTTTCGGTGTCTATCCCGCGTCGAGGGCAGCGCATCTCAATCCGATTGACGCCCTCCGCTACGAGTAATTAACCATGTCCGTGCTACATCTCAACCCCTCAGCATCCAGAGAATCGTTTGGTCTTCTCCCCTCGCTGCGTATCGTAGGGGCGCACCCACGTGTGCGCCCTGTCTTTCTCCCCTCGCTACGCAGTGGAGAGGGGAAGCTGAGCCGCTTTTGCTCAGCAGGGGTGAGGTCTCTACTGAAAGTAAGGTCTAACCAATCATGAATCTGCTCACGTTCGTTCCCTATCTTCCCTTTTTCGCCCTGCTCTACGCGCTCTTTGCGCTGCTTCAGGCGCTCCGACACCGTCAGCAGGGCGTCGTGGCGACGCTGCTGGCACTGGTCAGCATCCTTGTCCCCTTTGCCGCTTATCTGTTCGTCAGCGATGCCGCCGCGCGCGCGGGTCTGCTTCAGTCCATTCTCGTCAACGCCGGGGGCGTCTTTGTCACCAGCCTGCTCACCCTGCTCATCGAGCGGCGCAATGCGCAGCGCGACAGCAGCCGCTCCTATGGGATGCTCGGCCTCGGCCTGAGCGTACTGCTGGTCGTCGCCATGTTCGCGCTGCCCTTGTTGACCACTTCGACCTCCAGCGCCGCAGTGCCGCAAGCCTTCGTCAATGCCACCAACAACACCAGCGGCGATACCGTTCTCGTCTCAAATCAAACGTCATCCAACACAGCCGCCCAGCCCGAAGCGACCCAGAGCGCCGACTCGACACCGACCGCCGTCGCTCAGGCGTTGACCGCCCAGACCGGACTGAGTGCCGACGACCTGCTGACCAAAGTTCAGGCGGGCAGCACCCTCGCGGATCTGATCAGCGCCAACAGCGGCGATCAGGCTCCCGTCATCAGCGCGATTGCGCAAGCCCTCGACGATTTGGTCGCAGCAGGCGGGCGTCAGGCCGATATGATCAGCAGTTTCGGCAGCGACACCACCGACGTTGCCACCCAGTTGGTCGCCGGAACGCTCGGTCAGGCCCAGAACTTCCTGCTGCCCCAGTTGATCAGCGGGCAGATGCCGACGCCGCCCAACGGCGCGCCCAGCGGTGACGCGCCCAGTGGCAATCCGCCCTCCGGCGATTTCGCGCCGCCCAGCGATGCCAGCACTTCCACCGATAACAGCGCCAACACTCCGGTCGCGACGGCTTCCCCTCAGGACGCGACCGGATCTGACCGGACGGGAACAGCGGATGCCACAAGCGAAGCCGCACCGGAAGGGAACACCGTGTCTACAGCGGACGCGACGCCCATCATTCGCCCGACGCGCATCACCTTCCCAACCGCCACCGCCACCCCCGATGCCACCGAAGAATCCACCGCCGAAGCGACCGCCGTCACGGGAGAACTGGCCGCAAATACAGCCACCTGTTCCCTTACCATCGACTACAACCTCAACCTGCGCACCCAGCCCACCACTGACGGCAGCACCGTCCTGCTCTCGATTCCCTTCGGCTCCGCTGTCACAGCGGACGGGAAGACGAGCGACGGCTGGTATCACGTCAGCTACGACAACCAGACTGGCTGGGTTCTGGGTGATTACGTGACCGCTGGCGCATCGTGCAGCGCCTTAGCCGTCACCAGCGCCGCCTGATTCCCCTCGTTTCGGCCATCAACACCGCCACCGCTGATGCACGCAGCGGCGGCTCTGTTTCACACTAGCGCCTGTTCTGCCATGAATCACTTAAGGATGCGATCAGCAGACAGACGGGCATAGCCAGAAATAAAGTCTGTTATAATCATTGCCTTTACGAGAGCGGCAGGAAGGTGTGATCATGAAGCAGCAGGAAACTCCCGGCGATTTGCCAAAACTCTCCGCCCCGGCGCATCGCGCGCTGGCAAGCGTCCATGTTGCGACGCTCAAAGATTTGAGCCAGCACACGCAGGCGGAGATCGCTAAACTGCACGGCATGGGGCCAAGTGGAATCAAGGCGCTCAAAGCCGCGCTCGCCGAAAAAGGACTGGCCTTCAAGTCGTAAACATCGTTCATTCGCCTACAGGAGTCGCATCACGATGGCAAAAGTCGTTGTTGGCATGTCCATGTCGCTGGATGGCTTTGTCGAAGACAAGAACGGCAGCGTCGGCAAACTCTATCCCGACCTCGGCGCGCTCGGACAAACCGACATGCTTCAGCAGTCGATCCGCGAAACGGGCGCGGTCGTCATGGGCAGGCATGGCTACGATATGGCGCAGGGGGATTTCACGGGCTACGAGTATCAGGTGCCAATCTTTGTCGTCACCCATCACCCGCCGGAAACCGTCGCCAAAGGCGAGAACGGCGCGTTCAAATTCAACTTCGTCACGGATGGCATCGAGAGTGCGGTTCGGCAGGCCAAAGCCGCCGCCGGAGCGCGACAGGTCACGGTCATCGGCGGCGCAGACATCGCCCAGCAGATCATCAAAGCAGGATTAGCCGACGAGTTGGAAGTCGGGATCGCGCCGGTGCTGTTCGGCAGCGGACTGCGCTTCTTCGATCACCTGGGGATGCAAATCGACCTGGAACCTCTGAAAGTCAATCAGTTTATGGGTATCACGTATCTGAACTTTCGCATCATCAAGGAATTGCACTAAATTGTATTGGTAGCAGGAACTCAATCGTATGACCACTTCAGAAATTCTGCGCCGCTATTTTGCGGCGTGGGAACGCAAGGACAGACACGCGCTCGAAGCATTGCTGACCGAGAGCTTTACCTTCACCAGCCCCAACGACGACGACCACATCGACATAACGCGCTATTTCGAGAAATGCTGGCCGGGCAGCTACCTGATCCTCCACTTTCGCATTCTCGACCTGATCGACAATGGCGAGGAAGCCTTTATCCGCTACGAGTGTGAATTCACGGATGGCAAGCGCATTCGCAACACGGAATATTTCCGCCTGGAAGGTGACAGAGTGCGCGAAGTGGACGTATATTTCGGGCGCGACGTCACCGCCGCCTGACGCAAACAGGAGCAAACATGGACGCAGCCCTGCAAACCGCGCTCGAAAATATCCGCTCGAACAATAAAGACCTGCAAAACGACGCCTACTCGACCTTGCTGACCGCCACCGATCAGCCCGTCGATTGGGCGTATGAAGTCTGGGATGATCTGCTGCGCGGCCTGACCGACAAGGATAATCATGTGCGCGCGATTGCCGCGCAGATTTTAAGCGGCCTCGCCAAAAGCGACCCCGATCAGCGCATGGTGCAGGATTTTCCGGCACTTCTCGCAGTCACCCGTGACGAGCGCTTCGTCACAGCCCGTCATTGTCTGCAATCACTCTGGAAAGTCGGTGTCGCGGGCAAGCCGCAGCAGCAAGTCTACCTGGACGGCATGGAAACGCGCTTCAACCAGTGCGCCAGCGAAAAGAACTGCACGCTGATCCGCTACGACATCGCGGTGAGCTTGCGGAATGTCTACGATGTCGTCAAAGACGAAGCGATCCATCAAAAAGCGCTGGCGCTGATCGAAAGCGAAACCGATCTCAAATATCGCAAAAAATACGCGGGTGCTTGGAAAATCAAATAATCAGCCTGTCACGAAGGATGTCGATAGCTGTCGTTATGGCAGTTATGCTTCGCGTGTCGGCAGCCTTTTTCGGGGTTTATATTGCCGAACTCCCCTCCATTGAACACGTAATGACTGCTCTGCTTGTGCTATCATGGTAGGTAACCGGACTGGAGAATTCACGATGCCAACCTTTAAAACGACCCTCAAGCAAGCGACCGACGTCAACGCCACCGGGATTCGCATTCCCGATGAAATCATCAAGGAATTGGGCGCAGGCAAGAAACCCCGCGTCAAAGTGACGCTGAACGGCAGCTATACCTACAGCATCACCGTCGCCGTCATGGGCACGGCCTACATGATCGGCTTCAGCGCGGCACACCGGCAGGCTTCAGGCATCCAGCCGGGGCAGGAAATCACCGTCGATATTGAAGTTGATACCGCCCCGCAGGTCATCGAAGTCCCCGACGATCTTGCGGCAGCGCTGGCGGAAAAGCCCGGCGCACGGGAAGCCTTTGACGCTTCCGCACCCTCAGCACGTAAAGAGTTCGTTCGGCAGGTCAACGAAGCCAAAGCCGCCGACACGCGCACGCGCCGTATCGCCAAAATCGTTGAAAAGCTCGGCTAACCCTCGTCTATGAGCACGCAATTCGGCCTGACGTTGTTCGACTCGCCCTTCGTGGATGGCTTCGCCAGCATTTCGGCGCTCGACGACGGGGTGGGTACTGCCGTCGCTGACCCACACTGGCACATGATGATCATGCGGCTGAACGGGAAAGTTCGCATGACGGTCACGGGGCCGCTGACGCATCTGTCGACGAAGGCGCACCGCTCAGGCACTGAATACATTGGCATCCGCTTCAAAGTCGGTGCGTATATGCCGCACCTGCCCGTCGCCAATCTGGTGGATCGGGGGATGGTGCTGCCACAGGCGTCGAGCAAGTCCTTCTGGCTCTATGGCTCGGCCTGGGAATTCCCGACCGAGAATAACGTCGATGTGTTTGTCGAGCGGCTGGCGCGACAGGAAATCGTCGTGCGTGAACCGCTGGTCACGTCGGCCTTGCAGGGCGAACTGCCGGATGTGTCGTCGCGTTCCGTGCAGCGGCGCTTTTTGCAGGCGACCGGGCTGCCGCAGCGCTCGCTGTATCAAATTGAGCGGGCGCAGCAGGCGCTGGCACTCTTGCAGCAGGGTACGTCGATCCTCGATACCGTCGAGCAGGCGGGTTACTTCGATCAGCCACACCTCACGCGAGCGCTCAAGCGCTTTGTCGGGCAAACGCCCGCGCAAATCGCGCGCATGAGCCAGCCCGAATTCTAACTGTCGCAAACGTACAATACAGCCTTCTTCGCCTGTGCTATCCTGTAAAAGTCAGGTAATTCAGCAGCAAGAATGAAGGAGTGCTTCCCCAATGGTCAACACCCCCGAAGTCACCGAGTACATCGACAAGATCAAGCTGGACTGGCAGGCCGAAGTCTGCAAGCAAATCCGCGCCACCATCAGCCAGGTCGTCCCCGACGCCGAAGAGAAAATCCAGTATGGTAAGCCGCATTATCGCAGAAATGGCAAGTATCTGTGCGTGATCGGCACGGCGAAGGGCTGGGTCAGCTTCACGATCTTCAACGCCACGTCGCTGGAAACACCCGCCGGGATGTTCGAATCGTCGGACACGGGCGACCGCAAGACCATCAAGCTCCTCGAAGGCCAGTCCGTCGATAGCGATCTGCTCGGCAAGCTGCTGAAACAGGCCGCCGCAACGCTCTAACCTCAATCGCGTTCAAAACTAAACTGCTCAATCATCTCAAGGAGTGCATCGTGGGAAAAATTCTTGTTGGCTTGAATATGGCGATGGATGGCGTGATCGACGGCCCCGGCCCGGACGACAACTTCGACCGGGCAGGCTGGGTCATGTCCAGCTTCGCCCCGGAAACTGGGCAGATTATCGGTGAGAACCTGATGAATTCAGACGCGCTGCTGCTCGGTCGCGCCACCTACGAGGTCTTCAAAGCCTCGTTCGCCCACCAGACCGATCCGATGTCAATGGGACTCAACAACGTCCCGAAGTATGTGGTTTCCAACACGCTGAAAACAGCAGACTGGAACAATTCAACCCTGATCAGCGGCAATGTGATCGATCAACTGCGCCAGCTTAAGAATGAAGGCAAGCGCATGACCATCAGCGGGAGCGCCAGGCTGGTTCACAGCCTTCAGCAAGCCGACCTGATCGACGAATATGCCTTGTTCGTCTATCCCGTGGTCGTCGGCAAAGGAATCAAGCTGTTTGAAGATACCGATGCCGTCCAGCCGCTAAAGCTGCTGGAAGCACGCCCGCTCAGCGCTGGGGTGCTTTATCTGCGCTACGCTGCTGGCGAGGCCGCCAAAGCGTAACGAATCGGGCAGTTTGTGACATAAAGAGAAGGAAAACATACCAGATACTCCGAATAACATCGGAGTATTTGCTTTCCGGCGCTTGCTGCTCAGGAGTAAAATAGAGTGGAAACGAGCTACACCATCACGCCGATTGGGATGATTCATTCGGAACTGAAAAGCCTTGAAGCCGCGCCGCGTCAGGGGTTCGAAGGCGCGCCGGAAGCGTGGGTGGAGATTAACGCAGCTTTTGCGGAAGCAGCAGCAGATCTGAACGCCGGAGACGCGATTATTCTAGTTACGTGGCTGCACAAAGCCGACCGCAGCGTCCTGAAAGTGCATCCGCGCTCGGATGATACGCTGCCGCTGACCGGAATTTTCTCGACCCGTTCGCCAGATCGACCGAACCCGCTGGGGCTGCATCGCGTGAACATCCTCGAAATTGCGGGGAACCGGCTGCGGGTCGCGCCGTTGGAAGCGATTGACGGCACACCCGTGATCGACATCAAAGTGGTGATTGCGCAGTCTGCCGATGCGTGAGCGAATTTAACCAGGGAGTGATTTCATGTGCCGAAATATCAAGATGCTGTTCAACTTTGACGAACCCGCCACCGACGAAGAAATTCGCGCAGCGGCTTTGCAATACGTGCGCAAGGTGAGCGGCTTCAACAAGCCCTCAAAGGCCAACGAAGCCGCCTTTAACGCGGCGGTCGATGCGATTACGATGATCTCCAAGAACCTGCTTAATTCGCTGGAAACGACCGCCCCACCCCGTAACCGCGCCGAAGTCGCCGCCAAAGCCAAGCTGCGCTCAGCGCAGCGCTTCGCCCGGCAATAGCAGGCAGAAACAAACGCATGAACTACGTCATGGAAGGACGCAGCTCGGATTCGTCGTACATCGATAAGGTTTGGTACGGCGGCGCTTACGGCCCGTACAGCGCACTCTGCCCAGCTCAAACGCGCTGGGATTTGCTGCTCCTGCGGCACGAAGGCAGGATTCGCATTTCGGTGGAAGGACCGCTGACTCGTGTCAAGCCGAAGGTGCATCCCGCCGGAACCGAGTGGCGCGTGATCAAGTTTCAACTGGGTACGTTTTTGCCCAAGCTCCCCATCACGCACTTGCTCAACGGCGAGTTCGTTCTGCCGGAAGGGTCGCACAAAACGTTCTGGCTGAACGGCTCAACCTGGCAGTTCCCGGAAGCTGACGATGTCGAGGCGTTCGTCTCGCGGCTGGGGCGCGAAGACCTGCTCGTGAGCGATCCGCTGGTGACGGCAGTGCTGCGCCAGGAACCGCAGGATGTCTCGGCGCGCACGGTGCGCCGCCGCTTTCTGCAAGCGACCGGACTGACTTACAAAGGCATCCAGCAGATTGAGCGAGCGGAGCACGCGATGAATCTCCTGCTGCAAGGCCGCTCAATCCTCGATACTGTGTACGACGCGGGCTACGCAGATCAGCCGCACATGACGCGCGCCCTCCAGCGTTTCGTCGGGCAGACCCCGGCGCAAATCGCCCGTTCGATGATGCAATTCGCATAACTGTCCATTTTATTCAAGACAGTCACTCACCTCCTCTGCTATGATACAAATGTTCGGCAGACAAGAGGAGTACCCCCTATGCGCAAGATCATTTCCCTCATCCATTTATCGCTCGATGGCATGGCCTCTGGCCCCAACGACGAACTGGACTGGATTTCCTACGACACAGAACTTGAACAATCGGCACACGCCCTCCACGACTTCACCGATGCGGTGATCTGGGGGCGCAGAACCTATGAAGGTATGGCAGGCTACTGGCTGACCGTGCCGGGGAACCCGGACAGCACAGCGGCGGAACTCGAACACGCCCATTTTCTCGAAAACGCGACCAAAATCGTCGTTTCGCGTACGCTCGACCACATCGACTGGGCTGGCGCAACCAATACGGTGCTGATCAAGGACAACATCGCCGAGGAAATCAACAAAATCAAGCAGCAGCCCGGCAAAGACATCTGGTTTCTTGGAAGCACCCTGCTGGCGCAGACCTTCATGCAGCTTGACCTGATTGACGAATATCGCATCAACATCAATCCCATCGTTCTCAGCGTCGGCAAACCCCTGTTCGCGAATATCAACCGTGAATTCAAGCTGAAACTGCTGGACTCAAAGACGCTCAAGAGCGGTGTCGTTACGCTGCGTTATGAGCCACAGCGGAGCTAAAGTAACGTGCTGATGATGGAGAGGGCGGGCGCAAACAATTTACGACCTGCCCTCTTTTTTCATGTCTGCTGCCAGAACAACCGTGCGACAATCATGCTATAATTGAAGCACGATATTCAGCCGACAACGGGAACCAACGCATGGATTTAAGCTGTGAGGAACGAGCCGCAGACTCGCTTTTTGTCGAACGCATCTGGCGCAGCAAGGATGATAATCCCGGCGCGTTTATCTCGATTGCCAACGGGCATTGGGGTATGGTCGTCAGCCGAATTCACGGCAAAAACTACATCACGGTGCGCGGCCCAGAGACACGGGCAACACCCGGTTTTCAGCCCGACGATGCCGAGTTCTTTGGTATTGAGTTCAAGCCGGGGACGCTCATGCCTATGCTGCCCGCTGCGACGCTCATGGATCGCTGCGATGCAAACCTGCCGCACGCCAGCAGCCAATCCTTCTGGCTGAATGGCTCAACCTGGCAGTTCCCCGATTACGAAAATGTCGAGACTTTCGTTGATTGGCTGGTGCGCGATGACCTGCTGATTTACGATCCCCTCGTCGGCGCAGTGCTTGAAGGCCGACCTGTAGACGCATCCCTGCGCACGGTGCAGCGGCGCTTTTTGCAGGCAACGGGCATCACCTATAACACGGTGCGCAGCATCGAGCGGGCGCGCGAGGCAACAGTTCTCTTAAAGCAGGGCGTTTCAATCCTCGACACGGTATATCGGGCAGGCTACGCCGATCAGCCGCACATGACGCGCTCACTTAAGCATTTTATCGGGCAAACCCCCGCCCAAATTGCCAACGCCAACCGCTCGGAGCGGCTGTCGTTTTTGTTCAAGACCCACGTCCTCGTTTAACCTATGATGGTGATGTTCAACGACATCACCTAACGAGGGAAAAACCATGATTAACCGTGTTGGTACTGTCACCATATTCGTCGCAGACCAGGATCGCGCCAAAGACTTTTACACCAATATTCTCGGTATGGAAGTGCGCAGCGATAATGCGGGAGCAATCCCCGGCTCGCCCAACCGCTGGCTGACCGTCGCGCCGAAGGGGGCAGCGAGTGAGATTGTGCTGTATCTGGTGGATAAGTATTGGGAGCAGTACAGCGGGGTGGTCGGCAAGTCGCAAGCGGTGACGCTGGACGTGAGCGACATGATGGCGCTGGCGAAAGACCTCAAGGCGAAGGGGGTCAAGTTCATGACTGAGCCTGACCCGCAGCCCTGGGGGACAAATGCCTTCATCTTCGACTCGGAAGGCAACGCCATTCTGCTGGTCGAAGCGCCAAAGTTCTAAGGTAAGGCAGCGCAGGGGTATGGCGACGCCATGCCCCTGCGAAACAATACAATATCCCCTACTTGAATATTCGGCTCAGGTACGAGGTCAAAGCGGTTTGGTCGGCGGGTCGGCTGCGGAATCCAATATAGCCGTCGGGGCGAATCAGATACAGCGTCGGCAGATCAGCCTGGTAGCGGTGATGTGCTGCCCCTTCGGTATCCAGCAGCACGTCCTGATGCTCCGCCAGTTCATCAGGGATGCTTGTTCCATCGACGACGATATGCACCCGCAGCCTGTCGCCGTGTGTCTCCTGCATCGTCTGAGCGATGTCCGTCAGATGCTGCCAGCTTGCCGCGTCGGGCGCAGGGCCACCAAACAGCACGAGCGTATGATGGACGCCGTGCAGCAAATCGTAAATCCGCGCACTGGAGCTATCGGCAGCCTGAAGCGTTCCGGCATCCGGCGCGCGATCCCCGGCCCGCGGCCCGCCTGCAAAGCGGACGTGTCCGAAGCGCTCATGATGATACTCGCTCACAATCGGGCTAGCGCCGCAGGTAATGCTCAATTGTGCGTCCTGAACCGCGATCTGATGCTGGACTGCGCCCAGTCCACTCAGGATGGGCATCAAATGATTGCGTAACTGTTGGCTCACCGGGCTGGTCAGGGTCAGCATGGTCGTCAACTGCCCCGCCAGTCGAAGCACGGCATCCGCGACCGGGATGCGTTCCGCTTGATAGCTGTCGAGCAGCGTCGAATCAGCCAGCCCCCGGATGACGAGTGCCAGCTTCCAGGCCAGATTGTACCCGTCCTGCATTCCGGTATTCAGTCCCAGACCACCGGTCGGGCTGTGGATGTGCGCGGCATCGCCCGCGATAAACGCGCGTCCCACGCGGTACTTCTCCGCGCGTCGGGCATTGACTTTGAAGGGGCTGATCCAACCCGGATCGCTGAGCGTCGCGTCCCCTGGCCCGCGCTGATCGAGCGCCGCCTGAAAATCCGCCAGCGTGAGATCTGTCCCAACAGGCGGTTCTTCCGCTTCCATGACGACCCTGTACCGTTCCTCACCGGGCAGCGGAATGGCGAAGAACAGCCCTGTCGGATGGACGAAACCATGCAACTCGTCATGGCGCAGATTCCAGTGCAGCGTAGCGTCGGCCAACCCAAACCACTGCGAATAACTGTGGCCTGCGAAGGCGATATTCAGCGTATGCCGGACGACGCTGTGCGCGCCATCGCAGCCGACCAGCCAGTCCGCCCGTACCGTTTCCTCCTGCCCATCGGCGCGACACAGGGTGGCGGTCACGCCCTCAGCATCCTGCGTAAAGCCGACTAGCTCGGTGCGCCACTCGATCTGCACGCCCACGCTTGCGACATGCTCACCCAGGACTCGTTCCAGCGTGTTTTGCGGAATATTGAGCAGGAAGGGATAAGGCGACTCCAACTCGTCGTAGGAGACGTGCAGCAGACGATCTGTCCCGTGATAAATGTTCACACCATGACTGCGCGTTCCAGCGGCGAGAGCTTTCTCGGCAATGCCCAGGTCTTCGAGCATCTCCAGTGATCGCGCCTGCACGGTGGTCGCCTTCGAAAGCGGCGTTGGGCCTTCGGCCTTGTCGATGATCCGGCAGGTCGTGCCATGCCGAATCAGTTCCGCAGCCAGGATCAGCCCAGTCGGGCCAGCGCCGATCACCAGAACCGGGAGATTGGGACGTGCGTCATTCACAATCAAAATCTCCAAAACTATACCTGCGAAGAGACAATTTTTTACTCCGATATTCTATCCTGATTCGTATATTATTGAGAAGCGTATATCTTCTCAATATGCCTGTATTACCACTTCCCGACCGCTGGATCTCGTAAAACGCAGGAGTAAATCTCAACTACTCGGCAATCTGGTTCGAATTGACCTTCTTGCATAAACGGGCGGAGTCCGGTGATCAAGAAGCTTGCGCAAAGTTAAAGGCGCGTACAAGAGCAACCGATATTCTTGAGCAAGCGGCAGCAACTCACTTTTTCGGTAAGCTGCGCCTAAACCAAGATTATTTGCCAACGATGCTTCGGCTGTTGAAATATCCGCGCCATCGCTACTGGCGTGCGCCCGGCAGAGGCGTTGCATATATTCCCATTATTTTCGAGGCAGGTGCTGCGCTTCGTGACCAACCCTCAGCACAGGTACGGGAAGCGTTTATTGAAGTATTCTTGCGGGGCGTTGGCGATGAAGGCCGCAGGCCTTTCCTCGACTGGATCGCCTACCAGACGGATCGGTTAAGCGGATTAGAGGTGGAATATACAGGAGCGACGTGGCCTGTTGAACGTCGCCCCTGGTTTCGTGCGCTGGTGGAACGGGAAAAACAAGCGGAGTAATCCGCTTTACTCGAACTTCCAGTCCTTGAGCATCCCGGCAAGCAGCGTCGAGCGGCGCGGCATACTGGCGATGACGACCTGCTCATGCAGTGCGTGCAGGCCGTCGCCCTGCGGGCCGAGGCCGTCCAGCACCGAAATACCGAGCGAGGCAACGGTGTTGCCGTCGGATGCGCCACCGCTGCCGTCCTCGCGCACCGTCAGGCCGTAGCTTTCGCCAATCGCTTTACACTGGGCGAAATTGCGGATCATCTGCTCGTCGTGTTCCATGGGCTTATGCCCGTTGATCTTCGTGACGGTGATTTTCGCGCCGGGGACAAACGGTTCGAGCGCCATCATCGTATCGTAGACTTCTTCCCACGACTGCATCGTCAGGGCGCGGGTATCGACAAAGGCCGTCACTTTCGCCGGGATCACGTTGGTCGCGCTGCCGCCCTCGACCATCGTCACCGACACCGACGTTCCACGCTTGTAGTCGTTCAACTGATTCAGCTTGAGCACCTGCTGGGCGAAGTCGGTGATGGCGTTGATGCCCTTCTCCGGCGCGTTGCCCGCGTGCGAAGGTAGCCCCTCGATGTCGAGGCGGTAGGTAGCGATACCCTTGCGCCAGGTCTTCATCGCTTCGTCGATGGTAGCGGGTTCCATCACGAGGACGAGGCCGCACTGTTTGGCGGCTTCCTCGATGTGATCGTGGGAGTAGAGGCTGCCAACTTCCTCGTCACTGGTCATCATCACCCAGATTGGGCGATTCGGCATTTCGCCGCGTTCTTTCAGGCCGCGCAGCGCCCACAGCACACAGGTGATACCGCCCTTCATGTCAATCGCGCCGGGGCCGTAGAGCTTGCCATCATCCTTGACCGTGACGGGGCGCTCTGCCAGTGTGCCGAGGGGCCAAACCGTGTCAATGTGGATCAGGAACATGATCGGCTGACCGGGAGCGGTTTCATTCCACTTCGCCAGTAGCATATCGCCAACTTCGGTTTGGGGGATGCGCGTTACGGACGATGCGCCAAGTTCGCGGAACTGCGCTTCCATGAACGCGCCCATTTTATCGACGTGTTCCTTGCCGCGCGTGGGTGTTTCGAAGTTGCAGAGCGTCGTCAGCAGATCGACCATCGCCTGCTGCTGGCTTTGAAAATAAGTGAGCAAATCGGACATAAGTTTCCTCGAAGACGGACAGACGTTAGGGGTGCTTCGCGCTGAATGAAGGCCGATTGCAACACATGAGGCATTCTTCGGCGCGAACTGCAACAGAACTGTCTAGATTGTACTCATTTTATTCGGCTTGCCTAGCATCGGATCGGCTCTCAAGCAGCGCAGTCGACATTCAGAAATTATTCATTGTTGAACAATTAATTTTTTACGCGCTTGAGAGGGATTTTACGTTCTTCCTCAACGATATGAGATACGATTAGATTGAGAAAACCTGCACGAAATACTTCTCAATTCGTAGTGTAGATGCAACCCGTCGCGACATGAAAACGCAGAAATGGTGCAATCCTTGACACTTATCTGGGGGCAGGAACTGACGAATGAGTTCGACCGTCCCAACCCAGTACGCAGTCTCCTCAAAATGGTAAAATCGATTACATAGCATGGTCATCAGGATGGAAATGTGGGCAGGATCGGCGTCGTTATCTCAGGCGTTATCATTCACGATTATCTGGGCGAGGTCTTTAGAGGAGTCGCTGATACCGCCAAGCAAAATGGCTATTCGCTGATCACGAGCATACAGAATCCGCGCCGCCATGATAATCTGGCGCATCTGTTCGCGCCCGGAATTTGTGACGGCATCGTCGTGGTGCTGCCCTACAATTCGCGCGAGGTCATGGAACAATGCCGCGCCGCCGGACGTGAAGCGGTGCTGATCGATTACGCGCGGGCTGAGGATGCCCAAAACTTCCCCACTGTGCTGGCGACGAACCGCGAAGGCATGTTGAGCGTGATGCAGCATCTTTATTCACTGGGGCACACGCGGATTGGCTATATCAGCGGCGGTGAGGAATCGGTAAGCGGACGTGAGCGGCTTGCAGCCTACCGCGAAGCGCTGCAAGCCGCTGGTATCGACTACGATCCGGGCTTGGTCGGCGACGGGCGCTGGATGCAGCAGCCCAGTTATCTGGTGGCGAAGGCGCTGCTCCAGCAGCCTAATCCGCCGACAGCGATTGCGGCCTCAAATGATGCGTCGGCGCTGGGGGTGGTTCAGGCAGCACGCGAACTGGGGCTGGAGATTGGCAGGCAGCTTTCGATCACCGGGTTCGACAACATTCGCCTCGCTTCCTTGATGACCCCGCCGCTGACAACCGTCAACCAGCAGATTTATCAGCTCGGACAGATCGCCGTTGAGATGCTGGATACACTGTTGAAAGGCAATCCCCTCCCTGAACGCCACGTTCGGCTGGCGACGGAACTGATCGTCCGCCAATCGACCGGCACTGCACCGACGCGCTAATCCGTCAGCGGATACGACACCAGCAGCCAGTAATCATAAGGTTCTGGCTCACCGCGACTCCCCGGCGCTTCCGCGATCCAGTCGTTAATGTGCTGAGCCGCTTCGCGTGTTTCGATCAGGCCATACTGTCCCGGTCGAATATCAAACAGCGTCCCTAAATCTTCGGCGGTGTGATTGCAGTACCACGAACAACCATAGTCGTTATAACTAAGGCTGACGACTTCAAAGCCGAGCGCTGTGCCGCACTTAATCAGGGGTAAGTGTTGTTCAATCTGTTTTTCAATCCCTTCAACTCGACCCTCTGAAGGGTTGCGCCAGTTCATTTCCTCAGATGATTTGTGCAATCCTGTGCCAATCAGATACAGGTTGGCCGTATTCGGCAGAAACCGCTCGACAAAGCGGCGGGCGGCTTCCGGCGAATAGAACATCGACACAACGTCCAAATCTGCCAAGTAACCCGTTCGACACCATTCAACAAATTCAGCCCATTTATCTTCGGGAATCCCAAACCGGAGCGCCGTCTCTCGGTCTCCCGGCGTCCAGCCCCAGTACACTTTCAGTCGTGGACAAATGTGTCCTGACAGGCTGAGCAATTTCTCAGGCAGCAAATCGGTCTGTAGCTGAGGCCAGGTCGGTTTGTCGGCGCGAATCAGAAAATAGCCACCGGAATAGTAATCGCTCAGGTCGATCATGACTCAGCCGACTAAAACGGACACAGATCGGTCGCGGTATAGGTCGGGCTGCGCGAACCGTAGCGGTTGAGCAGATTGAGCGCGTCGGGCCGCGTGATGATGTCTTCCTGAGCTTTCAGACAGGCGCTGTGCAGATTATTGGTGATTTGGTCAGCGCCCCAGAAATCGAGCGCCATCTGCGCATACGGCGGCGCAGCAGCGAGATCGGGATAGGTCTGCTGGATAGTCTGCTGCGTCGGCAGCCGTTGATCGCTCTCAGTGAAGGCGTAAGCCAGCATCAGGCGATACAAAGCGTAGGCTTTGAGCGTCTCGGCGTCGTCGTTGTACCAGTTCGCCAGCGACGCGCTGCCGAGCGCGAGATTGTAAAGACTGATGGCATCGTCCATGTGCTGCGCGGCGAAAGCAGCATCGGCCTCCTGAATCACCTGAATGCGGAAGCGCGGCGGATCCAACTGGGTGACCGACTGGACATAGCCCACACCGTTCCAGTCGTAAACCGTATAACCCGTGCGCAGCGGGCCAGTCGTCTTGTCGCCATCGTTATCGAATTTATCAAGCAGTTCGAGGACGTGATCGCCGTCGATGTCCTGCGCAACGGGAACCTGATCGCTGGTGATTGCGCCGCCGAGCAAATTGATGAAGCGTCCATGCTCAGGATTCCAGGTCACCATCTGCGTATGATATACACAGGCGGCGGTGCAGTCCTTGCTGGCGAATAGAAGCTCGGGGATGCCGTTGTAGTTCAGGTCAGCGACGGTGAGGATTTCCGGCGTCGCGCCGCCCAACGCCGCCTGATAGCGCGTCAGGTAGCGCCCGTCGATGCAGCCCTCGATCAGCAGCACGCCGCCTTCGTCAGGGGTGCTGTAGGTCAGGATGATTTCGGGCGTCCCCTCACCGGTTAGATCAACGTCGCCGCGCACAGCGCCGCCCGCGAGCACATTCCAGCTATCGCGCAGGGTATTTTCGAGCGTGACCGTATCGCCGCCTTCGGAAAGATAGCGCACGATGGCATCGTCCATCAGGCGCGCATTGGGCGGAGCAGTCGCAGCGAGCGTCGCCGCTGGATTGGGTTCAGGACAGGAGCGGTAATTCGGCGTCGGCGTCGGGCGATTCGCCAGCGCTATCGCAGTCGCCGGATTCGACAGCCCTGAGCCATTGAGCGGAACGCCGATGACCGGAGCCAGCGGCGCTTCAATGACGCGCCCTGCCGTCATGGTCGGAAAGACGACCTGCGCCGTCGCATCACTGGCAGGGGCAGCCGACTGGCAGGCCGCAAGGATAGGAAGTAGGATCAGCAGGAGTCGTTTCCACATACCCGCCAAGTATAATCGTCGTGAGGATTGCCGCAAGATGCTGCAAATACGCCGTGCTGTTCCCAATGAATACCCCGCAATTCGGCAGATGGTAGTCAATGCGCATCTCGACCCAACCTCGCGCCTGCATTTCGAGCATGTTTTGGTCGCGGATGTGGACGGGGTGGTGGTTGGCGTGGGACAGATCAAGCATCATTCAGGCTGTCAGGAACTGGGATCGCTGGTCGTGCAGCCAGACTATCGCCGTCGCGGGATCGCCGCGCAGTTGATCGCCGCGCTGGAAGCCGAAGCTGAGCGTCCGCTCTACCTGACCTGCTTAAGTCACATGGAAGCGTATTACGCCCGTTTCGGCTACGAGAGTATTCCGTTTCGTGAAATGCCCGCCTATTTCAAGCTGAAAATGCTGCCTGCCGCTCTTGCGCGGCTGTTCGGGCTGCATCCCCGTGTCATGCGCAAAACCTGAATCGTGGAAACAAGGGGAAAGCGGGGCAGATCAATGACCTGCCCCAACTACAGAAGCCTGAAGTTTACTTGTCCTCGCGGAGCTGTTCGATCAGCGCTTCGTCTTTGCGTAGATTACGGGCGCGCAGCCAGAGCGAGCCAATGAACAACAGCAGCAACCCAAAGAAGACCGCCAGCGCCAGAAATAAATACCCGGTTGTATCAGGAACAACTTCGCTTTGTGCGATTACAAGGAAAGCTAACATCGCTTACTGCTCCATCAACTGAGCGCGCTCGGCCTGCACACGCTGACTCTGATTTTCGAGGCGAATGCGCCACCAGACCAGCACCCACGGAACCAGGATACTCCAGATGATGCTGTTGACGCTGATGGCGACAATCATGCTGGGCGTGAGGGCAAAGCCACCCTGCGCATTCTGCGGACTGTTGCCAATCACGACCGGGTGAATGGTGTCGGGGCGAATGCGTGTGATGATGAAGGTAACGATCACGGTCGAGTAGGCCAGAATGCCGTAGACGGCGGCGAAGCGGTGACGTGTTTCGACGTTTTCGATGCCCTGACGCAGCATCAGGTAGGCGACGTAGGTCAGGCACATAATCGCGTCGGAAGTCAGGCGCGGGTCCCACGTCCAGAAGGTATTCCAGGTCGGGTAAGCCCAGATCGAACCAGTTGTCAAGTTCATCAGACCGAGTACGAGACCAACCTCCACGCCCGCGATACTCAGCTTATCCCACTTCGGGTTGCGCGTGCGCAGATAAGCCAGCCCCGCGAAAACGGTTGCCCCGAAGGCGACGAAAGCCCCGGCAAAAGCCGAGACATGCAGATAGAAAATCCGCTGGACATCACCTTCCTGCGCTTCCTGCCCGGCATAGAACAGCGCAAAATAGACGCCGATCAGAATTGCAATCGGGGTGATGATGGTCAGCGCCGTGAGCAGTTTAGGGCGCGTGGTTGTTGATGCCACTGGTTGAGCGGTCGATGGCAGGGTTCGAGCGGCAGTCATGCAGAAACTCCTCTCCTCACAAAACACCGAAAATCTTAGCATATCTACATAAAAAGTCCAGAAATCTACCAAAATCGTGATGGAGTTCTCTGGCTTTATGGAGAGATGGGTTTAGCTGATGGTCATTCCTCGACCACAAATTCGAAGAGCAGAAAGCACATCGTCCCATAGATCACGTCGAGGACGAGGACAATTTGCACCCATTGAATCCAATCGCTTTGCGGGGTGCTGTTGAGAATAGCGGTCGAAGCGCGCACGCTCGCCAGCAGAAGCGGCAGCACGACAGGCATCATCACAATGGGAAGGAGCGCCTCACGCGAGCGGGTTTGCACCGTCATCGCTGCCAGCAGCGTACCAAGCGTTGTAAAGCCAAGCGTCCCCAGCACCAGCATCACGATCAGCCAGAGGCTGATCAGATTCACATTGTACAAAAACGTCATCAGTGGCAGCAGCAGCAGGCCAATCAACAGCGTGAAGACGTAGTTGCCCACCAGCTTGCCAACGAAAATCGCCGAGCGCTGGATTGGCGCGAGCAGCAGCGCATCGAGATTCCCCTGGTCGCGCTCCATCGCCATGCTGCGATTGAGGCCGAGAATGCTGGCGAAGACAATCGTCACCCACAACACGCCGCTGATCGATTCGCTGCGCGCCACGCGATCCAGTTCGAGCGCGAAGCTGAAAACCAGCACGCTCAGCAGCGCGAACAGCCCCATCGAACCGACCAGTTCTCGGCTGCGCCATTCGGCCTGAAAATCCTTGCGGATAATCGACATGACGACGGCAAAAAACGAGGTTTTCATTGCTGCGCTGTGCCTTTCGTCATCGGGCGCTGGCTGTCCCGGTGATTTCGAAGTAGTGCGCAGCAATATCAGCCGTCATTGGTGCATCATGGCCAATTACTCCGCGTGTCAATATAATGGCACGTTCTGCCAGCGTTGACACGTGATCAAGCTCATGGGTTGTCATGACAATTGTATGGCCTTCAGCGTGGGCGTCGCGCATCAGGGTATCCAGCGTCAGCGCGGCATCCTGATCCAGCCCAGTATAGGGTTCGTCCATCAGGAGCACATGCGGGTCGTGAAGCAGAGCGCGGGCGATGCTCAGACGCTGGAGCATCCCGCGTGAATACGTTCGTACAAGGTCGCTGCCCCGTTTCGCCAGCCCGACGCGCTCCAGTCCGCGCTTGATGCGCCCTTCCTGATCGTCCAGCCCATAAATCCGGCAGAAAAAGAGTAGATTCTCGCGACCGGTCAGGTTGTCATAGAGCAGCGGCTTGTGGCTCACCATGCCAATCTGCGCGCGGACTGCGGCGGCTTCGCGCGGGAGTTCCCAGCCGCCCACGCGAATTATGCCGCTGGTCGGCTTGCTTAAGCCCGCCAGCAGACGGAGCAGCGTCGATTTGCCGCTGCCGTTGGGGCCGAGCAGCGCGACGAACTGCCCCTTTTCGATGCTCAGATCGAGCTTGCGCAGAACCGGCTGCAAACCGTAGGCTTTGATCAGGGCGTGAGTTTCGATGATGTTGGACATGATAGTACTGGGTGCTGAGTGCTGAGTGCTGAGTAAAAACGGGGAGAAACGAATACTCAGCACTTTCGCAAAATATGATTCATTTAAAATCAAGAGTCGTACTCAGCAGAGCGCGAACCTCAGCACTCAGTACTCAGCACTCAGCACTTACTTTTTCTTCCTTTCCATAAGCGTCGTCAGGCGCGCCTTGAGCGCGCCGCGCTGGCTTTCGTAACTGGTATCGTCAATCCGGCCTGCGTCGTGGTCAGCGTCAAGTTCGGCGATCTGGCGCACCAGAATGTTGATCACCTGCTGATCACCGGAGCGATTGCGCGAGCCGATCAGGAACAGGCCGCCGCCGATCAGGATAGCGACCACAATCACAGCGACGATGATCACGAGCAGATTGTTGGACGAGACGACCGGCGCGTTGCGATCCGCGTTCTGGGCAGAACTCAACCCGGATCCCTTGACTTCATAGTGCAGCACATCGCCCGACGCCAGCTTCAGCGACGAGCCAAAGCTGGAATAGGTCGTGTTGCCGACCGTTTCCTGCCCCAGCGGCGGGAACTGATCGCCCAGCACGTTAAGCGTAATCGGATTCATCAGCAGGCGCACCTGCCCGTCGAGCGCGTAATTCAGCGGCTGTTCGATGATGGCATCGTCGTTGTACTGAATCAGATAGACGATCTGGACGAGATGCTGTTCTTTGGGCAGCACCGGCACGGTGTCGAAAACCGTGAATTTGTCAGCTTCGACCACGTAGCGATTGGTGTTATCGGGGAACACGACCGCTCCCGGCGGCAGCGTGATCACCAGCGAAATCGCGTCTCCATTGCTGGCGGTCTGGCTGGAGGTAAAGGCGCGGTCAGACGTGTTGGTGAAGTTGAAGACCTGCGCCACCTGCAAACTCGTCCCAACCGCGCTGACCTGCGTCACCAGCCCGGAAATCTGAATCACGTCGGGGTCTTCGGTCAGTTCATAGATCGCAATCGGCAGGTTGAGCGTGCCATCGGCAGCCTCAGCCTTGAGCGTATCGCCGCTCAGCAAATCGCTGGCAAACACGCGATCCCGATAGCTGGTGGTGACGACATAGGTACTGGCGGCATCAAACGGAACATCCGCGAAACGGTAGCTGCCATCCGGGTTGGCGCTGCCAGTCGTCTGTTTCTGGTTGAGGTTGGCGTCGAAAGTGAACAGAGTCAGCTTCATGCCTGCCGGGACAGTGCTGTCAGCCGTGCCGTTGCTGATTTGCCCGCTGATGGTCACCGAAGCGGGGCCGACTTCCTCGGTGCCGTTGGGCGCTTCGACGGTCGCATTTGGCGCTTCGACGGTCGCGTTGGGTGACTGGACAGCTTCCGCCGTCGCGCCAATCGCATCCGCATTCGTGACCGAGAGCGAACGAGCATAGGCCGCGACCGCTGCTTTGTCGGCATCGCTCAGTGAAGCAAACTGGGTCATGCTGCCAATCTGCGCGACGAGATCGCCCTGTGTCAGCGCCGCCATCTTCGCCAGATCGGTGAAATCATTGACGGCACACTGAGCGCAGTCCGCCGCAAACAGATCGCGTCCATGAGCGATCTCAGCTTGCGAGTGCGCCAGCGTATAGACGTACATCGCCACATCCCAGCGCTGCTCAGTGCTAAGCGCGTCCTTCCAGGGCGGCATCAGGTGTTCGATATTGCCATTGGTGATGGTATTGAACCACGTCACGGGGGTATCGGTGCTGGACGTTTTCGGATCGGCGAAGCTCAGCGGCGGCGGAACCTGCCCACTCTTGACCAGTTCGCCATCACCTGCGCCGCCCGCCCCGTGACAGCGCACGCAGTTCTGGGCGAAAATCTGCGCGCCAGCGGCGATGTCCGGCACAGAGGCGGGAAACGGCGCTTCAGTCGGCGCAGCCGTCGAGGGCGGCAGCGAGGCCACAATGCGCGGCTCTCCCGCCAGCCCGCCGCAGCCTGCCAGCAGCAATCCAATCAGCAAAATTATAAACAACGCGACTCTGCGAGGGCTTTGGTTGTCTCCCCTCTCCCCGTTGACGTGGGAGAGGGGAAGGCGAACTCGCTTTTGGTTCGCCAGGGGTGAGGGGTTCAATTTCATTGCGGATTCCGTTGGCGGTAGGTTTGGATCGCGGCTTCAATGGCATCGTCAATCGCGTGATCGACGGCGGCGTCCTCAGCGGGCGTCTCGGCAATCACGCTGCTTTCGGTGATCGTGTCGAGCGCCTGAAGCACCTGCGCGCCACGCTGCACCCATTCTTCACGCTCATGGGTATATTCGCCCTCGTCGATTTTGCCGAGGGCGTGGTCTTCGTCCAGGTCACGGATGTTGCGCAGCACGCGCTCATAATAGACAAGGAGGCGTTCGTGCTGTTTTTCGAGCAGCGGATCATCCTCGCTTTTGGCGGAGCGCTGCAACAGCGGCAGCACGATCCAGGCGAGGACGAATAAAGCCAGCAGCAGCGTGAACAGCAGTCCCTGAATACTCATGAAGCCAGCAGCTTATCGATCAGTTGTCCCAGTTCCGCCTGGTTGACCTGCAAATCGTCGGTCGAGGCGCTCGGATCGTCGGTCAGAAAGTAGAAGAAGCGGTTGATGTTGCCTTCCTTGTCGATGACGAAGGTTTCCGGCACGCCCTGAATGTGATAGAGCTGCTTGCTCACGTCCGACTTGCCATCCTCGGCGACCGGATACGTCATGCCATACTCCGCCATGAACGCCTGTGAGTCCTTCGGGTCATCGGCATAGGTGATGCCGAGGAAGCTCACGTCCTGATCCTTGTATTTCTCATACAGCGATTCGAGCGCGGGCGCTTCGGTGCGACAGGGGCCGCACCAACTGGCCCAGAAGTTGATGATGACGACCTTGCCCTTCTGCTCCGACAGCTTGAACTGCGTGCCGTCGAGTGTGGTCAGCGTGAAATCGGGCACGGGGCCGGAGGTTGGGCGTCCCTGCTGGACGCGCACCAGGGCAATGCCGAAGACCAGCACCGTCAGCGCCACGCCGATCAGCAGCACAATCGCGCCGAGGCTCAGGCCGTGTCGCGGCGGTGGAGCGTCGCCCTCAAGTTCCTGCAAAATATCGATATTGGTCATGGTGATCAGTACCGTTCATCAATCAAAGGTGAGTATCCGTAGGAGCGACCTGCCAGCTTGCGAAGCAAGCCGTCGCCCCTACAACAATAGCTGCCGAATTATTCCCGTAAATCGCGCTCGAGCTGCTGGCGATAATCGTCGCTGATTGCGGGCGCATCGCTGGCAGGCAAAGGCTCGGAGCGCGGTCGCCATCGCCAGCGCATAAAGGTGAAGATGCCCACCAGCAGCGCCAACCCAGCGATCACAAACGGCGTCACTAAAGACAGCGCTCTCAATGCCGGGTCTTGCGGCGTCCCCAACACGCGATCCCCATAGCGGCGCACGAAGCTGTCGATGATCTGCTGTTCACTCTGCCCCTGCGCGATCTGGTTGGCGATCTCGGCGCGCCATTGGGCGCACGCCTGCGTCTGGCAGGCTTCGAGCGTCTCATTCGGGCAGACCGGGCAGTACAGTTCGCGCGCGATCTTGTTGATCATGTCGAACGTGATCGGCTGGGTCGCTTCCTGTGCTGCAACGGGCAGCGCCGCCAGCAAAATCAGGCCGAGCAAAGCGACAACCATCCATACCGCAAAGCGCTGGGGGTTTAAACCCCCAGCTACAGGAAAAACGCGACCCATTAAAGGGGTCGCAAACCCCGAATCGTTTTTCTCCCCTCTCCCCGCTTGAGTGGGAGAGGGGGCGGGGGTGAGGGGTAGAATCTCACTCATGCCGCCGCCCCGACGCGCTTGCCAATCAACTGCTGAGCGCGCACACGCTCCGGCAGCGTCTCCGAAGGCCAGACGGAAATCACCGTGCCGAGGATCAGCACAATGCCGCCCCACCAGATGAAATTGATCATCGGGTTGACGTAAATCTTAAACGTAGCCGTCGCGCCATTCGGCTGATCCCAACCGGACAGCAGCACATAGAAATCGCCTTCGAGCGTGCTGTCTGCTCCGGCGATATTCATTTGGCTCATGCCGTCGCTCGACTGCGGGTAAAAATCCTGACGCGGGCGAATCTGCACTGGAGCGCCGCCGTTCTGCGACACCGAAAGCTGGGCAATGTCCATCAGCCGACCGTCGTCTGCCACCTGACCGGGCAGCATCCCGTTATAGGTCATCGTGTACTGACCGAGCGTGACCGTCTGCCCAATCGTCATGGTTTGCTGTGTCGTCTGCTGAAACAGCGTGCTGCCGATCACGCCAATGCCGATCACCGTGATGCCGAGGTGAACGATAAAGCCGCCGTAACGCCGTCGATTGCGCGCGAACAGCATCAGCAGCGCTTTGGGCAGATTTTCCTTACTGGTATGCGTGCGCGCGACTGCCCCGCGATAAATCTCGTAGAGGGCGACGAAGCCCGCCAGCAGCACCACGCCGTAACCCAAAATCGATCCCGGTGTGTGCGCGCCCAACAGATAAGCTCCGACCAGCGCGACCATCGTTAGCCCGAACGGCACGATCAGCGAGCGACCGAGCCGCCGCGCCGACATCGCGCCCCACGCCGAAAGCGGCGCGATCCCCATCAGCAGGTAGACGGCGATGAACAACGGCGTCGTCACCGTGTAGAAATAATCCTTGCCCAGCGTGATCTGCGTGCTCATCAACAGTTCGGACAAAATCGGCGCACCGAAGCTGCCCCAGAAGATCGCCAGTGCCAGCGCGACAAACACCACGTTGTTGAGCACAAACAGCGATTCGCGGCTCAGCACGCCCGCGAACCCGTGTTCGCTGCGCAGCTTGCCCTGACTCCTGCGCCACAAAATCAGCGCGACCGAGATCAGCGTCATGCCGCCCCAGAACAGGAACATCGGCGTACCAATACTGCTCTGCGCGAAGCTGTGAACGCTGTCCACCAGCCCGCTCCGCGTCGCGAACGTCCCGAAAATCACGGCGGAGAAGGTGAAGATCACCAGGAACATATTCCAGACCTTCAACATCCCGCGCTTTTCCTGAATCATGACGCTGTGCAGGAAAGCCGTGCCGACCAGCCAGGGGATGAAGGCCGCGTCTTCGACGGGATCCCAGCCCCAGTAGCCGCCCCAGCCCAGCACGTCATAAGCCCAGCGACCACCGAGCAGCAGACCGAGGCTGAGGAACAGCCACGCGATCAGCGCCCATCGCCGCGTCGCCTTGATCCAGTTGGTTGACAGGTCGCCGGAAGCCAGTGCCGACATCGCAAAGGCGAAGGGGATCACCATGCCCGTAAAGCCGAGATAGAGCATCGGCGGGTGGATGATCATGCCGAAGTGACGCAGCAGCGGGTTCAGCCCGTGCGCCGACTGTGCCAGCGCCAGCGCATCAGGCGCGGTCGCGTTCGCTGGAATCAGCGCGAAAGCCGGGACGCTGGCATTTTGCGCCAGATCCGGCGTGATCCAGTAGCGGGCGAAAGGATTTTCCATGAACAGCACCAGCCCGATGAAGAAGGCCAGCGTCGCCATCGTGTAAGCCATGAAATAGGGCATCAGTTGTCGGTTGCTGCGCCAGTTGACCGCCGTCGCCACGAAGGCGAACAGGCTCATGATCAGACACCAGAACAGCAGCGACCCCTGCTGTGACCCCCACAACGCTGTGAAGCGGAAGAAGGTTGGCGTACTGGGGTCGGTCACCTGCCAGACGTAGGTGATCTGGTACTGCTGCGTCAGCAGCGCCCACAGCAGCGCGAAAGCCGCCAGAAACAGCAGCGGGAAGGTAAGGAGGGTAGCATTGCGCGCGCTGACGACGATCCGCTCGGATTTGCGGCGCGCGCCGTAGACAGACGCCGCAACCGCAAAAATCGCCGCGCAGAAGGCCAGCGTCAGCGCTGAAAGGCCAATTTCAGCCAGCATGGGCTATGCCCCCGCCCCAACCTTGACCTGTTCTTCCTGAAGCGGCGCAACACTGCCCGCAGACGGGCCGCTCTCGATGAACTTCGAGGGACATTTCAGGTTGAGTTCAGTAGCGCGGAAAATGCCATCGCTGCCGAGCATTCCGGTCAGAATCGCCTGCGCTTCATTTTTCAGCAGTTCCGGCTTAAGCGTGTTCTCGACCCGAATCGACAGATGGGTGGCATTCGGGTCGCTGACGGCGTCGTGCAGCGCCTGACCGAGATTGTCACCCTGCGTCGGTACGTTGGCAATCGTGAAGGTGATCAGCAGCGTCTTTTCGTCGTACTGAATGCTGTCGCCGAGGACGGCCCCGGTGACGCGCACCGATTTGCCAACATAAGCCGGGTTCGTCATCAGGTCGTTGACGGTGATGAAATACTGCGCGCCGGTCAGCGTGCCGGTGATGACCAGATAAGCCACTGCCGCGAGGATCAGCCCGCCGCCGATCAGAAATTTCCAGCGGCTCCCTGCTGTTTTAGAGGGGGCAAGCTGCGCCCCAATCGGTTTTTCCCAAGTCGCCTGAGCCATATCAGAGTCCCGTAAATTATCCGACTATTTCGTCACGTTGAGATCGATAGAGTCTGTATTCATGCTGAGATTATAGCATTTTAACGCCTATTATACTGTCATTGTGACGGCTGTCACGAATTCATGACGTTCATCGGGCACTGACACTGACATTCTCATTGCACCCTCATGTTTTGAGTATTTTCAAAGTAGATTTGAGACTTTATGACGGTTAACCAACCAATAGCCATAAGGCCTGCGCCAGAAATTAAATTTACATTCATAATATATGACAATGTATTTATAAAGTCTGCGGAGATTGAAAACATGATATTCGCAAAACGCTCCCTTTCTCTTGCCCTTATACTCACACTCTTGGCGACATTTGGAGAAGCAGCTTTGGTGACTTGGTCGCGGTCGGGTTCGTGTACCGAGAACTTTGTCAATGCCGTGACAACGCCCATCCATCAGATCGACGATGCTCTGACGAGCGGGCTGACGGCCTCGGAGGAAGCGCCAATGCTGGACTCGCTTCAGGTGGTGGAGCAAGCCCATCATGAATATTCGACAGGCTGTTTCGAGCAGGGGTTTGACATCGTACCTTCGACCACCAGGCAGGTTCGGGGGCTGCCTCAGCCCACCTTACAGCAGACCGTCAACCCAACCCAACCCCTTTTCAACGGCTGTCCCGCCGTTGGATTAACCGGCTCTGGCGCTCCGCCGCCCCAGGATATGAGCGAACTGAATCTCAAGAAAAATCGTACCGATTCACCTGTCGGCGATATTTATCAACCAATCTCGTTCCACACCTTTGTAGACCTTCCCTGGTCTGCGGGCGCTATGCAGCAGCGCGCGTTCGCCGAAGGTTTTCCCGTTGCAATTGAAGGCTATTTGGGCTGGGTCGAGAGCCAAGCGAGGGAAAGTAATAATTGCACCAACGATCTGGCAACGCCCACACCTAACAAGATCAGTTGCAACTCCCATACTGGCCAACCGCAGGAGAATGTTGATTTCCATATCTGGTTGTTGGATTATCCGGTTGTCGGTCTCGATCATTCTAATTCGGCCTTTGCCCAAAGCGCAGTGGGTCGCGCACGCGCCGACGCAATTATCGTCGAGATTTCGCCACGTGTGCGAGCCAACCACCTGGCGACATGGACGGTCAATCGCCTTTGCGACTTCGTTTTGCAGGGCAGACCCGTCCGTATCAGCGGGTGGACGATGCTTGACCCAGAACATACGGAGTTCGTGGGTCAAACGAGAGCAACTCTCTGGGAGATTCATCCCGTGATGCGCATCGAATTTTGGGATGGGCAGCAATGGGAAGTATTGAACTAGCGTGGCTGCTGCTCGCAATTCGCTCATTCTGAGTTGACTTCTTGCGTCGGTCGTATATTCTGAACAGAAGCATTCTTCTGTATTTGTCGCAATAACCGGAGCAGTATTGCATGACCTCAAAAGTCTTCTGGCAAGACCCGTATTTAACACGCCTCGACACGACCATCACGAGCGTGAACGCGAACGAGGTCACCGTCGCAGAAACAATCTTCTACGCTTTTTCGGGCGGTCAGGAGAGCGACAGCGGCAGTATCGGTGGCTATCCCGTGATTGAGGCGCGCAAAGACGGTCTGGAGATTATCTATACGCTCGACGCCCCCAAACTGCATCCCGGTGATCCGGTCACCATGCAGATCGACTGGGAGCGGCGTTATCGCCTGATGCGCCTGCACTTCGCCGCCGAACTCGTCCTCGAACTGACCTACCGCGCGATTAATGGCGTCGAAAAAATCGGTGCACACATCGCCCAGGACAAATCACGCATCGACTTCGCCCTGAACGAGCCGATTTCGCCGCTGCTGCCGACGCTTCAGGCACAGGCCAACGATCTGATCACCGCCGATCACGCCATTATCAGCGCCTTCAGCGACGAAGCCAGCCAGCGCCGCTATTGGGAAATCGACGGCTTCGCGCGCGTCGCCTGCGGCGGCACGCATCTGCGGCGCACCGGCGAAATCGGCGCGATCCGCCTCAAGCGCAACAATATCGGCAAAGGCAAAGAGCGCATCGAAATTTATCTAACCGTCGATTCGTAACCACGCAGCCCATCCGCCCCACCAACGAAAAAGCGCGCTCGACAACGTGAAACGTCGTGGAGCGCGTTTTGGGTTGCGCTGAAGAGCAATCCAGCCGAAGCTGACTGCTAGGCGACCGTGAAATCGACCGACTTCGCCAGCGAATCATTCAGGTAAATATCGAGCCGATACTTACCTGTCGGCCAATCATTCGGCAGACTGACGTTGCCAGTGATTACGTTCACCGCCAACCCGGTGAATTCCTTCTCAATAATGACCGTGTTTGGCGTCTGACCGTCAGCATCAACCGCGATCCAGCTCAGTTTCACCTTAAGCCCGGTCTCAATCCGGTTGAGGGTTACAACCGTGTAAAAGACATGATCGGTCGGGCTGAAGCTGGTCACGGCTTCGCCGGCATTCCCGCTCCCGTCATCTTTATTCAGGGTTACGCTGTCAATTTTCAACGGTTCGTCCGAACCCCCGCACGCACTCAACAGCAGCAGGCACAACAGACCAACGAACAGCAGAATTTTTTTCATGCGATGTCGCTTTCGGTGAAGGCAAAATAAAACCGGGCGTAGAGTGACGAAAGCCCACTTTACTCCCGGTTGTTATATAACGCAATTATCGCTGCACAAAGCGGTTTTACTGCGGCGGTCGCGACATTCCGCGCATGTATGCGCTGACGGCAACCGCGCCTATCGCAGCGAAACCAACCAGCAGCACCAGCAGCACGACACCGCTGCTCGAAAGCTGATCCGTCGCCTCACCGGGCATCCCGGCAACCGGACTGGTTTCGGGGGGCACTTCGGTAGGGATCACGCCTGCTTCCACCGTCGCTTCTTCGGTCGGTTCGGCAGTAACTTCTGCGGTCGCTTCCGTCGTCGCTTCCATTACAGGCGCGACAACCATAGTCGTGCTTTCAGCAGTCACTTCCGCCGTCACTTCAACGGTCGCCGTCGCCTCAGGAACTGCCGTGCTTTCCGGCGTCGCGTCCTGGGCATAGACCGGAATGATCACCAGCAGCGTCAAAATCAAGAGGATGAGGGCGATTCTCAGGTTCAGCCGTTTACTCATGGCGACTCCTTCAGGGGGCAGTTCAGCAATAGAAAAAGGGGAGCAAGTATGCACTCGCTCCCCTGCTGTATGGTTTTAGCTGCTAGGCTGATCTTGCGTCTTGAGATACGCGATCAGGTCAGCCAGGTCTTGATAGGTCAGGAGCTGACCGAAGTTTTGCGGCATCAGGCCGTCTGAATAGTTCGGCACGACATAGTCCGACGGATGAATGACACTGTCGGCGATATACTCCTCACCCGTCCAGCCTGCGAACTTCGGGTCTTTCAAACGAACGTCCTGAATGCGCGTCCACGTCCCCACCATCGGCGGCGCGACTGCACCATTCAGATGGCAGCTTGAGCACGGCAGCGAGGGCGTGCCTTGCCCGTTATACAGCAGACCGCCGCGCTGGGGGTCGCCCGTGACGCCTTCGAGACCCGCCATGATGTCAGGGACTGCGGTATCGACGCCCACATAATTCGGCAGCACGCCGCCCGATTGCTGAAGCTGCTGAATTTGCTGTTCAAGCGGCGCGGGGTTGGCTGCGACAATCGGGAACTGATTGACTGCCAGCAGGTCGTCCACTGTCCAGCCATCGCCCTTGTCGAAATTCAGGACAAACTGGGTCAGGTCTTCCACCTGGTCGGTACGCAGCGGGCCGCCGGTTGGCTGCGCCCAGTTCGGCATCGGCTGCGGCCAGTACGTCGCGCTGTTCGGGCGACCGCTATATACCGTGCTGTAGATGTAATTGTGCAGGCTGCCGCTCCAACCGAGATTGGTCAGGCGATTGAAATCATCCGGGTTGTAGCCCTTGTCAATCGCGCCCTGAAGCTGCGTCTTGCGCTGGGTTTCCTGCGTATCCAAATCCGCGAGTGCAGCGGTGATTTCCGTCTTGCGCGCGTCGGTCGTCGTCGGCAGAGTCTGTTCGGTCAGAAGCTCTTCACGCTGCTTGTGAATGTCAGCGAGATAGTCAAAGCCGAACAGCAGCGGCGAATTCAAGGCCGGAGCGCGCGCTGAACCGCGACCATCCGCCCCGTGACAGGGTGAACAGTTGCTGGCGAACAGCATCGCCCCGTCTTCAATCGCGCGACCACTGAATTCTTTGTCGAAGGCAGCCATACGGCCACCTTCGTTGATCGCGATCCAGCCCACCAGCACCAGCGTCGCCAGAAACGCGACCGTGCCGACGATAATCCGTTGCTCAATTCGATTAACGAGCAGTCGTTGTAAGTTCACGCGAAATCAGCCCCCTGGTTCCAGAAAGTACTGTGCATCACGGTGAATGTAGAAATGATCACTGTTAATGCGGCGGATCGTATTTCCATTCTCGTCTTTAACCAGGGTCGAATCGCCGTTTGCGTCCAGCACGAGGTTACCATTTTCCACCTGGACTTCATCCCAGGTGATCACAACATCGACGCGCTTGAGATTTTTCTGCGGTTCGGTCACGATCACCGCGCCCCAACTGTTGCGCAGTTCCTGCGGGTTCTCGTCCAGCGCTTCGGTGAAGAACTTCATGGCATTGTCCAGCCCGGTCGCGTCAGCGGGTACGCTGCTGAATGTAAAGCCCGTCAGCGGCAGAAACTGAATATCACTCAGGTAGGTGAGGAGGGTTTTCCCGCCCTCAACCGCATACTTTCCGCCGTCGACTTCGGTGTTCAGCGCCGAAATTGCTGCCGACGCCTGTCCGCTTTCCGCGTCGAACTGGCGGGTTGTATAAATCCCTGGCACCAGTTGATCGAAAGGAATGGGCAGCAGTTGTCCCAGCGATTTATGCTGCGGTTCTTGCAGCATCTCGTGGATAATCGTCGTGTCCGCGCTGTTATGCACGCCGAATTCCGGCAGCCCCATATAACTGACGGCCGTCAGCAGCGCGAGCAGCACCAGACAGACAGAGAAGGCCACGCGACGGTGCGCCCAGCGGCGCGTCTTGCTCACGTCGATATAGGGCAGCACAACCAGGAAGACAATCACAATCGTCGGGAAGACGATGCCCCACAGCACTTTATCGCCCAGCTTGAGCGCGCCCTGAATCCAGAGGAAGTACCAGGGAGCCGTCGTGCCCAGCGGTGTGACCTGCGGGTTGGCGTGCGTTTCCAGCGGCGCGTGATAGAACCACGTCACCAGAATGACGAGGATCAGCGTCGTGACGGCGATCCACATGATTTCGCTGGTGATGATGTCCGGCGTGAAGTAGACACGCTTATCCAGCGGCACACGTTTGGCGGTGTCCTCGCCGATGTTTTCCTCGGCAGGCGGCAGACTGTGCGCGTGAATGATCACCTTGTAGTAGTGAACGCCCAGGAAGATGAACAGGATCGCCGGAACCGCCAGCACGTGCAGCAGGTAGAAACGGAGCAAACCGTTCGCGCCGATGTCTGGCCCACCACGCAGCAGCAGGTTCAGGTTGGTACCGACGACTTCCGGCGGCGCGGCTTCCACCATCGAAGCACCGATGGTCACCGCCCACAAGGACAACTGATCCCAGGGCAGCAGGTAGCCGCTGAAGCTGAGGAAAGCCGTACAGATAATCAGAATGACGCCTGAGAACCAGGTAAATTCACGCGGCTTTTTATAGCTCCCCGTGAAGAAGGTTCTCAGCATATGGAGAAAGACGATTAATACCATCGCCTCCGCGCCGAGACGGTGCAGGTCACGCATAAACTGACCGAGCGGCACGTTGCTGAGCATGGCGAGCATGTTCGCATAAGCAATATCTGGCGATGGCGTGTACCACACCATCAGCAGGATACCCGTGATCGTCTCAAAGAAAACGAAATAAGTGGATAACCAGCCCAGCCGGAATGTAGGATACAGCCCGGTCACCGATTTGTGGAAGTAGCTGGGGCGCATGTGCAGCCAGAAACCGTCCGCGTGCGGTTGCAAACGCGGGTTCGGTTTGCGGCTCGCTGGCTCGCCACGCAGCGCTTCACGCAGGTCTTGAACGTTCAGACCCGCCGTCAGGCGCTCGGTGACTTCATTAATGCCTTCGAAGACCGCCCGCTTCAGCCCCTTTTCCTTGACGTCATCGAGAAATGACGGAAATGGGAGTACCGACATTACCTCAATCTCCTTCTCCCTGAAGTTGCAAAGCTAGACGCGACCGGGGCGCTTGATGCGCTTGCCCGTGTCGATTTTGATGCTGGCAATCTTGCCTCGGTTATCGATGGGCATCGGGTCGCCCGACGCGTCCATCACCAGCGTCGAACCATCATCGAACGTCAGCGTCGTCAGGAAGCGATCCATACTGCGCGGCGCTGGCCCTTCGATATAGTGGCCGTCAAGCTGATATTTCGAACCGTGACACGGGCATTCGAAGCGATGGTTACTTTCCGCCCATTTCGGCAGGCAGCCCAGGTGTGGGCAAACGCCGTAAAGCACAATAAAGCCGTCAGACGGATTCGATACCCAGAAACGACCGTCGGCGACGTTGTACGGTGCTTTATCGACACCCGGCACTTTATCCGGCGGGAAGTCGAACACACCGCCGAAGGTGCCTTCCTTGAAGCGCGGCAAGGCAAACCACACCAGCCCTGCTCCGGCTTCACCGAGCAAAAGCGCAATCGAAGCACCCCAGATATAGTACAGAAACTCACGGCGGCTGGGAGCGCTGACCTGCACCTCTGCCGCCGCTCTCCCTTTAGCAGGGACAGTGGCTTTGGTTTCACCGGCGGTTATGCTGGTAGCCATCGAAACGTGATCCTCCTGAATACTCAGGGCAAAAACTGAGTCCGGGCGGAGTATACCACCGAACCAATTTTTTGAGCGAACGATTCTAAATTGAGGCTAATAGTTCTACATTGTAAAATGTATCACAATTGGGAAGGGCTGTCAAAAAAGATTCAGAAAGGGCGAGTAAATTCGTAATGTGCGGAAAGACTGCCAACGCGCCTACGAAGAAAAGGTGAAGTAAACCGTCGAATAAGGGGAAATCGCGCGACTGAGGGCGAAAATTGCCACCTGAAACATGAGATCGTAACTCCCTTTGCCCATATGAAGTTGAC
>DAOUCB010000183.1:0-11878 GCA_034432495.1 Anaerolineae bacterium | reverse complement strand
GGCACAGTTGTTTTCGCGTTGATTGGGCTGATTTTGCTTGGACGCAAACTGCGTCAGTCTGCGCCGACCTCGATCCGTCCATCACCGACCCTGCTGAGTGATGAACGTGTCATGATCGTGTTGGTGATTGGCGCGTTGATTGTGCGCTGGTTCGTGGTCGCATACTGGCCTTTCACAGCTTATGATGCGCTGTGGGTCTATGGTTACGAGGGGCGGCTGTATGCGCTGCTCGGCTACATTCCGAAAACCATTGGCTATTACCCGCAGTTTCTATCACTCCAATACACGTATGCTCAGTTGCTGAGTGGCAGTATCAACGACCACGTAGCACGTGCGGTACTGCCGTTTCTGCATGTCGGCAGCATTCTGGCGACTTATGTGCTTGGTTCGCGTCTCTTCAGCCGCCGAACGGGAATCATCGCGGCAGCGATCTGGGCGCTTTATCCGCACGTTGGCGAGTGGTCGCGGGCGGGCGATCTCGAAATCCCACTGACGTTCGCGTTCACACTGGCTGCGGCCTTCTTTCTGTTGGCCTGGACGGGGCATCAGCCGCGCCGACGCTATGCGCTGCTCGCCGGGCTGCTGCTTGGCGTCGGTCTTTGGATCAAGCCGACGATGGGCGCTTTCATTCTCGGCATAGGGTTGATGTTGGTTATCCATTTGGTACGGGTGCGCTTCAACTGGTATCGCATTCAGGGGCGGCTCGATACGGTGCTGTTCACGCTGATTGCCGCTGTGCCGCTCGGTGGAGTTTGGTATGTGCGTAATCTGCTGCTGGGGTTGCCGCCTATCGTTTTTCCACCGGCTTTCTGGCAGACACTGGCGCAGCGCAGCGGCGGTGAATTTGGTTGGCCTCTGGCTGCGCTGGTTGCTTGGGCGATTTACTTGCGTTGGCGCTATCCACGCTACGACTGGCGGCTTGGCGCGTTGGGGCTGGCACTGGTTTTGCTGGCGCTTGTGCCCACCATTCTGCCGAATCTGCAATTCCTGCATCTCACGACGCCGCTGCGTCCCTTGTCGCTCTTTGAGTTTATGCTGCTGGCAGCAGGGATCGTCGTGCTGGCAATCACTGTGCGGCGCATGGCACGTGATCTGTGGGATGACGAACTTCGCGCCACGGCTGCGAAAATCGGCTGGGGGCTGGCGCTAGCGCTCCCTTATTTCTTAACCTGGTTTCTCTCTTATAGTTATCACTACCGCCTTTCGTTCGCCGTCGTGCCGCTGCTCATTCTTCCGCTGGCGCTGGTGCTGGCCCGGCTGTTCACGCCGGAACAGGTACGAGTTGGCGTGCGGCGACTGGCCTACCTGGCGGTGATTGTTCTGATTGCCTATCCGGGGATAATTTCAGCGATTGACGACCCGAATGAAGGTGGCGATTACCTTTGGTCGAATCGTTATCCTGACGATATTTCGCGCTATCGCTCCGGCAACGCCGCGCTGATGAATGTGGTCGACGGCCTGCAAATCTGGATTGATCAGCATCCCGCTGAGAAGCTGACGGTCGCTGCGCCGGGGGTGGATCGTCTGCCGTTTTTCTTCCCCTTACAGGATATTCGCATCGAACCTGCGCCGACGAAGCTCGATCAGCTTGAGGATGCAGATTATTTCGTATATGGCAAGCCAGAGGGTATTGGCAGCTATGAAGCGCTGAATATCCCCCCGCTGCAAAATCAGGTTATAGATGCGCTCAATCGCCATGACATTATGCGCCGTGCCTGGGGAATGGATGATGGCATTTTCAAATATGATGTCTACGAACTGCATGTCGGAGATCGTTGGGTCGAGCCGCATCCGGCGGGCGTACCGACGCAGACTGTGATTTTTGGAGGTCTGGTGCAGTATCTCGGCTATGACATTGGGGGGTTGGATTTGTGGCCCGGTCGCGGAGTCATCGCGCATTTCTATTGGCAGGTTTTGCAGCCGCTTCCTGAAGATTACACGATGTACATTCACCTCCGCGACCAGAATGATCAGGTAATCGCCACTTGGGATGGCCCGGTCGCACGCGGCCCCATCGTCAGCGGAGACGAAAGCTACTATTCGACACTGGTCTGGCAGCCAGGGGAGTACATCAGCGACGAACGACGCATTCAACTGCCGGTTGGGGTAAATCCGGTCGGAGACGGCTATCGCCTGGTCATTGGTATATACAACGGCGTGACCGGGGAGCGTCTTCCCGTCACGCTGGATGGTCAGCCAGGAGGCGAAGGGTTTCTGGTCGACAACCGCATTCAAATTCTCGCGCAGGCTCCAGCACAATAATCTTGACTTGCGCAGACCTGTTCGCACAAATAGTGTCGGATTGTGCCAGAATGCGCTATGATTGAATGTGTAATGTCCGAGCAGGGATGTGGATGAGTTATGCCTGAAAATCATGCAGTCACAACAGAAATTGTCGAAGCGCTCAAGCAAACCACGACCGAAGCCAAGCAGCTTGAAGCGATTTTCGGAAAACTGCTGCAAGTCTTGACCCAGAACGGATTCCAGGTCTCGGTCGATATTATTGGCATCATCCAGAATATGTATGGTCGCGTGGAAAAAGCAGAAAAGCAGGTGCAGGGTGTCGGGCGGCAGCTTGAACAGCTCGACGAACTTCTGCGTACTTTCACGCTGATTACGTCTTCACTGGAACTCGATCACGTGCTCGAAGACGTTATGGATACCGTGATTCGCCTGACGGGTGCGGAACGTGCCTACCTGATGCTCAGCGACAAGAATACCGGTGAACTCGACCTGTCAGTGGCGCGTAACTGGGATCGTGAAAATATCGCTGAAAGCGATGCAATGTTTAGCCGCAGTATCGTCAATCAGGCGCTGAAAGAAGGTCAGGCGGTGCTGGCGACCAACGCACAGGCCGACGACCGCTTCCAGAACGTCAAGAGCATCGTCAATAATAATCTGCGCTCGATTTTGTGTATCCCTCTGACCCTGCAAGGCCGTGCAATTGGCGCGCTCTATGCCGACAACCGTATCACTCAGGATGTATTCCGCCACGAGCAAATTCCACTGTTAACCGCCTTCGGGACACAGGCCGCCATCGCCATCGAAAACGCGCAGCGCTTCGGCGCGGTCAAGAATGACCTTGATAAAGCGCTGACGGAACTGAAATCCCTGCAAATCGAACTTGATCGAGGGCACGTCGAAAAGCAGGTCAGCGAAATTACCGAATCGGATTATTTCCAGCGGCTGGCGGGTTCGGCACGCAGTATGCGCCAGCGCGGTGAAAAAGCAGATACAGAGGAATCCGGCGCAGAGTCGTGAAGAAAACGGGTCTGCTGAACCAACCCCTTTCCGCCCTGATTGCAGGGCTGGGGCATACCGATACGGTCATCATCACCGATGCTGGCCTGTCGATTTCTCCAACGATTCAGCGTATCGATCTGGCGGTTACGGCGGGGATCCCCGGTTTTCTCGATGTTACACGGGCCATGCTCGGAGAAATGCAAATCAGCAGCGCGATTGTCGCGCGCGAACTAGCAGAACACAGCCCGCTGTTTTACAAACAGCTCGTCGCACTGCTTGACGGTGTGCTGCTCACCGAAATTCCCCACACTGAACTGCTGGAACGCTCCCACAATGTCCGTGCCGCTGTGCGCACCGGCGAATTCACGCCCTTTGCCAACATCATTCTGGTGTCTGAAGTCATTTTCTGATTTTCGAGTGTCACCTACAGCCTGCGACTGCTTCAGGGTTACCTAAATTCCCTGGTTATAGAGTTCCTAATTCCGACGCTTGTGCGTCTCGTCGAAACCCTCTGGCTTGATCGACAGCGCGTCGCCTTTAAGCAGTCCACTTACGCCACCCTGACCGGGTTCGCTCTGCGGCTGTGCCTCGCGGTTGAGGTGATTGATGCCATGCGGATCGTAGTCGTCCGGCTCAATATAGGTTGAGATATAGCCTTCGTAATTACGCAGCACCACTTTGCCAGGAGCCTGACTGATCACATACTGTGGCATAACCGGAATTTTGCCACCGCCACCCGGCGCATCGACCACATAGGTCGGCACGGCGTAACCGCTCGTATGCCCACGCAGCCCCTCCATGATTTCGATGCCTTTGCTGATAGTCGTGCGGAAATGCCCCGCGCCTTCGACTAAATCACATTGATAGAGATAGTAAGGGCGCACGCGATTGCGCACCAGCTTGTGTGCTAGTTCGCGCTGAATCTTCACGCTGTCGTTGATCCCGGCGAGCAGCACGCTTTGATTGCCCAGCGGAACACCCGCATAAGCTAGGTTTTCGAGCGCGCGGCTGACTTCCGGCGTGATTTCTTTGGGATGGTTCGTGTGAACATTGATCCACAACGGGTGGTACTTTTGAATCATCGCGCAGAACTCATCGGTGATGCGCTGCGGCAGAAACACCGGGACGCGGCTGCCAATGCGAATAATCTCGATATGTTCAATCGAGCGCAGGCTCGACAGCACATAGTCGAGCATCTTCGGCGCAATCGTCAGCGGATCGCCACCGCTCAGCAGCACATCGCGCACCTGTGGCGTTCTGCGCAGATATTCGATCTGCACGTCAAATTCGCTCTTACTGAAGTTCTCGGCAGACTTGCCCACGATCCGGCTCCGTGTGCAGTAGCGGCAGTAGCTGGCACACTGTGTTGTCAGCATCATTAGCACTCGGTCAGGATAGCGATGCACCAGGCCAGGAACCGGGCTGTGTTGGTCTTCTGCGAGGCTGTCTTCCATCATGCCATTGAAGGCTTGCAGTTCGCGCCCTAACGGAATGACCTGGCGGCGGATCGGGCAGAGAGGATCATCGGGGTCAATCAGGCTGGCGAAATAAGGCGTCACTTCAACGCGAAAAAGATGATCCGCTGTCAGTCCAGTGATTTCTTCATCGGTGAGGTGAATGATTTTAGCGAGGTCATCCACTGAGTTGAGACGGTGCGCCAACTGCCAGCGCCAGTTATCCCAGTCTTCATCTGGGACACCTTGCCAAAGTGTTGGTCGGGGTGTGCGTATCTGCTTGTCACGAACCGAGAGTGAATCATCGCGTGTTGATTCAGTGACCTCGGCGGAGTCGTCATCTAAAAACATATCTACCCTGATTAGTCCGGAAATGGGAGCTTGCAACCTGAGTGCCTCATCCAATTATAGGGCTGTTTCGCCGCCGAATCATTGGCGCTGCGTGAAAACATATTCTCTGATACTGCGAGGTTGCGCTGGAAGAATCAAAAGGGACGCGGCTCTACCGCGTCCTTTTTGAGCTTACAGACCTACTTGCTTGGAACGCTCTCCGGCGTTTTGCCGTTGCTGTCAGCAGGTTCTTCTTCACGGCGGAACTGGCTCATGTACAGGTCGTAGTACGCACCCTTCAGTGCCAGCAGTTCAGTATGCGTACCGCGCTCCTTGATCTCGCCATCCTTGAGCAGCATGACCAGATCAGCATTGCGGATCGTGCTCAGGCGGTGCGCGATGACAAAGCTCGTGCGCCCTTCAAGCAGATGTTCGAAGGCTTTCTGGATCAGACGCTCGGTGCGAGTATCGACGCTCGAAGTGGCTTCGTCAAGGATCAGCAGGGCAGGGTCCATCAGCGCAACGCGGGCGATAGCAATCAATTGGCGCTGCCCCTGGCTTAGGCCGCTGCCGCGTTCACCAAGCACCGTTTGGTAGCCTTCGGGTAGGCGCTCGATGAAAGAGTCGGCGGCGACCAGTTTGGCGGCGGCGATTACCTCCTCGTCGGTCGCGTCTAGCTTGCCATAGCGAATATTGTTCATCACCGTGTCCGAGAACAGGAAGGTATCTTGCAGCACGATCCCGATTTGCGGGCGCAGCGTTTCCAACTGAACGTCGCGCACGTCGATGTCGTCAATCCGCACCGCGCCGCTCGTCACATCATAGAAGCGTGGCAGCAGGTTGATGATCGTCGTTTTGCCTGCGCCTGTCGGCCCCACGATGGCAATCGTCTGTCCGGGCTGAGCAACGAAGCTGATCCCTTTCAAAACAGGGACGTTGGTTTTGTAGCCCGCTTCCACATCATCGAACTCGACCTTGCCCTTGATGGCAGTCATTGGCTTGGCATCGGGCTTGTTTTGCAGGTCAATCGGTTCGTCAAGCAGCCCAAAGATGCGCTCACCACCCGCAATCGCGCTCTGAATGTTCGTCCATAACACGGCAATCTGCGTGATCGGCTGATTGAAGCGCTGGACGTATTGCAGGAAGACGAAAACCGTCCCCAGCGAGATGATCGACGTGCCGAGCAGGGGTTCATTACGCAGCACCGAGAGGCCGCCGACGATAACGACAATTGCCAGGGCAACGTAACCGAGCGCCTCCAGCGCTGGGTTCAATGCGCTGGTGAAGGCAGCGGCGCGCACATTGGCATCGCGGTTGGCGGCGTTGACGCGGCGGAAGTTGTCGATGTTTTCGTCAGCGCGGTTGAATGCCTGAACCTCGCGCACCCCGGCGAGGCTTTCCTGTAGGTCGGCATTGACATTGCCCATTTCCTGACGGCTCTTGCGGAAGGCTTTCCGCGCCTGCCCGGAGAAATAGACCGTCGCGACTGCCATGAAAGGAACGACTGCCAGACTCAGGAGCGCGTAAGGCACATTGGCTTGCAGCATCTTGATGACGATCCAGACAATCAGCAGCGCGCCGCTGATGACGCTGAGCAGGGCAAAGCCAAATACCTGCTGAATCGTATCGGTGTCGCTGGTGATGCGGCTCATCAGGTTGCCGACTTCGTTTTCGGCGTAGAAGTTCATCGACAGGCTTTGCAGCTTTCGGAACAAATCCTGACGCATTCGGCGTAGTACCGATTGTCCCGTCCGGCTCATGACATAGAAAGCCAGTCCGCTGATGGCTGAACCGGCAACATACAGCGCCAGCAGGATCACGACCAGATTGCCCAGCCCCGCAAGCTTGGTATCCGCTGTGATTTGGGCGATGTTATTGGTTTGAATCGCCGTTTGAACTGTACTGTCGAACCAGCAGTTGCTGGTCACCTGTGGAAACAGGTAGCAATCGACTGCCTGCCCGATGTAATCGGGTGAAACAACCTGTACCCAGGTAGACAGGACAATCAAAACCAACGCAGCGACCACCCCACCCAGATACACACCGAAGTACTTTCCAAAACGAGCCAGTGTCACGCTGGTATTGACAGGTTTGCTGGTCTGGCTTTCAAACATACGGCGTCCGCCGTCGAGTCCCCCCATCATAGTGGTTTGGTCTCCTCTACTGCTGCTTCGCTGATCTCGGCATCACCGACGAGCTGCGAATTGTAAATTTCGGCGTAGATGGCGCTTTGCTCCATCAGTTCTTCGTGCTTGCCGCGCGCGACCACCTTGCCCTTGTCGAGCACAAGAATCTGGTCAGCGTTGAGGACGGTGCTGATGCGCTGGGCGATCACGAAGCTGGTACGGCCCTTCATGAGCGTATCGAGCGCTTTCTGAATCTGGTATTCAGTGAGCAGGTCAACGCTGCTTGTCGAGTCATCTAAGATCAGCAGGCGCGGGTTAAGCAGCAGGGCGCGGGCGATGGCAATGCGCTGCTTTTGCCCGCCGGAAAGAGTTGAGCCGCGCTCGCCAACAGATGTGTTGTAGCCTTCTGGGAAGGTCATGATGAAATTGTGGGCAGCGGCGGCTTTGGCGGCAGCGATCACTTCATCGTCGCTGGCATCGGTGCGTCCAAACGCGATGTTGTCGCGGATTGAGCCGCTGAACAGGTTCGTCTCTTGCAGCACGATACCGATCTGGCTGCGCAGGCTGTCGAGCGTCACCTCGCGCACGTCCTGCCCATCGATGAAAATCGCCCCTTCGCTGGCGTCGTAGAAGCGCGGGATCAAATTGATGATGGTCGTCTTGCCACTGCCGGTACCGCCGAGCAGGGCAATCGTCTGACCGGGCTGTGCATCAAAGCTAACACCCTGAAGCACAGGTTCGCCAGAGGCGAAATAGCGGAAGGTGACATCCTTGAATTCGACATGCCCCTGAATGGGTGGCAGCGTGGCGGCGTTCGGTTTGTCCGCGACTTCGTTCTTGGTGTCGAGGATTTCGAAGATACGACTTGCCGAAGCCCCTGCCTGCGCCATCAGGGTGATTATGAATCCCAACTGACCGAGCGGGAAGAAGATATAGGCGACATATAGGCTGAACTTCTGGTAATCACCCAGCGTCAGTGTCTCGCTGATAATCTGCTTACCAGCAAAGTAGAGCAGGGCAGCCTGCCCAACTTGTGCGATCAGGAAAATGACTGGGAACAGGAAGGAGAAGGTGCGAGCAACCTTGATCTGCTGGGCGTAAAGATTATCGGTTGTGACGTCAAAACGCGCCTGCTCGGTTTTCTCACGGGCGAAGGCGCGAACGACCTTGATCCCTGCCATATTTTCTTGCAGCACCGTGTTGAGCGCAGATAGACGGCGTTGAATTTCGCCGAAGAGCGGCTGCGTCAGCGCGCCAAAAATCATGAAGACGACCAGCGCAATCGGCAGAATCGGCAGAACGACCAGCGTCAACTGCCAGTTGGTCGCAAACAGGATGATCAGCGTGACGATGAGCAGCAGGAACGACTGCGCTGCCAGCACCAGGCCCTGTGCGATGAACAGACGGACTTTTTCCACGTCGTCGGTCGCACGAATCATCAACTGCCCGGTTTGGTTGCGGTCGTGATAGCTGAACGAGAGGGTCTGCACTTTGGCGAAGATTTCGTTACGGAAATCGTATGCCACCCCCTGCGATGTTTTTTCTGCCATGTACGCTTGTATAAAAGCAAAAGCCGCGCGTGTTGCCGCGAAAATGCAGATAATGACTGCGGCTGTGATCAGCCAGCTCTCGGCGTTGACGGATGCGTCACGCAGACCTTCTGCTGTTGTGCCTGCTTGATTCGCCGCCGCGCCCAGCGCCAGCGTTTGCGCGAGAGCGGGTAAGTTTTTTGTGGCATCGAGAACGCCGTGCGCAATGGTTCCCTGTGTGACCGCATTGATCATGTTCTGAACGAGCTGCGGAACGGCGAGCTGCGCCAGCGTCGCGATGAACAGTGCCCCATATGCGAACAGGGCTGGACGCCGCTGCTTGCCTAAATAGCGAATGGCACGACCAAGACTTCCGGTACCGCCGCCTCCGCGTCGGGACTTGCGCCCCCCTTGGGCTGTAGCTTGTGCTTGCAACTTATCTCCCTCTTTCTACTTAAGAGCGATTTCTGCGTTCGCGCCTTCTGTTGGTACGGCGGATCATGTGCCTGTGTTCATTTTCTAGTTCACGCCTCCGCGTGATGCAACCGATGGCTTCCGATGATGTCCCATCTTCTTTCAGAATATACAGGCGGGAATTGATCGAATTTACAATTTCCTCGCCTTCCGGCATTTTCTGAATGACTTCCCTTAGCAGATTGAGCAGTTCCTGTGCCTTCTCCTCACCCATATCATCGAGCGTTTTGAACAGCAGGTCTTCTTCGTGAACGAAGGGCATCTTCTGTATGAGCGCAATCCCTTTTTCTGTGAGCGAAATCGGAATGCGCCGTCGATCATTCGGGTCTTTTCCGCGTTCAACCAGACTCTTTCGCTCCAGCGAATCGATTACGGGAACCAGTGTTGACGGATCGATTGCGAAGTGGCGGCTTAATTCGCTAATCGTGAAACTCTGATGCCCCAACATGCGTAAAACACCATATTGCAGCCCACTAATATCCGCGTGATGGGCGCTGAAACGCTCCTCGACCGCGCGGCTCGAAATTCGCGTCAGAATTGATGTCAGAATGCGAATTTCGACACTCATCATAAACAAGCGTCTTTTATCCGGGTTCATGTGTCTGCCAATGATTGGTATGCAAATCATTTGTATTCCAACTATATTCCCGCCTTCTGAATCGTGTCAAGTCCTAATTCGTCTGGAAAAACCCAGCCTTTCGATCCGTTGCAACAGGCAAAGGCCGGATATACACTTAGAAGGAACTCATCATACGTGGAGACAGCGATGGCAAATGCATCTCTGGTCAACCAACTGATTAACGATTTGCGGGGCGGTGATGAGCAGAAACAGCGCCACGCGCTCTATCGTCTGGGGCAGCTACGTGAGCCTATGGCGCTGCCCGCGCTTCTGGACGCGCTCAAACACAAAGACCGCGAGATGCGCGTGCTGGTTGTCCAAACCCTGAGCATGATTGGCGATCCCGGCGCAGTTCCAGCACTGGTGGAGCGTCTTTCCGACCGCAGCAAGGATGTCCGGCGCGCGGCGGCACAGGCTCTGGCGCTCCTGGGCGAAGAGTCCGCGACGCCCGGTCTGGTCGGTGCGTTGCTCGGCGACGCAAGCAGTTTTGTCCGTTGGGAAGCGGCGAAGGCCCTGCGTGAACTGGCGGATCCGTCCGCGCTGCCCGAACTCCTCGAAGCACTGGCAGCCGACACCAACAGTTATGTGCGTTACGCCGCCGCCGAAGCGCTTGGTGCCATCGGAACCGACACGGCACTAGACGGACTGGAACATGCCCTCTTGAACGACGGCAACGACTTTGTCCGCTTTGCCGCCGCCAAAGCGCTCGGACAAATCGCCGACCCTACCTCGACTCCGGCGCTGATTCAGGCCATCAATCACCCCAACAGCCATGTCTGGCACGCCGCTGCCGAAGCGCTCTGGATGATGGATGAAGAAGTGATGCCTTACGTCATCGAAGGTCTGACCGATGCGGCGATGGACACACGGCGTGCGGCGCTTAAGGCGGCGCTTTGGTTGTCTGCTGAATATGATGACGAAGAAGTTGCAGATCGTGATGATTTGGATTGGATCGACACCTGGGGCTGGTGGAATTAGCACCTCAGGCAAGAATACGTTATTCTAAGCGCAAGATTTAGCGATATTCTAAAGGAGATTCAAGATGCCCGGACGGACTTCAGAGGCAGTTTGGAAAGGTGATTTACAGGGTGGCAATGGTACTGTGAAGCTGGGCAGTGGTGCCTACGAAGGCGCTTATTCCTATAAGTCACGCTTCGAAGAAGGAACGGGAACCAACCCTGAAGAACTGCTCGGTGCGGCGCACGCAGGCTGCTTCTCGATGGCGCTGGCGGCGGGTCTGTCGCGTCAGGGTTTCAAGGTCAATAGTATCGATACCAAAGCCACCGTACATCTCGAAAAAGGCGACGCGGGCTTTGCCATCAGCAGCATTGATCTGGTGACGGTCGGCGATGTCGAAGGCATCGACGAGGCCAAATTCAAAGAAGCTGCTGCGGGCACCAAAGATGGCTGTATTGTTTCGAAGGCGCTTGCCGCTGTTCCGATGACGATCACGGCTTCGCTGGCTTAATCACGCGCTGGCATTGAATTAAAAAAAGCGCCGGGCAATTCCGGCGCTTTTTGTTTGCCTTGCTGCCGCGAGAAAGTCTAGCGCATTTCAGGACGCAGCACGCTGCTGAAGATATTCTCATACGTAATACCCACCAGGTCATGTAGCCAGCGATCCGCCGTCGCCTGACTGCTGGTCGGGAATAGGGCTTGCGCCGTGATCACATAATGTCCGCGTTGCCAGAAAGTCACCGCCTGGGTAGCGTCAACATCACAGGCGGTTTGAGGTTGCGTGTAGACCGGGAAGGTCAGGCCGGGAAAGGCAGTTTCTTTCAGGCCGCTGTCAGTTTCCATCTTCTGTAGGAAACCGTCCTGAAGTGCGGCGGCTGCATCTTCTGGCGTGTCGAATCGATCCATCGTAAAGCTAATCGCCATATACGGTACGGTCTGCATATCACACTGCGCGCTGGTCAGACGGTGCTCCACGCGAAATTCATGGTGATATTTTGCGAGGAAATCCGCAAAATCGCCGCTCATTCCCTCTGGCGCGCTCTGGGCGGCCTGCTCGGTTGTGAAGATGCCTGTATGCTCTTTGTCGAGCGTCAGCGCCGCCGGAATTTGGCTGTCTACAGTGTCAAGCAGGGCACTGATCTCGTC
>DAOUCB010000182.1:0-50657 GCA_034432495.1 Anaerolineae bacterium | reverse complement strand
CGAATGTTTCATCAACAAGATCAAGCATTTTCGGCGCGTCTTTTCTCGCTTCGACAAACTGGCGTCGCGTTACTTGGGCTTTCTCCATCTGGTCAGCGCCTTGATTTGGCTACGCTGATATGTCAACACAACCTAGTCCTCATCTTCGGGCACCAGGGCGATGGCTTCGTCATAGGACATCCTGCGTCCGGCTTCCCAGGCGGCCTGAAAGGCATCAGCACCCAACTGGGTGCGTAGCCCATCCATCGTACGATCATATACACGCTGGTCGGGTAATTCCAGATAAACCCCTATCGACTCCTGTAAGGCTGTCGATGCGCTCAGGAGTTGTGCCGCCTGCTCCGCTCGTCCAGTCTCCAACCAGAGCGTGGCATAATCGACAAGATGCGCCGCAGACAGGTAGGTGAAGAAGTCAAGTTCGACCATGAGCCGGTGACTTGCTTTCAAGTACTCTTCAGCTTGACCATATGCTTCTTTATAAACCGCTATCTGACTCAGATTTTCAAGCATGACACATTCACGTCGGCGATTCCCAATGTCACGGCAAATCTTCAGGCTTTCCAGATAGCTGAGCTGCGCCTGATCATAGTCTCCATGCGCTTTGGCAATCTCGCCGCGCATATTGAGACTGATCGCCAACATCGGTAACTCATTCAATTGACGGAGAATGGCTGTGGCAGAGTCCATGGACTTCAATAGCGATGAATAGTCATGCCCTTGCCCAAGCTGGCCCGAAGTACGCACTATCCGGGCACGCGCCAACGAATAATCCTCACCCGTGTCCCGGAAAATTGCTTCCGCTTGCGCTGCGAATGTTTCACATCGCTGATAGTCCCGCAGCACAAAATAAGCTGCCGATCCGGCATTAATGAACAGCCTTCCTCGTATAAGGGGTGACAGGTCATCGCGGTATTCTAGGGCATGATTGATCCAGCGCTGCCATTCGACGTGATGGCCCTGAATCCACCAGAAGTAAACCATATCGTAGAGTATCTGGCAGCCCAGTTCCGGTGCTGCCCCGGTCAGCGACCAGCTAAAAGCGGCTCGCAGATTATCGAGTTCGGTTTCGAGTCGGCTGTACCACTCCTGCTGGCGTGCCGTTTCCAGATGCGGTTCAGCGCGCTGCGCGAAGTCTGCGAAATAGCGTGCATGACGCTGGCGCATCGTTTCGGCTTCGCCGCTCTCGGTAAGGCGTTCAAGAGCATATTCCTGGAGGGTCTCCAACATGACAAAACGCGGCTCACCGAGCTTGTCTTCAAGCTGACGAATCATGCTCTTGTCGACCAGCGCGGCTAAGCCATCAAAGACATCCATCGGTAAATCATCCGCGCAGACCGCTTCGATGGCTTCCAGCGAGCGCCCGCCCCGGAAGACTGATAAGCGCGCAAAGAGCAGCTTTTCGCCTGAGTTGAGCAGGTTGTAACTCCAGTCAATCGTATTGCGTAAGGTCTGCTGGCGGGTGGGCGCATCGCGTGCGCCGCCGGTGAGGCTCTGGAAACGATTTTCAAGGCGTTTGAGGATCGCGTCCGGCGTGAGAAAGCGGGATTGCGCCGCTGCCAGTTCAATCGCCAGCGGCATCCCATCCAGATGGCGGCAAATCGCCAGCATCGTTGGGCTATTCGTAGTATCGAGATGGAACCGTTGTTTGACTGTCTGAGCGCGCTGGACAAATAAAGCGACTGATTCAGATGGGGTGGTCTGCTGGTCGCCGGTCAGGGACATGGGCGGTACGGCATAGACCTGTTCGCCAGATACGCGCAGGGGTTCCCGGCTGGTGACCATGATTTTGAGATGCGGCGCGGCGGCGAGCAAATCAGGCACAATCGCTGCGGCTGCGATGACCTGCTCGTAATTGTCCAGCACCAGCAGCAACTTGCGCGGGTGTAGTACCCGTTTCAAGGTCTCAATTGTCGGCTGATCAACATTTTCGATGATGCCGAGCGTACTCGCGATGGCATTGACGACCCGATCACTATCGCTAATCGGCGCGAGGTCAACGAAATAGACTCCTTCTGAGAAGATATTCAGCAGCCCTTCGGCAGCCTTGAGCGCCAGCCGGGTCTTGCCCGTCCCACCCGGTCCGGCGAGCGTGAGCAGGCGCGTTTCCGCGAGCAAGCGCATGACTTCCGCGATTTGCTGCTCACGTCCGATGAAAGAGGTGAGTTGGGTGGGGAGGTTGTGTTTGGGCTTGGTTCGGGATGTTTCAGCCGCTGGCTCTGTCTGGGCGTCCAGCAAACCCAACGCTGCGGCTTTGGCGGTGGCTTCCTCGCGTCCCGAAACAGCGAGCTTGCTGTAAAGCTGCTTGGCATACCAGCGCACGGTCTCCACGCCGATATAGAGCTGTTCGGCAATTTCGCGATTGGTCAGCCCATCTGCCATCAAACGCAGCACTTCCATTTCACGGGATTTGAGGTCGTCATGGCTGGTCATGGATGACTTCTCAGTTTTTATCACCCAAGATTATCTCCAAAGTTTCCAGTGTACAAATGAATGACCACCCGAAACCCACCCGTTTACCACCCACCCCTGAGGGATGACGACCCCCCGGTTGTCTCGCTACATTGGAGTCAAGCAAGCAAACAAATCGACAGATGAAGAGGAGAAACTCATGAACGCGGAAACGATGTGCCAAATTGCGAAATACCGTCACGCCGAAGAGCTGCAACATGCCGAAGCTTTCCGGTTAGCAAGGCTCGTCCAGGGTGGGCAACCCCCTCGCGCTCAGCAATTGTTGAACCAGATAATTGCCTTTGCAAAGCGAGTTGGCGCGAAACGCTTTGACACAGCGCAGACGGCTGAAGTGCTGCCACTTCAGGTGCGCCGTGAACAGCCAGAAACAATCTGAAATAGTATCCGTCAACGACTGAAACCCTCAAATCATCGAGTTAGAGGAGTGCAACCATGAACCCCCAGCATCTTTTCCGGATCGTTTACACCTTGACTGAACAAAATAGACAGCAGGTCTCACAGGGAGGCGAGTCTGCAAGGCGCAACACGCTCGATTGGTCGCTGGGGTTATCGGCAGGAACCGCGACAGTGTTGGGTGTATGACCTTGTGGTCGCGTTCACTGAGCAATTCAAGCGTGTACAGCGTCCATCGAACCCACCTCAAACGTCCATGAGACAGAACAAGAAATTCGCGGCCCCAACGATGATCGAATAAATGTCGCAAGCAAACGAGCGGTGTATGTCGTCAAAGACCATCTGCCCAAGTCGCTTGGGGCAAATGTAAATCGGAGGTTTGGGTATCGCTCAGGTGATTTCAGAATAGGCTATACTCCACTGAACACCTCAGATGTTGACCGGGGTACGACATGGCGAAGATCGTTTCTGGGATTGAAGCGCTGACCGGGCGCGAGGCAGATGTGCTCGCCTGCCTTGCCGATGGCTTGTCCAACAGCGAAATCGCCGAGCGACTGTTCCTGTCTACCAGCACGGTCAAGTGGTACATCCGCCAGTTAAACGGCAAGTTGGACACCGCCAACCGCGACGAAATCGTTCAACAGGCACGATCAATCGGTTTGCTCGCCAGAAATGCGCCGGAACCGCTGGCAGCGAAACACAATCTCCCCCATCAGACGACGCCCTTCATCGGTCGCGAGTCCGAACTCGACGAGTTAGCGCAGCTTCTGACACTGCCGGAGGTGCAGTTGGTAACAGTGCTGGCTCCCGGCGGCATGGGCAAGACGCGGCTGGCGCTGGAAGCCGCCGAGCAGCAGCTTGACAGATTCCACGATGGCGTGTTCTTCGTCCCGCTGCAACCGTTGACGGAGGTTGAACAAATCGTCCCGGCAGTAGCCCAGCAGATCGATTTTCAATTCGTGCCGGATGAGCGTTCACCCAAGCAGCAGATCCTCGATTATCTGCGGGGCAAGCGACTGCTGTTGGTGATTGACAACTGGGAGCATCTACTGGAAGGCGCGCCGCTCGTCCCCGAGATTTTGCGGGCAGCACCACAGGTCAAGGTGCTGGCGACCTCGCGCGAGAAGCTCAACCTGAGCGGCGAAACGGTGTACGCGCTGCGGGGAATGCAGTTCCCGACTTGGGAGACGCCGGAGGATGCGCTGCGCTACGATGCGGTCAAACTGCTGGTGCAGGCCGCAAAGCGCGTGCGACCGGACTTCACGGTGACGCCGGACAATCTCGACTACATCGCGCGAGTCTGCCGGTTGACCGAAGGGATGCCGCTTGGCATCCTGCTGGCGATGGGCTGGCTGGACGTGCTGTCGCTGGAGCGGATCTCGGGGGAAATCCAGAAGAATGTGGATTTTCTCGACACAGAAATGCGCGACATCCCGGAGCGGCAGCGCAGCATCCGGGCGATTTTCGAGGCGGCTTGGGAACAATTGGCACCTGCCGAGCAGCAGGTTTTTATGAAGCTGACGGTGTTTCGAGGCGGCTGTACGCCGGAGGCAGCGGAAACGATCACGGGTGCGAGCCTGCGGACGCTGCAAACACTGGTGAATAAGGCGCTGGTTCTGCGAACGAAAACGGGGCGCTACGACATCCACGAACTGCTGCGACAGTATGGCTACGAGCGCCTCGAAGCCAGCGGTACTCTCGCGAACATACTGCACCAGCACAGTGCTTATTATGCTAACTTCCTGCACGAACGCGAAGCTGACCTGAAAGGGCGGCGGCAGCTTGAGGCGATGGACGAATTTGAGGCGGACATGGACAACCTTCGGCTGGCGTGGTATCAGGCGCTCGCCGATCAGGACATGGAGCGGATTGATCAGTTGGCTTTTCCCTTGACGAGTTATGCCGAGTTTCGCAGTCGTCAGGGTGAGTTGGTGTTCTGGTTGGCAGATGCGGAACAGGCGCTGCGCGGGCAGTACGCTGCCGATCACGATTACGGCAGACTACTGACTGATTATGGAAGGACTCTTTACTGGTTGGCTCGCACGCCAGAAGCCGAAATGATTCTGCGGGAGGCACTGGCGATTGCGCGGGCAAGCGCTGATGCCAGTGGAATCGCTTACAGCGGACTGGAATTGTCGCGCGTAGCCTTTGAGTTGGGAAACCGGGATGAAGCCTGGGCGCTGGTTGAGGAAAGCTTCCACCTGAGCGAGCTGAGTGGCGATGAATACACCCTCGCTTTAGCCCTGTTCCATCAAGGCTACCAGTTGGGTGTGGCGAGAAGATTTGACGAGACGCTGGCGACCTATTCTCGTGTACTCCAAATCCAGCGGCAGCTTGGCGACGAAGTCCACGTGTCAACCACGCTCAACAATCTCGCGGCAGCAAGGTCTTGGCATGGTGAGGATGAAGAAACTGGAGCGATACTGCTCGAAGCGCTGGCGCTGAAGCAGCGTCTCAAACTACGCAACAGGATCGTCACGATATTAGGCAACCTAGCAAATTGGGAAATTAGGCACAATCGGATCGAAGCAGCGCGCCCCTACGCTGAAGCCGCGCTGCAAATCGCGCGCGAAACCGCTAATCCGCGTGACCTGCTGATGGCTCTTTTGCACGGTATCGAGCTGGCCGTCGTCACCGATCAATTGGACGAAGCCGAGCGGCTGCTCGCGGAAGTCATGCAGCTCAGGGTTCATTGGGAGCGCTTTGTTGAGAACCGCAGCTACGTTCTGGCAAACATAGCGGATATTCTGCTCGCTCGGGGAGATTGGCAGGGTGCTCGTGCTGCCATTATCGCGGGTCTGAGACTCAAGCCTGATCCGGCGGCTCTTGCGTATCTGGGCTTCGCCATCGCTGGAGCGGGGCAGACCGAACGCGGATTGGAACTGGTAGCGCTCGCCGTGAACAATCGCGAATTCATGAAAGTCATTTTCACATACCCGGTCGGAATCCATCATCTGGAAATCATGAAGCGCCAGCTCACCGAGGAAGCCTACGCCGCCGCCTGGGAGCGTGGCAAAGCGCTCGATTTTGAGGCGACGGTCGCTGAACTGCTCGCCGAATACGAGAGCGATACATCACCAATTTAGAGGGAGAGTCAGCGACTCTCCCGATTAGGCAGCGAAAACGCTATTCATGCGCGGGCAGAACGACGATTTCATGGGTGGAACGGGTCTCCGACGCAGGCTGATCCCCGAGATCCGTTTGCTGCTCCTGCGCATCCTGTGATGAAAACTGATGAAAATATCTCCATATGAGTAGGCTTTAATTCAGGCGTCTATGACTGCTCACGGCTCAACTTAATTGTCACCATTTCACCTGTCTGGGCGGGTTTCAGTCTTTTCGCACCCACCCGCTGGGCGAATGCAATCACGTGATTCATCATCTGCTTAGCAAGGTTTGGCTGCTCGCCCTGGGCTTGCCTGGCAAGATGGTAAGCTTCGGCATCGCGAAGAGCTTCGGCGTGATAGGCTTTCGCAATTTGAAACATCGTATCGGGATGCATGATTTTTCTCCTCTTCATCTCTCGCTTTGTGTATTGGTTTGGCTGATGCAATGGTTGTCGAACTGGTCGCCGAATTTGATAGCGATTCATCACCAACTGAACAGGAGAGTCGCTGACTCTCCCAGTGCGTCAGCGATCCGGTTATGTATGTGCGGGCAGAACGGTGATTTCACCGGTGGAACGGGTCTCCGACGCAGGCTGATCCCCGATCAGGTGGCGGACGGCCCGCATCAGCTTGACGATGGGGCTGAAGGTTGTGCCGTCGGTGCGGATGCTGTCGGCTAGACGCTCGCGGTTGATGCCTTCCTGAAGATACTGGATACGCGCCTGATTGCTTTCGTAGGCATTGTAGGGGATCATTCTGTTTTCCTCCTCAACTCGTATGATGCTTTCACCATACAGCCGAGGAGGGAGGGTACGCTTCATCCTGAAGGGCGGGAAAGTGGGCGGGAAGCAGGGCGGGGAAGGAAAATCCGCTTCAAGAGTCGATTGCGGGGCAGGAGTCCACGTGTAGATAGCGCTGGCAGTCGGTGGTGGTCAAGGTGCGCGTCAACCAGGATTGCGCCGGGGCAATCTGTTCGATGATGCTGACAATCTCGCTGAGGCTGAGCGCGCCTTCACGCAGCAGATCATCGACCAAGCCACCGGACATATAGCGCATAACGATGTAGGGCTGCCCCTGATCCTCGCCGTAATCATGGACGGGGACGATGTTGCGATGTTCCAGTTCCGCGACGATTTTGACTTCGCGGATGAAGCGCTGCATATAGGTTTCATCATTCAGGAACTGGCGGGGCAGCACCTTGACGGCAACAATGCGATTCATCGAAATCTGGCGGGCGCGGTAGACGGTCGCCATGCCCGACCAGCTCCAGGATTTCGTAGCCACCGATTGTTCGACCGAGAAGATCGTCCGCCATTGCACGTTCCAGGGGTGCGAGTATGTCTCCGATTATACGTGGCGGGAGCGGTTCTCACAAACGAGGTGAACCGACGTCAGCCCCATTTCAAATAGACACGGCTGGTGGCGAAAACGTTGCATTGTGGTGTGGGTGAGGACTAAAGATTGTCATCTTTACTCATGCCCCAAAAAACCTAACGCCTCATATGTCGTTTTTACTACTAAAATGAGCATTACCCGATAGGATTACTACCGTTTATGACAACCACTTCCCCTAAAAAACACATAGCTTTGTTGATTGATGCCGATAACATAGGTTTGGCATATATAAAACAAATCCTGAAGCTTTGTGAGGTATATGGTCAATTGAAAGTATGCCGCGCGTATGGAGATTGGAAACAAGCTCCCTTAGCAGCGTCCTGTGAAAAAATAGACATGCTTAAAATTGAACGTAGACAGGTGGATCGGGTTGGAAAAAATGCGACAGACCATCATCTGCTAATTGAGGCAGGCGAGCTTTTAGGTGCAGATTCTGCCAAAAATAAGGTAGACATCTTTATGATAGTTTCAGGGGATGGTGACTTTACATCGTTGTCTAAACTCATCAAAGAACGGGGTAAACAGGTCATCGGAATTAGCAATAAGAAGCAGGCATCGGATACGCTGCGAAAGTCCTGCACCAAGTTCTATTTTCTGGAAGAATTGGCGAGCATACTCAACAAACCTAAACCATCAGACTCGATGAGTGCAGACGAAAAAAGGGAATTCCTTTATCTTTTATTCTACGCTTATCATCAACTCACCAGTCAGAATGATTGGGTAACTTATAGCCAGATTGAAAAGAAACTCCATGAACTTGCGCCAGATTATGACCGCAAGTTTGGTAAGCATAAGCTGTCCAAATGGCTAAAAAGTGTTGATCAGGAATTCGAGAGCGCTGATCAAAAGATTCGGAGAATTGATCCCAATCCCGAAAATACGCGGCTACATCTCATACTGGATGCGTATATACAGGCGAAACAATCCGATGGGCTGGCACACATTGGACAACTTGGACAGGCACTACGCACATTAGATCCCGACTATAAAAGTCATTTTGGAACGAAAAGGCTGTCCACATGGCTAAAGGCTTATCCAGACAAGTTCAAAACTCAGGGCGACTATGTTCGGCTAGCAAAGTAATTGTTTTGGCTTTCATTCCCACTTCCCCGCAGTTCCGCGAATTCGCGTTCGAAGCGCGTTGCCAAATCTCGTTTTCGATCTTCGCCCAGCAGTGACGCCGTGATCCCGTTCATGACCAATCGTTGAATCCGATCTGTTCCGAAGCCGAACGTCTCGGCAATCGTCAGGTACTCGTTCGTGAGCGAGGTGTTGAACATGGGCGGATCGTCGGAGTTGATGGTGACGAATAATCCCTGATCGAGCAGATACGGTAGCGGATGATCCGCGATGGAGGGGAACACATTCAGGCAGATGTTGCTAACCGGGCAGACGTCGAGCGGGATTTGCAGATCGCGCAACCGCTCGACCAGCGCCGGGTCTTCGACGCAGCGAACGCCGTGCAGAATTCGGCGTGGATGCAGCGTGTCGAGCGCGCCCCAAATACTGGCGGGGCCTTCGGTTTCGCCGGCGTGAGGGAGTGCAGGCAGCCCCGCCGCGTAAGCCCGGTCAAAGGCAGGCTGGTGCTTCTGCGGCGGATTCCCGACCTCTGCCCCGCCGAGGCCGAGCGCGATGACATCCCCCTGTGCGCCAATTGCCCAATCGGCGACGGTGATGCCCTGTTCGGGCGTGGTCTGGCGGTCAATATCGACGACGATGCCCATGTCGATGCCGAGTTCACCGCGTCCCCAGACAACTGCGCGCCGAATCGCCGCAAGTTGATCGGCGAAGGGCATCCCCTTCTGCAAATAGTGGGTGTAGGGCGTGAAGATGACCTCGCTGTAAACGATGTTCTGCGCCGCCTGCCCGCGCAGAAATTCGCGCGCTACCAGCTCAAGATCATCCGGTGTGCGGATGCAGCTTGAAATGACCAGATAGATTTCGATGAAGTGATCAAAATCGGTGAAGCGATACCAGTCGCGGATTTCAGCTTCGCTGCGCACGGGCAGCGTGATGCCGTTTTTCTCGGCAAGCGCCAGCAGAGTCGCGGGCTGGACTGCGCCTTCGAGGTGGACGTGCAGTTCGGTTTTAGGCATTTGGCGGATAAAGTCGGCGAGGTTCATGGCAGGTCTCCTGAATCGATCAAGTTTCAGACACCGAACTTGTTCGGACAGCCCCTTGCCGACGCTTCAGCGGTTGCTTATTCCCGCCAGATTACCAAAGGCGCTGGAATATGGCAAGGTGAACCCGTATGATCGTTCCTGCTTTTCCTTTGCGTCTTTGCGTCTTTGCGTCTTTGCGTCTTTGCGTTGTGCTTTTATCTTTTTCTTTTGAGGATCGCCCCTATGCGCCTAACTATTCTCACACTGGCTCACGATATTTATTTCAGCGAACCGGGCAACCTGCTCAACCTAACGGGTATCTATACCGGGCTGACCTCGCCGCAGTTCCCGTTCAGCGTACCGAAGCTGCTGCTGGTGGCGCGTTTCACGGGCAATCCCGCCGAATATGGGCGCGACTTCGAGGTGATCGTCAACCTGGTCGATCAGGATGGGCTGCCGGGGCCAATTCCGTCAGATCGCAAGCTGCTGCGCATGACAACCGGACAGAGCGGCGAGGATGTTCACTGCATCTACACCCTCGAAGCGCTCGACGTGACTTTTGCGCGACCGGGCTGGTATCAGTTCTTCGTGCATGTCGATGGCGCGCTTGTGGACGAACTGCCCGTCAACGTGGCGCAGTCCGTCCGGCGCAGCGGCTTATAGAGGCGGAAACGCGAAACGTTTTAAATTCAGTATTCCTGCTTTTGCCCCTCTCTCCGCTTGCGTGGGAGAGGGGCAGGACGCTCACGTCCGGGGTGAGGGGTTTCACCCGAGAAACGCTCCAATTTTCGCGACCATCTCGTCGGGGGCTTCGGCAGCGATCCAGTGACCATAGTTCGGGTAATGCTGGACGGTCTGCGCGCCGAAGCGATCCGCGAAGGTGCTGCTGATGAATTCATCCTTGTCGCCCCACAGGACGATCATCGGGACGGTTTTGGTCAGTTCAAGCAGCTTCGGCTCCCAGGTGGCGTAGTCTTTGGTGTCGATGGCGCGATACTGGCGCAGAATGTTGCGCTTGACCGCGCCGCTGGTAGCTGCCAGTCCGAAGACATCGTGCCAGTACTGTGGCGAAAGGCTCGGCGCGGCGGCTTTCATGGCGTTGCTGAACATGTTTTCGCTCATGAGCATCATGCTCAGGTCGCCGACGACGGGTGTGCGCCACATTTTCGCCGTCTGATGCCATTCGTAATCGGGCGAGAAGCCGACGCTGCCCGCCAGCGCCATCTTTTTGACTTTAGCGGGGTAGGTGATGGCGAAAGCCAGACCGTAGACCGCGCCGAAATCGCCAAAGACCAGATTGAGCGGCTCGTTGATGCCGAGCGCGGTCACGAAGCCGTCAATGAACTTCGCCATGCTCGGCAGCGTGAAGTCGAAGCCTGTCGGAAGCTGCGAACGTGTCGTCAGCCCCGGCAGATCGAGGGCGATGCAGCGATAGTTCGCCTGTAGCTGGTCGATGATTGGCGTCCACAGTTCGGCTGAATCGGGAACGCCGTGAAGAAAGAGCGTCGGTGTGCCGCTGCCGCGCTCAACGTAATAGATGGATGCCCCTTGCACCGTGATTTGCATGATCTTTCCCCTGATTGATGTGCTTGTGAATTTCTTCTCATTCTACAGTGGATTGTGATGAAAAGTACAATCAAGTGGCTAGGGTTGGACTAGATCGAAAGTACAGGTGGGCGCAAGGGATCGAACGGATGCTAAATGAACAGCTTGAGCTTCTCGAAATCCTTGCGCAGGGTTTCCTTCTGGCTGGCGCTGTAGAGGACGACGGCGGGGTGATACAGCGGCAGGATATGAATCTCGCCGTAGGGCATGGCGGTCTTGACCATGCGCCCATGCACATTGCTGATCTTACTGCGCTTCTCCGGCAGGTTGAGGCGCTTGAAAATGTACTCCATTGCGAAACGCCCCAGCGTGGCGATCACGGTCGGCTCGATGATGTCGATCAGGCGATCCAGAAACGGCTCGTAAAAAGCGATTTCTTCGGGGAGCGGATCGCGCTTTTCGGGCGGGCGATCCATGAGCACATTGGTCATGAACACGTCTTCCCGCTTGAGGGCGATGCTTTTGAGCATCTCGTCGAGAATTTCGCCGGAGGGGCCGCAAAACGGGCGTCCGGTTTCGACTTCGTTTTTGCCGGGTGCTTCGCCGATGAAGAAGATGTTGGCGTCAGGGTTGCCTTCGCCGAGCACGGGAAAGGCGCGGCTTTCGGTGCGGAACTGGTAGAGTGGTGATCCGTTCGCGCCGACCAGATCGAGGCGAACGGCTTTGATGGCCTCGGCTTTGCGGCGCAAGGTTTCGTCGCTGGCAGGAATTTTGTTAAGCGGGTTGGGCGGCGTATAGGCTTTGATCGCCGTGATCAGCTTGTCGGCGTCGTAGGCGAAACGGTTGTGGCTGAGTTCGATAGCGTTGCGGCGCGCCAGCGGCACGAGATCTTCGGGCAGGACGGTCGGCGCGGGCATTTTCGCCTGCCCGACCAGCACCGGAATGATCATCTTGTTTTGCCGAAGCGCGCTGGTGATTTCGACGCGAACGAAATCGTTCCAGTTGTCGAGGCGGCGTTTGCCGCTGTCGTCGCTGATGTTGACCCACTGCGGCCCGATCACCGAGATAAAGACATCGCAGGCGGCAACCGCGTTTTCGAGGACGGTCAGGAAGTCTGCGCCGGGCGGGATGCTGTCCACGTCCATGAAAACGTCCTGCGCTTCGAAGTGGCGCGTCAGGTGGTCGAACAGCCGCCCGACGTAGCCTTCGCTGTCCTGCCGCCGATAATTGATGAAAATCCGAGTCATCCGTGCTGCGCTCCGGTTTGCGATTTGCGCTATCTCTCTATTGTAACGGAGTTGCAGCTTTTCTTGCCGTGAGTTCAACTTTCGTAACACGAATACTATCTGACACCCAAAGTTCAGGTGAAGATAACTATTTGGAGCGAGGATTTTGTGCTTCGTACTCCGCAATGAAACGTCGCAGCTTGTCTACGGGAATGTCGCTTTGTTTGCTCTTGCTGTAAATGGTGATGAGAACAACCTGATCGGTGATTTCGAGATAGTAAATCACGCGATAGCCGCCGCTCTTGCCACGCCGGACATCACTGTTTTTTACACGTACCTTGAACGCTGTGTGTGCCAGCCCTTGAATGCGATCTCCAGGCTTCTCACCTGCTTCAAGCTGCGCCCGCAGCCCGCGAATATCCTGCAAAATATGAGGGTAAGCTCGTTGAAGCTGATGTGCGTCTCGCAGAAATTGCTCGGCAATGACGACCTTAGTCGGCATCTTCTAACATCCGACGTTCGAAGTCCTCGAAGCTCATGGTGCGCCCCTTCATCGCGTCGTCCCAGCCACGCTTGAAACCCTCGAAGGGATCGTCCGGCGCGTTATCTATAGAGTTCGATGGTTCACGGAGCGCAACAGGTTTGCCATCCATAACCAGTTGAATATTGGCTTCACGAAGCAGATCGCTGAGCGTTTTGCCTTCGGGGAGTTCTTTCTGTAGCTGTGATAAATAGCTCCAAATAAAGCTGCGTTCATCCTGCTCAGATTCCGGCGTATTTTTAGGGAGAATCTCTCCCAGCAGCGAAAGACCGAAAAGGATCAGTAATGTCGCGAGAATTTGATCGGACGTCAGAGAAGAAACAGCTTCCGACATCTGCCGCTGAAGTTCCTCATAGAATTTTTTGCCGACCTCGATAGAAATGACACGCGGCGAGTTCTTAGGGTTCTTATTCGGCGCACCAAACGCCATCAGCTTATAACCTCACCCTCTAACTTCAGTGTTGCTATCCATTATTGTACTCTATCAAACTCCGTTTCGTCTGCGCTTTTGTATTCAATTTGTGTCTCTCTATGATGTGATTCTTTCACCTTAATTTGATGATTTCTGTCACTCCCCCAGACCTGTGTTTCCGCCTAGACTTGAGATAATTAAGTTCGTTATTCAAGGAAGCAGGTCATGAAACTGCAAGGGAAAGTCGTATTGATTACCGGCGCAGGTTCGGGGATTGGTCGCGCGACTGCCGCCTTATTCGTGCAGGAGGGCGCTCAGGTCGTCGCCGCTGATCTCAATCCGAGCGGACTGGAATCGCTGGCGCAGGAACTCGAAGCGCAGGGCTGCCCACCCATTACGGTGGTTACAGGCGATGTCTCCAGGCGGGCAGACGCCGAGAAGATGGTCGAAACCGCCGTCAAGACTTACGGCACGATTGATATTGTCGTCAACAACGCCGGGATCATGGATGAATTTGTGCCGCTCGGCGCTCTGGATGATGCGCTGTGGCGGCAGGTTTTGAGCGTCAACCTCGACGGCCCGATGTACATCAGCCGCAAGGCCCTGGAAACCATGCTCGCCAAAGGCAAAGGTGTGATCGTCAACATCGCCTCGATTGGCGGCCTGTTCGGCGGGCGGGCGGGTGCAAGCTATACGACGTCCAAGCACGCGCTGATCGGCCTGACGCGCAGCATCGCTTACGAGTACGCCATGAAGGGGATTCGCTGCAACGCGATTTGCCCCGGCGGCGTGGCGACCAATATCAGCGTTCGCAACCCCGATCCGCTGGGCTATGAGCGTCTGCAAACCACGCTAGGCATGGCAGTCCGCGCCGCCGAGCCGGAGGAACTGGCGCGGGTCGCGCTGTTCCTCGCGTCGGATGACTCGTCGTTCGTCAATGGCGAGGTGCTGGTCGCGGACGGCGGCTGGACGGTCGGCTGACACTGAGATGCTTCCCCGCTTTTCCCGGCGCTGGCAATGACGGGTCAGCGCCGGGGCCTTGATTCCTGCTGCTGAGCTTAGGGCGTCACGTCGAGGGTAGCGAGGAGCGCTTCGTTGCCTTGCGAGGTGGCGAGGCGCTGCCCCGTGTAAGGTTGATAGATGCCAATCGATAAGCGATATGATCCTGCTGGTGTGTCCGGCGGAATCGTCAGCGTGAACGGTTCGCTGACCAACGTTTCGCTGAGCAGCAGCCAGGTCAGCGTGGGACGGTTGACGGGGCCGGGTGCGCCATCCGCCTGCGCGACCAGATCGTCTGAACTGGCGGGCAGCAGATGGACGAACAACGAGAAATTGTCGCTCGGCGGCTGGATGGCTTGCCAGTAAAAGCTGAGCGAAAGTGTATCCCCCGGCGCGATGCTGGTCTGCAAACCATCGACACCGACAAGGCGTATCTGATCGCCAAATGCAAGATCGCTGGGGGTTTGGAAGCGGTGCAGTTGATAGACGACGAACGGCGCGCCCGCCCATGCTTCGCTGGACTCCGGCGGCGGGAAGCGGCGCAGTTCCTGCAACTGAGCGAGATAGGCCGCGCCGTCGCTGGTCGCCGCGATTTTGGGAATATCATCAGCGACGACTTCGAGGTAGCGGTAGCCTTCCTGCTGCCACTCCTGCGGAGTTTTGTCCATGAAGGGCGTGCGGAAGCTGAGCAGGCGTTTGTCACCCTGATAACCGCCCCATTCACGGTTGAAGGTGCGATTTGCCAGGGGTTCGGCGACGACGCCGCCCTCTCCGAGCGTGTTTGATGCCCAGACCATCAGGTCGGTCAGCGTATACGGCTGGCTGAATTCGCGCGCCTGATTGACCGAGGTGACGACGAGCGGCGCAAACCAGACGATCAGCACGAATGCTGCTGCTGCCAGCAGAACCCGCTGCCCTGATCGCGCCGTGAGCCGTGCCCGAAGGAAATCGAGGATGACGGAGAAGGAGCAGGCCGCCAGCAGCAGAAAGATCAGCGTGGCGGCGAACATATAGCGCCCCAGCGTCCCTTCGTAGTCGAGATAGGTGGGGACGAGCAGCGCCGCGAAGCTGCCGAGCGCGCCAAACAACACCCAGCCTGCGACGCGCCAGTCGGCAAAGGAGTCGCGCAGATGAGTATGTTTGCGCACGAGGATGCCGAGCGCTCCCGCATACAGCAGCCAGAAGATCAGCGGGGCGAGGCCGAACTGAAAGAACGCCACGCCGAGAATCGAGGCCAGATCGCCGGGGTCATCGAAGCGCGCCAGCGGTTCCTCGAAGAAGGTCGCCACTTCGCGCTGACCGCCGCTGATGTCGCTGAGCAGGCCGCCGACCAGCACCATGAAGATCAGGAAAGCGATGATCGCGCCGATCTGGAACGCAACCGCCCGTGTCCAGCGGCGGCGCTCGGCAGGTTGAGGCCACGCCTGCCACAACTGCCAGAGCGAGGCTGCCAGCCCGATTCCGGCGAACGGGAACATCGAATACTTGAAAGTAAAGCCGAGCAGCCCCGCGCACACGCTGACGAACGCCGAGCGTACGCTGCGGCGGCGCAGCGCGCGAGCCGCGCCATACAGCGCGACGGCGGCGCAGAGCATCATCCAGGGTTCGGCGATGGCGATGAACGAGTGGTAAATCACCAGCGGGATGATCGCCCAGCCAGCCGCCGCCAGCCAGCCCGCTTTCTCGTCGGCGAGTTCGCGCCCACACAGGCCAATCACGACGATGGTCACGAGGCTGAGCAGCACGCTGATGAAGCGCATGACCGTGAAAATATCGACGACGTGGAGGATAGGTGACTCGTGCGTGAGCGCCTTGCTGATGCTCTGCGCTACGTAGTAGAGGCCGATCAGCGACTGCGATGGGTTGGGCGCGAGCCAGTAAGGGACTAAGCCGTGCTGCCATGCGGCCTGATAGAAGAACCAGGGTTCGTCAGCATCGTAGTAGTAAGGCAGCCCCAGCTTAAAGTTGAGGAAGCGGAAAGCGGCGGCGACAATGACGATCAGGATGATACCGAGCCACCAGCGGCGGGCTTTCAACATCTTGCGCAGTCCAGCACCATTAGCGACAAATCGACGGAAGTGTAGATAGTAGGCGGGGTCACGTCAAGGTGGGAGAATACGGACTGCTGCCGTGTTTGCGTTAAACTCTCACGGCCTGCTCATGAGAGTTAAAAGGTTGTTCATGAAAATCCTGATGTTCTCGATCACGCCGCTCTTTCCCGATCACGACATGGGCGGCGGACAGAAACACCTGCGCACCATCGCCATGCACCTCGCCGAGCAAGGCCACGAGATCACGCTGCTTTCGACACGCCGATCCGACACGCCGGAGTCGTTTCGCTGGCACGAGAACGCCCTCGTCCTGCCGATTCTACGCTTCAAACAGCCCTTTCCCGCGCCCTACGATACACCCGCCTACAACATCGCCTCGATTGTGCAGGACGTGGGCGAGTACATGGAGCAGGCCGACCGCTTCTACATCCACGACGGCGAATTTGTTTTCCCCTACGTCTACCGCAGCAAGCCGACCGTTGTCGGCCTGCGCGATAACGTCTACCCGGAGACGACGCAGGGCGCGTTCCACTTCGAGGGGGATACCCTGATCGTGATTTCGGAATATGCGCGGCAGTTCTTCCTGCAAACCGTCGGGCGCTTCTTCCCTGAACTGCCGTCACGCATGAAAGTCATCCGCAACAGCATCGACTGGAATCGCTTTCAGCCGACCAAGCCGCGCCGCATCCTCGACCTGATCCCCGGCATTCACCCGCAAGTCCACACCATCGTGCTCCATCCGCACCGCCCAGAGGACAGCAAAGGTATCTGGCAGACGATTGAGGTGGCGGATCGGCTGGTGCATCAGTACGGCTTCGCGCAACTACGCGTGCTCGTTCCGCGCTGGCTCGGCGTTCAAGCCGACCCCGGCGTGCAGGATTTATACAACCGTGTCGAAAGGGAAATCGCACAGCGCAATCTCAGCGAGCACTTCATCTTTCACCCCTGGGTTCCGGTCAGTCTGATCCCCGAATACTACAGCCTCGCCGGGGTGACGCTGGCGCTCGGTCATTTCGTCGAGTCGTTTGGCAACACCGTCTATGAGTCGCTCGGCTGCGGCACGCCTGCCATCGTCGCCCGCATCTCGTCACACCGCGAACTGCTGCCCGAAAGTCTGGTCGATAAAGTCGATTTTGGCGATCACGACACGGCGGCGGCGCTGGCGGCGGACATTCTGCGTGCCCAACGGCGCACGCCGCAGGCGACAATCGATTATCTGCACCAGCATTTCCGCGTGGACGATCAGTTGAACGCCTACGCCGAGACCATCCTCAACGCGCAGCTTGCCCAACCGATGCAGTATCACTTCGACCCCATCAGCGCGGCGACGCGCTTTCGCCTGCCCATCTGGTGCTACCGCGCCGGAGCGAAGGGCATCTATCACGATTATCTGGTCAGCTACTACCGCGATGACGCGCTCGAAGGGCTGCTCGATGCTTATCCTGACGGCTTCGACGTTGCCGAGGCGGGCGCGCAGGGTGTCGATGCGGCACAGGTGCAGGCGTGGTATCGCGAAGGCTATCTTGTGCCGAAGGGATGATCGGGCAGCGGGTGAGGGCAGGCCGCCGAAGGCTGCACCGTGCCATGCCCCAAAGCACCAGCTTAAGCACACGCGCCTATTTCGATGAACATCGAAATAGCCTCTTGACAAATAGAACTTTTGTGCTATAATACATCTGCTCCAAAAACCCATCAAATTGACTCTTGTGTTTCCTTCGAGAAGTCGCTCGAAGATCAATTTTCAGCGTGGATAATTGCATTTGCTGATTGCTGATTGCTGATTGCTGATTGCTTGTCTTTGTTTCCCAACCGTTTTGTCTGATCAATACCGGAAGAGGCGAACGAACTGTGTTTTTGCGTCCCCACGCGATCAGTATTTTTACTTCCCGTCCGTTGTTCGCTTCCGCTGTGTTCCGGTCACTCAAAATCCGCTCGTTGTTCCCGTCCGATCTCTACCCTTCACGGGAGAAACCAGTCGCCGAGGCGGCTTTCCGCCTCCATCTTTCCCGTATTCCGCGCCCCACACCGGAGGCGAACGCCTTCCCTCGTTTCGCCTTCGCGTCATCCGGTCGCGGCACACGGGAAGAAATCCCCAAAATCCGTTTTTCCGGTCGGGAAGCCACGCGACCGCTTCTCTGGGTATCTATGGGGCGCACGACCGTGTGCCCTTCCAAGAATCTCGTCCTCAGGCTTTGCTGAGCCATTCGTTGAGCAGGGCGAGGCTGGCGACGATGTCGTCGGTGGGGTCGAACGAGTCGGGTTCGTGTTCGATGACCAGCGCGCCGTCGTAGCCGATCTGCTGCAAGATGCGGACACACTGTTCCACCGGCACGACACCCACGCCGAAGCGACAGGTATCATGTCCACCTGTTGCCAGCACGTCTTTCAGGTGAATGTGGAACAGGCGCGGCGCGAGCGCGGGCAGAACGTCGGCGGGGTCGAGCGAATGCGTGCCGAACCAGCCCACATCGGCGCAGATGCCAATCGTGCCTTCACCAGGATTCCCCGCGTGCGCGAGGATTTCCGACGCGCTCTTTTCGCTGCTGTTCTCGTATGCCCAGCGCAGGCCGTATTTCTGGAGTGTGCTGACGACCAGACCGCGCTGTTTGGCGGCGAAGGGCATTTGCCCGACCAGCAGCGGCGCGTTGAGTTCGGCGGCGATTTCGCAGTTGCGCTCGAATTCCTCGGCGCTTGTGCCGAGCGGCCCGGCGAAACCCGTCACCGACAGGTCGTAGTCGTTGAGCAGGTCAATCGCCGCGTCGAGATGGTCGTCGGTCGCCCAGCGCTGATCGAGGATCGGCTGCCAGAAATCGACCGCCGCGAAACCGAGATCGCGCACGTCGCTCAGGTAGGCTTCGAGCCGGTCAGCGAAGGTCTTGATCGGCTTGAACCAGGCGCTGGTCGCCTGTTCGCCCTGCGCCCAGCCCTGATCCATGTGATATTTGAGCGGTCGCGCAACGTAACTTGCCAGTCCAAGCGCAATCAGGGACATCGATTAGCCTTTCAGGAATTCAGGCGCTTTACCCGCGCTGCGAACGTAGTGGCTGATCTTGTCAATGACAGTCGCTTCGACGGCGGCGCGCCCGATGGCAAGCTGATCGGCGGGGAGCAGTTTGCACTCGGCATTCGAGAGCCGTTCTTCGCGCCCAAGCGCCGCCAGCAGCGCGATTTCGAGGTCGGTGGCGAAGTTGACTTTGCTGATGCCGACCTGAATTGAATTGGCGACCATTTCCGGCGGCACACCTGAGCCGCCGTGCAGCACGAGATGCACGGGCGTGAGCGCGCGAATGGCTTTGAGGCGCTCGGTGTCGACTTTAGGCTGGCGGACGTTGTAGACGCCGTGCGCCGTCCCGACCGAGACCGCCAGCGCATCAACGCCGGTTTCAGCCACAAAGCGCTGCGCTTCTTCCGGGACGGTATAGAGTTCCTCGTCCCTGTCGGTCTCGACGTAATCGGTCGTGCCGATGCGTCCGAGTTCGGCCTCGACCGAGACGTTGTGAGCATGAGCATACTCAACGACTTCGCGAGTGAGGCGGATGTTTTCGTCGAGAGGGTGCTCGGAGGCGTCGATCATGACCGAGGTGAATTTCGAGTCAATCGCGACCTTGATGCCGTCCAAATCTTTGGTGTGATCAAGGTGCAGCCCGACCGGAACGCTGATGTTGAGGTCGCGCACCTGCTGATAAAACACGTCGCCGACTTCGGGTGGCGTGACGCCGTAGCGCGCCATTTCGCGGCTGGAAATCTGCACCAGCAGCGGCGACTGGGTTCGCTGGCCTGCCAGCAGAATCGGCTGGATCATGGGCGTGAGGCGCAGCGAGAACGATCCGAGCGCGCAGCCCGCTTTTTCTGCCGCCGTCAGCAGACGATCCAGTTTCCAGATATTATCCATAAATCATGCTTTTCATTCTGATGAGTTCAGGTCAGCGGAATTGTAACGCGCCAAACGCAAATTGAACCACAGGGAACACAGAGGAAAAACGATGCAGGATCGAGAGCGAGCGTGGGATGTACTGCTGATCGGCGGTGCATCAGGGGTGGGCAAGACGAGCGTCAGCTATCGACTGGCGCGGCACTTCGGCTGCGGCATTACCGAAGTGGACGATCTGATCCAATGCCTCAAGCGGATGACGACGCCAGAACAGCAGCCGGTTCTGCACTATTGGGATACACAGCCCGAAACGCGGGAATGGACGGCGGAGCAGATCGTTGATCTGACGATTTCGGTGTGCGAGGTGGTGGCTCCGGGAATCGAGGCGGTCATCGACAATCATCTGGAGGAGCGCGTGCCGCTCGTGCTCGAAGGCGATTATCTGCTGCCGCTGCTGGCACGGAAGGAGCGGGTGCGCGGCGTGTTTCTGTATGAGCCGGACGAGGCGCAGATCGTCGCCAACTATTTGCAGCGCGAGCCGGAAGCAGGCGCGCAGCATGGGCGGGCGCACGTCAGTTGGCTGCTGGGGCAGTGGTTCAAGGCGGAAGCCGAGCGCGCGGGTGCAATCGCGCTGCCAGCGCGTCCCTGGGAGACAGGACTGGAACGGATTATCGAGGCGATTGGATAGGATGTTGTAACCCGTCGATGTCTTAAGATTGACTGCCAACACGGCCCCTATAATGAAATTAAATTGTTTGAACTGACCTACAGTGTGAGTATTTGTGGTATGTCTCAGCCGATAACGCCAGCGACGTCCCTTCCACCTGCCCCGAATAATGCGCCGATTGAGGTTCCTCAAAGTGAGCGCGCCAGCGCGACCCCAGAAGCAGCGGGACGTGATTCGTGCGTGCTGGTGGTCGATGACAACGTGATGAACCGGAATTTGCTGGAGGCGCAGCTTGCGCAAATGGGGATTGAGCAGATCAAGTTGGCGGCGGGGGGGAAGCAGGCAGTCGAGGCCGTGCAGCGCGATCCGCAGCGCTATCAACTGATTTTCATGGACTGCGACATGCCGGGGATAGACGGCTATGAAGCGACACGCCAAATTCGCGCGTTTGAAGCCAGCAGCACCGTCCACGTGCCGATCATCGCGCTGACGGCGGGCGGTTCAGGCCACGAGCGCGAGCGCTGCATCGAAGCTGGGATGGACGATTACCTGAGCAAACCCGTCTCGTTCAAAGACCTTAAGGTGAAAGTGGAACACTGGCTTTAAAAAAGGGCGCACCTGTGCGTGCGCCCTCCGGTTATCTGCGAGATGGAATCAGGCGACGGGGAAGAAAGTTGTGTAAAGCAGGTACATATTGAAACCCGCGATCACCAGCGCCAGTACCCAGGCGATGATTTTCATCTGGCGCGAGTTGACGAACGGCCCCATCTTGGCTTTCTCGCTGGTGAACTGCACCAGTGGGATGACCGCGAAGCTCAGTTGCAGCGAGAGAATAACCTGACTGAGCACGAGCAGTTCGCCCGTGCCGCGTTCGCCGTATATTGCCGCGACAATCACCGCCGGAATGATGGCGATGAAGCGGGTGATCAGGCGGCGCAGCCAGGGGCGGATGCGAATGTTGACGAAGCCTTCCATGACGATCTGTCCGGCGAGCGTCCCCGTGAGCGTTGCCTGCTGACCAGACGCCAGCAGCGCAATCGCAAAAATGGGACTGGCAAGGGTGATGCCCAGGACAGGCGTCAGCAGCTTGTATGCGTCGTTGATGTCGGCGACGTTCTGGTTGGGCGTTCCGTGGAAAGAGGCCGCTGAGATGATGAGGATGGCGGCGTTGATGAAGAAGGCGAAAAACAGTGCACCGGTCGAGTCGATAGTGGCAAACTTGATGGCCTTACGCTTGCCTGCTTCGGTCTGCTCGATGGCACGGGTCTGGACGATGCTGGAGTGCAGATAGAGATTATGCGGCATAACGGTCGCGCCGAGGATGCCGATGGCGATGTAGAGCGCGGATGGGTTGAAGACGATCTCCGGCGACGGGACGAGGCCGCCGAGGATGGCGCTGAACGAAGGCTGCGTGATCACGATTTCGTAGGCGAAGCAGCCGAAGATGACGAAGATTAGCCCGCCGACCAACATCTCGATGTAACGGAAGCCGCGATGCTGAAGGAAGAGAATAATCACGATGTCGGAAGCGGTGATGATAGTGCCAACCACTATCGGGATACCCAGCAGCAGGTTGAGCGCAATCGCTGAACCGATGACTTCGGCGAGGTCGGTGGCGGCGATGGCGATTTCGCAGAGGATCCACAGAACAAACACCACTGGACGGGCATAATGATCGCGACAAGCCTGCGCCAGATCGCGCCCGGTAGCGATACCCAGCTTGAGGGCGAGATATTGCAGCAGCATCGCCGCGAAATTCGAGAGCAGAATGACCGAGAGCAGCAGATAGCCGAACTGCGCGCCGCCTGCGAGGTCGGTCGCCCAGTTGCCGGGATCCATGTAGCCAACAGAGACCAGCAGGCCGGGGCCGATGTAAGCTAGCAGCGTGCGCCAGAAACCTGCATCTTTCGGGATGCTGATGGAGCCATGTACTTCGGCGAGCGAGGCCGCACCCCGATCTTTACGCCAACCCTGTTCGATCACGGGCGGCGCGGGAATTTGTGTATCCATTTGTTGTCCCATCTATGGGTTTATCCTAATTGAATGCGTTGTGAAAACGCATTTTAGGCTCGTCTAAATATAGGCTTATTTTACTCTCAATGGGAGCGATGTCAATAGACGAAGTCGATTGGACTCATTAGAGAAAAGTGCCGGGTGCTGAGGCAAAGCGAAAAGACAGGACTGAGGACTGCGTGAAAAGATAAGAGCAAAAAGATTTAACGCAAAGGCGCAAAGAAAAGAGGTAAGGACGAAAGGAGGGCAGACGTGCAACCGTTGGTTGCCTGGGTCTGTCCCTGCGGAAGCGAGAGGCTGAGGGAAGTTTTTACTCAGCACCTGGCACGCAGCCCCGTTTTAGCTGAACTGAAGCGTGCCGCGCATCTCCATCGGCAGGTTGAACAGCCACATCCCCGCCGCGATCATGAGCAGGAAGAGCAGCGCCCAGGGGAGCAGTCCCGCCATCGCCTGACGGCGGTAGAGGCGCATGGAAATGCGCTGCGCGACCATCAGGCTGCCGATGAAGCCGCCGAGCAGCGCAATCGTCTGAATCAGGCCGATCAGGCTCATGTCTTCCAGCCCAACGAGATTCCAGTTCGGGCTGCCAAGCAAAGTGATGCCGTGTTCGAGCAGAAAATTCTGGAACGCTGGGATGATCGTCAGGAAGCCGACGAGGAAGTGGAAGCCGTAATGGGCGACCCAGAAGCCGAGGCCAATCGGCACGAAGGCAGGCGCGAACGATGCCAGCGTCACGCGGAGCGAGTCGCGCTTGTCGCTGTTGCTGAGCAGGCGAGCGAGTGCTGCCGCAGTCAGCGAGAGGCCAATCGGCAGCACGAGCGTGCCGATGCCGAAGATGATGAACAGGACAATCCCCTCGATGGCAAGGTTGGTCAGGCCGAGCGCGGGCAGATTGAGCGTGTTGGCGATGGAGGTCATCAGGTCGTAGACCGGGGGAACCATGCCGAAGGCGTTGACCAGCCCCATGAAAGCGAGACAGATAATCAGGAAAGCGGCGTCCCAACGCTGCGGGAAGGAATCAGCGCGCACAAGTTCCGCGCCGGGTTTGCGCGCGATCAGGCCGACGTTCTGGTGCGGGCAGGCGCGGGCGCAGTCGAGGCATAGGGTGCAGTCCATGTTGCTTTTGATCTGTGGGACAAAGAGCAGCGTGCCGCAGCCGAGCGTCCCCTGAGAATTGTGTTCGTGGGAAGCGACCGTCTCGCCGTTGATGCCGATCTGATCGACGACGATCAGCGGGGTTTCGCTATAGCTGCCGTTGACACACTCCTTGCCGACACAGGTATGGCAGATACCGGGGTCGCGCGCCTGAATTTGCAGCGGCGAAACGGTCGAGTAGACGAAGTTGAACGTCCCTAACGGGCAGACATATTTGCAGAAGGCCGATTCGGTGAAGATGGCTTCGAGGGCGAACGAGGCGACAAAATAGGCGACAATCACCCAGGCGGTCAGCAGCGGGCTTGACCAGAGATCGAGCCACTCATACAGGAAGAAGATCAGGAACAGGCCAGCAATCGCGATCCACTTGTTGCGCAGGAAGCGCGGGAAGCGATGCCCGCGAATGGCGAGGCGCTTGCCGAGCGTGCGCGTGATGGTGAAGGGGCAGCCCATACAAAAGAGGTTGCCGACGAGCAGCAGCGCGATCACGACGAGGCCGCGATAATGCACCCAGGGCGCAATCGTGGCGAGGTTTTCGGCGGCGCGCGAGGTTCCGGTAAAGCCGTCGTAAATCAGCAGCAGCGCGACGATTAGCAGCGGAATTTGCATGAGCAAGCGTCCGTAACGGTGGCGCAGGAGTTTGCCGAGCAGGGGGACGCGCAGCAGATCGAAGGCGGTTTTAGGACGGTAAAGCTTTTGCGATTGGGTGGACATGACGTTGCCAAAATAGCTGGACTGACGATAAGTTTTCGCAGAGGCTCAATGCCTCTGGCTAGGAAATTCAAGCCCTTTGAAGAGGGCTGCATCAATGAATTCTCGGTGAGAAAAATCGGTAAGGCAATTCGCGATTAGAGCAGCAGCAGCACCGTAAAGACGATGTAGATGACGGTGATGACTCCGGTGACGCGCAGCATGGCGCTGGTGTTCGCGCCGCCTTCAGTGTAACCAGTGACGCGCAGAAACTGAAGTTTCGTCAACTGACCAAGGACGTAAAAGACCCCGAATACCAGCGCCAGCGTGAGATCCGTCGGGACGCGCAGCAGCGCAATCAGCAGGCCGAAATGCCCCAGCAGATTGAGGACGGCGAAGATCAGCGAAATGATTTCCTTCTGCATGAAGCGAATGCCGACCTGCCCGACCGAGGCCAGCGCCGCCAGCGCAATCACGATCACGGCGGCGAGATGGGGATTGCCGCCGATGACGAAATCGCCTGCTGACTGGAAGAAGGCGACGATGCCCGCAGCGATGGCGATCAGCTTGAGGATGGTTTCCCCCCAACCCCATGTCCCCCACTGCGCGGTATGCCAACTCTGTCCCTGCAAATTTTGCATGGTGTTCTTCCTGTGCTATGGCTTGACGGTGACGTTGAAATCCTGCGAGACTTCGGATTTGTCGGGCAGCGTGACCGTGACCGTGACGATCCAGTCGCCGCTCATCGACCACTTAAACGGAATATCGACTTTCCCCTGAGCGTCGGTGCTGGCGGCGTCAGCGATGACGGGACGCATCCCCGCGTGAGTCATATCGCCGCGCACCGCGACGGATGCGTCAGCGAGGGGCTGGTTCTGCGTGTTGACGGTGACCGTGAGCGTTGAATCGCCAACGGTCGGCGGGTCGGGGTTCATGGTGATGGCAATCTGGGTGGTTTGGGATGACGCGGTCGGCGGGGTTGCGGCCTGACGACAGCCAGCCGCCAGCAAAAGTAGGATGAGCAGTAAAACTGTACGCATGAATGAATTCACCTCCGCGCCTAGTCTACCGCTGATCACGGCGCAGGGGTGGGGGCAGATGAGCAACATTTTGATTTATAAAATGTAGCGTTAGGTGATAAAGAGCTTAATTTACGTGTTTGATTCTTCGGGCTGGCGTTGTATAATATCGCCCATACCCACCTATCTGCGGGAGAAATATGTGATGGTTCCGAACGAGCCAGGGTTCGAGGAAACCGAAGTGCTGGGGTCAAACCCTTCGGTTGATGACTCACTCGAACCAAACCCATCGGAGGCAACAAGTACCGCCGCAGAAACGCAAGCCACCGACGTTTCCGAACCAGCGGCTGCAGCGGATACCTCTATACCCGAACCCTCGGCTGAGGCGGATACCCCGGTATCCGAGCCAGCCTCGACGCCTGCTGCGCCAGCAACCCCCTCCACGCCCACGATGAAGCGCGGCGATCTGGTCGAGGGGACAATCACTGCGACCTCGCCAACGCTGGTCACGGTTGATCTGGGTGGGGAGCAGGAAGGTGTCATCCCCGGTCACGAACTCGAACGCATGAATCGCCGGATGCTCGAATCGCTCAAGACGGGCGAGACCATCAAGGCGTATGTGGTGAACCCCCGTGACCATAACGGTCACATCGTGCTTTCGGTCAACCGCGCGCTCGAAGAAATCGACTGGCAGCGCGCCGAAGAATATCGCCAGTCGCAGGAAGTCTACGAAAGCCGAATTGCGGGATACAACAAAGGCGGGCTGATCGTGCGTTTCGGTCGGCTGCGCGGATTTGTGCCGCAAAGCCAGATGAGCATGGAACGCCGCCGCGTTCTGACTGACGCGCCCGCTGAAGATGCGTGGAGCGGAATGGTCAATGAACCAGTCGTCGTCAAAGTGATGGAAGTTGACCGGGCGCGCAACCGCCTGATTTTGTCCGAGCGCTTCGCGTCACGTCAGACGCGTGAGAAGCGTAAGGAAACCCTGATTAAAGACCTGACGGTCGGTGAAGTGCGCGAAGGCCGCGTCGTAAGCCTGGAAGATTTCGGCGCGTTCATCGACATCGGCGGCGCGGAAGGTCTGGTACACCTGACTGAATTGTCCTGGCAGCATATCACGCACCCGCGTGAAGTGCTGGAAGTAGGACAGAACGTGCGCGTCGAGGTCATCAGCATCGATCAGGAACACAAGCGCATCGGCCTGAGCATGAAGCGCCAGGAAGCCGATCCCTGGGATACGATTGCCATCAACTATGAGAACGGGCAGTTGGTTCAGGGGACGGTGACCAAGCTGACGAAGTTCGGCGCGTTTGCCCAGTTGGTCGATGTGCCGGAGATCGAAGGGTTGATCCACATCTCCGAACTGTCGGACAAGCGTGTGACGCACCCGCGTGAAGTCGTCAACGAAGGCGATAAGCTGACGCTGCGTGTGGTCAAGATCGACATCAAGAACCGGCGGCTCGGCCTGAGCCTCAAGAAAGTCAATTCGGCGGAGTATCTCGACCTGGACTGGTCAACGTCTACAGGTGATGAGACGGACTACCGCGACGAAGCAGTCAACGGGGCTGAAAATGAGTCGGAAACGGCTGCCAGCGCTGCTGCTGCCGAGACGGTCGAAGACAATGCTCCGGTTGAAGATACTGCCGCTGAAGCTGACAGCGTCGCCGAAGACGAGACCAGCGCGACTACTGTCAGCGACGACGTTGTCGATAGCGCTGAAGACTCAGATGCTGCTCCAGGCAGCGACGAACAAGCCTAATTGAGCCGGGTTCCGCCGCAGCCCGGCTTTGCACTTGCTCCCCACGCTGCATCCAAATATAAAACTTTAACGAATTATTTATGCGTTGAGGCCTGAGGCCAACCGTCAGGTGTATGTTATAATGGAGAGAGTTTATCGCTCTGAAGGTACTACCGTCCTGAAGGAATGAGTAAGCAGCCGGTGGAAGGCGAAACAAAGTTTCGCACGGCATCACTGGCGACGGAGGTAAATTGACCGTGCCGAATAAGATGGAGCGCTTTACGCAGCGAGCGCGGCGCGTTTTAAGTCTGGCGCAAGAAGAAGCCGAACGGCTTCAACACAACTACATTGGAACGGAACATCTGCTCTTGGGGTTGATCCGCGAAGAAGGTGGTGTCGCCGGACGTGTGCTGCGCGAACTTGGTTTGGAGCAGCGACGGGTCGAGGAACTGGTCGAGCGCATGACGCGCGCTTCGACGCGGACTTCGACCGTGCAGCCCGAACTTTCACCCGGAACCAAGCGTGTCCTGGAGCTTGCCGTTGACGAAGCCCGCCGCATGGGACATCATTACATCGGTACTGAGCATCTGCTGCTTGGCTTGGTGCGGCTGACCGAAGGTGTGGCAATTGACATTCTGAAGCGTCTGGGCGTTAGCCCGGAAGAGGTGCGTCGGCAGACGCGCCGCGTTTTACAGGAGAGTCCTGTGCAAAATCCTCAGCCCAATCAGGAAGAACCGCGCCCTCGGCGACCTGGACGTGAAGGTGGGGGCAAAACCCCGCTGGTGGATCAACTGGCAACCGACCTGACTGCGCTCGCGCAGGAAGGCAAGCTCGACCCGGTGGTTGGTCGTGAAACCGAAATCGAGCGGGTGATTCAGGTATTGAGCCGTCGCCGGAAGAACAACCCGGCTCTGATCGGTGAACCTGGGGTCGGCAAGACGGCGATTGTTGAAGGGCTGGCGCAGCGGATTGTCAACGGCGAAACGCCCAAGCCGCTGCTGAATAAACGTGTATTACAGCTTGACGTGGGGTCGCTGGTCGCGGGGACGATGTATCGCGGTCAGTTCGAAGAACGCCTCAAGCGTGTGATTGAAGAATTGAAGTCGTCAGACAGCATCCTTTTCATTGACGAAGTGCATATGCTCGTCGGCGCGGGGTCGGCAGGCAGCAGTGTCGATGCCGCCAACATTCTTAAACCAGCGCTCGCACGCGGTGAACTGCAATGCATCGGCGCGACCACGCTGGACGAATATCGCAAGCATATTGAGAGCGATGCCGCGCTGGAACGTCGTTTCCAGCCGATCCTCGTCTCTGAACCCACGATTGAAGAAACCGTTGAAATCCTCCAGGGCATCAAAGGCCCCTATCAGGATCACCACAACGTCGAAATCACCGACGAAGCCATCGAAGCCGCTTCGACGCTTTCGGCGCGCTACGTGCCGGATCGCTTCCTGCCCGATAAGGCGATTGACCTGATCGACGAAGCCTCGGCTCGTCTGCGCATGTACAAGAGTCCTGAGGCTGCGCAAGTGCGCCGCGCCGAGCAGGAACTGGTTCAGGTCGAAGACGATCTGAAGCTGCTCGAAGAAGAAGGCGCGTTCGGCGAAGAACTCGACCGCCTGCGTGGTCAGCGTGACAGCCTGCAAGAAACACTGGCAGCGTTGAAGGCCAACTGGAACGAAACGACCAATCAGCCGCGTTTGAGCGCGGAAGACATCGCCGAAGTGGTAGCGATGTGGACGGGCATCCCGACCATGCGCATCGCGGGCGAGGAAAGCAAGCGCCTGCTGCACATGGAAGAGGCCCTGCATCAGCGCATCGTGGGACAGCAGGAAGCCATCATCTCGATCACGCGCGCGGTCAAGCGTGCCCGTTCGGGCATGAAAGACCCGCGCCGTCCGATTGGCTCATTCATGTTCTTGGGGCCAACTGGCGTCGGCAAGACTGAACTAACCAAAGCGCTGGCAGAATTCCTGTTCGGCAGCGAAGAAGCCCTCATTCAGTTGGACATGAGCGAATTCATGGAGCGCCATTCGGTCGCTCGGCTGGTCGGTGCGCCCCCTGGTTACGTCGGCTACGAAGATGCGGGTCAACTGACCGAAGCGATTCGCCGCCGCCCGTACAGCATCGTCGTCTTTGACGAAATCGAGAAAGCCCACCCTGAAGCCTTCAACATGCTGCTTCAGGTGATGGAAGAAGGCACGCTGACCGATGCGCGTGGTCGCCGCGTCGATTTCCGCAACGCGATTATCGTCATGACCAGCAACGTTGGCGCGGACACGATCAAGCACGGGCCGGGGCTGAGCTTCAACACGCCCAAGAACGAAGCGGCGGATGCGAAGGTTGCGCTCACGGAAATGCGCAAGAACGTGACTGAGCAGCTCCGGCGTATGTTCCGGCCTGAGTTCCTCAACCGCGTTGACGCCACCATCATCTTCAGCGCGCTGACAAAGGACGAAATCAAGCAAATCGTCGATCTGGAAGTCAACAAGGTGCGCGAGCGCCTGATCGAACACGCGATCACGCTCGAACTGACCGATGAAGCCCGCGATTGGCTGGCGGAACAGGGTTACGATCCCGAATATGGTGCGCGCCCGCTGCGCCGCCTGATTCAGAACGAGATCGAGGACAACCTGTCCGACGGTATCCTCTCCGGCAAATTCAGCATCGCCGGAATTGTCAAGGCGACGGTGCATGATGGTGCGCTGACCCTCGAAAATGTCGAGGAAAACGAAACCGACGAAGAACTCGAAGCGCCGAGCGTCTGATTTATCTGCGATACGTTATTAAAACGGGCGACGATGTGAAAACATCGCCGCCCGTTTTGTTTGCGGAGGGGCAGCAAAAGAAGTATCACTGTTTTCTCGAAAGGCCTGCCTGAGGGCTGCCGCCCCTTTACTGGACACCTTGAAGATCGCGTGTCGCCGAGTGTTTTATCTTCGCCGCCGACCGAGAACGCTCAACAGGATACTTGCTTAGTCTAGCACGACGAGCGGTCGTCATATCCCCCAATAATCAGGCGGTGACGGGCTGAAGCTCGAACATCTCTGCCAGCAAATCATAGCTGTGCAGCCGCGCCGCGTGATTGTGAATCATCGAGAGGATCATCAGTTCGTCGGCTTGCGTCTGCTCGATCAGTGGGGCGATGCGGTTGAGAATCGTCTGCGGGCTGCCGACGAAATGGCGCTCGCCAATCACGCTCATCTGGGCGCGTTCGAGGGTTGTCAGCGGGTAGGATTTGACTTCTTCGGGGCTGCGCAGCGGGCCGGAACGTCCGGTTTGCAGGCTGAAGAAAGCGTACTGTACCGAGAGCGCCAAATCCTGCGCTTCCTCGTCGCTGTCCGCGCTGATGATCGAGACGGCGAGGATGGCGTGCGGTTCGGGGAATTCGTCGGAGGGTGTGAACAGCTTACGGTACTGCTGCATGGCGGGAATCGCCGCGCCACCGTTGATGTGATGCGCAAAGGCGAAGCCCAGCCCCAACGCCGAGGCTAACTGTGAACTGTAGCCGCTTGAACCAAGCAGGTGAATCGGCGGCAGCTTGACATCATTCGGGTAGGCGGTGATGGTTCGGAACGGGTGATCCGGCGGGAAGGTGCCGTTTGAGAAGGCCAGTAGTTCGCCCAGTTCTTCGGGGAAATTATCGGCGTTGAGCGCTTCCTGCGTGCGTCGAAGGGCTAAGGCCGTCATCATATCAGTTCCCGGCGCGCGCCCGATGCCCAGATCGACGCGGTTCGGGTAGAGCGCTTCGAGCAGGCGGAACGATTCCGCCACTTTGAGCGGCGAATGGTTAGGCAGCATCACGCCGCCCGATCCCACGCGGATATGCTCGGTTTCGCGGGCAACCTGCCCGATCATGATGTCGGGGGTGGTGCTGGCGATTCCCGGCGAATTGTGATGCTCTGCCATCCAGAAACGAGTAAAGCCGCGCTGATCGGCGAATTTCGCCAGATCAATTGTGTTGCGGAGCGCCTGAGCACTGCTCGACCCCGAAATGATGGGCGAAACGTCCAGAATAGACAGCGGAATGGGCATTGTGCAAGAATCCTCTCCATTGACAACATCTGTTGCTCAGACGAGGGGAAAGCAGCGGGTATTACCTTGCGCCGCCGCCGCGCCCGTGTTACGGTCGATCTGCTTGACAGGGAGAGTGATTGATTTGAAGCAGAGTAAACTGATCGTGGCGGCGCTGTTGTTGGCGGCGGCGCTGCGAATCGTGGGCGCAGGCAGCTATTCCGTCTGGACGGACGAGGGCTGGAGCATTTGGGCGGCGAGCGACCCGGCGCAGGTCATGAGCATCGTTGCGGCGGATCGGCATCCCCCGCTGTATTTCGCCGCGCTGAGTCTGTGGGAGCAGGTCGCGGGCGATAGTCATATCGCGCTGCGCTTCCTGGCGATTGCGGGCGGGATGCTGTTGGCGGCGCTGGTGTTTCGGCTGGCGGCGGATGCGTTTGGGCGGCTGGCGGGAATTTACGCGCTGGTGCTGATGGCTGCCCTGCCGATTGCCGTCTACTACGCGCAGGAAGTGCGCCATTATGGCTGGCTGGCGCTGTTTTCGGCGCTGTCGTGGCTGCTGTTTCTGCGCTATCTGCGGCGACCGAGCCGCGTGCTGTGGTTCGGCTACGCGCTGAGCATTTGCGCGATGCTTTACACGCTGTATTTCGGGGTGTTCACACTGGCGGCGCAGGGGCTTGTGTGGCTGATTGCGCTGTGGGTTGCGCTTTGTAGGGGCGACCTGTCAGGTCGCCCTTACAACCATCATGTGCGTGAAATCGCCGCGTTATTCGGGGCGTGGGTGCTGGCGGCGGTTCTGTATCTGCCCTGGGCCTATGTGATCGTCACGGAGCAAGCGGGAATCCTCTCCACCGGGATCAGCAACGCTCCGGGGACGCTAGCTGCCGGGGACGTGGCGGCGATGCTGCGACTGGTCTTCAGCACACAACTGATTATTCCGCTGGTGGCGTTCATGCTAGGCGCGTGGGCGATTGTACGCCGTCCGTCGCTGACACGGATCTCCCTGCTGCTGGGCGGCGGCGGGTTGCTGCTGGCGATGTTTGTGCTGAGCGTGAAGTTCGATTTTCTGGCGGCGCGGACGCTGGTGTTTGTCACGCCGCTGCTGATGGTCGTGTGCGGGGCAGGGCTGGCATGGGTGGATGGGGTCATTCAGGGCGCACGTAAAGATTTGCCGCTACGAAATCTGCCCGTTGGCGCAGTACTGGCGGGGGTGTGGGTGATTTTGACGCTGGCGTTCCCGCAGGTCATTCAACCGCGCCTGGACAGCGGCGCAGCAGCATGGGCATTGGCAAGCGCTTATCAACCGGGCGACACGGTGATTCTGGAAACAGGCTGGGATGACAACGCCTTCGCCTATGAAATCGCGCAGGCGCTGCCCAAAGGCGCGGAAATCGTCCGCACGCTCCCCTGGACGAATGATCGCACAGGCGGCGCGCCGGTTGTCCCACAGATCGAGCCGATTTTACAGCGATCTTCCCGTGTTTGGGTCGTACAATGGTTGCAAGCGCCCCAGGTGCTGCCCTATCTGCAAGCGGGCGGCGACGGTTTTCAGGCGGCGCAAACGCTCGATGTGACGGCGGGGGACTACGGGGCAAGGTTTTATGCGCCGACGATCCAGATTCGGTTGTTTGTGAGATAAAAAGAAAAGAATTAACGCAAAGGCGCAAAGGAAAGAAGGAAAATATGATGGAGTGTCGGGTGGGCTGTGGGGCGTGCTGCATCGCGCCGTCGATCTCGTCGCCGATCCCCGGAATGCCGGATGGCAAGCCTGCGGGGGTGCGATGCATTCAGTTGACGGGAGACAATCGCTGCAAATTGTTCGGGCTGCCAGAGCGTCCGGCGGTCTGTGTGAGGCTGCGCCCCAGTGAAGAAATGTGCGGCGCAAACGCCGATGAAGCCTACGCTTACCTGATCGATCTGGAAGCCATCACGCGCGCGGACTGACCAGTCTGGATACGCCGCTTGATAGCGCGCCTGTAAAATGGCATAATCGACGGCAATTCAGCATACAAAAACGGGACTGACAATGGCAGCAAACGCAATCACGGAAAACACCAACACTCCCCTCAGCGTTTTTATCACCGGGGCGACCAGTGCGCTGGGACGCGAAGTCACGCGCCAGTTGACCCACGCCGGACACCGCGTCACCGGGGCGACGACCGGCTATGAGAATGCCGCGCTGGTGCGCGCCGACGGCGGTTTCCCGGCCTACCCTGACCTGATGCGAGCGGGCGAAATCAAGAGTATTCTGCTGTCGTCGAAAGCGGATGTAGTCATCCATCTCGCGCCGCAGGCTGCCAATCATCTGCCGCAGCAGCGCGCCCACTGGGATGCCCGGCTGGTCGATGAAGGCGTCAGTATCCTGCTCGACGCGGCGCAGGCTGCCGGGGTCAAGTTCGTGATTCACACCAGCTATGCCTTTGCCGACGCGGAGTCGGAAGCGCTGGATGGGCTGCTCCACGCGGTCAAAGCAGGCGAACAGAAAGTCCTGAAGAGTGCGGTTCCCGGCTGTGTGCTGCGCATGGGCTTCGTCTATGGCGCGGAATCGCCGGAATTGATCGCTACTCGCGACACACTGATGATGGGCAGGCCTGTCGACTGCGGCCCGGACAACAGCCACGCTCAATGGATCAACGTGCCGGATGCGGCACGCGCGGTCGTGCTGGCAGCGCTGCAATGTCCCGCCGGAGCACTGCTGACCGTGGTTGAAGATCAGGCGGTTTCTCCGGCTGAGTTTCTCAGTTATTTTGCGGACAGCCTGGGCGTCAGCCGTCCCGGACGCGCACCCCAGTTTGCGCTGTGGGCGCAGCCGAAGCCAGAGCAGGTGGCGCTGATGAGTCTCAGCCCGCATGTCAGCAGCGCTGACACCAAAGAAAAGCTGGGCTGGTCGCCGCGTTTTGCGACGTATCAGGCGGGTATTGACGACGTACTGCTCTCATGGCGGACGACGGCTCCGGTCGAGACGACCTGATGCTCAAAGCCGTTTTGTTTGACCTGGATGATACGCTGCTTGACTGGAGCGGCTTCAACCATGACTGGCCCGCTGTCGAGCGGGGGCATTTGCGGGGTTTGTTTGATTACGTCGGCGCGGAAATCCAGCCGATTGAAAATTTCGACGCTTACTGTGCCGAGTTCGGCACGCGGATGGCGGATGCCTGGGCGTCGGCACGCAGCACGATGCGCGCCCCGAACCTGGGGACGATACTCGTCGAAACAACGACTGCATTTGGCGTACCGGCTGCCGCGCTCGATGCACGACGCTGCCTGCAAGCCTATGACTGGGGTGTGATCCCTGGCACGAAAGCCTTCCCCGAAGTCCCAGAGACGCTGGCGCTGCTGCGCGAGCATGGCCTGAAAGTCGGTATTGTCACCAACGCACACCAGCCGATGTGGATTCGCGACGTTGAAATTACAGCACACGGAATCTTCGATTTCTTCCCCGACTGCCGGATTTCGGCGGCGGATGTGGGCTATCTCAAGCCGCACCCCGCCATTTTTCAGGCGGCGCTCAAATGCGTGGGAACGAAACCCGAAGAAACCGTCTTTGTCGGCGATGATGCCGATGCCGACATCGTGGGCGCGCAGTCTGCCGGACTGAAAGCTGTCCTGCGCCGCCTGCCCCACCGCCCATTCGTCAGCGAGACGATCATCCCCGACGCTTTTATCTCCCGGCTGGACGAGCTGCCGCGCCATCTCGATAGCTGGTACCCGGGGTGGCGCGCCTAACGCAGCACGATGCCTGTACCTGCCGTACCTGCCATCGATCAAAATCTCATCCTGACGGGTTATCTGGGGCCGGGGCAGCTTGCCATCGCGCGCCGCGTGGCGGAACGGCTGCGGATGCCCTTCGTTGATTTTGAGTCGATCCTCGAAGACCGAGCCGATCTTTCCGGGGAAGAACTGCGTATTCGCTTCGGCGAAGCCCGCCTGAAAACGCTGGAAAGTGAACTCGCGACCGAAGTCGCGCTGTATCGCGCAACCGTGATCCACGTCAGCGGCAAAACGCTGCTGGCAAATTACGAGCGCATGAGCGAAACGGGTCAGGTGATCTGCCTCGTCGCCACGCTCGACGCCGTGCTGCACCGCCTCCATCTGGCGCTTGGTGCACGCTACCATGACCCCAATGAACGCGAAATCGCGCTGGGGACGCTGCGGCGTGAATGGGCGATTCGCAAGCAAGCGGGCGTGACCGAGGTCGATACTTCGTACCTGAGCGAAGATCAGATGGTCGAGGCGATTGCTGCCTGCTGGCGCGAAAAATCCGGCGTGATCGACTGGCGCGGCGCTTAAGCGTCGGCCTGCGGCTGGCGCTTGCGACCGAAAGACAGGCGCGCGCTGCTGCTCGACATTTCGCCGAGAATCACGGCGAAGGCTTCTGGCGAGCGCTGCGGCTCATTTTCCAGCCACCACAAAATCGCGCCAATATCGGCACAGGAGATATAACTCAGGCGCATCCCCAGCGGCGGCCCTGCCGGGTCGATTTCGCTGCCGCTGATCTCCAGTAAGTAGCGCATCCGGTTTTCGATGTTCTGGCGAAAGTGCTGGATGAAACGCGCATCCCCATTTGCACCAAGCATGACGCGGTAAAAACCACGATAGCAGTAGATATGCTCCAGAAAGCGGATTAAGCCACTTGGAGCCTGACCGGGGACATCCTCGTGCATCGGGTCTTCGTCTGCGTAGATCGTCGCGTAGAGTTCGTCAGTGTAGGTTTCGAGCAAATCATACTTATCAAGATAATGGCGGTAGAAGGTCGAGCGGTTGACCATCGCTCGCTCGGTGATGTCGCGGATGGTGACGGCGGCAAATCCCTTCTCGACTGTGAGCGCCATCAAGGCTTCTTGCAGCATCAGGCGCGTGCGGCGTACCCGTAAATCGTCAACTTCTTCGATTTTCTGCACCAATTTCACCTCCTGTGTTGCATACGCGGCAGTTCGCGATTCATTGTTGATTGACCCTCATTCTATAGCAGCGTATGTTACGTAGGCAATGCGATGACAGGCTGTTTGAGGGAGCGAAAGGCCAGCATTTTGACGACCAGGATTGTAGATCACAGCGCCGCATGAGAACAACTGTCCTAACGATCAGGTCGGTGGTAACCCCATTGTGCGGTCGGTTTTCATCATCTAAAACGCGATCACTTCGACGGTAATGCCCTGAGGGAGGGTTTCTGAAATGACGAATGCAAACGAGTTCAAAACACGCGTGACTGGCAGGGTTCTGACCCCGGCGGATGCCGACTATGAACAGGCGCGGCTGCCCTGGAATCGAGCGTACAGCCCGCACCCGGCGCTGATCCTGATCGCCGAAAACGCGCAGGATGTGATCGAAGGCGTCAAGTTCGCCCACGAGAATAATCTCGGTGTGGCGGTGCAAACAACGGGGCATGGCCCGCAGCGGCTGTCGGATGACAACCTGCTGATTGTGATGTCGAAGCTGACCAGTGTGCAGGTCGATGCTGAGACACGCAGGGCGCGAATCGCAGGCGGGGCGGTCTGGAAACACGTGCTTGAGCAGGTCACGCCGCTGGGATTAGCGCCGCTGCTCGGTTCGTCGCCGCACGTCGGCGTGGTCGGCTACACGCTCGGCGGCGGAATTGGCCTGCTGGCGCGCAAGTACGGCCTCGCGGCGGACAGCGTGCGCGGGATCGACGTGGTGACGGCGGACGGCGTGCTGCGTCATGCCAGCGCCAGCGAGAACAGCGACCTTTTCTGGGCGATGCGCGGTGCGGGCGGCAATTTCGGCGTGGTGACGGCGCTGGAAATTGAGCTGTATCCGGTGGCGACGGTCTACGGCGGATTTCTGGTCTATCCCGGCGAACTGGCGACCGAAGCGCTGCGCTTCTTCCGCGAGTGGACGAAGAATGCCCCGGACGGCCTGACCTCCTCCTTCAGTATTGGCAATTTTCCCGATCTGCCGTTTCTGCCGGAAGTGATTCGCGGCAAGACGCAGCTTTTCCTGCGCGCTGCCTATGCAGGTGATCCTGACGAGGGGGCGGCGCAGATCCAGAAATGGATCGACTGGCACGCGCCGCTTCAGAACAGCTTCCGGCGGATGCCCTTCAGCGAGGTCGCCACGATCTACAACGATCCGGTCGATCCGGCGGCGGCGCACGGCTCGAACATGATGTTCGACGCGCTGAGCGACGAGGCGATTGACGTGATCGTGCGCCACGCGACCGATAAATCGTCGCCGCTGGTGCTGAACGAACTGCGGCACGCGGGCGGGGCAATTGCCCGTGTCCCAGCGGAGAGCAGCGCCATCAACAACCGCGACGCGCAGTACTACTTCAACATTGGCGGGCCGTTTCTGGGGCGCGATGTGAAGGACGCGATTGTCGCGGCTATCCGCGAGTACCGCGCTGATTTACAGCCGTACCTGCGCAGCGGCATCTACATGAACTTCAATTCGGTGGGCGAAGTTGATGGGCGGGTGAAGGAGGCCTTCGCGCCGGAGACGCTGGAACGCTTGCAGGCGATCAAGGCCGAGTACGACCCGGAGAATATGTTCCGGTTTGCGTATCCGCTGCGCGAGAGGGTGGCGGAGAAGGCTTCGATAGTCGGATAAAGCGGTCGCGTGGCTTCCCTTCCGGAAAAACGCGATTCGGAACGTGCTTCCCTCGTTTTCCCTTCCGGGGCATCCGGTTGCTGAACGAGGGAAAGCGCTCCCTGCCGGAGAGGGCGAAAATGGCGGGCAAACGGCAGGCGCGATGGAGGCGGACAGCACCCCTGAGCGCCTGTTTTCCCGTGCGTGGGTGAAACTGGACAAGAAAAAACGGGCGATTTTGAGTGACCGGAACGCGGCGGACGTGAACAAAGGATACCGGGGATTTTTGTTGTTCGCGTGGGGATGCAAAAACACAGGTCGTTCGCCTCATCCGGTTTATTCGGAAAAAATCGGTCGGGAAAGAAAGACAAGCCGTCAGCTTTCAGCAATCAGCGGTCAGCAAATGCAATGATCCGCGTTGGAAACTGATCTCCGAGCGGCTTCGCAACGGAAATAGAAATGTCAATCCGATGGGTTTTTGGAGCAGAGGTATTATAGCACAGAAGTTCTATTTGTCAAGATGGCTATTTCGATGGGTGTCGAAATTGAGGGGAGATTGGTGCTTTACTCCGCTTGTGAGGGAGCGTTTGCGCTGGTGGGGAACGTTGGGGTAGCGGCGACCCCTCTCCCCCGATCCCCACAAGGAAGCATGAGTCGGGTTTTGCCACCGGGGGTTGAAACCCCCGGCTAGAGGTTCGGTCGGGAAGTCCCCTGAAGGGGACTCTGACCCGACCGGGAAACGTTTGCGCTGGCGGGAACGTTGGGGTAGCGGCGACCCCTTACCCACGCAAATGATTGTGTTATTCACGAGAGTCGCTTATTTAATATGTTGACGCTAAAAGTACCATGATTAAAAATAGGTCATATAAACATTTGCAGCTTCTATTTCTTGGAGTATTTTGTGTCTAACTACAACGTTGATTCAATGATTCGCATTATAGAGGATTGGCTAGATAAAGATAGAAATGGGCGCGGTGCCTCGATCAATACTTTGTCGGGAGTTGCCATTGTATTGGATCGACTTTGCGAGAAAGCTCCTATCAATGACGAAGATGTGATCACAACCGGCGGACAATTACGTGGAGGGCGTGGAAGTAATTTGAGAGCTGTACTACGCAAATATGGTCTACGTGATGACTTGCTCTCAGATGGTGTCACAACTCGCTCTACTCAGCGTTTTCGTGATTTTATGGCAGCGATTGACTACGGCAAAGAACTAGCCCAGCTATCACAGTCGGAACGTGAAGAAGTCGTAAGGCTTGCGATGAAAAGTGTTAGCAGTCGCGTATTGAAACTGACCACACGCGATCCTTTAGTAATTGATCTCTCGAATCGGAAGTCTCTTACGGCACAAGTTACGTTTATGCTTAATCTTTCGCGTGAACGCTCTAGGGGGCGTGTCGAACAACATCTGGTTGGAGCAAAGTTAGAGGAGCGCTTTGGACGCGAGAAAGTTAACCGTGAAAGAGCGTATTCCGCCGACGTTCAGACATCTCGTGCTGGTGACTTTGCAATCGGAACCACTATTTATCATGTTACAGCGAGTCCTATGCTTACTTTGGGACAAAAAATCAGGGCAAACCTAGCAGCAAATTATACGCCCGTCTTGATTGTGCCAGGAGATATGATAACTCGGGCTACTGACTTAATGAATGAACTGGAGCTAAATAACCAAGTTGAGATATTCTCCCTAGAAATGTTTTTGACGCAGAACATTCTAGAGATGGCGGACTCTCAAGGTGTAAATCACACAGAAATGCTAAGACGAATCCTCGCTATATATAATGAGCGGATTCAAGCAACTGAAACTGATCAATCTTTACGCATTAACTTTGATGTTGATGATGACTTGGGCGAGCGCATGACGAGCAATCCAAGAAATTAGAGGAACACAAACGGCGTCACCAAAACCTGTCAAACCGTCCGTCTCGGGAACAGATATTGGGTAAACATCTGGAACACCTTGGAGTCGGGCATATTCACGAGAGGTCATGTGACGCATCCTAATTTGCCCCTCACCTGCTTTTATTATCATTTGCCGCGCACTGCCTCCCGTTGCTGTACGGAGGCATCCTGAAATATCATCGTTGCGTACTTCTGCACGCTGCTTTCCTGCGCGCATTCTTCGATACATGGTGCGGAAAACAGGCCATAATCCATTTGCGAGACGCTCAGTTTCCCCACGATGTCTCTTGGTCATCATATTCAAGTGCCGAGTTACTTCAACCTCAGACCACCACCGAGGATCATCCTCTTCTAATTGCTCAACAATTTCGCTTAAACCGCTTGTTCGAAGAGGAGGAGGTTCAGGTAACGGCAACCACATCCAATCTAAATCAGCATTTGCTTGAACTACTTCCCGTAATCGAGGAGAAGCTAAAGCGGCACTACGCTGTGTGAAGCCATCAATTCCTAAATCGATATTCTGTTGCCGACTCCCAATGACGAAAACACGAGGTCTGCTTTGTGGAACAAATCGAAGTGCGTCCAGGGTGAATACATCACAAGTGTATCCTAAACTATTAAGAGCCTGAATTGTGAGTCGGAAATCTAAGCCGTTATTCGAGGAAAGCCAGCCATTTACGTTTTCCAGCATAACCATTTGGGGTGCAAGATTCTCTTGCGCACGCAGTATATCTATGAACCCCCAAAACGCACTGGAATGCTTTCCAAGTACTAATCCTTCTTGCCTTCCGGCTAATGACAGATCAATACATGGAAATGAACATGTCGCAAGCGTTGCTACAGGCACCTGCTCGGCATTCACCGAATAAATATCGTCAAGTAAAAAATGATTTTCTGCGTCTGGAAACGCCTGACTATACATTGCATACTTCTTAGGAGAAAAATCGTTAGCAAAAACAACGCGCCAACCTGCTTCTTCCAGCCCTAACCGTACAAGCCCAATACCTGCAAAGTATTCAGCAACTGTCAGCATTTACCAGTCTCCGAAAAAGGATACCATCATCTCGCATCAAACATTATCTCCGATCACTCGCCATTTCTTCACCACCTCCCCCTTTCCACTATTTGTGGAGAGGGGGAGTGAGAGGTGATCCCTAAGCTTTGATGGCGTGTTCTTCGCGGGGCGCACCGAGATAGGCCCGCTCCTGATCGACAATTTCCGGCTCCAGCTTGACGAAAAGCGCCTTCGGCTCGCGGAGCGCCTGCCCCTGCCTGAGCGCGCTCTTTTCCCATTTGCCAATCGCCGCCGATCCGTCGTAGATCAGGGCGCGGTGTGACCGCTCGGACTCGGCGTATTCCTCGATCTTCAGTTCCCCGAACAACTGACCGTCATAGCCGAGATACTCGTGAACTTCCTGCGACGAAAAGGGCAGGAAGGGCGCGATCATCGTCTTGAGGTTGTCGATGACGCGCAGGATGGTGTAAACCGAACAGGCCGCGTCGTCGGCATCGGTCTTGATGGTGATCCAGGGCTTGCGCTGATCGAGGTAGGCGTTGGAGGCGCGCACCAGTTCCATGATCAGTTGCAGGGCGTCGCGCAGTTTGACCTGCTCGATGAGCGACCCGACCTCACCGAAGCCGAGTTCGACGCGGTTGATGATGTTGATGTCGTCAAGCGTCAGGGCAGCATATGCCGGAACTTTGCCGTCGAACCGCTTGTAGGCGAAGCTGAGCATCCGGTTGACCAGATTGCCCCAGGCGGCGAGGAGTTCGCCATTGACGCGGTTGAGGAAGCCGTCCCAGGCGAAATCCGAGTCGTGGGTTTCGGGGAACATGGAGGCGACGTAGTAGCGCACCGCGTCGGACTGGTAGCGTTCGAGAATGTCCGGCACCCAGATCGCCCAGTTGCGCGACTTGGAGAACTGCTTGCCCTCGATGTTCATGAACTCGTTGGCGGGGACGTCGTAGGGAAGCTGAATATGCGGATCGGGCTGACCGTTGGCGGCGTTATCGAGATAGATGCCATCGACGCCGAGCAGTTCCGCCTGCCAGATGATGGTGTGGAAAGGGATGTTGTCCTTGCCGATGAAGTTGTAAATCTCAGCGTCGGGGTTGTACCACCAATCTTTCCAGGCGTCGGGCGTGCCGCTGTTTTTCGCCCACTCGATGCTGGCGGTCAGGTAGCCCATGACGGCCTCGAACCAGACGTAGAGGCGCTTGCCCTCCCAGCCTTCGAGCGGCACGGGGATGCCCCAGTCAATGTCGCGGGTGATGGGGCGACCGCGCAGCCCTTCCTCGACGAAATTCTGGCTGAACTTGACGACGTTGGGACGCCACTGGTTCTCGTGGAGCTTGAGGTAATCGACCAGCGCGTCGGTGAAGTGACCGAGGTCTAGGAAATAGTGTTCGGTTTCGCGGATGATGAGGGTTTCGTCGGGGTGATTCTTGCTGTGCGGGCGGATGAGCTTGGTGGCGTCGAGCAGGTTGCCGCAGTTGTCGCATTGATCGCCGCGCGCTTCGGGGTAGTGGCAGATGTAACACTCGCCTTCGACGTAGCGGTCGGGCAGGAAGCGCTTCTCGATTTCGCTGTAGAGGAGCTGCTGCTTCTCCTTGTAGAGATGGCCGCGTTCGAGCAGGAGCAGGAAAATATCCTGGGCGATCTGGTAGTGGTTCTCGGTATCGGTGTGGGTGAAGAGGTCGTAGCTGATGCCGAGTTTCTGCTGGGTGAGCAGGAAGCGCTCGTGGTAATGCTCGAAGATCGAGCGGGCAGTGACGCCGCGCTTGTCGGCTTCGACGGAGATGGGCGTGCCGTGACTGTCCGAGCCGGAGACCATCAGCACATGGTTGCCCTTGAGGCGGTGATAGCGCGCGAAAATATCGGCGGGCAGGTACGCGCCTGCCAGATGACCGACGTGTAAATCGCCATTGGCGTAAGGCCAGGCGACGGATACGTGAATGTATTTGGGATCGGGCATGGTTTTCCTCGTATAGCTTTCAGCGGTCAGCTTTCAGCTTTCAGCAAAAACAAAAGATTGACTTCGGAAATTCACCTAGTTTGCCACAGATTGTTCTCGCTGACCGCTGATTGCGTCCCAACGTTTTGTGTTGGGCGACAGCTAGCCGCTAAAACAACAAAAAACCGTCTGCCAGTTGGACAGACGGTTTGGGTATGCTGTGTGATCACTCCGCGATTAGGCGCGCGCAAATACCCTACGTCTGTCAGCTGGACGTGGCATTCGCATCGACATCGGGAAACGCGAGAATGTGTTCATAGGGATAAGTATAAAGGGAGGCGGGGTCGGGAGTCAAGGGATTCATGCGTTCAGACTCGGTCGCTTTTCTGGGCGATGTAAAGCGTATATTCGGTCGCGTTCAGGACGGGTTCCGACTGATGAAAGGCGGGTGAGTGGAAATACTTGAGCGCCTGATCGAGGTTTTCGGCGATGAAATGCACCATGAGGATGTGCGAGTTCCACGAATCGCGGTAGATCGTCCACTTGTGGACACCGCAACTGCTCAGTTCGGCGTCGGCGGCACTAAATGCTCGCAGCCAGGTGTCGTAATCCGGGGTGGTGACGCGAACCATGATGTCAGCCATGACACTTGATCTCCATTCTAGGTGTTGTGGCTCAGGGCAATAAGTGTCCCCAGTATAAAGGGAAAAGGCGCTGCAACGCGAATAGATTTCGCTGGGATGGCAAAGATTGGTCGCGTTATTTCCCCGCAGCGCGCCGGGGCTTCGGTTGGACATACGCTCTAAAGTCAGAAAAAATGGCGCTCACGCGACAAATAAGTGATTCATCAGGGAAATTCACGCGAGTATGAGGGAGATAGAGAATGAGACAACGATTTATGTCCTGTCACGAATTCAGATGAAAAATGCTAGTCGCGTGGCAGTGCTATTAAACTTATACTGTTGCTAGCATTATGTTTGAACCTAAATGCTAGCAACAATCCGAATTTACGGTATCCCGCACGCCGATAGCACAAAAATTACAGTAAAATCACTCCTTGAATATGATAATTACGAATCTTCGATCAACTATCAGAGCGTATTTCGCCCGCCATATAAGAAGTTTGTATAAAATCTGTTTATCTGTTGACTCTGTGGGGGAATGTCACTAACATACATTATAGCAACGGTCGGTGTTGCGAGGTGACTTTCAGACAATACAAAAACGGAGTTAAGAATGACTGATCAACCATCTGAATCACCATTATCCCGTTTGTTCGTCAGTAACCGCTCACCTGTGGATGAACAAGCATTAGCAGATACGATAGCTTCTTTCGCAGTCATTAGCGAGCAAGAAGGTGCGCCACCTCGAATTTTCCTTACTGAAGAAGGTGAGAATCTTACAGTGAGAGAAAAAATACTCATCGTCCTTCTATGCAGGAAGGCGATTCTCCTCTACAAGAAGGAGGCGATAGATAAGGAAGGTTTATCCCCTAAGGAAATTGAAGATGCTACTAACATTGGCGGCGGAACAATCAGACCAGCGCTCAAGAAATTAAGTGATGAGCATTTGATTGAGCAAGACAAAGAAGGGGCGTACTTCGTCCCAAATCGCACATTTCGTCAGGTCACTTCAATACTTCGGAAAAAGGAGCAATAATGGATATTCAAGGATTTCTTGTAGGTTTAGAGCGAGATTGCGTTGAAGCACGTAGCAGGGTTTTGAGTCAAGGCATAGCAGTCGAAAATGCGGACATGGTAGCGGCAGCGGTCGTGGCCTTTGACCGCGTTATCTCGACCATTCAGAAAAATGGAGGCTCTCCGAGCGAGATCATTTCTGCTCCTTCACCAATGCCGGAAACGTTTGCAGAATGGGCGACGCATTATGGAATGAAAAGCCACGTAGATCGCTATGTGGTGTGCGCTGTCTATCTGTACAACCAGAATCCCGGCTCAACGGTAAGCATCAACGAGATTATGGATATGTATACAAAAGCTCGTTGGCAAAAGCCAAAAAATCCCAGTGATGTTTTTGGTAAATCGGCGGAGCGTCTGTTTTTTGTGTCGGTAGATGATGCTAGCGACCGCGACACAAACTTGAAAATGTGGCGACTCACCCGTACTGCAATGAAGCATTTTGAGACTCTTAAACGAGAGGATGAATGATGCGTATTTTTGATGAGAAAGATCAAACGCCTGAGCCGAACCATTCGGATAGTAAGGAGCAAGATAGTGTGTCGGATGTTGAGTTATCAGTCGAATATGAGTATGGTGAGAACAAATTCAGGGCGTCTGGCAAATCACATGATGTCAACATGCACGCTGCTGCATTTTTATCCTCGTTAGGATATGTGCAACCCACATCAGGACAAAAGCCACTGATCAGCAAGGGCAATCCAGATCAGCTTCCATTATTTGCAGAAAATGACACGCCATCGTTGGCAGACGATGACGTGTCCCCTGAAGAACCCATCAGTGCAGAGAAAACACCGATTGATCTAGTAACATTCTACCTCAAAAAATCCCCTCAGGGACAATATCAGCAAGTAGCGGTGATCACATATTGGTATCAGAAATGTCGGGGCGCTGAGTCTTTGGAGTTGGTATCTTACGACGATTACGCAAACGCTTACACGATTTTGAGGCGTGCTGCGGTAGCCATGCCGACTGACGTTAAGGGGAGCGTGCGAAATACGCACAACCGCACAGACTATATCTACAGTCCTAGTCATGGCAACTTTGCCATCACAGTTCCAGGTGAGCAATTCGTTGAAACTTTAGGAACACAGGAATAAAGAAGTAGCGAGGGCGCACACACGGGTGCGCCCCTACAAACCCCACCCCCCGACCCCCTCCCCGAATTCAAGGAGGGGGAGATAGAGTTAGCTGGGCGGCGTTAGCTGGCGGGCTTGAGCGATCCGGTGTGGGTGGCGACGTAAATCTGCGTGCTGCTGAGTTTCACGCCTTCGAGGTACTGGTAATACGTCCCGTCGTGGTACTCCATCGCCGTGTAGTAGAACTGACCGGGGAGCGAATTCACGTCCCAGAAGGGTTTATCGGCGGCGATGTTCCAGTGGATGCCGTCGTCGCTGAAGGCAAGATTGAGCGCCATGCCCGGTCGGTGTTTGGTATTGACCTGACGGAAGATCATGACCCAGCCATCGGGCGTCTGTTCGACCATTGGCTGGTTGAAGTCGAAATCGGCGGGTGGCTTGATGATGGGGTCGCTTTCAGCGAAGGCGGGATCGGTAGTGGCGGGGTCGTCGTATTTCGTCCAGGTGATGCCATCGGGCGAGGTCGCCATGCCGATTTGCCCGGAGCCGATGCCGGTCTTGTCGTAGCCGGTGTAGTAGAGGTTATAGCCTGCGTCGGTTTTGACGATGCGCGGGGCGGACAGGCGCAGTTCATCCCAAGTGCCTGGGCTGCCGGGGTTGAGAATGGGCGCGGGATCGGGCGTCCAGGGGCCGGTGGGCGCGGGGGCGGTGGCGCGACCAATCGCGCCGGGGGCTTTGGACTGGTCGAAGGAATTCCAGGTGTAGAAGTAGAGCACCCAGGTTCCATCATCGAGCACCATGCCGTCGGAGGCCAGCGCCGCGACTTTGGCGTAGGGTACGTCCTTGCTCATCAGCACCGGATCGCTGCCGACTTCCGTCCAGTGGAGGCCATCGTCGGAGGTGGCGTAGCCGATTTGCACGGGAACGGGCCAGCCGTTGAAGCCGTTGCGGAACATATTGAATTTGCCATCGGCGTAAAAGACTGCGCCGGGATCGGTATAGCGACCATCCCACGCGCCCGGTTTGCCGTAAGGCACGGCGGGTTGATCAGGCGCGAGCGTGAACAGGTTGTCCTGTGCGCTCACACTTGAGGCCAAGAGCAGTAACGCCAGCAGTAAAACGACTCCTAAAAACCACTTTTTCATGTTGTCTGACTCCGTCCAAAGCAACCAGCCGGGCTAAAGCGAGGCGTCGATTTTCTGGATCGGATGCTGAATTTCGGTGACGTGTTCGTCCGAGCTTTCGTTGGGTGTGCCGCGCCAGAGATAGATTTCGCGGGTGGGGCCAGCGAGCGCGTAACCTTCGAGCGCCATCCAGCGAAGCAGCGCCTGATGCGCCAGATGGCGCTGGTTGTCTGCGCCGCAGTGGACGGTGCAGGCCATTAGCGCGACGGCAGGCCATTCGCGCAGGCGAACGTGACCGCCCGCTTCGACCGGGAGCGAGGCCGGATATTCCGGCACAAGGGCTGGATCGAAACGGTAGGCTGCTTCGAACAGGTTGCGGCGGGGGCAGATGTCCGCATAGAGCTTCATCCAGTAGAGGGTGTGATAGCGCCCCAGCACCGTCGTGACTGCCTCGTTCAGACCGTGCGCCCGCAGCGCTGCACGTGCCTCGTAAAAGACGTAGTGCGGCGTCTGCTTGCCCTTGATGGCGCGGCGCAGTGAGAGCACCTGAAGCGCGGGAATCGGCTTGACGACCACGTCAATTTCGGGCAGCACGCCCTCCTGTTCAATGAAACGCAGCCGCTGCTGCACCCGGTCGAGGCGCGCCTGTTCTTCGCTGACGCGCTGACGCAGTTCCGCCTGCTTGAGCAAAAGCATCCCGCGCAGTTCGTCTGCCGAAACGTCGCCGTCGATTAAGCGGGCGACTTCTTCGAGCGACAGCCCCAAATCCTTGAGCGCCTGAATCCGATGCAGGCGCGACAGTTGGTCGGCAGCGTAGAAGCGGTAGCCGCTGCTGCGATCCACCATCGCCGGACTGAGCAGCCCCAACTGATCGTAGTAATGGAGCAGACGAATTGAGACCTGGGCTAAGCGGGCGAACTCACCGACTTTCAACATCGCTTCACCTCGTGCTGATCAGTATGAACCTTGACGCAACGTCAGGGTCAAGCCCTGAAATTGCCAGCGACCGTTCGGCCTTCAGGCAGGACAGCGCCGTCCGTTGCTTTCTCGCTGTGAATAGCTTAGCATTGATGGACGTTTTCAAGAGGCGGTATGACCTTTACTTCACCCGAATTCGTCCTTTTCTTCGCCGTTTTCGTTCCGATCTACTTTATCACTCCGCAGCGTTTGCGCTGGATTCCGCTGCTGATCGCCAGCTACTTTTTCTACGCTTACGGCAGCGGGATTTACGTCGTGCTGATCATCGCCACGACGCTGATCGACTACACGTCTGCGCGACTGATGACCTCGACTACCGACTCGCGCAGGCGCAAGCTGCTGCTGGCTGCCAGCCTGACGGCGAACCTCGGTACGCTGTTTGTGTTCAAGTATTTCAACTTCTTCAACCAGTCGTTTGCGACGCTGGCGCACGACCTGAGCATGGATTACCCGATTGGCGCGCTGAACGTGATCCTGCCGGTGGGGATTTCCTTCTACACCTTTCAGTCGATGGCCTACACGATTGACGTGTATCGCGGCACGATTGCGCCGGAAAAGCACCTGGGCATCTTCGCGACGTTCGTGGCTTTCTTCCCGCAGTTGGTGGCAGGGCCGATTGAGCGGGCGAAACACATGCTGCCGCAGTTTCAGGCGAAACAAGTTTCGCAGTTCAAACGCTTCGATGCGGAGCGGGCGGTCGCGGGGCTGCGGCTGATTCTGTGGGGCGCGTTCAAGAAGATTGTGATCGCTGACCGACTGGCGATCTACGTCAACACGGTTTACAACGCGCCGCAGCAGTACAGCGGCCTGCCGCTGATTGTGGCGACAATCTTCTTCGGCTTCCAGATTTACGGCGATTTCTCGGCTTATTCGGACATCGCCATCGGCGCGGCGAAAATTCTCGGCTTCGACCTGATGCTCAATTTTCGCCAGCCGTATTTCGCCCAGTCGGTGCGCGAGTTCTGGGCGCGCTGGCATATCTCGCTCTCGACGTGGTTTCGCGACTACCTGTATATTCCGCTGGGCGGCAACCGCGTGCCGTTTGCGCGCAATCTGCTGAACCTGGTGATCGTGTTTCTGGTGAGTGGGCTGTGGCATGGCGCAAGCTGGACGTTCGTGATCTGGGGGGCGCTGCACAGCATTTACATCGTTGTCGAGACGATTCTGCATCACTACGGCGTCGAATTTAAGCTGCCCGCGCTGCTGAAAATTGCCTTCACGTTCGGGCTGATCACGTTCGCGTGGATATTCTTTCGCGCCAACAGTTTCAGCGACGCGCTGTACGTCGTGACGCACCTGTTCAGCTTCAGCGGTCAAAGTCTGACCGATCCGTTCGCGGATGGTCTGCTGGGCGCGCACGCCGAATTCATCGTCTCGTGCGTGCTGATCGCGCTGCTACTGGGCATCGACGTGCTGATTGAACGCGTCGGTTTCGAGGCGCTGTGGCGGATCAGTCCGCTGGCGGTGCGCTGGGCAGCGTATTACGCGGCGGGCGCGGCGGTGATTTTCTCCGGGCTGTACGGCACGGGCGCGCAGATATTCATTTACTTCCGGTTTTGACGATGGAGCGACACGTGTCGTTTTGTGTCGCCAGAGGCTCAAAGCCTCTGGCTAAGAACTCAAGCCCCCTAAAGGAGGCTAAAAACGCATACGGTCAATTTCTGTTTGTAAAGAGCACACACCACCAGCGAGGGGTGCGATGATCGCTGCTCCTCAAACGGCGCGGCGGACGAGGCTGCGCTTTTTGCTCAAGCTGATCGTCTACACGCTGCCGTTCGCGCTTCCGTTTCTGCTGCTGAGCGGCTTCATGATCTACACGGGCGAGGCGATGCCGCTGGAAATGGTCGCGCGGATGCAGATGAGCGATCAGCCGATCTTGTATCGCCCGCGCTACGGCAACCGCGACCTCGACTTTAAGGTGATCTCCGCCAACCTGCGCCAACCGGAGATTATGACGGTGGGGTCGTCGCGGGTGCTGCAATTCCGCTCGCTGTTCTTCGACAAGCAGCCGCAGGCTTTCTACAACGGCGGCGCGCCCGCCTGGACGCTCGACACGGTGATTCAACTGCTGGATCGGCTGACGTTTACGCCGAAAATATTGATCATTGGCCTCGACCAGCCCTGGTTCAATGAGGCTTATGTGCCGGATGTGCTGCCGGATCAGGTGAGCGATTTCACCCGTCTGTTTCAGGCGAATCGCAGCTTCATGCAGGATGTCATTGGCGATCAATCCTTCGATATTGGGCGCTATCTGGCGCGGGTTGAGCCGGGGTTTGGCGGCATGGCGCTGGGTCTGCGCGCGATCCGCGACGGGCATGGCTTCCGCAACGACGGCAGCGAGCAGTATGGCGATTTTTTGGTGGCGCACTTCCTGTCTCCGGCAAACGAACGCAAAAATGCCTTCGAACTGCTGCGCGTCGGTCATCTGATGTACGTCGAAGGTGATACGCTGTGGGCGTCACGCTTGCAGCAGCTACAAGACCTGCTGATCTGGTGCAAGGCGCGCGGCATCACCGTGATCGGCTTCCAGCCATCGTTCATGCCGACGCTGTACCAGCAGATGATGGCGGATGGCAAGCACAGCTATATTCAGAAGCTCGACGACGTGTTTCCGCTGCTGTTTCCCTACTACGGCGACTATTATTTCAATTTCGCGGATGGCGCTCAACTGGGCGCGACGGACGAGGATTTCTTCGACGGCTGGCACGCCTCCGAGAAGATCAATCTGCGCCTGTACGAGCAGATGCTCAAGGCGCTGCCGGATGTACTGGGCGCATATTCTGACCCTGAAGTGTTACAGGCTGCCGAAGCGGGCGCAACCGATACGTTCAACGTATTCGGCAATCGGACGAAATGAAGGACTGAGGACTGAGTGCCTAGTTGTAAAAGGCAATGTTACAGCCCTCACCCTAAATCCCTCTCCCTGAGGGTTGAGGACAGGACAGTTTTAACAAAAGAGCCTTTTGTTTT
>DAOUCB010000181.1:0-67563 GCA_034432495.1 Anaerolineae bacterium | reverse complement strand
CCCACAGGACTTCCTTGATTGTCCTGAAGTCTATCCACAAAAAAACTACGGAATGTTTTTGTAGGGGCGCACGGCGGTGCCTCCCGCGTATTGTTCTCGTAGGGGCGAGGCACGCCTCGCCCGTTTTTTAACCCCTTATGACTTCTTTGATTGTCCTGAAGTGCTTCATCTGATAAATCATGCAGTTTTGTCTTTCTCCCCTCTCCCCGCTTGCGTGGGAGAGGGGTCGGGGGAGAGGGGTACCGCAGGAATTGCGAGATATAGCACTTAAGTAGTTCCACGAGATTAACGCGGAATGTTTGTATACGGGCGTACGGCGGTGCGCCCTGTTCTCGTAGGGGCGAGGCACGCCTCGCCTGTTTTGACCCTAAACCATTTTTGTGGATGTACTTACGAATGCGATTCATCACGATAAGCCTCGGTTCGGTCGCCAGCGCCGGTAGATCGCGGCGACGGCGTAGGCGCAGGCCGCCGCCATCAGTGGGGTGAGCATGGAACGCTCGCGGGTATCGAGCGCGGTCGTCTTGACGAGCAGAATCCCGGCAGTGAAGTAGGCACAGGTCAGCAGCACCCCCCAGAACAGCATCCACTGTCTACGGCGCAAGGCCAGCAGGAGACCGATGACCGTTCCCAGCAGCAGCGCAAGATTGAAGGGAATGTCGATCACGCTCAGCCAGCGCGGGAGCGTCTGGGTATAGGCGAACATACGCACGAAGCCGAGCGGGAAGGTCGCCAGCGTCAGCAGGGGATAGGCTTTGAAAATCGCCAGCGCTTCGGCGGTTTCGGCGTTCTGGATGTCAATCGTGGCGGCGAGATAGCCCTGATTCGTGCCGGAGTCGGCTTTGTCCGGGTCGCGACCGAGCCGGGTTTCAATCCGCCGGTTGATGTCGGTGAAGACTTCGGCGCTGGTTTTGCCGCTGACGTAGTGTTCGACGGCGGCAGCGTGGTAGTAGAGCATGGTGTAGGGGCCAGTCGTCGAAAACGCAGGATTGCCGAACACCTGACCGTTGTGCGCCGTCCAGCCGAATAGCGCCAGCGCGTTGATCAGCACGAAAACCAGAATCGCAGGCCACCGTTTGCGCTGCGTGATCAGCAGCCACAGACCCAGCGGAATCCACAGCAGGTAGCTGGCAGGCCGCGTCAGCGAAGCCAGCGCCAGCAGCACGCCGGAGATCGCTCCCCAGAGCAGGACACGCCCTCGCCGGATGGTGCGCATGGCGTAGAGCAGCGCTGTCAGTGCCGCCGCCAGCAGCAGATTCGCAAACGGTTCCGGGCCGAGAAAGGCCGAGTAGGCAATGCTGCCCGGATCAACCGCGACGATTAGCGCGGCGATCAGGCTCAGATTGATGCTCAGCCCAAGCTGAAGCGCCAGCAGGTAAGCGACCGGGGCAACCAGCGCGCCTGCCAGAATATCGGCGGCGAGAATCAGGCGGTTGTCATTGTGCAGCAGGCTGATCAGGACGGGATAGGCGGGCGGGCGGACGAGAAACAGGCTGTTGCGAAAGTCGTGGGCGCTGCTGAAGTAATCGCCGCCAATGGAATAAAGCGCGTAATCGCCATTTTCGAAGTTCTTGAAATCGTCGGTGTAGCGCAGCGCGGCGAGACCACTTCTGAGTGTCAGCGCCAACAAAAAGATCAGAATCAGTCGCATCAAATCACAGCGAGAGGGACGCCTATCGGTCACGAGAATTGCAGTATACTCAATAACAGCAACATTTGCTCAACCCATTCTTTGCAGAGGAATTGATTTATGGATGTCGGTGTAGAGTTCGGTCAGTACCGTGTGATCGAGCATATCGGGCGCGGCGGCATGGCGGACGTGTGGTCGGCACGGGATAAACGCCTCAACCGCACGGTCGCCATCAAAACGGTCGCCCGCGATCTATCGCACGACATGAATCCGGTCAAGTTATTCGAACGTGAAGCCCAGACCATCGCTAATCTGGAACATCCGCACATTCTGCCGATTTACGAGTTCGGCGATTACGACGCTCAGTTGTACATCGTCATGCGCTACGTATCAGGCGGGTCGCTGGAAGATGTGCTGGAGGAAGGGCCGCTGGCACCGGAAGAAGTCATGCGGCTGGCGCGCATGGTCGCGCAGGCGCTCGATTACGCTCACGAGAACAAGGTCGTTCATCTCGACCTGAAGCCGTCGAATATTCTGCTCGACAGCTACCAACTGCCGTATCTGGCGGACTTCGGGCTGGCGACCGTCATGGGGCCGGAAGGCCGCGCCGCCAATCCCGGTTCGGGGACGCTGCTCTACATGGCTCCTGAGCAGCTCACCGCCGACGTGCTCGATCAGCGGGCGGACGTTTACAGCTTCTCGATTATGCTCTTCCACATGATGACGGGGCAGCTTCCCTTCGACGCGGTCATCCCGCTGGCGCTCAAGCAGATGCAGATGAACGACGTGCTGCCCGATGTCGAATCGCTGCAACCGGGGCTTCCGGCAGCCGTATCCATTGCGCTGCGGCACGGCACCGAAGTCGATGTCAACAAGCGTCCGGCGACTCTCGGCGAAATCGTGGAAGCCCTGGACGATGCGCTCGGCATTTCGACCAAACCTGCCAAGCGGCGCGCCACGCCCACCGGCACCACTTCCAAAGGGACAGCGCGGCCTGAAGATTTGGTCACACGCAGCGAACCGCTCGATGAACTGCTGACCGGGCCGATGGACAATCTGGTCACGCGCACCGCGCCCGTCGATGACAGCGTCCTCAACGATGTGCTCTCCGGACCACTCGACGGTCTGATCACCGGGCCGCAGGATCGCGCGCCCAGGAAGCCGCAGGACGTGACCGAGATCGACCTGAGCGATGTCGTCATGCTGACCGAAGTCGGGCCGGACGCGATGGCGCGCCGCGAAGCCATCGACATCTACACGAAGGCTTACCGGGCGTGGCTGCATGGTCAGGGACGTTTTCTGCTCGGCATCACCCATTTTATGCTCATCAACGACTATTACGTCGATACCGACGCGCACAACCTCGACATCGACGACTCCGGCAAGGAGATGATGCTGCGCGGCGCGCTCGAATACGACCACGACATTGACGTGTGGTGGGCCAAGCTCAACGACGATTCGCGGCGCTTGGTGGCGCTGCACGCCCTCTTGAGCGAGAACGCTCCGGCGCGTGTGCGCGCCTTGCAGCGGCTGGAAACGCTGGCGGACGCCGAAACCCCACAGATTCCGCGTCTGGTCGCGCAGCAGTTGCAGGTTGAAACCAACGGCCCCGCGCAGTTGGCAGCGATTCGCGTGCTGGAAATGCGCGGCAAAGTGTCGCTTGCGGAGCCGACGATGGACACGAGCAACATGCGCACGACCATGCTTCGACGGTTGCAGCTCAGTTCGCCCTATGACTGGCGCGAGAGTGCCTTCACGCCGGAGATCGACGCGCTGCTGGCGGATCAGGCGCTCGACGCTGAGAAGCCCGATGTTGCCGAAGCCGCTGCCCGCGCCATCGGGCGCATTCGTTCCGAAGCGGCGGTCAAGGTGCTGGCGGAACATCAGTTGAAAGGCGAGCGACCTGCGCTGCGGGCGCTGGCACTCGTGCGCGACGAAGCGCCCTCACTGCCCAAGAGCGTCAGCCAGCAGGCGCGCCTCTACACCTGGCTCGACAATACCTGGCGGCGGCTGACCAATCACCCGACGCGCTCGGTGGCGCGTTACGTCTTCGCCGCCATCTTCAGCGCGATTGCCGTCTGGTGGTATGCCTTCTCGGAAATTTCCAGCGCCGATATTTTCTTCGCCGAACGCTGGGGCAAATCGCTGACGACCGGCATCACCTTCGGTGTGGTCTACGGGCTGGTGATTCTGCTCTCGGCGGAAATGCCGGAACGCCTGCGCGGCTTCTGGCCCTGGTGGGCGCGGCTGGTGCTCAATCTGGTGCTGGGGATGCTGACGGGTATTCTCGTCTGGGTCGTCTTTGACTGGTTCTTCCTCTACTATCAGCCCGAAGCCAGCGACTTCAATGCCATTCTGCTCGGCGCGCTCGGTGGGGCGCTGGCCTTCTCGCTGGGCGTGGTTTTCCGCGTCCCCGGTTGGCTGGCGACCATCTGGGCGGCGGTGATGATCTTCATCCCGTTGTACGTCACGGCGGTCAATTTCATGCCGCCGCTGATTTACGTCCGTTCCACTGAGACCATCGACCAGTACGCCATCCCGATTGCCATCCTGATCGCGCTGGGAGCCTATCTGCCGCAGTTGATCGGTGATGTGCGCCGTCGCTGGCGCGAAATCCGCGCCACCAGCACGCCCGCTCGTCAGGCGGCAACGGTCTGATCTGTTCGTCCCTCTACATGCAGGTTTCGCGGACGACACGTTAATGCATGGTCGTCCGGGAACTGTATTTCATCCCTCTCCCCGCTTGCGTGGGAGAGGGAACGAGGGAGAGGGGTCTGTAGGGGCAGACCCACGTGTCTGCCCTGTCCTTCTCCCCTCAGCGGCGACGGGGTGAGGTTCGTAGGGGCGAGGCACGCCTCGCCCGTTTTTTACCGCTAATGTTCGTAGGGGGCACCCAGGCAAACGTGTTTGCACGTGCGCCCTGAAAATTAGTCGCTACAGGACATTCCGCATGACCGCCACAGCAAAACCCAATCCCCAACCAACCCTCTCGCGCCGCGAGGCGCTGAATTACGCTTTCGGCGCGAGCATCGCGCTGGCATTGATAGGATGCTGCATCGGATTGATATGGTTTTTGGGGAAATCAGCCTCTGATGTCATTTATGATGAAGCGCATGGATATTTTCAGCTTGACCTCTCAAATCTACCCGAAGCGGAGAAAACCCCGATTTATTTAAGAGAGCAGCGAAGCTGGCTGGTCAATACAAATGATGGATTACTGGCTTTATACGTGGTCTCTCCTGATGATCACTGTCTCTTGAAATGGGCAGAATCAAATCATCAGTTTATTGACCCCTGTCATGGAACGAAATTTCAATTGGATGGCACATGGATCGAAGGCATAAACACAGCACCCCGCGATATGGATCGTTTTCCGCTTACAATAACAACCGCTCGTGGCACGTTCACAACGCCTGATGACGGATCGCCTCTGCCGATTGATGGCGTGATGTCGATCACGCTCAATACGAACCGAATCATTCAAGGCAGCCCACCCGACGGTTACAGCGGTCGAGGGAGCCTCTGGTGACCGCCACAGCAAAATCAAATCCCGCTTCGCCGAGATCAGTGTAGGGGCGCACGGCTGTGCGCCCGTGTTTCTCATCAAATCTGCCTATGATGCGGGTGATTTGTAGGGGCGGGTCTTAGACCCGCCCGTGTTCCCGACCCAATCCGCCCCTGATTTGACCGACACCCGTAGGGGCGACCTGTCAGGTCGCCCTTTGTCTCATCCCCAAAAAAGTGTACATTTGTAATACAAATGTCACTTGGCAAACTCGATTTTGGATGTATACTGATTTGGAACAAAAGTTCTAAATCGAAGCATCCGTCTTAATCGCGATTATCAATTGTCCCAACAACAAATGCGGTAGCGAACCCCACCCGACCCCACGCGACCGGATCGTACCGGAAGGGAACAACGGAGTAAAACGTCTCGCCAAGCGGAAGGGAAGCCCTAAATCCGCGAATACAGCCGCCCGCCAAATTCGCCCACCAGTTTATCGTCCATTTCGTCGGCGTAGCCCGCCACCAGCGTGATGATGTTGTTGGCTTCGACGGCATCCAGCCCCTCCAGCGGTCGCTCGCTGAAGACGTAAACCACATCCAGATGCACGCCAAACGAGGCGTTGGTAAGCTGCAAATTCAGTTCGAGCAGGCGGCGATACAGGGGAAGCAGGTTGCTCATCGGCAGGTGGAGAATGGGCGACAAAACCTGTAAATAGCCCGCGCCTTCCTGCTGCGAAACGTAGACCTCAATCACGGCAGAGCCGCGCCGGAAACTCCAGCCGAAGCCATCCTGAATATTCATGCGTGCCTGCTGCGGATCGACACCGACGCCAAGCAGGATTTGCTCGACGGTCTGGGCGTACTGGTCAAGGCGCTGTACGGGCTTGCGCCCGCCTACATTTAACATAGTTCCCCCTACGCTTGTGCGCTGCGTCCCTGCGGCTGACCACAGCGCAGGCAGACGTTGTTGTAAATTCCAGCGGTCGAATTGCAGTTGGTGCAGCGGGCGCGCCCGCTTTCGTAAAAGGCGTCCGCCTGCGGGATCGGGTAGCGCTGCATATTCTCAGCGGCAGGTGTGACGCTGCCGCATTGTTCGCAGTAGAAATAGCCTGCTCCGACGGCGCGGCTGTTGTTGCCGCAGTGGGGGCAGTAAACGCGGGCTTCGGCGCGGGCTTCGCGCAGGTAGGTATCGACCATGCGCTTGATGGCGGCGATGTGCAGGCCGAACATATGCCCGGAGGTGCGGCTGGTGTTCTTGGTCATCATGCCGACGAGATAATTCTTGTCGTCGAAGATTGGGTTGCCGCCTGCGTCGAGCAGGCGTGTAGCCGAGGTCGGTATCCAGTGGGCGGCAAGGACGCGGTTGGTCGGGCGTTCGGAGGTGCGGATGATTTCGCCGTTGTAGGTGACGATGTTCAACTGGGCTTCGTCGGCGACACGCGGCAGCGGCGTAATCGGGAGCAGGCTGCCGGGGTTGTGATCGACGTGCACGAGCGTCAGGTCAAGATCGGTGTAAGCGCGGACGACCGTCCCCTGTAACTGCCTTCCGATGTGGAGTTCGACGGTCACCTGCTGCATTCCGCCGACAACGTGGCGCGTGGTGGCGAGAATGCCTTCCTGCGCGACGAAGAAAGCTGTGCCGGGGCCGTTCGGCCCGCCGATGATATGGGCGACGTGATCGGCGATGTTGATGCCAGTCGAGACAACTTCAGGGCGCACGACGGCGGTGGTCTGCGTCGTGGTGGCGGTCACGGGCGCGGCGGGAAGCTGTGATGTAAGCAGGGAAGCGAGGCGCTGGCGGGCTTCGACGTTGCCGGGATCGGCGGCGAGGGCGTCGCCATAGGTGGCGCGTTTCTGCTGCGGATCGGGCTGGGTTTCGGCGAGCCAAAGGTAGGCAATCGCGCGCATCTGCGGCGACAGTTCGCCGCCTTTGATAGCGATACGGATCAGGCGTGCGCCTTCGGCAGGGCTGCCGCGCTGGATAGCGGCGATCCCCATTTCAAGCGTTCGATGTGACATACATACCCCCTCGTGTGCCGTTTCCATTATACCCGATACACAAAAGAAGTACCGAGTAGCGAGTGAAAAGATAAAAGCACAACGCAAAGGCGCAAAGGAAAAGGGAAAATGAACACCATGTGGTGTTTTAAGGCGCAGCAGGTGAGGATGCCCCTACCAATGGACTAGGCGCATTGACGATGAAGTAAGCGCAGGCTCAATTGTATTGGCTTGTACTTGGTATTAGAATCGGGAGAGATTGCACCGATAGGGAAGTTACAGTATATTTTTTGAGGTTCGTCTTTGTGCCGGGTTTTCCAGTTTCCGTGTTATTTTTGTAATGTAAAGACTGGGTAGGGTAGAGGTAGGGGGCTTCAATGCCGCTGCAAGGCAATTTGCGAGATTTTAGCACCACACAGTTGCTCAACCTCATCAACCTGGCTGGGAAAACCGGAACGCTTTCGATTTTTGAAAGCGTGCGCACAGGCGAAAAAGATGCCGTTGGCGCTGAGAAAATGACGGCGGGTAAAGAACGCGCGCGCGTTTCGTTCAAAGTGGGCAAGCTGATTTCGGCGATTCTCGGCGGGCAAGACGGTAATCTGGTTTCCGTGCTCAATAAAGCCGGGAAACTTTCGGATGAACAGGCGCGCATCATTCGAGAACGCGCCAAAAACACCAGCGATAAAGCACTGGCGCTGCTGCTGATCAATGCCAATTATGTGACGCAGCGCGACGTGGTGAGCAGCATTCAGCAGCATACACTCGACGTAGTGTATAACCTGCTCAGTTGGGATGAAGGCCCTTTCCGCTTCGAGGATAACACGCTGCCAAGCAGCGACCGCATTCTCGTGCCGATTGACCTCGAAAATGTGATTATCGAGGGCGCGCGGCGGATCAAAGAGATCGAGCAGCTCACGTCACACTTGCCGAACCTCGATATGGCGCTCAAGTTCCCGGAAAACCCACGCGAAAAGTTCAAGGGAATTCACCTGAGCGTCGAAGAGTGGCGCGTGGTATCATTTGTTAATCCTAAGAACACGATTCGTCAGATCGCCAAAGCGAATAATATGTCTGAGGTGGAAATTCGACGGATTGTGTTTGGGTTAGAGCAGGCGGGGTTGGTAGAAATGATCAAGCCGCCCAGCATGGATGGCGCGGTCGCAGGGGGCGCGAAACGCCCGACGACCCGTGCGCCTCAGGTGCAAAGGACAGTGGTGACGAAGCTGATCGACCGGATTCGCAACATTTAGCCTGGCGACCTGAGTCCTTACTTTACGGAGAGCGAGCGGAACCCTTATGCAAACTGTCAAGATGGTGATTACCGGGCCGTTCAGTTCCGGCAAAACAGAGTTCATCCGTTCCATCAGCGAGATTGACGTGGTGACGACCGAGCGCGGCATTAGCTCGGAGGCGGAGCGCACCGTTAAGGAATCGACGACGGTGGCGATGGACTTTGGGCGTATCACAGTTGACGACGACCTGGTGCTGTATCTGTTTGGTACGCCCGGTCAGCGCCGCTTCGATTTCATGTGGGAAATCCTTGCCGAAGGGATGCTCGGCTTCGTGGTGATGGTAGACAGCACCAAGCCAGAGACATTCCGCGAGGCGAAAAGTATCCTCGAAACCTTCCGCGCATATGCGCCGACGCCCTATGTCGTCGCGGCGAACAAGCAAGACATGCCTGATGCCTGGAATACCGATGACCTGCGGATCGCGCTGCGCATCGAAGAAGGCGTGAAACTCCTGCCCTGTGTGGCAAGTGATAAAGAGAGCGTCAAAACTGTCCTGCTGGAACTGCTGTACTCGATCCTTGAAGAAATGGATAGTTAGCGCTCGTTAGAGGGGTTCATCTGTGGCGTCTCTGGTCACCGAGCAGGGCATCGTCCATTACGAAGCGTATGGTCGAGGACGCCCTGTTCTACTTTTACATGGGTGGTTAAATTCGTGGGCGGTCTGGCGCGAAACCGTCGAACTTCTGGGCCGGGAGTTTCGTCTGTACGCGCTGGATTTCCTGGGTTTTGGCGACTCTGGTGCGCGGTCAGAGAATTTCTCGGTCAATAACTTTGTGCTGATGGTAAACGAGTTTATGGATCGGATGGCGATCAAGAAAGCGCCGCTGGTCGGTCACTCGATGGGCGGAACGGTCGCACTGAGCAGCGCCATTCACTACCCCGAAAAAGTTGTCAAGATCATCGCAGTCGGCGCGCCGATTCAAGGCTCATCGCTCAGCCCACTGCTGAAGATGGCAGCCTATCGCGGTTGGGTCGGCCTCGCGCAGACGACACCCGCACTCTACAATGTGTTTCAGGCGGGCTTCATGCCATTTTTGCGCGTTTATGCGCACATGATGGCAAAGGATGGCAATGCTGTCGGGCAAATGCTGACTGCCGATGTCTCGAAACTGACGGCAGCCCCGTTCTTCGAAAGTATTGGCACGCTGCGGCAAACCGATCTGCGACCGCGCATTGGCGAATTGCAGATGCCAGTGCTGGGAATCTACGGCAAAAAGGACATCATTGTTGATCCCAAACAGGCGGATGTTCTGAAGCAGTATTTACCGAGCAGCAAGGTTGCCCGCTTCGAACAGTCGGGACATTTCCCGATGATGGACGAAAAAGAGCTGTTTCACGAAACAATCCGCGACTTTTTGTACAATGGGTGAGCCGAGGAAAATGCTTCCCGCAGCACGCTTGAATACACTGCTTCAGCGTAACCAGAACAGCCTCGATTTTATTCGCTTTGTCGCAGCGATTATGGTGATCTTCTCCCACGCTTTTCCCCTCTCATTGGGAATGGATTTTCAGCGCTATGATCCGATGGTATGGCTGACGAATTCTCAGGCAACTTCGGGAACTGTCGCCGTGAATATTTTCTTTGTGATTAGTGGATTTCTGATCACGGCAAGCATGGTGCAGTCACAAAACGCCTTGACGTATCTCAAGGCTCGGTTTTTGCGGATTTATCCGGGCTTACTGGTCGTCGTTTTGCTGACGATGTTTGTGCTCGGCCCTCTCGTAACGACACTAAGCTTGCGAGAATATCTGAGTGACCCAGCAACGTACCAATACCTGGGTATGCTGCGACTCAATGGATCCGAGAACGTTCTTCCCGGTGTTTTCGCTACCAATAATTTTGCCTTCGTCATTAACCCATCTTTATGGACTCTCTACTATGAGGTTCTGTGTTATCTCCTCATTTTGTTGCTTTGGCTGACCCGTTTGCTAAAAAAAAGATGGATTCTTGGACTGTTCATTGAATTTCTCGGTTTGAACCTGATCGGGTATCTGCTCGTACCAACGCTATCCGGTTTCGGTATTCACAATCGCCTTTTTGACCTCAGTCATGCTGTTTTCTTTTCCGATTTATTGAGTAATTTTATGCATCTCACGCCTCTCTTTTTGTCCGGAGGGGTGTTCTATTTCTATCGTAACCGAATTGTCATGAAGCCCCGCTATCTCACGCTGGGAGTCATTTTTTTAGTCGTGTCGATTATTACAGGAACAGGCTTCATTACACTTTGGTTTCCAACTTTTGGGACATATACTCTCCTTTATGTGGCGAGTTCGTCACGAAGCCCATTCAAATCATTTGGCAAACATGGCGATTTCTCCTACGGGCTGTATATCTATGCGGGGCCAGTGCAGCAGACTTTAACTTACCTCTTTGGTGGTGTTATGCTCCCGATGGTCAATTTTGCGCTTGCAATGCCGATCACGTTGTTCATCGCCATGCTCTCCTGGCATTTTGTCGAAAAGCCAGCACTGCGACTGAAGCATAAACCACTGCGTTTTTACCGAAAGACTCCCGCGCCAGAAGCAGGCATGGGATAACCCGCTAGGAGCCAAGATGCAGCGCTACATTATTGAGGATGTGCGGCACGTCCCTCCGTTTAACGAGCCTGCGAGCTTGCTGACGATTGGCATTCGACCGCTCAAAATTCACCACGAAGAAGTGTTCCTGCGTTACTTCAAGACGGCCATCGGCTTGGGGAATACCTTCAGCAGCCCGCGTGAGATGCCCAGCGTTCAGGGGCCGGCGATTGTTCATCGCGACAACCTGTGGTTTGATCTGGAATTTCTGGAATACTTCATGGAGCGGGCGCTCAAGAGCGGGCGCGCCTGCCGCGCGGCATTTTTGGCGGACGACCCGGCTTTTAAGACGTATACACTGCCGCTGGCGCGCGGCTTCGAGCGAACCGTTGACGCGGAAGGCCGCTCGATTTGCCTGGCGGATCTATGGTACTTCCCCGCAAATTACACGACCGACGTGCTGCCAATTGTCGTGCCGAGCGATGCCGAAGAAATGGGCTTCTACAGCGTGCCGGATTTCATGACGATGGAACAGGGCGACCTGACTCATTATGCGCCCGCCCGCGCCATCATGTCGATTGAAAGCTGGGTACACGTCTACTTCACATCGATCATTTTCGGGCATTTCGGGCGTGCCAGCCGCTTTGACCGCTTTGTGAAAACGCATAACTTCTACAGCCTGAAGCTGCTGTGGAAAGCGATTCTGGAGCAGAAGCAGCTTCTAAGCACCTCAGAAGTCGTGCATGTCGGCAAGAACACCAACATTCACCCGACTGCCGTCATCACCGGGCCAGCCTGGATTGGCGACAACTGTAACATTGGGCCGGGGGTGATGCTCGACAACTGCACGATTGGCGACAACGTCTCGATTGATGACGGCTGCGTGCTGATGATGAGCGCAATTGGCAACGGGACGTTTCTGCCCTTTCGCTGCTCGCTCTACCTGACGGCGGTCATGGAAAACTCGATCATCGCGCAGAATACCTGTTTGCAGATGTGCGTGGTCGGGCGCGACAGCTTCATTGGCGCGGGGAATACTTTCACCGATTTCAACCTGATCGAGCAGAAGCCAATCCGCGCGGTTGGGATCAATGGGCAGTTAGAGGATGTCGGGCAGGTCGTGCTCGGCGGCGCGGTTGGGCATAACTGTCGTATTGGTTCGGGGATGGTGATTTTCCCCGGTCGCATGATTGAATCGGACGTGGTACTGGTGGCCTCGCCGCAGCGGCGCGTGATCAGCCGGAGCGTCACCTACGAAGAAAGCGACCATCATTATGTGGGGAGTTCTGCCCCACAGCGACATTATCCGCGCCCGAACGAAACCGCTCCCGAAGAAGAAACCTGGGATACGTGGTAAAAGCAGGACTGAGGACTGATAAATGACCTCAATAGATACGGCCTAATCTATAGGGGCAGACCCGTGTAGGCTTGTCCGAATAGTCGCCGCAACGCGATGAATGGTGCGTTTTGTTTCGAAAATTGGGCTTGACTCGCTTATCTCCATGTCGAAACGGCTTGTTTTTCTCCCCTCCCTGAATTCGGGGAGGGGAAGCTGTCCCGCTTTTGGACAGCGGGGTGGGGTCAAGCACTTAGTTTTCGGACAAGCCTCCGTGTGTCTGCCCTGGTTCTTGGAGGGGCGCAGCACGCTGCGCCCTGTTTCCAAGCCACCAAAATCAGGCAATGTCTATATCAGTTATCTATGAGTAAAAGCGAAAAGATCGTGATGCGTGACGCGAACAGGACGTGCCAATCTTCGAGATCGGCACGTCCTTTTTTATCGGGACTTAGAGGTGAACTGCGGGGATCGAGTCGGTGCGGCGGACAGCAGGAATTTCGTCGGTGGCGCGGGTAGTGCTGTCGTTGATGGGTAGGGAGACTTCAATGCCCATCTCGCGGACTTCGCGGCGCAGGGTCGAGCCGAAGGCGATCAGGCTCATGAGCGCGCCCGCGCCAACAAACATCGCGGTGAGGTTGGCGTCGATCAATGCGCCAGCCAGCGCACTCGATACCGGTGCCAGACCAACCGCTGCGAACATGGTCAGGCTCATGACGCGCCCCATCAACGCTTCCGGCACACGTTTCTGCATCCAGGTGAACATATGAATGTTGACGAAGCCCATCGTCGTGCCCATCGCCAGTGTGAGCAGCGCTGCGACGGGGAGTGATAGACTGAAGGGCAGCGCGATCATGCCAAATCCCATCAAGCCGGCGACGCCGACCAGCACTGTGCCAAAGCGCGAGGGTCGCGGGCGCGGCAGGGCACTGGCGAGGATGACGCCGAGCAGCGCTCCACCGCCAAAAGCCGAAACAATCGTGCCGTAGGCGGCTGCGCCTTCGACAAAATTGCGCTTTGCCAGTACCGGGATGCCGACCTCAAACGGGCCGTTGACGAGGAAATTGGCGGCGATCATGATGATGAACACCACGCGCAGCACGGTGTCGTTCCAGACGAAGGTCAGGCCCTCTTTAATCGAGGTCAGGATACCAGTTTGCGACTGGGTTTCGGCTGTGGCTGAGCGGTGCGCGCCAATCAGCGACAGTGTAAACAGCGAAACAAGAAAAGTGGCGGCATCCAGGGCAAAGGCAATGCCGATTCCTTCAACGCCGGGCGTTCCGGCTTCGGCGGCTGTTGCCGAGCCAGCAAACAGCGCGATCAGGCCGCCTGCCAGCACCGGGCCGAGGAACATGCTCAACATGCTGACACCCTGGGTGAGCGTGTTGCCCATTTCCAACTGTTCTTTTTCGAGCAGACGGGGCACCATCGCGCTGTCGGCGGGGAAGAAGAAGGCGTCGGCAGTCCCGAAGCCAAGCGCCAGCACGTAGAGCATCCAAAGTTGGATGTTATTCGTCAGCACCAGCAGCGCCAGCAGCCCGACTAAAATCATACGGACAAGGTTGGAGATGAACATGACGGTGCGCGGCGAGAAGCGATCCACAAATGCGCCACCAATCAACATGAAGAGGGCGCGCGGGACGCTGGCGAAGGCCAGCACCGTGCCGAGCGCGAGGGCGTTGCCGGTGATTTGCAGCACCAGCCAGGGCAAGGCGATTAGGTAAAACTGGTCGCCGAGCATGGAAATACTCTGGCCGATCCAGAGCAGGCGGAAATCATGAACGCGCAGTGGATGCACGGACTTGGTTTTCACAGGCTGATTGATATTTTCAGCGATCATGCGCTTAATCCCCCAAAGTATTCACGTATCTCAATACGGAATACGGGTTCTAAAGTTATGATGTTCATAAGTCAGGCCGAGAAATGGGACATTGCTGAATGACTGATACGGATACTTTCGCTTTCATCATCCATCCGATCCAGATCAAGAAAGACGTGGCGCGCAAATATCCGCTGCTGGGCAAAATTCTGACCGAGCCGCAGATCAACTTCTTCTCACGCTTCTTTCCGCCAGTGTATCTGTCGGAGGTGGATGGGATTCGCTCAATTTCAACCGGAAGGGAACTCCGGGGCTGGCTCATCGCCTGTCCGTTCACCCCCCCAACGATGATGGCGCTGCCCGTCGAGACGGTCTACAAGAAGATCGTCGCCTGCGGCAGGATGGCGGAGGAACTGGGCGCGAAAATCCTCGGACTGGGGGCGTTTACCTCGGTGGTGGGCGACGCGGGCAAAACCATTGCCGACCGACTCGATATACCGGTGACGACAGGCGACAGCTATACCGTCGCGATGGCAGTGGCGGCTATCCGCGAGGCCGCACAGGTCATGGACATACCAATGCGCGAGGCGACGGTGGCGGTCGTGGGCGCGAACGGCGCGATTGGGCGAACCTGTGCACAGCTCCTCGCCGGAGAGAGCGCCAAACTTCTTCTCGTTGGGCGGCAAATCGAGCCGCTGGAAGCCCTGCGCGAACAATGTATGGGTTTTGGTGCGGAAGTCGTCGCCAGTATTGACATCAACGTGATTTACGAGGCGGATTTGATTCTGGCGGTGACGAGCGCCGTTCATGCCGTGATTGAGCCGCAGCACCTCAAGCCGGGGGCGGTGGTCTGCGATGTGGCGCGTCCGCGTGACGTGTCAAAGCGGGTGGCGGCGGAGCGCGACGACGTGCTGGTGATCGAGGGCGGGATGGTCGAAGTGCCGGGAGCGCCGGATTTCCACTTCGATTTCGGTTTCCCGCCGCGCAAGGCTTACGCCTGTATGGCCGAAACGATGGCGCTCGCATTAGAAGGGCGCTACGAGGATTACACGATTGGCCGAGATATTACGGTGGCGCAGGCGCATGAGATTGACGACATGGCGACGCGGCACGGGTTCAGGCTGGCGGGGTTTCGCTCGTTTGAAAAGCCGGTAACGGACGAGCAGATCGCGTTGGTGCGTGAAAAGGCAGCGACGAATCGGCGGGTGTGGTCGGCGTAAACCTGGCCGCAGCAGATTTTGGCGATGTTTGTGCGTCGTTTAACAAGCAATACATTTACACTCCGTTGATAGGATCGGCATTATAATGATTCAAAATACAAACCTTCGATTACGGCTTCGCTAGCGTGATGAGGGTTTCGTTTGTATAGTTAAGTGAAACCATTGTGATCTTCGATCCATAAATACCCACGCATTACGCTGCGGATAGGGTTAAGGGTAAGGGGCAGTTCATGAGCAAAGGTCGCATTCTGGTCGTGGAAGACGACTTTGACATTTCCAATATGCTGCGAATCTACTTCAGCGGGCAGGGCTACGAAGTCCAGGTCGCGCCGCGCGGAGGGGATGCGCTGACGATGACGCGCAAGCAGCTTCCTAACCTGATTGTGCTGGATATTATGCTGCCAGACATGAACGGGTATGATGTTTGCCGCGAACTGCGCACGACCACCCGCACCAGCCACATTCCGATCATCTTTCTGACGCAGAAAGACGAACGCAGCGACAAGATTCAGGGGCTGGAACTGGGAGCGGATGATTACATCACCAAGCCCTTCGACATTGAGGAACTGAAGTTGCGCGTGCAGAACGCCATCAGCGCGGCGAACCGACAAACGCAGATCGACTCCAAGTCGAATTTGCCGACGGGACGATTGATCGAGGATCACCTGCGGACGCTGATGCACAGCGAAGCAGGCTGGACCTATATCGACTTCAAGATCAACCAGTTCGACGCTTTCACGGACGTGTATGGTTTTGTGGCGGGAGACGAAGTCATCCGCTTCATGGCGGTGCTGATTGGCGAGGTGATTGACGAAGCAGGGACGCCGGACGACTACGCCGGACACCCCGGTAAGGACAACTTCATCATCATCACGCACACGGACGACCCGGACAGCCTGAAAGAGAGGCTGATCGAGATATTCGACGAGAAGATCAAGCAGCATTACTCGTTCATCGACCGTGAGCGCGGCTACATCCTCGAACCGGATAGTGTGTATGGTGAGCGTCAGGTTGACCTGATGACGCTCTCGGCAGGATCGGTTTCCACACGGACACATCAATTTTCCGATATACGCGAAGTCACAGAACTGGCTGCCGAAGACCGCCGACGCGGAATCAATGGGCAGGACAGCGGCAGCGCAAATCTTCTCACGTCCTGGTAACGCTCAGTTACGGGATCACGACTTATGGGACTGGCAATAATTCTTTTTGCGGGTGCGGTCGTCATTTTGGCTTGGCTTTTCCTGTGGTCGTTTCAGCGACAGCGGTTAGGGCCAATTCCCGAAGTGGAACCAGCGCTCAGCGACCTGGCACTGCTTTCGAGCAGCGATGCGGTGATTGTCGCCAACGAACAGGGACAAGTGCTGCACGCCAACGAAACGATTCGGCGCTGGCTGGAGATGGAGAATCCCAATCTGGAAGGGATTGCTCGTCTGGTGCAGCCGGTCGATAGTTTCCTCGACCTGTTCACGCGCGAGGGGCAGGCGTCCTTTCAGGTAAACAAGCACTGGGTCGAAGCGACCTCGCATCGCATTCCGTCCGACGGAACGCCCCGCATGGTTGTAGTGATGCGCGAAATTTCCGGCACGACCGTCAACCCAGAATCGCTTGACCTGAGCCGCGCGATTCGCATTGCCAACGAGATCGGCGAAACGGTCAATGCCAGCCTCGGCGTCGAGCCAGTACTGCAAGCGCTGCTGACGATTGTGCGCAAGGAAATTCCGGCGGACGCGGGCGAGATTTGCCTGTGGGACGAAAAACAGAAACTGATGCATCCGCGTGGCTGGACGGGAGACATCGCCTATGTGCTGGCGCTCTCGGAAGTGGGCGGCGCTTATGCGTATGGCGAAGGCATCTCCGGCTGGATCGCGCGCTATCAGCGCCCGGTGTTCGTGAGCGATGTCAACGACGAGACCACCGTTCGCCCCAAGCTGATGAATGGCATGTATCGCAGTTATATTGGTGTGCCGCTGGTGCTGGGCGAGCGTTTCATGGGAACACTGGAACTCGCCAGCCAGACACGCTTCGTTCATGGCGATCTGCCGCTGATGCAAGCGGTGTCGAAGCAGGTAGCAACGGCGATCTATAATGCGCAGCTCTATCGTGAGCAGGCACAGCGCATCGAAGATTTGGCGACGGTGCAGCAGGTAGTTGATCAGGCGACGCTGGAACAAGATCCGATGCAGGTCTTTCTGGCGATGAATGAACGCATCGCGCAGCTTCTCGATGCAGAAGTCTGCGGCGTGCTGGTTTACGACGAACTGCGCGAGGCACTGGTCGCGCAGCCGCCCTATTACGGGCTACCTGTGCAATTGATCCGCAACTTCTCGATTCCAGTCCCGGAGGACACGCCGGCCTATGACATCTGGCAGCGCCAGCCGTACTGGGTGTCGCGTGATTTGGCGGAAGAACCGCTGGCAGAAGAAATGAATTTCTCGGTGCTGGTGAATGCCGCCGGGTTGAAAGACACGATCCTGATGCCGCTGCAAGTCGGCAGTCTGCGCATCGGCATGATTCAGGTGAGCAATAAGCGCACAGTCGGCGGGTTCAGTCCGGAAGACATTCAAAATTTACGCCTGCTTTCGGCGCAGGCGGCGATTGCCGTCGAAGATATGCGGCTGGCGCAGCGGCAGCAGATTCACGAAACCGAAATGACCGGGTTGCAGGAGATCACGCAGGCATTCGGCGCGATCAGCCATACGGACGAGTTTTACGCCAACATCAACGAGCGCATCGCGCGGCTGATGGGCATCGCGATGTGCGGCATACTGATTTATGACGAAAACGAGCAGCGGTTGGTCGCGCAGAAACCGTTTTACGGGCTGGATGACCGCCTGATCGAAGCCTACGGCATCAATCTGGTGCCGGAAAGCGCGATGGAAGAAATCTGGCAGGAAGAAGACTACTGGTACACCAACAGCGTCGCAACCGACAAGGTGGTTTACGGCGCAGGGCTGGCGGAACTGGCGGCGGCGGTCGGCGTTGAAAAGACGCTGCTGGCGGTAATGGCTTCCGGCGGGCGGCGGTTGGGGGTGGTACAAGCCTCGAACAAGCTGAACGGCGATGATTTTACGGACAATGATGCGCGCCTGCTGCTGATCTTCGCGGCGCAGGTCGGCGGCATGATTGAAAACGCGCGGCTTTTGCGCGAAGTTCAGGATCGCGTGGACGAGTCCGAGGGACTGCGGCGCGTGGCGGAATATGCGGGTGGCGTGATGACAGGAGACGACGATTTCCTGCCGACCCTGCGCGAAATCTGCCGCCTGACGAACAGTCCGGCGGCTTTCATCAACATTCTCGACCCGCAGACGGGCAATCTGGTCAACTCTGCGCGCTACAGCTACGGCGTGCCTGCGGCGACGAGCTTCGTATTTGGCGCGTACAACAAGGGCTACGAAAACAGCGTTGCGATGTCGCGCCGACCGTTTGTCAGCAACGATGTCCGCAACGACTCACTGACCCTGCCGGAATATCGCGCGGCGGCGGAAGAAATCGGCATAATGGCAATTGTCCTCGTGCCGCTGGTGGTGGGTGAACAATCGCTGGGCGAACTGGGAGTATTCAACCGCAGCGAACCCCCTTATGGCGATGATGATGTGCGCAACCTGCAAGCCATCGCGATCCATGTCGCGGCGGCGCTCGACCGCGTGCGTCTGCAAGAGGCGACCGGGCAGAACCTGCGCCGCCGCCTGCAAGAACTGGACGCGATTTCGCGGGTGAGCAACGAACTGGCGACGACGCTGGAATTTGACCGCGTGCTGGACGTGATTCGGCAGGAAGCGACGCAGGCAACGGATGCGGGAGGCAGCTCGATTGCGCTGCTGCTGCCACCGGCGGACTGGACGGAGCCAGATCAACCCCGTCTGGAGCGGCGCATCGGTGAGCGTCAACTGAGCGAGAAGCGTGCCCTAGCGCTGGCTGACATCGAAATTCAGGCGATCAAGCAGGGGACTGACCCCGTGATCGTGGAAGATTATCAGCAGTCGCAGACGGTTCGCGCGCTGCCCGAAAATGTGCGTTCGGCGGTGGCGGCGGCCTTTGTCTACGAGGAGCGCGTGGTCGGTGTGATTCACCTGTATCACAATGATCCGTTCCATTTTGACGAACGGGCGGCGACCTTTCTGATGACGCTGGCGGCGAAAGCATCGCTGAGCTACGGTAACAACCTACGCTATCTGGAAAATCAGGAACGCAGCGACCGTCTGCGCCGCCGAGTTGAGCAGTTGAACCAGATTTTTGAACTGGGGCAGATGCTTCAGTCGAATGTCGATACGGGGACGATCCTCGAAGCGATTGCTTTCAGCGTGCAGACGAGCATTGGCTTCGACGTAGTGATGCTGATGATGGTGGACGAGGAAAACGGGATTCTGCGGCGCGTGGCGCAGGCCGGATTGCCGATTGACACCTTCGAGGAAAGCAAGAAAAACATTCTGCCGATCAGGACAGTGCAGGATTTGTTCCAGAACGAGACTTTCCGCGTCAGTGAATCGTATTTCCTACCTTTCCAGCAGGTGTCGCAGTGGTACGTCGAGGGTCTGGAGGCGATCAGCACCGGGCAGGGCGTCACGCGGACGATGCACCCGCACGCGAAGGATGACTGGTACGACGGCGATATGCTGATCGTGCCGCTGTTCGGGGCAGGCGGCAACATGCTGGGCCTGATGAGTCTGGATCGTCCGTTCAACGACAAGCGACCGGATCGCAACACGATTGAAATTCTGGAAATTTTCGCGCATCAGGCGGCGACGACGCTGGAAAATACGCGCCTGTACATGACGACGGTGCGCAATGCCGAGCAGGAAGCGCGGCTGAACGAAGTCATGGAAGCGATTGCCAGCACGCTCGATATGACCGAAATCATCGAGACGATTGCGCGGGGCGTGCTGCGGTTGCTGCCGTTCATGCGCATGACGGTGGCGCTGCTGGAAAGCGAACAGCAGGGTTTCGACATGGTGACGGTGACGGTCAAGTTAGATGATTCGCTGGTGACCGTGCGCGATCATCGGACAAGCCTGACGAACACGGCGCTGATGCGGACGTTCGAGGAAGGGCGCGATTATCTTTACGGCATTGATGACCCGGACAACTATGAGGATTTGGCGACCTGGCACACGCTGGGCGAACGCACGTCGCTGATTGTGCCGCTGATTACGGGAGGCATCTGCCTGGGCGCGATGCACATCGGCAGCGATCTGACGCAAGCCTTCGGCTTCGAGGAATTCCGCCCGCTGATCAAGCGTATCGCCAATCTGTCCGCCGTCGCGATCCAGAACGCGAACCTGTTCAATCAAGCGGTCAACCTGCGCCTGTTCAATGAGTCAGTGGTTGAGTCGATTCAGCAGGGCATTATCGTACTGGATAACACCCAGCGCATCCTGACGATCAACGACTTTATGCGCCGCCGAATGCAGTGGACAAACGCGGCGCGCAAGCCGCTGTTCGATTATCGGCCTGCACTGCGCCCGCTGCTGGCGGAGACGCTCAACCACGTAATCGCGGATGGCGAGCCGAAGGAACTGCTGAATCAGGCGGTGCGCGAGGCGGGTCAAGCGCTCATCCAGAACTTCTACCTGTATCCACTGCGCTCGGCGAACAACGTGCGCGGCGTGGTGGTTTTGGTCGATGATGTGACTGAGCGCACACGGCTGGAGCAGGATTTGGCGGCGCGCGCGAACCAACTGACGGCGCTGACCGAGATTTCGAGTCGGATCACCGCTGCGTTGAAGCGTGATGAAGTGGTCGATCTGGCGATGGACGAAATGCAGCGTGTGATCGACTACGACGTGATGAGTCTGTGGCGGCGCGAAGGCGACGAGCTGGTGCTGGAAGCGGCGCGTGGTTTTGAGATGGACGCGGACGAAACCCGGATCGCGATTGCGTCGCACGAACGTCTGAAAGAAGTGGTTGAGTCGCGGCAGGCGGTTTCGATCCACCATTTCGAGGGGCGGGACCTGCTGCCCGGTGAAGCGGGTCTGCAAAGCTGGCTGGCTGCACCCCTGGTACGCCAGCGTGACGTGCTGGGCGTGATCGCGCTGGGGAAGCGTGCGGAAACGTTCTATGACAAGCAGGCGGAACAGGCGATGTTCGCTTTCGCGAATCAGGTGGCGGTGGCGCTGGTCAACGCTGATTTGTTCCAGGAGACGGGCGCACGCACGGAACGCCTGAGCCTGCTCAACCGTGTGTCGATTGCGCTGGCGCAGTCGCTCGATACCGAGAACATCATGGAAATCGCCCTGCGTGAAATCGCGCAGCTTTTGCGGATTGAAAAGGCGCGGGCTTACATCTTTGAGCGCGATACCAACGCGGCGCGCGTGGTCGTGGAATATCCGCGTGGTGATGCCCCACCTAGCAATATTATCGACCTGCGCGGGAGCGCGGTTTTCGAACACGTTATCCACACCTCTGTACCGCTGGTGATTGGCGACATTTCCCAGTATGAAGGCGACGAAGCGGTTCGGCAGGAAATCCAGCGGCAGAGTTTCAGTGCTTATGTGGTCATTCCGCTGACAGTCGGCGGTCAGGTGAGCGGCGTGGTTGAGCTGGAAGGCTACAGCGGGACGCGCGAGTTCGAGCCGGAAAAGCTTGAACTTTCGGTCATCATCGCCAACCAGGCGGCGATTGCCGTGCTGAACGCGAACCTGCTCGAACAAACGCTGGTGCGTACACGCGAACTGGAAACGCTGCTGGAAGCGGCGCAGGCGACCTCATACACGCTCGATCTGGACGAAGTGTTCAGCAGCGTGGTGCGGCTGGCCTTGCAGGCGCTCGACATGGACGACGGCTCGATCATGCTTTACGACAACGTCGATGAATCGCTCAAAGTCGAACTCGACCTGAATCGACAGGGTGATCGCAACCGTATCACGCCGTCGGGGACGATCTACGACCTGAATCTGTACCCGGCGAAAAGTCGTGCGCTGCGTGAAGGCCAGATTATCGTCATCAAGCAGGAAGACCCCGACGCGGATATGAAGGAACTCGCCGAAATGGCGGAGAGCCAGGAAACGGCGCGAATGCTTGTGCCGTTGATCTCGCGCGAACAGTCGATTGGGCTGCTGCAAATTGAACTGCAATCGCAGCTACGGACGTTCACACACCGCGAAATCCGTATGGCGCAGGCGCTCGGCGCGCAGGCGGCGACGGCGATTGAGAACGCGCGGCTTTCGACGCAAACTTCGCTGCTGGTCGAACAATCGCTGGTCATCAACGACATCAGCCGCACGATTTCCTCGACGATGAACACCGATGACATGATCGACATCGTTCGGCAGCAAATCCCCAGCCTGACGGACGCCGAAGAAATTGTCGTGGCGCTCTATAACCCGCAAACCGAGTACATCACGTTCCCGCTGGCGCTCAAGAATGGGCGGGACATCGAGATGCCACCGCGCAAGATGGGCGATGACGAATTCTCGTTTGTGCTGCGCACGCATCGCCCGGTGGCAATGGGTGGCGATAACCCAACGGCGGCGGAAGTGCGACGCAACCTCAAAATTATCACCGATGTCGATGCCTCCCGTTTTCTGGGGGTGCCGCTGATGGCAGGCGATCAGATTGCAGGCGTGCTGGCGGTTCGCGATACTAAACAGACCCGCCCCTTCGGGCTGAACGATAACCGTATTCTGACGACGATTGCGGCGCAGTTGGGCGCGACGCTCCAGAACGCGCTGCTGTTCGAGCGCGTGCGTAATTTCGCGGCGGAACTGAACCAGCGCGTCGAGGAACGCACCGTCGAATTGCAGGAAGAACGTGACCGTTTGAACTCGCTGTACCAGATCACGGCGGAACTGGGGCGGACGCTCGATACCGACCGCGTGCTGTCACGCGCGCTGGAAATGGTCGCGCACGCGATTAACGCGGATGAAGGGGTCGTACTGCTGATCGATGCGCAGACCGATCAACTTTACAGCCGCTCGGTGCTAGGGTCGAATGCGTTGCCCGCTGTCAGCAACGGGACGAATGGCAATCACCATGATGATGATCCTCTGATCCACCCGGCGCAAAAGCTGGGCGACTGGTTGATCGCGCACGAGCGCTCGGTACTGGTGGAAGACCTCGCCGAAACGGACTACTGGGAAGTTCCGAGCTTGTGGCACGGCGCGATTGGCGTAGTGCTGGAGACGAATGAAGATGTGCAGGGCGTGATGATCTTCCTGGGACGCGAGCGCGGTCAGTTCACCGACCCACATCTCAAGCTGGTGATCGCGGCGGCGAACCAGGTGGCGGCGGCGGTCAACAACGCCGACTTGTACAACCTGATTCGCGAGCAGAATGATCGCATGGCGACCCTGCTGCGTACCGAACAGGAAGAAGCCGAAAAGAACTCCGCCATCCTCGAAGGTATCGCTGATGGCGTGCTGCTGGCGGACGCGACCGGCGTGGTGGTGCTCTATAACAGCGCGGCGGAAACGATCCTCGGCCTGCCGCGTGATTACACGCTCGGCCTGCCGCTCTCGCGCATCGCCGGGGCTTACGGTGGCACAGCGCAGTGGGTGACAGCGCTCGATGCCTGGGTGATGAACCCGCGCCGCGACGCGCAGGACGAGCTGCTGCTGGATCGTCTCGAAGTCGGCAGTCGTGTGGTCTCGGTTCACGCTTCGCCCGTGTACAACGGCGAAGAATTCCTCGGTACGGTATCGGTGTTCCGCGATGTGACGCGCGACGTGGAAGTAGATCGCATGAAGAGCGAGTTCATCTCCAACGTGTCGCATGAACTGCGCACGCCGATGACGAGCATCAAGGGCTACGCCGACCTGCTGATCGGCGGAACGGCAGGCGATATCAGCGACGTTCAGAAGCGCTTCCTGGGGACGATCAAGGGCAATGCCGACCGTTTGGCGGATCTCGTCAATGATCTGCTGAACATCTCGCGGATCGACTCTGGGCGCGAACGGTTGAAGCTCGAACCCGTGCAGGTGGACGAAGTGGCGCGGCAGGTGATTAGCAGCTTGCAGTCGCGCCCGCAGTTTGACGCCAAGGGCATCACGGTGACAATGGACATTGACGCTGACGTTCCGGCGATCAAGGCCGATCATCTGAAACTCGTACAAATTCTGACCAACCTGCTCGACAATGCGTTCAACTACACCTATCCGGGTGGTAAGATTGAAATCGCGGCGGCGCGGCAGGAAGATCATCCAGGCAATGTCGTGATTGCCGTCAAAGACAGCGGTATTGGTATTCCTGAAGCCTTCCGCTCGAAGATCTGGGATCGTTTCGAGCGCTACGAAGAACACGCGTTGGTGATGGAAGTCGCTGGGACGGGGCTGGGTCTGCCGATTGTCAAGACGCTGGTCGAGATGCACGACGGCGAAGTGTGGTTTGAATCGCAGGAAAACAAAGGCACGACCTTCTACGTGTCTCTGCCGATTGGTGGGCCGGAGCAGGTGCAGATGACAAGCGAGCAAACGCCGGTCGAGGGATGATCCCTCACCCCGGCTGACCAAAAGAAGGCCAGCCACCCCTCTCTCACGCAAGCGGGGTGAGGGGAGAAGAACAAAATGCTTGAGGCGAAGATTGACAAAGTAAAAAAGGGAACGCATGGCGCACATTCTGGTCGCGGAGGACGAACGCGACATTCGAGAGTTGATCAACTTTACGCTGATGTTCGCCGGACATACGGTGACGCTGGCGGCAAACGGCGCGGAAGCGGTAGAACAGGCGACAAACGCGCTGGCGAATGACGCCAAGCCTGACCTGATCATGATGGACGTGCGAATGCCCAAACTGACGGGCTATGAAGCGTGCCGTCAGATCAAGGATATTGCCGAGTTCAAAGACACGCCGGTGGTGTTCCTATCCGCCAAAGGACAGGACGAGGAAATTCAAACCGGCTTGAATGTCGGTGCTGCCGCGTATATTCTCAAGCCGTTTGCGCCTGACGATCTGACGCGCCGGGTCGCCGAAATTCTCAGCGGCACGGCCTAGAGAGTTCAATCCATTTATGAGTGCCATCACAACAGGCGGCAATTTAATCCATTACGAGGTACTGGGGCGGGGACGCCCTGTCATTTTGCTGCACGGCTGGGTCGGGTCGTGGCGCTATTGGATTCCGACGATGCAGCTTTTGCAGATGAAGTACCGCGTCTACGCAATCGACCTGTATGGCTTTGGCGACTCGGCAAAAGACCCCAAACGCTACTCACTTGAACACCAGATTGTGCTGCTGGCAGATTTCATGCAGGAACTCGGTATCCCGAAGGCCGCCATGATCGGGCATGGGTTAGGGGCACTGATCATTACGGAATATGCGCGGCGCTACAGTGATCGCGTGCCGCGTATGCTGATTGTGGATGCGCCGCTATTCGACCCCGGCGATTTGGATCGGCGCGTTCCCGCAGGGCGCAGGGTGCTGCAACCGCGTCCGACGCTGCCGGATGCAGACGAAGTCACGCCGAATGCGCCGACGGTCATGAGCGCGAGTGCCGCGATGCGCGCGGCACTGCTGGAAGCGGCACGGGCGCGCAGCGGCAGTCTGCCCCCCGAACTGGAAAAAATGGCGCGCGCAACGTCAGAAATTCCGGCGGTAGGGAGCGCGACGCATAACCCCTTGCTGGCGTTGATGGACAGCCCGGAAGCGCTGCTGGGAAAAGCGTTTCGGCGTTCTGAGCCGAGTTACGAGCGGCTCGCCCTTGATCTGGCGAAGATCGATCCGGGGGTGCTGCACAAGTCAGTGGAAAATTTTGACGCCGGGCGAATGCTCGATTCGCTGCGGCTGCTGACAACGCCGACGCTGGTCATTCACGGCATGGATGATCCGATTATCCCCCCACCCAGTGAAGAAATCCTGAATTACATCACGCTCGACAAAGAAAATCTGCTGCTGCCTATTCTGCTGCCGAATGTGCGCCACTTCCCGATGCTGGAAGATGACCGTTTTCCGCGATTGGCGACGGAATTTCTGGAAGTGCCGGACATCAGTCGGCTGGAAGTCAAGGAACGCTGGCGCAGACGGACGCGCTAAATCCTGCGGCTTGAAGTGGTAGTTCAAGAGTGACGCTTTTGCATCCCATATTCATTTTCAAATAAAATACCTGAACAACCAAGAGGTTATTGGGACTCTGGAACATGGCACAGGATTATGTGTGCCAATCTTGCCGATCATGAGGCGAAGCAGTATCCGGCGCGCACGCTCTGATTCGTCGTTGGGGATTGAAGGAGAAACGTCTACAATAGGCAGCACTTTCAGCAACCCATTTTCGATACAAGCACGGCTCATGAACGCTCTGATTTTTGCGAACGGCGATGTTGATGACGGTGAGATGGTGGAGCGCGCGCTGGCGCAGGCCGGCGACGCTTTGATTGTGGCGGCGGATGGTGGGGTGCGGGTCGCGGAGCATTACCATCAGCGTGTCAACACGGTGATCGGCGATATGGATTCGCTGGAGGATGAACAGCTTCAGCGGCTCAGCGGACAGCAGACGAGGATTCTGCGGCACCCGGCGGAGAAAGACGAAACCGATCTGGAACTGGCGCTGATCTGGGCAGTCAGGCAGGGCGCGACCTGGCTGCGGCTGATTGGCGCGACGGGGGGACGGCTCGATCAAATTCTGAGCAACATTTACCTGCTGGCACTGCCGATCCTTGAAGGGTGTGACGTGCAACTGGTCGCGGGGAAACAGGCGGCATGGCTGGCGAAGCCGGGTCGAACACAGATGAAGGGGGCGGTCGGCGACACAATCTCGCTGATTCCGCTGACGGGAACGGTGCGCGGCGTGCGTACTGAAAACCTTTACTATCCACTCAAGGACGAAGACCTGTACTTTGGCCCGGCACGCGGCGTCAGCAACGTGATGACTGCCCCAGAGGCGGCGGTATCCGTGCGCGAAGGTGTGCTGCTGGTCGTGCATACGATTGGACGTGCATAGAATCATGGTGACGGTGATCAAGCAAAATCACCTGGGTGAAAAACTGCTGGAATACAGCGGCGAAGTGCTGATGCAGGGCAAGACGTGGGTCTGCATTGAGGCGACCTACAACAACCCCGATAAAGATGCGGGCTACGTTGTCTTTCGGCGCGGCGATACGTTCGTTGAATGGTACTACAGCGAGCGCTGGTACAACGTGTTCGAACTCTACGATGTAGACGACGGGCAGCACAAAGGCTGGTACTGTAACATCACCCGTCCGGCGGTGATCAGCGACGATCTAATCTACGCGGACGATTTGGCGCTGGACGTGTTCGTCACGCCGGACGGGCAGATCACGGTGCTGGACGAAGACGAGTTCGCGGCGCTGAATTTGCCGCCGAATGAACAGCGCGCCGCGTTGAACGCCGTGCAGGCGATTCGGCGGGCGGTGTCAAATGGCGACTCGCCCTTCGAGGAAAAGTAGCGCGCACAGGCGTTACCGGGCAGCCCCTATGATTCTTTATCGGAACGGATGAGCAGGACAGGCACGTCGAGCCGTTCCACCACCTGACGCGAGACGCTGCCGAACAGCCGCTGCGCGATGCCGCTGCGACCATGCGTACTCATAACAACTAGATCGACACCTTCGCGTTCGACGTAATCACAAATCAGGTCGGGGATATTGGATCCTTCGCTGATGTGGACGGTGACGTTGATGTCTTCGCTGCGCAGTTCGGCCCGCAGGCCGCTGAGATACTGCTTGATCTGATCACGGGCGAGCTGGCTTTGCCCGTCCTGTCCCGCCAGCGCAAGCTGGTCAGCAAATTCGCGGGCAGGCGGCTCAAACGCGGTCAGCAGGATCAATTCGCCTTCGGGATGGCTGCGGGCAATGTCTACGGCATGGGAAATGGCACGCCGCGCCCAGCCTGATCCGTCCAGCGGCACCAGGATTTTTCGATAACGCCCCTGAGTCGACATGGTGATTACTCCTGTTGCAGATAATTGAGCCGAATAATAACGCATCTTCGGGATTTCTGTGATGTCTTATCGCTTTGCTGGCATCGGCAGGCAGTAATATGGGAATAATGTCAGTTCAATTGCTAGAGAAAGAGGCCGTCATGCCCTATCGGATTCAATGGTATGTCGAAGGGCGGGTAATTCTAGAGGAAGCATTTGGGGATGTCACTATGGAAGAACTGGTGCGCTTCAATGCCGAAGTCACGACGCTGATCGCTGAAGAAGGGGTTGCTCCTGTCCACGTCATTGTCGATCTGTCGAAAGTCGAAAAATATCCGCCGAGCCTGCGCGAGGTCCTCAGCACGATGCGCCAGAAAGCGCCTGAGAAAGTCGGCTGGATGTTGATCGTGACCGAAAGCCCCATTTTGCGCTTTGTAGCCTCGACGGTGTTTCAGATTGCGCACTTGAAGCTGCGTACTTTCGCGACTCTGCCGCAGGCGAAGACATTCCTCGCCGAGATGGACGATACGGTGGCGATGAGCCGGTAGCGCTGCAAGTATTACAGGCATGACGTCCCCGCCTCGAAAAGTCCCTGCTGACGACCTCACTTAATCCCCGTTATAATGATCGGGATGTGAAGGCGGTGGGGTGTATGTCGGTCTTGTCAAATAAACAAATTGCCCGCGCGGCGGCGGTGGTAGTCGGCGGGTTCTTCGCCAGCGGCGTTCTCGGTCTGGTACGTACAGCGGCATTCTCCTCGACCTTCGGTGCAAGCGACGCGCTCGACGCTTTTTACGCGGCGCAGCGCATCCCCGAAACGCTGTTCGTGCTGGTGGCGGGCGGCGCGCTGGGGTCTTCCTTCATCCCGGTGTTTGCGCGCTTCCTGGCGAGCGATGATGATCGTGGCGCGTGGCGGCTTGCCAGCGCCGTGATGTCGTGCGTGTTCGTGCTGGCGACGCTGCTGGCAATCGTGACGGCGATCTTCGCTCCGGTGATCGTACCGGCGCTGCTTGAACCGGGAGCAAGTCCCGCGCAGCAGGCGCTCACAACCTCGCTGACCCAGATCATGCTGGTGACGGTGGCGATTTTCGGCGTGAGCGGTCTGTTGATGGGCATCCTCAATGCCAAGCAAATTTTCACGCTGCCCGCGCTGGCGCTGAGCATGAACAACATCGGGCAAATCTTTGGCGCGCTGGTGCTGTCGCGGCTGATCAAGGGCTATGGGCTGCATTACGAGACGCTGCTGCCTCAATTCAATATGCTGCTGATGGGCAGTATTCCGGGTCGGCTGGAACTGCCGATTTACGGGCTGGCGTTCGGGGCGGTGCTGGGGGCGCTGCTGCACCTGCTGATTCAGCTTCCCGGCTTGCCACGCATCGGCGCGCGCCTGCGCTTCCTGCCGAATCCGCGCGTCGAGGGGGTGCGCGAAGTGCTGGTGCTGATGGGGCCGCGCGTGCTTGGCCTTGCGATTGTGCAGATCAATTTTATCGTCAACGTCAATCTCACGTCGGGGATGATTGCGGGCAGCCGCGTTGCGCTAACGACGGCCTGGACGCTGCTGTTCTTCGCGATTGGCATTATCGCGCAGAGCGTGGGTACGGCGGTCTTCCCCTCACTGTCGAATCTGGCGGCGGCGAAGGATATGGTTGGCTTCAAGGATCGCTTAGCCGGGGCGATGCGTGGGGTGTTGTTTCTGGCTTTCCCGGCGATGGTCGGACTGATTTTGCTCGGCGGGCCGGGGATTAGCGTGCTGTTTCAGCGCGGCGCGTGGACGGCGGAAGACACGGCGGCGACGGCCTGGGCGCTGGCCTTCTTCGCGCTGGGAATTGCCGGACACTGCATCCTCGAAGTGCTGTCGCGGGCGTTCTATGCGCTCTCGGATACGCGCACGCCGGTGCTGATTGGCATGGTGTCGGTAATCTCGAATATCGTGCTGAGCCTGATTTTCATCCACATCATCGGCGATCCAGCGAGCCTGAGTCGTGGGCCGTTCGCAGGGCTGGCGCTGGCAAATTCGCTGACAACGCTGCTGGAAGGGCTGACGCTGTGGCTGCTGCTGCGGCGACGGATTGGCGGGCTGAATGATGGCCTGATCGTGAATGGCGCGAGTCGTTCGCTGGCGGCGGCGGCGGGCATGGCGGTGGTGATCTGGGGGCTGACGCATCTGATCACGAACCTGGGCGCGCTGCTGACGACAATCATCGGCGCAGGGCTGGGGTTGGGGGTGTTCTTTGGGCTGGCCTTCGCGCTGGGCATCGACGAAGCGCGGACGGTTCCGCGTATGCTGCTGCGACGAAGATAAAAGCAAAAGATTCAACGCGAAGGTTTTGAGAAAGATGCAAAGGAAAATAAGGGTGAGAAAATCGGCTCGCCTCTTGTTTGTTTGATGGATTTTGTGTTACACTTCGCATTAAGTGTGAATTGTAATAAGGTGACGCCAAAACCAATGGCGTTGTTTTGTGTGGCTGATATTACAAACCAAGTGACAGGTTGAGCAAAAGGATAGAACGAAGATGGCTTCGCATCACGAAATTGTCGATTTTATCGAGAATATTCGAGCGGAAATGCCTGCGCGTCTGCACGGCCTTTATGAGGAAGCGGTGGACAGGGCATTGGAGCAGCAGAACAAGCGCGGCAAAGAGTTCGCCAAGCAGATTATCAAGAACAGCCCGATGATTCGGCGCGAATTTGACCACCAGAAGGAAGAAGAAGGCGTTCTGGCGATTTTCGTGCTGATCGTCGGCTTTTTGGGCGGCGCAGCGCTGATGTACCTGTTCGACCCGGATCGCGGGGAGCAGCGGCGTGCGTCTTTGCTGGGGCAGGTCAATCACGCGGCGGAACAGGCGCGCGATGAAGTGAACAGCACCCTTCAACAGGCGACCGACAGCGTGAAGGATGCGGTTGGGCAGGCGGATAAAGCGGTGGATACTGCCTCCAACAACCTGAAAGAGGCTTCGACCCAGGTGCGCGATTCCGCGAGTAAAGCGGTCAGCAGCGCCTCCGGGACGGTCAAAGAGACAGCCGGTCAGGTCAAGGGCACGGTCGAAAACGCCGCCGTGTCTGATGCAACGCTTTCGGCGCGGGTGCGCGTCGAAATTGCGAAGGATGTGCGCAGCCCCGGCGCAATCGAGGTGACGATCAACCAGGGCGTGGTGACGTTGAAAGGCCAGGTTCAGGCCAGCGAAGTCAAGGGGTTGATCGAAAAGTTGGAGGCGACACCCGGCGTTAAGAGTGTCGAAAATCGGCTTGAAATTCATGACGCGACTACGCCAGCAAGTGGTAACGGCGCGCACTAAATTTGGGGGGCAAGGCTGTAACAAAGGTCGGGCTGAGGATGTTCCTCAGCCCGACCTTTGTTATTCTGCGGCTTCGGTGTTGGCGGATTTGGGCTGCTCACGCGGCAGGCGAATCTGAAAGCGGGTTTCACCGGGCTGCGAAATCAGCTTGATCTCGCCGCGATGGCGCGTGACGATGATACGGTGGGCAATATCCAGCCCCAGCCCCGTCCCCTTGCCGACTTCCTTCGTCGTGAAGAAGGGTTCGAAGATGCGCGACTGGATTTCTTCGGGGATGCCGGGGCCGTCGTCTTTTAATTCGACCCAGACATCTTCTTCATCCGCCCAGGTGCGAATCGTCAGCGTGCCTTTGCCGTGCGCCTCGCTCATGGCATCGATGCCGTTGTCGATGATGTTCGTCCATACCTGATTGAGTTCGCTGCCGAAGGCTGTGATCAGCGGCAGATTCGGCTTGAAATCCTTGACAACGGTAATGTGCTTGTCGCGCAGCTTGTAGGCCATCATCGTCAGCGTGTCATTGATGCCCTCATGAATGTCAATGACCTGAAGCGGCGCTTGATCCATGTAAGAATAGGATTTGACCGCCTTGACCAGTTCGGAAATGCGTTTCGTTCCCTGCTCGATTTCGCGGAGTAAACTGGTCGCACCCAGCGAGGCATTGAGCCAGGCCATCGCCGTTGACAGACCGTCCTCGCCGACATCTTCAAGCAGCGCTTCCAGTTTATCAAGATCGATCCCGGCAGTGACGAGCGTCGGCGCGATCACCCAGCTATCCTCGACACCGCGATCATCGAGCCACGAGCCAATCGTGTCTTCAAGATCGCTCTGGGTGAGCGTGTCGAGCGTGTCGGGTGCGTTGAGTTTGGCGGCAGCATCGCTGCGAATTTTGAGCAGTTGTCTGAACTGACCTTCGTCGAGCTGCTGGCTGAGCTTGAGCAGCAGCGGTTCAACCTGATCGAGCGACCGAGTCAACTGGCTGGCGGCGCGACGGGCAGCAGCGGCAGGGTTGTTGAGTTCATGTGCTAAGCCTGCCGAAAGTACACCGAGCGCCGACATTTTCTCGCGCTGGCGCGAAAGCGCTTCGGTCGTCTGGATGCGCCACGAGAGCGCGCTGAACAATTTGCTGACGATGATCGGGCAGACGGCGAACATTTCGCGGAAGGCTTGGCTGTCGAAACGCAGCAGTTGCGTCGGCTGGAGGGCGCGGGCACTGGCGACGTAGGGTGTGCCGCTCAGCAGAGGGACTTCGCCGCTGAAGCTGCCACCGCGATGGGTGTTGAGAATCTGTTCGCTGCCGTTGTTGTCCTGGGTGATCTGCATCTCGCCGTCGAGGACGACGTAGAAATAATCGGCATCCTTACCCTGACGGAAGACGTACTGCTCTGGTTCGGCGTGGAACTCCTCGCCGTGATCGAGCAGCCATTGAAGCTGATCTTCGCGCAGATGCTCAAAAAGCGGAACTTTGCGCAGCGTATCCTGATCCAGCATCACAGTTCTCCCAGATACTGATGAATGAACTGGACGGCAATCGAGCCTTCGCCGACCGCTGAGGCAACGCGCTTGACCGAACGATGGCGCACATCGCCCGCGACAAAAATCCCCGGCACGCTGGCTTCGAGCAGGAAAGGCATCCGTTCGAGCTTCCAGCCCTTCGGCGGCTTGCCGTCACGGATGAGGTCGTTGCCGGTGATGATGAAACCATACTGGTCGCGCTCCACGACGCCTTCGAGCCAGTCGGTGTGCGGCAGCGCGCCGATGAAGACGAACAACCCCGCCGCCGTGTATTTCTGCGTGTCGTGCGTCTGGTTGTTGATGAGCGTCACCGCTTCGAGATGTTCATCGCCGTGAACCCCCATGACTTCGGTGAAATTCAGCACCTTGATATTCGGTGTTGCCTCGATCTGATCGACGAGATACTGGGACATGCTCTTACCAAGCGACGCACCGCGCACGACCATAAAAACTGTCTCGGCATATTTGCTGAAGTACATGGCGGCCTGTCCCGCCGAATTGCCCGCACCGACGATGAAAACATCTTGCCCGTTCATCGAGGGAGCTTCGGTCATCGCTGCACCGTAGTAGATGCCCATGCCCGTGAGTGCGTCACAGCCCATGACTTCAATGCGCCTGTAGGAGACGCCCGTTGCGATCATCAGGGCATGGCAGCTAATCTCGCTGCCGTCGGAGAGAACGAGGATGCGATACTGATTCTCGATGCGGACGGTGACGACTTCCGCCGGGGTGAGGATTTCGACGCCGAAGCGGGTCGCCTGCGCGACGGCACGCCGTGCGAGATCATTGCCGCTTAAGCCAGAAGGGAAGCCAAGATAGTTTTCGATGCGCGAACTTGTCCCTGCCTGACCGCCGGGAGCTTCGCGTTCGATCAAAATTGTGCGCAGCCCTTCAGATGCACCGTAGACGGCTGCGGCGAGTCCGGCGGGGCCGCCGCCGACAATCGCCAAATCGTAGAAGGGCTGAGCAGCCTGAGTCTTGAGGCCAACCTGCCCGGCGATCTCGGTGTTGCTGGGGTTCAGCAGAGCAGTGCCATCCGCCAGCAGCACAACCGGCAGAACCACATTTTCGACGCTGCTGATTAGCTTCGCGTTTTCCGGGTCGGCTTCGAGGTCGAGCCAGCGATACGGGACACGGTTACGCGCCAGAAAATCCTTGACGCGGTGCGCATCGGGCGACCACTGATGTCCGATGACGCGCAGCCCCTCAAAAGCGGGACGATAATTGGCCTGCCACTGGTCAATCAGGTCGTGGACAATCGGGAACAGATGCTCCTCTGGCGGGTCCCAAGGCTTCATCAGATAGTAGTCGAGGCTGATCTCGTTGATGGCCTGAATCGCGGCGTTGGTATCGGCGTAGGCTGTCAGCAGGGCGCGCTTGGCGTTGGGAAAAAATTCGCGCGCCTTGCCGAGAAATTCGACGCCGCTGATTTCCGGCATCCGCTGGTCAACCAGAAAGAGCGCGACTTCATCATTGCGCAGCTTCATCTGCTGCAAGGCGTCGAGGGCTTCCGCGCCACCATCGGCGCGCATGATGCGATAGTCCTTGCCGAATTCGCGGCGCAAATCGCGCTGAATGGCTTGCAGAACTTCGGGATCGTCGTCGAGCGTAAATATCACGGGTTTTGTTGGCATGGGGTTGCGTTCCGTTTCGTGAATAAGTGCTTCGTTATTAATCGTTCGTTGTTGATCGTTGGTTTTTCAGTTTAAAGACTTGTCCGCATCGATAACTCAACATGAGAAGAAGCAAACCGCTAAAACTAAAAACCAATCACTTCTCGATCATTTTCCTGCGATAACGGCGTTTTATCCCAAGCTATATCCCAAGTTTGGGATAAGTTGGGTTTGTGGGATTCTTAATGTTCTTAACCTTCGAGCGGCGCGATCTGCCCATTATCCAGCAGTTGGCTGACGCGCAGTTCGGCGCTGTCGAGCAGTGTCTGGCAGTATTGGGATAATTTGCGCCCGCGTTCAAAGAGTGTGACCGACTCTTCGAGCGGCAGATCGCCGGAATCGAGTCGGGTGATGATGTCCTCCAGCTCGGCGTAGGCCGCTTCGAAGGAAAGATCGAGTCTGGCTTCAGTCATGTGAGTCTACCTTTGCTTGAACGGTTCCATCGTAAAACTGGAGGGTCACGTCCCCTTCCGCATGATGAGCAGATTTGACTCGCGCCCCCGTATCACGAGTCGTCACCAGCGCATAGCCGCGCTCCAGAATGGCCTGCGGGCTGGAGGCGATCAGGGCTTTTTCGCACGACTCAATGCGCTCACGGAGCAAGCTTAAGCGTCCGCGCTGGATGGATGTCATGCGCGTCTGCCAGTCGTCCAGGCGCTGACGGTAGCTGCGGACGCGCACCAGCGGCGATAACTGGCGCAGGACGCGGTTCTGATCCGCCAAACCGGAGCGGCGATTCTGCAAGCTGTACTCAAACGTGTCCGCGAGGTCGCGGGTGAGACGGCTTAAGCCCAGTTGTAGTTCGCTGATGTCGGGCGTAAGCAGTTCGGCGGCGGCGGACGGCGTTGGTGCGCGCTGGTCGGCAGCGAAATCGGCAATCGTGAAGTCGGTTTCGTGACCGACGCCGCTAATCACCGGGACGCGGCTGGCGACAATCGCACGGGCAACCGCTTCATCATTGAACGCCCACAGGTCTTCGATGCTGCCCCCACCGCGTCCGACCCAGATCACGTCGATGTCGTCACGGTGGCTGAGGCGATCCAGCGCGCGGACGATCTGCGTTGGGGCATCCGCGCCCTGCACGAGCGTCGGCGAGAGGATGACCTCCACCAACGGGAAACGGCGGCGCAGCACGTTGAGCACGTCCTGAAAAGCGGCGGCATTCGGCGACGTGACGACGCCGATTTTGCGCGGGTAAAGTGGGAGCGGGCGCTTGCGTTCCTCGTCAAACAGGCCTTCGGCGGCGAGTTTCTGCTTGAGCAGCTCGAACTGGCGATACAAATCGCCGACGCCAAGCGGACGGATGCGATCCACATAGAACTGATATTTGCTCCGTTCCTCGTAGATGGCGACGTAGCCATGCGCGAGTACCGCGTCACCATCTCTGGGCAGAATCGGCTGCTGCTGCGCACTGGATCGCCACATGGCGCAGTCGATCAGCACCTTGCCATCTTTCATGGCGAAGTAATAGTGACCGGAAGGTGCTTGCTTGAAGCCGGAAATTTCGCCCTCGACCCAAATGTCTTGCAGCGCGTCGTCGCGTTCGAACATCTGGCGAATGTGCGCATTCAGTTCGCGCACGGAGTAACTACTCTGCATAGCGTTCCTTTTTGTTACTGCGCCTATTATACCTGTTTCAGCACAGATGGTTCAAAGGGCGAAAAGAAAGACTGAGGACTGAGAGGATTACTGTTTAAAACAGTATTACACTTAATTATTCGCCCAATCCGAGAACGGCGCAAAGAAAAGCGTCGTTTTTCTCCCCTCGCCCCGCTTGCGTGGGAGAGGGGAAGGCGAACCCGTTTTTGGTTCGCCGGGGGAGAGGGGTGTAATAAAACTTTAAACGGTAATCCTCTGAGGACTGAGGGAAAGACTTTTAACCACAGAGGACACGGAGGACACAGAGAAAAGAAATAAGACAAAAGCTTCATCGCAAATGGAAAATAAAGATGCAAAGCAGGGCGCAGCACGTCGCGCCTTTTGGAGATTGGGATAATGGTTGGGATTTGGGATATAGGATGGTGAGGTTGGGATATATTCCGAAGATTACGTGTTGAGTTCCTTGCCGAGCCACTCGATCAACCGATCAGCGAGGGTGGGGCTGGCTTGCAACAGCGCCGCGCCTGTGGCGGAGCCATCGACCGCATCATAGCCCGTCTCGCCGCCCTGCGCCGAGCCGCGCAGATACTCGGTGACGCCGAAGTTGGCGCTGTCGTTTTGCGCGACCGCAAGAAACAGTGGACGTGGGTTGTAGCGGGTGATCCCCAACTGGGCGATTTGCAAATCGGTCGGCGTGAGCAGGACGAGTGCTTTGCAGAGCGTGTCCGCTGCGCAGCCCGCCAATGCCAAGTCTGCACCGTTTTCCGCGCCGATCACCGCCAGATGTCCTGGATCGCCTACCTGACCGAGCGCCTGAAGCATAGCCTCGAAATCGCCGAGGGCTTCCGTCGAGTTGATGACTTGATTGGCGCGCAGGGGCATCGCTAGCACGGTATAGCCCTTGTCCTGAAGCTGGAGCGGCAAATCGAGCCAGGCGCTGCTGTCAGGCGCGAGCATGAGCACCGCCGGTGAGACGGTCTGAGTGGGGCTGACATAGAGGTCGCCGATCAACTGTGTGCCATCAGGCGCGGTTACGGTGATGGCTTGATGGGTTTGACCGGGAACCATCGTTCCGTTGGCGAGCGGCGGCAGTTCGGAATCGCGCGGGAGTGAGGCAGCAGTCGGATCATTCTGACCCTGATAGAGCAGTTGGGTCGGCTCCTGCGCCTGCATCAGCGGCAGAATCGTTGGGCTGGGCGCGAGCGTGGGGCCGGAGAGGAGGCGGGCGGGTGTTGGCGATGGCGGAACGTTATCGCAGGCAGCGATGGCGCACAAGGCGACGAGGAAAAGGAGACGTTTCATAAATGATGTGTATGGATAGCCTCGCAGCCCCTCACCCCAGACCCCTTTCCCACGCAAGCGGGGCGAGGGGCGAAAAAAATGGCGTAATATATGCCATTCTCATTTGACTGGTTTGTAAACTGCTTGCGATATGGGGCGATCCATAATCCGTTATGCCAACAAGTGCGGATAACTCTAAAGCGCCGCTTAACGCTTGTCCAGCCTCTACTTGGCGATGACGATCATGCGCGGGACGGTATCTTCAAACGGGATGCGGTCGAAATCGCCGTAGACCTCCTCGACTTCAAAGCCGCAGAGTTCGAGCATCAGCGCAATTTCGTTATAGAAGAAGTAGCGGATGAGGACAGGCACGACTGTGCGCGAAAGCTGGCCTTCGTCGCCGATCTCGTCGTAAATCCAGGTGACCTGCATCATCTGTTCGGTGCGGTCGATACGGCTGACGCTCTGCTGCATGACCAGATGCCCGCTCTCCTGTTCGAGAAACGAGCGTTCCAGCGTGACAGCTTCGGTATCAGGCGCGGCGAAGGCTTCGCCCGCGTTGGGCAGGTCGATAACCAGCGCGCCACCGGGCGTGACCCACTGCCGCAGGCGCGTGAGCAGGGTACGCGCATCGTCGCCATGAAAGTGCATGAGCGTGTTGTAGGGGATGATCGCCAGCTTGAACCGCGTATCGAGCGGGATGGTAAGCGCGTCGCCCTGATGAAAGACCAGCTTGTCTTTGAGGTGCGGCAGCGCATCGCGCTTGGCGCGCGCGCGGTCGAGCATGGCGGGTTCAATCTCGATGCCATGCGCGATGTAGCCTTCCTGCGCGAGGTGGAGCATCAGGCGACCTGTGCCGCTGCCAATAATCAGGATCGGGTCGCCGAATTCCTCCGCCAATTCACTGTAGAGCAGGAGGTCTTCGGTTTTGTCGGAATGTTCCGAGTCGTAATAGCGGGCAATGGTTGCGTAAAAGTTGGTCATCGTCGGTTCTCTCTGTCAGACTCGCTGGTTTGCTCTGTAGGTGCGTTCAGGCAAACTTGTTTGCACGAATGCCCCTACCAGACATTTACCAGACGTCGCTGCCATCGTAGGCTAATCGTAGGTTCTGAAGAGGGCTGCTTCATACTTTTAGAGACGTTTTCGGCTGAGCATAAGTTTTTGACTCAGCACTCAGCACTCGATACTCAGCACTTTTTAAGTGTAGCGGCTTCTCGTGGCAGGCGAAAGGGGGTTTGCACATCAACGGGGGCTTTGCTACAATGCCGCGCGTTTCAATTAGGGTGAAGGTCAAGAATGCGTAAATTGTTTGCGCTGACAATTCTGATGCTGCTGTTCACTGCTGTAAGTGTTTTTGCGCAGGATGGCAGCCTCGATGCAAGCACGACCAGCAGTGTCAGCCTACGCAGTGGGCCGGGGACGGAATGGCGCAGAATTGCCACCCTGCCTACTGGAACGAATATCCGTTTGGACGGGAGAGCCGCTGGTGGCGGCTGGGTGCGCGGCGTGACGCAGGACAATCAGCAGGGCTGGGTTGTCGATACGTCCTTGAATCTGAGCGCTGATCAACTGGCAGCGCTGCCCGCCAAAGCGCAGACCGATCCGTTTACGGTTGCGGCTCCTGCTGGCGCAGCACCCGCGAACAATCCCCCGGCGGATCAACCGCCTGCTGACCAGCCACCTGCTGATCAAGCGCCAGTGACGAATCTCGCACCGCTGGCGGGCTTTGAGTACGGCGGTCATGTGGCAGGCTTCGGATCGAACACAATTAATCAGATGCACCACGCCGGGATGACCTGGGTCAAGCGGCAGGTGCAGGCGTTTCAGGATTACAGCGCGCCGATCAATGAGGCGCACGCCAACGGCTTCCGCATTTTGCTGGGTGTGATCGGCAGCGGCGGCTCGGTCGGCGACGACGGCTACCTTGATCAATATGCGCAGTCGGTGGCGGCGGCGGCGGCGCAGGGCGCGGACGCGATTGAAGTCTGGAATGAGCCGAATATCGATCACGAATGGGCGGCGGGGCAGATCAGCCCGCAGCGCTACACCGAAATGCTGCGCCGCGCTTATAACGCTATCAAGGCGGCGAACCCGAATACGTTGGTGATCAGCGCCGCGCCTGCGCCGACGGGTTATTTCGGCGGGTGCAGCGGCGTCGGCTGCGATGACAACCAGTTCATCGCCGGGATGGCGCGCGCCGGAGCCGCCAACTACATGGACTGCATCGGCGTTCACTACAACGAAGGCATACTGCCGCCGACCGCGACCAGCGGTGACCCACGCGGGAGCAGCAGCTATTACACGCGCTACTATACCGGCATGGTCAACACCTACTACAATGCATTCGGCGGCAAGCGCAAACTGTGCTTCACCGAATTTGGCTACCTGACCCCGGAAGGTTATCCGCCGTTGCCGGGAGCTTTCGGCTGGGCGCAAAACGTGACCGTCAGCAATCAGGCATCGTGGCTGGCACAGGCGATCTCGATGGCCTCGCGCAGCGGCAAAGTGCGTCTGTTTATCATCTGGAATATCGACTTCACGCAGTATGATGCTGATCCGCAGGCGGGCTACGCCATCATTCGACCGGGCGGGGGCTGCCCCACCTGTGATGCGCTTGCGCACTAGCCTGCCCACTCCCCCATCCCTCGATCACAGTTTAAGTCAGGCGGGCGCGATAACCAGCGCGCTCGCCTAATAGGTGCAATATATGAGTGATTACCCTCAAGATACCCATCCTTTTACCCCGCTTGATGCACCGCTCACGCCGGACGAGCAGGAGCAGGATTTTGAGCAGGCTCCTCGCGGACGCGGCTGCGGCTGCTGGGTGACGCTGATTTCGACGCTGGTGGTGTTCATCGTGCTGATCGCGATTGGCCTCTATCTGCCGCCGATCAACCTGCTGCAACGCCTGACCACGCCGAACTTCACGACCCTGACAGCGCGCGCTAATGCCCTGACTAACTCCGGGCTGACGCTGGCAGCCTACAACCTGCAAGGCGCGGATACGCTCAGCGTGACGCTGAATTCCGTGCCAATGGATCGCTTTCTGGCGGGCGACACCAAGTTTGGGACGTGGGTGCCGGATGCGCTGGCAGCGGTGCCGCCGTCGCTGGCGCTGCAAAGCCCAGTCTATGCGCTGGCGACCAGTGGGAACAGCACGCAGGTCGCGCTGAGTGTCGATCTGCCGGCTGACGCCAACCCCGACATTTACGACCTGTACGGCTGGAATCAGGCGACAGGCAAATGGACATTCATGCCCGCGCACGCGACAGGCGGCACGCTCGTCGCCACGCTCGATACGGTGCCGGATCGCGTGGCGCTGTTTCAGGCCGCGCCGACGGATCAGCCGCGCGTGCTGGTCTCCTATGACGTGACGCAAGTCCTGTCGGGTGATGCCGCCAAACTGGCGACGATCATCGCTCCGGCGGGTTTGCAGCCGACGCTCGACGGCAAACTGGCGGGCAATCTGGCGGCGGGCTTTGACACCAACGCCGGTTATCTGGTGACACCCGCGCTGCGCAATTACTCCGACCCGCGCGCGACCGATCCCGACACGATTGCGACGATCCTCTCGAACAGCGATCTGCGGCGCGAACATGCCGCCCAAATCGCCGCTTTTGCGAGTTCAGGTTACGACGGCGTGCTGATCGACTACCGCGATTTGTCCGCTGAACAGCGTGACAACTTCACGGCCTTCGTCAGCGATCTGGGCAGACAACTCGATCAACTAGGGCTGCTGCTGATCGTCAGCGTGCCGATGGCGCAGAATCAATCCGGGCAGTGGGATACGGGCGCGTATGATTGGCGGGCGCTGGGCGCATCCGCTGATTATTTGCAGATTCAGTTGAGTCCTGACCCAATGATCTTCGTCCCCGGCGCGGATCGGCCTTTGGAAGCGATGACGCGCTGGGCGGTCGGTGAAGTCAGCCGCGATAAGCTGCTGCTTGGCCTTTCGACGCTTTCGCAGCGGCAGGTCGGCGACGGTTTCACCGCGCTGAGTTACGATCAGGCGCTGTCAGCACTGGGCAACGTGACGGTTGATGCGCCCCGGACGGAAGCCGGAACCGTCGATCCCGGCAGTTCGGTGACGGCGAAACTGGATGGCTATCAGGCCGTTGCAGGTAGCGAACCGAACACGATGCAGCCCTATCTCGACTATATGGATACCAATGGCAACGCGATTGCGCGCATGTGGCTGACGACACCTGACGCCCTGCGCTACCGGATGGATCGCACCGTTCCGTTTGCGCTCGGCGGTGTGGCCTTCGACGATTTGATGGGCAGCGGGGTTGCCAAAGGCGTGACCGACGCCATCATGAACTATAAAGTGTCCGTCCCTGCGCCGCCGCAGCCGTCACAGCTTGCGCTCAACTGGACGATTCAGGGCGTCAATGGTGTCATTGGGCAGGCGACAACGCAGCTTGGTCAGGCGCTGGTGACGACCATTCAAGCGCCGGATGGCAATTACGCGATCAACGTCGAGGTGATCAGCGGCGATAACAGTTCGTCATCACGCGGCGGCGCAGCAGTCGCGGTTTTCGCGCCGACGCCGACGCCTACTCCGCTGCCAACGTCAACGCCGACGCCGACGCCGCGTCCGACGACGGTTCCAGTGCGGCAGGTCGCCAACGCGGCAGCGCCTTCGGGCGGCGGACAACCTGCCGTCGCGCCTGCTTCGGGCAGTATTGTTGGCGGCTTTGAGTACGGCGGTCACGTCGATAACCCGGCGACGGGCGCGGCGGGGCAAATGAAGCACGCCGGCATGACCTGGATGAAAATTCAACTGCGCTATACGCCGGGGACTGGCCCCGATGTCGCGGCTGGCCCGATTGCGACGGCGCACGGCGCAGGCTTCAAAATTTTGCTGGGATTGGTCGGCTACCCGAATGATCTGGCGGGCGGTGGTGACGGCTATATTCAGGGCTTCGCCAACTGGGTCGGCGGAGTGGCGGCGCTCGGCCCCGACGCGATTGAAGTCTGGAACGAGCCGAACCTTGACCGTGAATGGCCGCGTGGACAGATCAGCGGCGGGAATTACGTCAAGGTGCTGTCGGCTTCGTATCAGGCCGTCAAGAGCCGCAACGGCGGCGTGATGGTGATCAGCGCCGCACCTGCGCCCACTGGAGCAGAAGCAGCCTATCCCGGTCAGGTCGAGAACGACGATCACTGGCTGGAGGACGTGGTCAACGCGGGCGGGTTAAATTATGCCGACTGCGTCGGCGCACACTACAATGAGGGCATCGTCGCACCTACGCAAAACAATGGCGACCCGCGCGACGGTTACTACACGCGCTTCCTCCCCGGTATGATCAACACCTACTGGGGTATCATCGGCGGGCAGCGCAAGATCTGCTTTACTGAACTCGGCTATCTGTCGCCGGAAGGTTTTGGATCGCTGCCATCGGGTTTTGGCTGGGCGGCGAACACGACGGTCGCTCAGCAGGCGGCCTGGTTGGCGGGCGCGGCGGCGGTCTCGTCGCAGAGCGGCAAGGTGCGTTTGATGATCGTCTGGAACGTGGATTTCACCGCCTATGGAACCGATCCGATGGGTGGATATGCGATGATTCGACCGGGCGGAAGTTGTCCCGCCTGTGATGCGATGGCAGCCGCAAGGTAGAGAGGTTTCTTCGATGGCAAATTCACCGCGCGCACGCTTTCGCCGTCAGGTCAGGAACTTTACGCTGATCTGGGCGGGCATCACCTTCATCATGGGGGTGACAACCTTCATCGCTATCTATGCTGCTTACGGTTCGCTGACGGGAACGTCCACAGGCGATACGCTGCGTAATGTGGCTATCCCAACGGGGACGGTTGGGTCTGACGCAGCGGTCGTATCGACCAGCACGCCGCGCCCGACGATTGCGCCGACTTCGGTCACGCCGGAGACGGTTGCGCAGGCGGCGACCCAGCCACCGAACAATACGCCCGCGCCAACAGCGACCCTGCTCCCGGTCGATGTCAAACGCTTCCAGTTGGGCGTGCAGGTGCAGGTCAGCATGGACAACATGGATCAATGGACGAATGTTGCCAAGAACCAGTTGAGTGTCAACTGGGTCAAGGAGCAGGTGCGCTGGAAGGATACCGAAAAGACGCAGGGCACGTTCGACTGGTTTGAGACGGATACCTACCTGACAGCGGCTGCCAGTCAGGGCTTGAAAGTCCTCGTTTCAGTGGTGACTGCACCGGACTGGGCGCGTGAATCGGGCGCGGATACGACGCAAAATGGCCCGCCCGCCAACCCGCAGGATTACGCCAATTTCGTGGTGGCGCTGCTGCGCCGCTATCCCGGTAAAATTCATGCCGTCGAGGTCTGGAACGAGGAAAATCTCGACCGAGAATGGACATCGACCAAAGGCTTAAGCGCTGCCAACTACGTCGAACTGCTGCACACGACCTATCAGGCGGTTAAAGCGGTCGATCCTGGTGTGATTGTGGTCAGCGGGGCGCTCGCGCCGACGGGTTTAAACGATGGCACGCACGCTTTCGACGATTTCGTCTACATGGACGCGCTGATTGCGGCGGGGCTGCTCAATTACACCGACTGCGTCGGCGCGCATCACAACGGCTACAACGTCAGCCCGGACTATACCTATGACGCGATTCCGAACGATCCAAACGCGACCTTCAGAGGCCCGTTTGATAATCCCCATCATAGCTGGAGTTTCCGCAGTACCTTGCAGACCTATGCCGCCAAGATTGCGCAGGCTCCCAATAACAACGGGCAAAAGCTGTGCATCACCGAATTTGGCTGGCCTTCGGGCGAGGGGCTGACCGGCGTACCCGATGGTTTTGGCTTCGCCACCGACAATACGCTTGAAGAACAGCGCGATTTCACCGTTAAGGCGCTGGATTACATGAAAAGCTCCGATTTCGTCTGGCTGGCCTTCCTGTGGAATCTCAATTACGGGCCGCAGGCGGGCTGGGCTGCCGATAACGACAACGTACCGTACTCAATCATTGGGCCGAACTTCCAGTTCCGCCCGGTGTTCGACGCCGTGCGCGACTGGAATCGCGCCTACGAAGCGACGCAGACGAATTAGCAATCCATGTGCCTTGTAGGGACGACCTGCCAGGTCGCCCTTACGGAAACCCAGAGACATCGCGTGGGGGCGCACGACCGTGCGCCCCTACAGAAAACGAAACCCTTGACTTCACGCCTTCATCGCCTCAAATATCTGCTTCTGCTTGGCGGGATCGCTCTGCTGATGAGCGTGCCGCTGTCTGCGACGGACGCATTCATGGGCTTTGCCGTGACCGACCCGCCCTTTCCTTCGCTGACCTACAGCATTCAGGCCTTCCTGTGGTGGGATCACGGTTTCGCAGGGCGTGACATGGACTGGGTTCAGCACATGGCCTTCAGCCATGTCAAGCAGACGTTCGCCTGGGATGACATCGAGCCGCAGCGCGAAGTCTGGAGCATCGACCGCGCCGATGCGCTGCTCAAAGCACTGGAACAGCGCAACCTGAAGGTGATCGCGCGGCTGAGCGATGCGCCGGAATGGGCACATCCAGCGCTAGGCGCGCGTGGTAAAGACGGCTTTATCGACGCGCCGCCGGATAATCTGGCTGATTTTGGGCGTTTCTGTGGCGTGTTGGCGGATCGCTATAAAGGGCGAATTGCCGCCTATCAAATCTGGAACGAGCCGAACCTGAGCCGCGAGTGGGGCAATCACCCGCCGGATGCAGGCGGTTACGTGGCGTTGCTCAAGGTGTGCAGCGACGCCATTCGCGCGGCGGATCCGGCTGCGATCATTATTTCGGCGGGGCTTGCGCCGACCGGAACCTACGACGCGACTGCCATCCCGGACGATCTGTTTCTGCAATCGATGTACGATGCGCATTTTCAGCAGTATGTCGATACGGTGGGAATGCACGCGCCGGGTTACTCCGCGCCGGAAGTCGATCCGGCGGACGGCGCAGGCGGACACCGCTTCTTTACCTTCCGCCATGTTGAGGATTTGCGCCGAATCATGGTGGCGAACGGCGACGCGGCGCAGCAGGTCGCGCTGCTGGAAGTCGGCTGGACGCTCGACCAGCAGAACCCGAATTACTCCTGGTTTGCGGTCGATGAAGCGACTCAGGCCAAAAATCTGGTCGATGCCTACCAGTATGCAGCGGATCACTGGCGTCCCTGGGTGGGATTGATGTCCGCGATCTATATCGCTGACCCGTCATGGACGGAGGCCAACGAAGAATGGTGGTGGGCGATCACCACGCCGAGAGGGTATACTCGTATGGCATATGGCGGGCTGGCAAACATGGCGAAATACTGTGACGATCACGTCAAGCCCGCGCGCGATCCCGGCAGCCCGGAGGCACTCGGCCTTGTCCCCTCCAATCCTTGCAGTTAGTTATTTTTTCCACCTGATTGCGACCATTGTCTGGATCGGTGGGTTGGTGGTGCTGGCAATCATGGTGCTGCCAGAAGCTCGGCGTGTGCTGGGGACGAACCCGGAATTTTATACACTGCTGACTCGGCTGCGAAAACGCTTTTTCCCGCTGAGCAATCTCAGCCTGGCGGTGTTGATCGTGACCGGGCTGATTCAGATGTCGGGTGACCCGCATTATAACGGTCTGCTCAAAATCACGAATGACTGGTCGCGTGCGATTCTGCTCAAGCACATCGCCATCGCGGGCATGTTCGTCTGTGGGCTGGTGCTGCAATATTATGTCGCGCCTGATCTGGAACGGGCGACGCTGCTAATCGAACATCATAAAGGCGACCCGGTGGAACTGGAAAAACTGCGCCGCCGCGAAGCGCGCCTGACGTGGATCAATGTGGGATTGGGCGTGCTGGTGCTTGGCTTCACGGCCTGGGCGACAGCGCTGTAAACGATAGTGCTCAGTAGCGAGTACTGCGTGCGGAGAAAAAGCGAAAAGCAGGAGCGAGTCACGACGCCCAGTACGTTCTAAGATAATTTCTTGGATAAGCAGCAAAACGGTAGCATGATTCTGACAACGACTAAATTTAAAGGTGAATCTTTACTCGACACTCGGTACTTGGTACTCAGTATTTTGCTGTTACTCAGTACTCAGCACTCAGCACTCGGCACTACGAGGAGTTCTATTTGTCAAACCGCGTGAGTTATACCCTGGCGATTGGGCTGCTTCTGCTGGCAGCGGTACTGCGTTTTGCGGCGCTGCCAACGCTGCCACCCGGTTTCAGTGGCAGCGAGATCAACGACATCCGCATTGCCGAAACGGTGCGTCAGGGGCGCGTCGAAGTTTTCTATAACCTGAACGGGCAAGGTCGCGAAGGGTTGTACCAGACGTTCCTGGCGGCGGCGACCAGTGAAGGCGGCGGACTGCTCGGCTATCGCATTCTCTCCTACTGGCTGGGGCTGCTGACGCTGGCGCTGATCTACGCGCTGGGGCGACGGTTGTTCGGTGCGGTGGCGGGGCTGGCGTCGATGGCACTGATGGCAGTGGGGATGCTGCCGATTCTGCTGTCACGCACGGTTGCACCCGAAGCTATGATTCCGCTCTTTGTGGCGGCGGTGCTGCTCGCGCTGACGCTTTCGCTCCCCGTCTATGGCGATGATCCGATCACGCAGCCGAAATCGACCGCCTTTGCCGCGCTGGGGATTTTGCTCGGCTTAGGTTTTTATCTGCACCCTGTCAGTTTTGTTGTTGCCCTGTTCAGCATGATCTTCATCGCCTCGGTCGTGCTGACGCGCCGCGTCAGCGGGCGGCGGGTGAGCAGTTTCACCTGGTTCGCGGTCGTGATCATGATTGTGATTGCAACGCCCTATGTGATTTCCAGTATTCAGCATCCTGATCTGGCGGCGGCAGGCCGTTTGCTGGTCGATGACCCGACCAAATCGTTCTTCGATTCCTTGAGTGCGGGCTTTAGCGGATTGTTCTTCGTCGGCGATAGCAGCGCGGCGATTAATCTGCCCGGTCGCCCGCTGATCGATCTCGTCAGTGGCCTGCTGATGATGGTTGGGCTGGCGGTGACGCTGCGCTACTGGCGGCAGTCGCGCTGTGCGCTGCTGCTGACTGCGCTGGTCTTCATTGCGCCAACGGCGCTGCACGCGCCCAGCAGCCCGAATTTTCTGGCTTATGCGCCGCTGCTGCCATTGATCGCGCTGTTTTTCGGCGTCGGCGTGATGACGATCTACCACAGTCTGCCGCGCAGTACACGCCTGCTGGCGGTGCTGGGACTGGCTGCGCTCCTGATTTTCAACATTGTCTGGGCGACGCGCGATATTTTCGTCAACTGGGCGAATCGACCGGATGTGCAGGAAACCTATAACGCGCGGCTGGGGCAGTTGGCGCATTACATGGATATGACGGCGGATAAGACGCCGACCGTGATTTGCACGTCGAACCTGCGCCCGCAGATCAACCCGGTCAGTCTGACTAATACGCAGCTTCTGGCACTCATGATGAATCGCCAGAATGCGCTGCTGCGCTACGTAGACTGCGGCACCGCGTTGATTCTGGCAGGCGGTGGCGACCGGGAACAGGTCATTCTGTCCGAAAAGAATGGACTCAACGGTGTGAATCCGTTTCTTCAGACCTGGCTCAGTCAAGGTGACCTGCTTAATCGACCGGGTTTACCGCCTGATTCAGTGATCGATCTTCAGGTTGCAGACACGCTCGCCAATCGCATCGGCGAGTTCACGACGACTGCTCCGGCGGCCTTCGCGCCCGAAGCGCCCAGCGGCGCGACGGTGGTGCTGCCGCCTGTCCGTTTCGGCGGTAACGTGACCTTTCTCGGCTACGAGAAAAGCTGGGCGGCGACCTATCACCCCGGCGACGTGGTTCCAGTCGTCACTTACTGGCGTGTCGATGGCGTGCTTCCGTCTGACCTGCGCCTGTTCACCCATGTTCTGACCGATCAGACGTTTCCGGCTGCGCAAAGCGACCCGATCAGCGTGCTGCCGGATGAACTACGCCCGCGCGACATCTTCATTCAGGTCACCTATATTCAGCTTCCGCGCACCATGCCGCGCGACACCTATACGATTTCGATTGGCGCTTACGAATCGAATACGCAGACTCGCCTGCCCGTCTTTGAGGATGATCACCCCAACGGCGCGCGCCTGTTTCTGGGGCAGATCGTCGTGCAGGGGAGATAAGCATGTTCGAAATCGTCTTTTTCGGGACGTCGGCCTCTGCGCCTTCGATCCATCGCGGGCTGCCTGCGCAGGCCGTGATCGCCGGGGAATACCGCTTCCTGATCGACTGCGGCGAAGGCACGCAGCGCCAGATTTTGCGCAGCGGCATCGGCTTTAAGCGCCTGCGTCACATTCTGCTGACACACGGGCATCTTGACCACGTGCTGGGCTTAGGTGGGCTGGTCTCGACCTTCGCCAACTGGGAGAACATCGATTCGCTGGAAATTTTCGGCGGGCGCTCCACGCTCGAACGGGTGGCGAAGCTGCTCTTCGGCGTAGTGCTGGATTACGAGCGCATCCCGATTGAAATCAAGCTGCTGGAATTGCAGCCGGGGCTGATTTTCGAAAGCAAGGAGTTCACGGTCAGCGCTTTCCCAGTCACGCACCGGGGCAGCGGCAACTTTGGCTTCGTCTTTCAGGAGCGCTCGCACCGCCCCTTTCTGGTTGAGAAAGCGCAGGCGCTCGGTGTCCCCGCGGGGCCAGAACGTGGTCAACTGGTCGCGGGCAATTCGATCACGCTGGCGGATGGTCGCGTGATCACGCCGGAGATGGTGCTGGCGGACGATATTCGCGGCGCGAAGCTTGTTTACATCGGCGATATTGGGCGGCTCGACAACGTGCGCGAGTTCGTCAGGGACGCCGACGCGCTCGTGATTGAGGCGACGTTTCTCGAAGACGATGGCGAGAATGCCAACGCTTTCGGGCACATTACAGCACGGCAGGCAGCGACTCTCGCGCTGGAAATGGGCGTCAAAACGCTGATCCTGACGCATATCTCACGGCGCTACGGCGAGAAGCAGGTTTATGCCGAGGCGCGCAGCGTCTTTCCGAATGTCTACGTCGCGCGCGATTTGGAGCATTTCGTCATCCATCGGGATCATCCGGTCGAGAAGCTGACGCCGGAGATGATTCGGGCGCGCAATGAAGCCAATAACGAAGGCAGCGAAGAAAAAGATGGGAAGGACGTTTAACCACAAAGGACGCAGAGGGGAGTAGTAGAGAGTTTAGTCGATGAGAGCAGACTCAAGCAGGATCGTTTGCCGCAAAAGGTTCAAAGTTGTAGACACTTTTGTTTTTGGCTGCTTTGGTTTGATGCTCCTCGTGTTAAGTCTAATCACGTTCCTAATTCCGTCTGCGCTGGATGTCGCGATTCAAAAAAGTTTACCCTCGTGGTGGTTGCTGTTTATTGTAGGCTTGCTTCTGTATTGGGTGAGTGCGCCCGATATTGTGGTTTCAGAAACAGGGGTTGAAGTCTCGATCCTGACAAGAATCATCCTCTTAAATTGGGATCAGATCACGCGAGTGAAAAAATACAAATATTATGCAGTTTTTGAAGTGGAGAAGCTGACGCCCTTGAGTCGCATTGTCGGCCTTGTTATCGCGCATAGATTCAAACCAAGCTTTTCAATATCAGGGGTTAGCCATACTCATTATTCAGAGGCAATGGAATTCGTTAAAAACAGGCTCGGCAGTCGTTTTGTTGCTGATGCTCGGTAATCAGCAAGACCATGCTGCCCGTCATTGCGCGTTTGACGCTTGGGCTGGCGGCGATCTGTGCGATTCTCAGCGGCGCGGTACTGGCTTTCGGGAAATCAGCGTCGTCCAGCAGCGGGATTATTTACGCGATGGCGACGGATCAAACCAACGGAAGCGCCGCTGAGAGCGCCATTCTGTTCGACCCGCAGCAGCACATTCGCTATAACCTGACCCGCCGCTACGGGGTCATCGGCGTCCCTGTCCCGTCAGCGGATGGGCAGAAGTTCGCCTATCTTTATCACGACCAGAACTTTGCCGAAATCCGCGTGCTCGACTACGCCAGTGGACGCAACGTCTCGCTTTATCAGGCCGTCGAAACCAGCAACAGTACCCGGCTCGGCGCGCTGACCTGGTCGCCCAGCGGTCGCTTTCTGGCGTTCAGCAACGGCAGGCAAATCCTGAAATATGATTTTGCGACGAAGGTGCTTAGCGTTGTCACGCCGGATGGCGAGTATGACAGCTATCCGAGTTGGTCAGCAGACGAAAGTCAGCTCGCCTTTGCTTCACCAACACGCGAAACGGGTCACTGGCAAATCTACACCGTCAATGCAGATGGCAGCAATCTGCACCGAATTACCCGCTCGGATGTCTGTCTCTTCTACATCCCACACTGGTCGCCCCGCTCAAATTTGATCGCCATCGATGGACGCTGCGAGAATACCCTCACCTTATTTGTCTACAATGTGGACGGCGCACAGTTGAGCGTGCTGACGCACCTATCGATTCCAACATGGGGGGCGGTCTGGTCGCCGGACGGCAGCCGCCTGCTGTTTACGTCGGGCGCGAGCTGGCAGGAGCAGACGATCAACGTGATGAATGTCGATGGTTCCGGCGAACATTCGCTTGCCATCGGCATCAATGCCTACTGGTCGCCGGATGGCAAAACCATCCTGTTAAACGGGTTGACGAGTGATCTCTATGTGATAAATGTAGACGGTGCTGATGCCCAGCGCCTGGCCTACAACGGCGGGACTTCAGGGATCTCGGCGTCGGCATGGAGTCACTGACGGCTTCAGGCGAGAACGCTGAAACCCTGATTGCGATAAATTTCAAAGGCGTGTTCCAGATCATGCGACTGAACAAATACATAATCGCGGTCGTGGGTCGAAATCAGGAACAGGCTTAAGCCAGCGTCGGCGAGCGGCCTGGAGAGGCGCGCCACCACGCCGATCTCGTCGAAGGCGAGGTCGCCATGTGCGCGCAGACAGCGCCAGTCGCGGCTGTAGTTGATGCCTGCAGGAATGACCGCCTGCGGACACATAATTGAATATTCGTCTTCGGTTTGGGCGACGAAAAAGACGGACGCCGCCGCCAGCCAATCGGGGAAGGGCTGCGGCGGCGTCAGCTTGAGAATGCCGAAAGCGTCCGGCAGAAGTTTGAGCTGCACGAGCTTACGTTACTGGCGTGTCTGCCACAACTGCCGCGTGATCTGCGCGTGACCGAGATGCAGCCCCGTGTGATCGATGACGTGGAGCAGCGCCCAACCCGCCGTCACATCACGCGTGCTGCCGTCTCGCTGCGGAATGGTGTGAACGGTTGCTAAATCCGCCAGCGTGATTCGTTCCAGTGCGCTTTCGACGTAACTTTCCAGCGTGGTGAAACGAGCTTTCAGTTCCTCGGCGCTGAGTCCATGCGTCTGAAATTCTGCTGCGCGGTCGCGCTTGAACGGTTCACCGAGCGCGCCGTCGCTGATCAGGAAGCGTGCTGCTCCGGTGGTGTGGACGACAAGAATGCCGAACGAATTCATTTCGACGCCGGGAACCCAGTCGAGCGCTTCGGCAGGCAAATCCTCGAAGGTGGCAATGAAATCCCGGTGCAGGGCTTGTAGAATCTTCAGGTAATCGACGAAAAACGCTTCCACACGCATCTCCTTCAGCGATTCTGAATCGAGAATAAGACATGATCTTACTCGTCCATGAAGGAGCGCGCCAGCAGCAGCGACGCGGTGATAGCACCAATCAGCGCTGCTGCCACAACTGCCGTGTGATCTGCGCGTGACCGAGGTGCAGTCCGGTGTGTTCGAGCGCGTGCAGCAGCGCCCAGCCGACGGTCACCTCCCTGACTTTGCCTTCGCGGTTGCTGATCGAGCGAATGGCAGCCATGTCTGTGACGGAGAGGCGTTCTGCCGCGCCCTGTGCATAGCTTTCCAGAGCAGCGAAACGGGCTTTCAGGTCGGCGGCGCTGAGTCCCTGCGCCCGAAATTCGTCGTCACGGTTGCGGTTAGACGACTCACCGAGCGCCGCATCGCCAATCCAGTAACGCGCCGAAGCGGTCGTGTGGATGACCAGCACGCAAAACGAATTCATCTCATCGCCGGGAACCCAATCGAGCGCTTCAGGGGACAAATCGGCGAAGGTAGCGACAAAATCTCGGCTCAGCGTTTGCAGAATGTCAAGATAACCGACGAAAAACGCTTCCACGCCCATCTCCCTCAGCGTTTCTAAATCGAGAATAAGACACGGTCTTACTCGCCCGTGAAGGTGAGTGCCAGCAGCATGACCGCCGAAAAAATATAACCGATCACAGCAGGAACGACATCGCCGTGCGTGTAAAACAGTGTCGAGGTGATCATGCCTGTGCCGAGCAGAATGGCGCGGGTGGTGCGCCGTTCCTGCGACTCAAGGCGGTTGAGTGTGCGCTGATAGTCTGGCGCAGGCTCGACCTTGAGCGTCAGATCGCCGCGTTCAGCCCGTGCCAGCACGTCTTTGGCGTCCGAGGCGGGGCGACCGAGCAGATTTTGCCCGATGCTCAGTAAGGTTTGCGCGCCGCCGCCGCTGAATAAGCCTTGCAGCACCGACGATCCGAAAATCCCTGCCAGCGCGTTATCGCCGTTCCGGTTCAGCATCTGCGTGACCAGCTTTTGCGTGTACGGCTGAATTTCGCTCCAGGGGTTGAACTCAGCGTCAAGGCTGGTGGCGAGTCCGCTGAGGATGCCCATTGTGCGTCCCAGGTAGATGAAATCCTGCGGCACCTGAAACGGCATCGAAAAGAGCAGGTCGCTGAATTCCTTGCCGATGTTCGCCATGCTGTCGAAGCTGACGTTGCTGATCTGCGACATTGACAAGCCCCAGACCTGATCGAAGACGGCGCGGGTCGCGGCCTCGATGCGTTCAGTATCTGCGCCGGGGAGCAGCAGACCGAGTTCGCTGTAGCTTTTAACCAGCTTGGCAGCGTCGCGGGTGACGACCGCCGCCATCGTGCCGATCAGGCCGTTGACGATTTGCGGCGTCAGCGTGCCCGCCATGCCAAAGTCGATGAAGATCAGATAAAACGGCGTCCCATCCTGCATTTCCTGTGATTTGTATGCGTCGGAATCGGGCGGCAGTGGATAGACGAACAGATTGCCGGGATGCGGGTCAGCGTGGAAGAAGCGCTCTTCGAACACCTGATAAAGATAGGTGTCCATCAGGCGCTTGGCAACGGCGCGGCGGCTGATTCCGGCGGCTTCAAGCGCGGCGTAATCGTCCAGCTTAATCGTCGTCACGTCCTCAATCGTCAGGATGTGATCGGTCGAGTGTTCTTCGTAGATCGAGGGGATGTAGACGCCGAGATCGTCGCGGAACATCTGCGCGAAGTGGGCAGCGTTTTTTGCCTCATGACGGTAAGAGAGTTCTTCGAGCAGCACGCGCCCGAATTCGTCAATCAGGGCGACGGCATCCATGCGGCGGCTGACGAACCTGAATTTCATAGCGATGCGCGAAACCGTGAACATCGCCGCGAGGTCGGTGTAGCAGACTTCGGTGATGCCGGGGCGCAGCACCTTGACGACGGCGCGCTCCCCGTTTTTGAGGCGAGCGCGATGCACCTGACCCAACGAGGCTGCCGCGACGGGTGTATTGTCGAATTCGCTGAAGCGCTCGTCAATCGCGCCGAGTTCGACCGTGATGATGGCGCGAATTTGCTCCGTCGGCACGCCGGGGACTTCATCGCGCAGTCCCGCCAGTTCGCCAGTGACTTCGGGCGGCAGCACGTCGCTGCGCGTCGAAATGAACTGCCCGGCCTTAATCATCACGCCGCCCATTTCGATGGCAAAGAAGCGGAAGGAACGGGCATAGCTCGTCCAGCGCTTGAGATTACCCCTTTGCACGCGCTCCTTGAAATAGCGCGCCATGATAATCTGCCAGAAGACCAACTGCACGAACAGCCAGCCGAAATGCCACACGACCCGCACATAGCGGAACTGCATCCGCAGCGAGCGTGGACGGTTTTGGATGACTTCGCGGACTTCACGCCGTTCGCGAGCGCGTTCAGCCTGCGAGCCGACGGGCAGCGCGCTGCTGGCGACCGGGACGATGCGATTATTTGTCACGGGCAAACTGGATGTTAAGGGTTGATCGTTCAAATTTTGCATCCGCAATCTCCAAATCCCAGAGCGTATACGGCAGGACGATGTTGCGGCGGTACGGGCCGACGCGCAGCGTCAGTTCGTCGCGCGAACGGTAGATGTCGAGGTCTTTCTTGTCGGCGAAAGGCAGCGGCACGCTCAGCATAAAACCATCGCCCTGCGCGACGATCTCGTGCGGCTTGCCCGCGAACAGCTTCTCGACCGGATTGACTTTCCCGTAAAGTTCGTCACCGAGTTTGCGCAGCGTTTCCACCCCGCCAACTTCCTGCCCGAACATGGGCGAGCGCAGCATCGGTAGTTCGCCAAAGGCTTCGCCGATGAAGGCGATGTTTTCGCGCTGCTTGTCTTTGGCCTGCGCGAAATACGGATCGACCACTTCATCAGGAATAATGCGGTTGCAGATGATGGCGTCGGTCGCGTAGCCGTAGAGGTTGAGATAGGTATAGGTGCGCTGCGTCTCCTTGATGACCATCTTCTCCGGGTTGACGACCAGCCGGATACTGCTGACTTCGGGGTCGGAGAGGATTTCGCGCACCTTGTCGAGCGTGTCGAACAGGCCGCGCACCTCATCCCAGGCGTCATCCTGCGGCACGTTCTCAGTGCTGCGACCGAGTACTTTGTTGATCGGGCGCAGAATTTTGGCTGCGCCACGCGTCAGCGCCAGAATTTTCTCGAACCACCAGCGCGTCACATCCGGCAGGCTGAGCAGACGCAGCGTTTCGGCAGTCGGCGCAGCGTCCACGACCAGCACATCGTATTCGCCGGACTGAACGTACTGGTTAATCCAGAGTAGATGCGCGCCTTCTTCGAGTCCCGGCAGAATCGTGACTTCTTCGGCGACAATATCCTCGACGCCGCGCTGTGACAGAATCGAAGTCAGATAGCGCTGAATTTTCCCCCAGTACTTGTCCATCGAATAGCGGGCATCGACTTCCTGCGCCCATAAATTCGGATAGAGCAGCACCGGCTCTGGCCCGATTTCCTTGTCAAATGAATCGCCCAGGCTGTGGGCGGTATCGGTGCTGATGACAATAGTCTTCAAACCCATTTCGGCACAGCGGAGCGCCGTCGCAGCCGAGACGCTGGTCTTACCGACACCGCCCTTGCCCGTATGCACGATCACACGCATAGTAGTTTCGTACCTTTACTGATTACGGCATTGATTATACAACGCCAAATTTGACGTTTGTGTCCTATGCTTATTTATACGGTTTATAGTGCGGCTGTGTTGCGCTGTGGCGCGTTAGCGTTGCATCAGAGAAACCAGAGGAAATGCGAATGTCTCAGGACGGGAACGCCTATCACGGGCTGACGCCGGAACGAAAATTGCAGCAGTTTTTATTCGAGGCCGAACGCTTCATGACTTCGATTGTCGGTTACAGCAAGCTCCTGAGCGTTGATGCTCAAAAACCGCCGCTGCAAACGACGCTGTCTGCTGATTTCATGCAGTCGCTCGATGCCATTCAGACGACGGGCGGCAAATTCGCGCGTTCCCTGCGCGAGATCACCACGCCTAATGAAACGACCTTCTACAAAGACCCGCTTGTGCGCCAGCGCTTGACCCTGCTGCTCAACGAGTCGCTCAGCCCGATTATGACCATCACAGGCTACAGCCGTGTCCTGAATATGGAAGCGCAGAAACACGATCTGCCACCGAAATTCGCGGGCAATCTCGACATGCTGCAAACGGCTGCCGAACGCTTGTCAAAGACTCGCGAAGAACTCGCCGAGAGCATGAAGTAGCTTTGGATTCGGGAGAGAGATTTATGATGCCTGTTGACGAAAACACTTACAGGGATTTGACGACTGAGGAGAAACTGAAACAGTTCTTGATTAAGGTAAGGCATTGTGTTGCGTCAATAGTCGGGTACAACCAGGTTTTGAAACTCGAAGTGCCTAAATCGGAACTACATGACCCTTTAATGTACGATTTGTATGAATATCTTGGGGCTATAGAGCGGATTAGCCAGAAGTTCGAAAAAGCCATTACGGAAATCAATCTACCCGAAAATAACGCTTTAGGTGAAACCCCATCGCGCGAAATGCTTGCTCTGCTCATGAATGATGTACGTAGCCCAATATCAGCGCTTGATCGGTATAGCATATTACTGGAGCAGGAAATACAAAATACCGAAATTTATGCTCATTTGCCGCCTGCATTCATAAATGATTTCGAATTGATGCGAGGCAGCATCATGAGCTTGAATAAAGCGCACCAAAATCTTCTCGACTGTATAGGGTAGTCGGTACCGAATCACTTCATTCGGCAAGATTGTCTCATTCCGCGAACAGAACGCGAACAGGGAGCGCGAGACCCGGCAGCACATCGCCGCCGTCGAGCGTGTCATCAATGCCGAGCGTGGTTACTTTGTCGGGCGTATGGACTTCAACCTCACGTCGTCCAGGAAAAACCAGCCAGGCAATTTTTGCGTCGTTTTTCAGGTAATAGAGCGCCTTCTCCCGCATTTCGATATAGGTGTCGTCAGGCGACTTAATCTCGATAACGAGATCGGGGATTTGCAGAACAGCGCCCTGCGTAACGACGGATTGTAGTCGTTCCGCAAGGGTATAAGCGACATCAGGCAAGCGATCATTGTGCTCGTCAGTTGGAGAACGGTAGCGACTTTCAACGGTCACGCGCCCGCCGTGTTTCCGCTTGTAGAGGTTGAGTTCTGTCGCTGCATTGGCGGCAATTGTGCCGTGCTGTTCGGTAGGCACTTTCTCGACGATGTCCCCATTCACGAGTTCAAACAAGCGGTCACGATTTCCCGGCTGGATGATGAAATCTTCGAAGTCCTTAAGCGTGACTCCCGTTTTTTGCACGACCGCTTCCCCTGTCCGAACATCTATTCAATATTAGCACAGAACGGAGCAATTACTCCGCGAACAGGTCGCGCACGGATAAAGTGAATTCCGGCAGCACGTCGCCACCATCGAGCGTGCCGTCAATGTCTACTGAATGCACTGCTTTCCCCGGCGCGTAGACATCAATGCTCTGTGCCTTTGCATATATCTCCCATAGCAGAATTCCAGCTTCAGAATAGATGTGTCTTTTCCTGCGGATGACCCCCGCCGGATCATTCGGTGTAATGACTTCGGCAACCCACAATGGCGCAATCAGATCGGGATAGTCGTTGCTCATTGGCGTGAGCTTGTACGCAAATTGGGGAACGAGGACATTTCCCAAAATGTGGTATGCGCCGCCCGCGCCGCTTATATGGCTGGATAGTTGGTGATTCTGACAGTATACATATACAGGCATAGCAATGAGAAGCGCTAACTGGGAATACCATGTTCCACGCCGAGGGACTTCAAAGATTTCTCCGTCGATCCATTCAAAGATGAGGTCATCATTTTCTGGCAGAAAAACAAATTCCTCGAATTCTTTGAATGTCACAACGGACACGGTTGTATCTCCGCTTAAGTTGCTTACTTGAGGTTGGCGACTTCGGGTGGAGGCGGCTGATCGGGGAACCAGGCGTAGTTATCCGCGCCGTCCAGCTCAATCACCTGACGGTCGGGGAAGCGATCCAGAATCTGCTGGCGAACTTTGCCATCGGTGCCTTCGTAATTCCACGCCCCGACAACGTCGCTGTTGAGGTAGGGGCTGGTCAGCGCCATGAAGGGGCCAATCGCGCGCCAGCGCACACTCGCGCCGTCGATCAGCACCAGCACGGGTTGATCGCCCGTGCGTCGCGCCAGCGCATCATCAATCCTTGTCTGGTTGATGAAGTTGAAGCCGTGCAAAACGCTGATGCGCGGGATGCTGTAGAAATACATGCTGTAGGCCAGCGCCAGCGCCAGCAGCCCGTAGATCAGCGGGCGGCTGATGCGGCGCGCCAGCCATGCCAGCGGCAGCGCGCTGATGATCGCAATCGAGGTCAGACCTTCATAGAAGTAGCGCGTGCTGTACAATTGCGAGCCGATCCAGTAGGCCATTTGCATGACGACCAGCCCAATCGCCGCGCTCCACAGAATCCACGTCCACGCGCGCATCCGGTCGCGCCAGAAGAACAGCGGCAAATACAGCCAGATCAGCGCCGTGATGATCCACGCCCACGAAAACTGTGGGTTCTGCATCAGCGTGCCGTGCTGAAAATTGAGCGCGAATTCGACCCAGCCAAGAGCCGCCGCCACCCAGATGACGATAAAGATCGCTTTGCGCCGGTAGGCCACCAGAAAAGCGAAGGGCAGCAAAATCCAACTGACGCCGAGTTCTATCCAGTAATTGGCCTGTGTCAGCAGGTGATTTGAAATATCGGGGTTGACTGTACCGCTGGCGTCGGTCATCGAGCCAATCTGCCAGCCGAACAAATCGGACGCGGTCAGCGACAGGTCGAAGCGCGCCTGCCGGATGCCTTTTTCGAGCGTGTGACCGCTGCGCCCGCAGCAGGGGCCAAAGCCAATCTGATCGTAGCTCCAGACCAGCGTGTACAGGTCTTTGGTCGGGCTGCCGACCGCGACATAGTTGTTGATCGGCACAATCGAAGCGATCAGCAGGGTGAACAGGCTCAGGATCGCCAGCGGCGCGAGCGTCGGCACGAAGCCGCTGATCGGCACGTTTACGCGCGGGACAAAGCGCCGCCGGGCAATTTCATCGGGCGGTGTAGCAGGCTGCTCAAGCTGGAGGGACGCTTCGGTCATGGGCAGGGAGGGCATGTCTGCCTGTGGCCCTACGTCATCGACGATGTTTCCGTGAGCGACTTGCCGCCTTTGCAGCAGACCGCGCAGCAGCCGAATAGCGCTCCACAGAATCAACGGTGCTGCAATCGCGATCCCGCTGATGGGGCGGTTGGCGACCAGGAGTCCGAGCGCGATTCCGGCGGCAGCCCCCCACAGCAGCAGACGTTTACCGCGCTCAATCCGCCAGTATGCATACAAAAAGAGCGTCGCCGCGAACAACGCGGCGGTATGCCCCATCAATGTCCCGTCGAGCAGCAGCGCCATCGGCGAAAAGGCCGTTAGCGCGGCGGCGATCACGCCCACGTCCGCGTTGAAAATCTCGCGGCCTAAGCGATAAACCAGCGCGACCGTCAGCGCGGCGTAAAAAGCGTTGATGATCCAGGTTTGCCCCAAAAGCACGCCGATGGCAAGCTGCATGGGCCAGCCGGGCGTATATTTGCCAAACCGTTCGCCTCCCTGATCAATCAGGAAGGGTTGCCAGTAAGCGCGGCGCGGCTCTGGCGTCGAAATGACGAGGTTGCCACCTGCGTAAGTGCGTGCCTGAAACAGATAGGCCATCTCATCTTCGAGATGCGGCAGGCGTTCAAAAACCGTTTGGCTGACGAGCGCGCTCATAAAGAAGGCAAAGAATGCCAGCAGCACGGCAATCAGGGCGTGTTTGGGAAAGGGACGGGTTATCATGGGCAAAATTATACGGCGGGATTGACACTTGGCATAGGGACGCTCACTGATTTATAATCCCGTCTTCGCAAGACCCACCCGATACGCCATTGGGCGTTCTTTAACGAGGGATGTACCACATGAAAGTCATTCTTTTATCCGATGTTTACAAGCACGGCGTCGCCGGTGAAGTCATCGAAGTCGCCGACGGTTTTGCGCGCAATTGGCTGCTGCCCAAGAATCTGGCGCGCAAGGCCACACCCGCAGCGCTGAAACAGGCTGAATCGCTGCGTGCGCAGGCCGCCACCCGTAAGGCCGCGCTCGACCAGCGCTTGAACGAACTCGCCCGCCAGATCGACGGCGTGGAGTTGTTCTTTGGTCGCCGCGCCTCGCCGACGGGTAAGCTGTTCGGTTCGGTCACCACCAGCGAAATCGCCGATGCGCTGAATACGAAGACCGGGATCGACATTAATCGCCGCCGTATCAGCCAGACGGCGCTGCGTGAAATTGGCACCCACGAAGTGCCTGTGCGCCTCGGCAGCGAAATCGCGCCGATGCTCAAGGTCACGATTGTGCGTGAAGAAGACTTCGCTCGCTTCATGGAACGGCAGGCTGCGGGTGAACTGGTCGCCGCCGAAGAAGCAACCGCCGACGCCGAGTCCGAAGTGCCAGCCGAAGTACCAGCCGAAGCAGTCACCGATGCAGTTTCTGAAAGCGGCGAAGAACAAGCTGTCGGAACGTCAGCCGCTGACGAAGCTGCCGAATAGTCCTCGCAAATCAGCAGCGCCTCTGACGAACGCCAGTCGTGCGTTCGCTCCGGGGCGCTCAGGATTCATGGCTTGAATGGATGCTCAGGCGCTTGGTCGCTATCTTCGCGAGACCCGCGAAGCCAAAGAGATTACGCTTGATCAGGCCGAGCAGGCGCTGCGAATTCGACGCCGCATCCTCGAATCGTTTGAGGTCGGCGAATTCAACATCCCCGACTTTGCTGCCATCCAGATTCGCGGCTTCATGCGCAACTACGCGCGCTATCTCGGCCTCGAAGAAGACCGCATCGTCGCCTACTACGAAGATGCGCTCCGCGATGCGACGCAGCCCCGTCGTTTAAGCGGCAGACAATCCCGCGCCAGCCAAAAAAAGCGTGACGCGACCCAGCCGCTCCCGCCGCTTGCGCCGCGCTCGATCACCGATACGCCGCCCGCGCTTCCGGCGGTCGTTGTCCCGCCCAGCACCGAACCGCGCCGTCGCACCAGTCCTTTCACCGTGCTGCTGCGACTGCTGGTCGCGGTGGCGGCGCTGGCGGTGATCGCCTACGTGATCATTCAACTGGTGCAGCCCGACAACAATCCTGCGCCTGTACCCGATGGCAACATTCTCGGTCAGCTCCCCCCTTCGCCGACCTTTACGCTCCAGCCCACGACCGAATTCGTCATCCTGCCGACCACTCCGCCCAACCTTCAGCCCAATTTCACCGGACAGGGCGTGCTGGTCACGATTGATATGGCACAGCGTAGCTGGCTGAAAATCAGCGTTGATGGCACCGATCAGTATGAGGGCATCGCGCGACCGGGGACGCATCTCGAATATCCGGCAGGTGACAATGTGACCGTGATTGCTAGCAATGCCGAAGGGCTGAATGTTATTTTCAACGGGCAGCAGCAGGATACCTTTGGCGGGCGCGGGCAGATGGTGACAGTCGTGTTCAGCAAAAGCGGCGTGCAGATCAACAGCGGCCCCGGCTATGCGCCGACGGCAGAACAGAGTTCGACGCCCATTCCCACGCCAACCGATGCGGCGGGCGCGCTGGTCGCGCAGTTGACGCCCAGCGATACACCGGGGCCGAGTCCTACTGCCAGCCCGATCCCATCGGATACGCCGATTCCAAGTGACACACCGATCCCGTCGGATACACCGATTCCCAGCGATACCCCAACGCCGAGCGATACGCCGACGCTGACGCTGACGCCCTCGCTCACACCGATCCCATCCGATACGCCGACGCTGACCTTAACGCCTTCGCTCACACCCTCGAACACGCTGACCTTGACACCAACCTTCACGCTGACGCCGACGTTTACCCTGACGCCGTCGAACACCCCTGTGCCGAGCGATACGCCGATTCCGACCGCCACCTCGATTTTGCCGCCGCGTGTCGTGCCGCCGAACGCGACGCCGACGAAGGTCGGGAAGTAACGAACGACAAGCTATTCGTTATCCTGATGTTCTTCATCCCAATACGTCTTTGCGTAGCCTTCAGCGATAATTTCTTGCATCGTCGTCTTGATGTAGTCAAGCTCTTCCTTCATTTTTTCATGCAAATCGCTGTTCTTTTCTTCGAGAAGCATTTCATCGAGCAGCCCCGTCACGATGATATAGGCACTTATCCCCAAGAAACCAACAACTGTGTCACGAATCTCACCGTGCCATTGATGGAACTGCACAAGCTCATAGAGAGTTTCCATAAAAGTTTTAAGCGCCTGACTCTCTAACCATTGTTCTGGGTTAAAGCGCAGCTTCAGCAATTCGTCGGCGGAACGCATCAAACGCTTTTCGATTTCCCTGCGTTCTGCATTTGCATCCTGTGTCATACGCCGATCCTAAGTGCCTGCATTTACCGACGATCCATAATCGGGACGCGGATAATCTTTCGCGATTTTGCCCCCATCATCTTGGACAATCGCGCTGGTTCAAACTTCTTGATCCACAGAGCGACCCATTTTCCGCCACAGAGCGACCCATTATCCGTCCCTGAATGCTCGCGTGGAGCGACCAGTGTTCGCCTGCTTCTCCGCCCCTGAGCGCCCCACGCTATTTTGTGGTATCGCCCTCTCTAATGACGCTCTGTGATCGGGATGCGCACGATAAAGCGCGTCCGTCCTGGCTCGGACTGTACCTCGACGGTTGCGTTGTGCTGCTGAATAATCCGGTAGGATGTATCCAGCCCCAGCCCCGTCCCCTCGCCCACGCCTTTCGTCGTGAAAAACGGCGAGAAAATGTGCGGCAGCACCTCCGGCGGGATACCCTTGCCGCTGTCGGTGATTTCGACCATCGCGAATTCGTTCTCGTTGCGTGTGATAATTTGCAGCGTCCCCTGACCCTCCATCGCGTCGCTGGCATTGTCGATCAGGTTCGTCCACACCTGGTTCAAATCGCTGCCGCTGCCGGAAATTTTGGGCAGGGTGGGGTCGTAATCGCGGATGATGTTGATGTTCTTCAACTTGTGGTTGAGCACTTTCAGGGTCGTTTCCAGCCCGTGCTGCAAATCCACGTCGCCCACAACCCGCGCCCGATCCATGTAGGTGTACTCCTTGATCGCGCTCACGAGATCCGAAACCCGTTTCGTGCTCTGTTCGACTGTATCGAGCAGTTCCGTCGCCGAGAGGGTGTGTCCAAGCCAGGTGATCACCTGCTGGGCGTATTGCAGCCCCATCTGATCAGATAATTCAGACAGTTCGTCGAGCGTGAAGCCGACTCCCACCAGCACCGGCGCGATCTCCCAGGCGTCGCTGATCCCTTTTTCGCCCAGCCAGTCGCCCAGCGCCTCCTCACGGTCGCGGCGCTCCAACGGGCTGAGCGTCGGCGGATGGCTTACCCGCGTAATCAGGCTGTTCTGTAAACTCATCAGGGCTTCGGTCTGGCTCGTGCTGAAGTAGCAGCTATTCAGCGCAATCGTTTCCACCTGAAGCGCGGGCAGCATCTCACGCAGCGACTGTGCGCCGCGCCGCGCGGCTGCCGCCGGATTATTCAACTCATGTGCCAGCCCCGCTGAGAGCTTGCCGAGCGCTGCCATCTTTTGCTGCTGCGTCTCCTGGCTGACAAACATCGCCATCCGCTCGGCGGCGATGCGCAGAATCCGCGACCCGACTTTGGGGCTGGCGCTGAAAATCGCGCGGAATGCCTCCGGCTCAAAGACCATCAGCGTTGTCGGCATAATGGCCTGTATCGTTTGCTCGGAGGGCGTATCGTTGAGGATATTCAGTTGACCGCAGGTGATCCCGCGCGGCGTCGTCCCCACAACCGTCACCGCGCCGTGCATCATGCGTGTGACCTGCATCTCGCCTTCCAGAATCACAGAGAAACGTACGTGGGTGTCGTGTTCCCTGACGAAATAATCGCCGTTTTCCAGATGAACTAGTTGGCTGTTGGCGGTCAGCCATGCCATCTCATCGCTGCTGACGCCCTCGAATAGCGGAATCTGATACAACGTATCTACAGCCATCCCCGCATCCTCTCATGCCCGTGTTGATTGAACCGTCTGCCACGCTGCCTCTATTATAACGAGCCGGGGATAAACCTGTAAGCTGTGGTCTGTGGATTGTGCCCTCATTTTACGCCGGGAACATGCTAGAATAGGAACATTCCACTCGTACAAGATGAAATGATTACGCATGGCGTCACGCAAGAACAAATACTATCTGCTCAGCCTCGGCTGCTCCAAAAACACCGTCGATTCGGAAAGCATGGCGCAGGTACTCAGTCAGAACGGCATGAAAGGCGTCAGCGAGGCCGACAAAGCCGAAGTGCTGATCGTCAATACCTGCGGCTTCATCGACGCCGCCAAGCAGGAATCGATTGACACCCTGCGCGAATTGGTCGATGGACGGCGCGACGGTCAGATGGTGATCGCGGCGGGCTGTCTCTCGCAGCGCTACGGCGCGGACTTGGTGCAGGAAGTCCCCGGCCTCGACGGGGTGATCGGCACGCGCCGCTGGATGGACATTTTCGATCTGGTCGGGCGGCTGCGCCAGCGCAAGCACCCGGAGCCGCTCTATCACCTGCCCACCGATGCCAAAGTCGTCGGGCTGGACGAACGCGGCGTTTTGCGTGCCAGTGTGCAGGGCGCGAGCGCCTACCTCAAGATCGCGGACGGCTGCCGCCGCCCCTGCGCTTTCTGCGCCATCCCTAAAATCAAAGGCACGATGGTCAGCCGCCCAATGGACTCGATCCTTCAGGAAGCGGTACGACTTCAGGCGATGGGTGTCAAGGAAATCATCCTGATTGCGCAGGATACCAGCGATTACGGTTCCGACGTGGGCATGAAAGAGGGCATGGCGCAGTTACTCGACGGCATTGTCGAAGCCGCGCCCGATATTCCCTGGATTCGCGTCATGTATGCCTATCCCGGTTACGTCACGCCGCGCCTGATCGAGACAATGGCGCGCCACCCGCAGATTTTGCACTACCTCGACATTCCGCTTCAGCATGGTCACCGTGACACGCTCCTACGTATGAAGCGCCCCGCCAAAGTCGAATGGGTCTACGAGACGCTGGCGAATATGCGCAGCGCCATGCCCGATCTCGCCGTGCGGACGACCTTCATTGTCGGCTACCCCGGCGAAACCGACGAAGAATTCGACGGCCTGATGAAGTTCGTCAAGGATTTGGAATTCGACCGCGTCGGCGCGTTCAAATACTCCTACGAAATCGGCACGCCGAGCGCGCTGCTGCCCTTCCAGGTCGAAGACGATGTGAAGGAAGCCCGCTACAATGCCCTGATGGAGCTTCAGCAGAATATCAGCCTCAGGAAAAATCAGGCCATGATCGGCAAGCGCATCGAAGTGCTGGTTGAAGGGCACGGCGAAGGCGAAGACGAAGACGGCGAACCGACGGGCGATGCCCTCAGTCTGGGACGCAGCTACCGTGATGCCCCCGAGATCGACGGCTATGTGATCGTGGATGGCGAGTTACCGGAAGGGGAGATCGTGCCGGTGCGTGTTACGGGAGCGACCACCTACGACCTGATCGCCACGGTGGACACGGGCGCGCCGATTGTCATCCAGCCGGGGACAGTCTACGGCGAGGGAATGCTCCCGACCTGAGCTTATTCAGGGACGGTCTTTGCTCCAGGTGCTGATTTTTGCCAGCGCGCACCCGACGAATCGAGCGCGCGCTGTTTGATCCACTGGTGGTGCTTGCACACCTTGGGCAAAATCCTCAGCAAGTAAAAATCCTGCAATCCGTTTGAATTTCGGCGAATCTCCACACACGACGGATCGTCTCTATGCTAACCTAGGTTATCGTCTTGTCGCTTCGGGGATACCGCTCCATGAGTGTCGAAATTTCCTGGCAGCAGCCCAAACGGGTGATCTACGAACGTTTTTACGATGCCGTCACCGTTGAAGAACTCACCTCGATTCAGCAGACCTTTTTTCAGTTCCTCATCGACGGGGATGCCCCTGTTCACAGCATTATCGACCTGTCCGCCGTTCGCAGCTACCCGAAGTCGATCAACCAGGTACGCCAGGCGTTCGTGGCGGATAAAACGGGCAAGGGCGGTCGCGTGGTGCTCATCGTCGGGTCGAATGTGATCATGCGCTTTATTACGTCGATGGTGTCGCAGATCGCTTTCAAGGATGCGCAGTTCACCTTTTGCAATTCGGTGGACGAAGCGCTTGCTTATCTGCGTCAGATCGATTCAAGCGTGACCCTTGAGCAGATCGACGGCTAAAGCAATAGCCATTACCGGTTCATCTCATAGATCACACGCAGCCCTTCGAGCGTCAGTTCAGGCGCAATCAGGTCGATCACATCGGTACTTTCGTTGAACAGGATGGCGAGTCCGCCTGTCGCGATTACCTGCACGTGTTCGTCGCGCATCGCGACCTTGAAGCGCCTGACCATGCCCTCGATCATCGCCACGTAACCGAGAAAAATTCCTGATTGCATCGCGTGAATTGTGTTCGTGCCGATCACGCAGGGCGGCGGCAGCAGATCGACTTTGTGCAGGCGCGCCGTGGCGTTGACCAGCGCATCCTGCGAGATGTTGATCCCCGGCGCAATCGCGCCGCCTCGGTAAGCACCATCAGGCGAAACGATGTCGAAGGTCGTCGCTGTACCAAAGTCGATCACAATTGCCGGAGCGCCATAGAGTGCGACCACTGCCGCTGAATTGACGATCCGGTCTGCGCCTGCCTGTGCAGGTTGATCGATCTCAATGCGCACGCCCGTTTTGGTCTCGTGCGTGACTACCAGCGGTTCGACATGGATGTAGCGCTGCACCAGTTCGACGAACGTAATCGTCAGGCGCGGGACGACGCTGCTGATGGCAACGCCGGAAATTGCCGCGAAGGTCAGGTCAGCGCTTTCAAGGAAGTTGCGCAGCAGGACAGCGTATTCGTCCGGCATTTTCTCCGGGACTGTGCGCGCGCGCCAGGTGATCACCCACTCAGTTTCGCGCCACAGCCCAAAATGCACATTTGTGTTGCCAATATCAATCGCCAGTAAAAAATCGGAGACTCCTGCCAGGCTTTGAACCGGCTTGGGTGAGGCGTCCTCCAGAAGCAGGTTTGCTTGCTGCGGTGGGTGCGCAGCGGCCCGGCTTGCTTTGGCGGGATGTGCCTGCATGTCACGCTCGATCAGGTCGGTGACGTAGCTCGAAAGCGTGCGATAGCGCTGTCGTTCGGCAGTCGCCTTGATTTCCAGATGCTTCTGTTCATCGACAAGAATACGAATCGTTTTTGTTTTTTTCGGCATTCTGAAACCCTTCAAGGGGAGAGAAATATATTCACAAGCCGGTTGTACTTCGCAACCAATCGGAAGGATAAATCATGATACTATTCTTTTGACGAAGGACTTGAATGTAATAATAGCTCACGCTGGTATGTAATTCCTGTGTTTATCATCCGAATGTCGTTGCGCAAACGGTTGCTCGTAATTATAAGCCTCACTCTGGCTTATATCGCAGTATACGTGCTGCTTCATCCCTTTCTCGGTTTCACGGTAAACGTTCTCAT
>DAOUCB010000180.1:0-48438 GCA_034432495.1 Anaerolineae bacterium | reverse complement strand
GACGAAACGGTGATTGATTTCAAAGGCCACACGCCCGCCGCGCACGATCCGCTGTCGGGGACATGGGAACTGCGCACGCCGGGAAATCTGCGTATCGGTCAACCGATTGTCATCAGCATCCGTGTCTTCGGTGGCTGAAACTTCCGCTTTCTAAAAGGAGTAATTTTTATGGAGCGCGACCAAGCGTGGAATATTGTCACCGAATTTGTCCAGGCGGAGAGCTTGCGTAAACATATGCTGTCGGTCGAATTTGCGATGCGCGCTTACGCCGAACACTACGGCGAAAACCCGGACTCGTGGGGTCTGGTCGGCCTGCTGCACGATTTTGACTGGGAGATTCATCCAACCCTCGAAACACACCCGATGGATGGCGCGCCGATTTTGCGCGAACGCGGCCTGGACGAGGCGGATGTACAGACAATTCTCAGTCACGGGCCGCTGGCAGAGCGCGTCACACTGCGCGACAAAACGCTGCACGCCGTCGATGAACTGACGGGGTTGATCACGGCGACGACGCTGGTGCGTCCGTCGAAGGACATACGCGAAGTCGAAGTGAAATCAATTCGCAAGAAGTGGAAAGATAAGGCATTCGCGGCAGGCGTGAACCGTGACGAAATCGAGGAAGCGGTTGCTGAACTTGGCGTCGATTTGTGGGAAGTGCATGTGCCGCTGGTGCTGAAGGCGATGCAGGATCACGCAGGCGATCTGGGGCTGCTAGGGCAGAGTGCGTAAAAGGCAGCAGGAAAATAAAGGCCTAACGCAAAGGCGCAAAGAAAGAGGACTGAGCCATATTCTCGCTCAGTCCTCTTTAATTTGTTCAGTGGGAAAATCTGAGGTTAGGGTTCGACGTATACGGGGGTGCCGATTTCCGTCCAGTTGTAGAACCATTCGGCTTCGGAGGTGGGCAGGTTGACACAGCCGTGACTCATCGGATGACCGAAGTTGTTATGCCAATACGTACCATGCAAGGCGTAGCCCGCGTAAAAGTACATGATATAGGGGACACCGGGGAGGTAGTAGCCGGGGCCGGTCATGGTCTGCGAGACGTATTTACGCTGCACCTTGAAGGCTCCCTGAACAGTCGGTGTTCCGGGTAAACCCGTCGAAGAGAGGACGTTGCGCACCAGCTTGCCGTCTTCGTAGGCGTAGGTACGCTCGTCGCTGAGGTCAACGATAATTTCCTTGCCGACGCCAATTCGAGCCTGAGGCGCGGCGGGCGCAGAGATAAAGCTGTAATCAGCATTGAGGACAGAGCCGCCGGGGATGGTTAACTCCTGACCAACTTCGACGTGGTCTGCATCATAGATGTTATTGGCCTGAGCGATTTGCAGCCAACTGATGCCGTAGCGCTGCGCGATGCTGCCGAGGGTTTCACCCGGCTGGACGATGTGAGTGACATCAGCGGATGTGCTGGGGGCGGGTGTCGGGGCGACAGGCGCTTGCGTATCGGCGTTCGGGCTGACAGCAGTCGTGTCGCTGCCGTCGCCGCCGGTCACAATCAACTGCTGACCCGCGTAAATCAGGTCAGGGTTGATGATATTGTTCAGACGGGCGATCTGGTCGAGCGACATGCCGTGATTCTGGGCAATCTGGGCGAGGCTTTGCCCCGGCGACACGGTGTAATGCTCGACGGGAAGGGCGGTTGGTGTCGGAATAATGACTGGAGCCTCAATCGTCGGCTGTTCCGGCAGGGTGACGACCGTCACATCCGTATTTTCAGTGGGGATAATGAGCTTTTGCCCGGCGTAAATGCGCCAGGTGTTGGTGATATTGTTGGCCTGAGCGATGCTATCGACGGCAACATTATATTCCTGGGAAATTCGGAAAAGATTTTCGCCGGGAAGGACGATGTGGATCGTCTGGTCTTCCTGTGCTGAGACGGAAAAAGCAACCAGCATAACAATGAGAATAGGGACGAGCGCAGCTTTCAGCCGGAACATCGTGATTCCTCTCAGACGGCAACTATTATTTTGTCGAAAATACAATACCTTTGAAAATTCTAACACAAATTTCGCATTCGTAATGAACGGAAATTGCTGCTGCTGCGGTTTGCGGCTACAATTCGTTACAACCGAAAAGAATTCAAGGCTTGTTTGTAAAGAATGCTGGTACGCGCGTATCGCTTCACCGACAAACTGGGCATCGTTTTTCTGAAGAGCAGCATCGCTCTGGTTGACGTTACGCTGGATGGCGTGAGCATGATCTGGCGGCGAGTCGCCGTCGTGCTCCTGTTCATTGCCGGCATCCTGTGGTTCGTGCTGCGCCCAATCGTTGCCCTGTTTGGGTTGATATTCGGCGGTATCCTGGGCGCGTTTGGTATTCGCACACGGCGCAGCGCTCGAACAACTTCCGGTTCAATGGCGCGTCGGGCAGCCCGCGCTCAAATGCAGGCTGGCGTCGCTGAAGACCCGCTGCGGGCGCAGAATCGCGTGCTGAGCCTGGTTTCGGTGCTGCTGCTGGCGGTGCTGGTGGGTGTGGTGCTGTGGGCAACGAATCCCGCGCGCACCGCCTCATCGGATGCGCCTGCGGTCGATGCAGCGCTGTTTGCGTCGCCTTTAGCACCGACGAGTGTCGCTATCCTGCAAAGCACCCCTGTGCCGACAACCACCCCGCTGCCGCAAATCCTCGAAGCGCGCGGGACCATGGCTTACGTCGTTCGTGATTTGGGGCAGACCGACATTTGGGCGGTGCCGGTGGGCAGCCGCACGCCGATTCGCATTACCAACAGCGCCGACGATGAACGCGATCCGGCCTGGTCACCGGACGGACGCAGGTTAGCGTATGCGTCACGGCAGGATGGCAACTGGGAAATCTACATTTACGATACAGTCACGGGAAACACGACCCGTATGACCTACGATCTCTCGTTTCAGGGCGGGCCGACATGGAGCAGTGACGGCGAATGGCTGGCCTACGAGAGTTATCAGGGCAACAATCTCGACATTTACGTGATGCGCATCGACGGTTCGCAGCAGCCGATTCGCCTGCCGGGCAATTCGGATGCGCCCGATTATTCGCCGGCATGGTCGCCGGATGGGCGCAAGATTGCGTTTGTCTCACTGCGCGACGGCAACCAGGATATTTATGTCTTCTCGCTGGACGATCAGGCTGTCGTCAACCTGACGCAAAGCCCGGATCGACAGGAGGACTATCCTGCATGGAGTCCTGATGGGCGCTGGATTGCTTACAGCGCGCTTGATCAGGGGCAGGAAAAGACCTTCGTGATTTCGACCGATAATCCGTCGAATGGTGCGCAGGTCATCAACGTGGGACGAACGCCAGCATGGTCGCCAGACGGGACAAGCATCGTCGCAGCCGTCGATTCGGTCGATGGCTCGCAGTTGATCGTCAATCCGTTCAGCGGGGCGGGCGTAGGCACGGCGATTATTCCTGTGCCGCTGGGTTCGACGCGGATCTCATGGACGGCTGCGCCGCTGCCGCAGGCGCTCGTCAATTCGGGCGGACTGCCGCCTGCCCGGACGGAACCGTTGTTCGTCGAGCAGGCCGATAAAGTGAACACTGACCCGCCGTACCGCCTCAATTCGATTGCGGGCGTCACCGTTGATCAGGCTGTGTTGAGCGACCGCGTCAACGATTCGTTCAATGCGCTGCGCGACCGTGTCAATCAAAAGCTTGGCTGGGACTTTTTAGGGAAACTGGATGACGCTTTCTGGAGTATCAACCGACCGCCGCAGCCGGGTGAGGAGCGGCGGAACTGGCTGATGACCGGGCGCGCTTTCTCGCTGACACGCAATGCGATTGTTGGCTTCCCCCCGCCGCTGGAAGTGCTGCGCGAGGATATTGGCGTCGATACCTTCTGGCGCGTGTTCGTGCGCGTTTCGGATGATGCGCAGTCCGGTCAGTTGGGTGAGCCGCTTCGGCATCTGCCCTGGGATCTTGCCAGCCGCACGGCGGGCGATGTTCAGGCTTATGATCAGGGTGGTAAGCTGCGCGATTCGGTTCCCGACGGCTATTATGTCGATTTCACGCAGATCGCTGCTGATTATGGCTGGCAGCGGGTTCCAGCAGGGAGCGACTGGCGCGCCAATTCCAACACGATCAATTATTGGTCATTCCAGAAGAGGGATGGCCTAAGCTGGTTCGAAGCGATGCGTGAAATTTACACCGAAGGTCAATTGGGGAACTTTGCGCCGACCGTTGGCGCACCGGAAGTTCGTCCAACTGCCCCGCCGCTGCAAATCGTTCCCTCGGTCGTTGCGGGTGGATCAGACGGGTAGCAGGGGATAAACAATGCAGCGTCAAGCAGGTGGTATCTCCGCGTTTATGCTGGTCGTGATCGCGGTAGCGGTCTTTGGTGTGATTGTCTATTTGAATTCGCGCCCATCACAGGCGCTCACAGTGATTGTGCCGACCCAGGGCGAACCGACCCAGCCTGTCAATGGCTGGGAGCAGATTCTGGAGCAGGGCTTTGGCAGCAACAGCACGCCGCTGCCAACCGTAGCGATTCCGACAGCGAACTTTGTCGCGCCGACACTGGCGCTCAACGGGCAGGTGACCCCAGTTTCGCCAGGTGATTTGGGCAGTAATGCAGGCGCGGTGACGCTGCAATTCAGTGTCGCGGCGACGCCAACGCTGCCTGCCGTGACAACCGCGCCGCTGGCGACCAACATCCCGCTGACGGAGATTTCGGTCACGCGGCCTGCGACTTCGTGGCAGCCGCCGCCGCTGATTCCGCCGATTTCGCATGACGTTCTGGGGCGCGATCATTACTATTTCATTCGCCCGGTCGATTCCAGCGCGAACAACAAAGGCTTGTTTTACTATGCTTATGGTACGGATGGGCCAGAAAATGCCTGGCGCATCCACACGGGCATCGACATGCCGAACGATATTGGTCAAACGGTGCGTGCCGCTGGGCCGGGGACGGTTGTTTGGGCGGGGCCGGGCTTCCAGAGCAGCCCCAGCTATGGCAACGTCGTGATGATCGAGCATGATTTCGGCTTTGAGGGACGACATCTGTATACGTTGTACGCGCACCTTTCGGCGGTTCTGGTCGTGAGTGGGCAGCGCGTTGATACACGCGATCCGGTTGGTCTAGTGGGCAATACGGGGCGTGTCAGCGGGCCACATGTTCATTTCGAGGTTCGTCTGGGCAAAGGGAATAACAACGATCCTGCGACTTATGGCGATACTTACGATCCGGTTTTGTGGATGGTTCCCTACGTTGGCGCGGGCGTCATCGCGGGGCGCGTAACGGACGCCAGTGGTCGCGTCGTGATGGACGCCAACGTAACGGTTCGCAACTGGGCAACCGGATTGAACACTGACACAACCACGACTTATATTTTTCAGGGGACAACGATTGACGTGAATTCCGACCCGGTGTGGCACGAGAATTTCGCTGTTGGCGACGTGCCTGTCGGTCGCTATGAGGTGATCGCTAATATCAACGGCGAACCCGTGACGCGTATCGTCAATGTGATTGAGGGAACGACGACTTTTGTTGAACTTGCGCCGGGGCAAGCCGTAACGCCATCCTCGGTTGAGGGAGACAACGGCTCGTAGCGGTGGTGGCTGCGTGTCCTCAGCGGTGGTCAAGCGTTGAGTTTACGGATAGCATTCACTCAATCGATTGGTTACACTTCGCGAGTGCAGCAATGACTTTGTTTATAACAGGAGGAATACTCCATGCTGAAATTGAATAAGCGGCGTCTGTGGTTGCTGGGCGTGCTGCTGCTCCTGCTGGTTCCAGCAGTGATGGCGCAAGGCCAGCGGACGCTCGTACCCGGTACACCGCAAGCAGGGGCACTGGACGAGAATAATCTCGTTCAGGTGTACACCCTTCAGGGCAGCGCCGGTCAGGTTTTGACCTTTACGGCTGCTGACCAGATCGGCGTTCCGTTGGCGCTTGTTCTAACGGATTCCTCCGGTGCAACCGTTGCGCAAGCCTATGATAAAGATGCGACCGGACAGGTGACGCTGACCAATGTAACCCTGCCATCGGCGGGGGCGTACTTCGTCACCGTTTTCAAATCGGCAGGCGTTGAATCGGTCAGTCTGGTCGAATTCACGCTGACTGCGCAGGAAGTGACTGTCTCGACGCCGGAAACGACGACTGACGCCACGAGCGTGGAAGCAACCGCAACGCCAGAAAGCGCTGCGACGTCTCAGGCGACGCCTGTAGGCGCGGCGAATATCGGCGGTGGACAACTGCTGACCAGTAATGGCTTAAGAGTTCAACTAAGCTGGACGACGACAGACGACCTTGATCTTGAAGTTCGCGATCCGATTGGAGGATCGCTGTACTGGGAAACCCCAACCGTGAGCAGCGGTGGCAGCATTACCGCCAACGCTAATCAGGGCTGCGCCAATACGACGAGTTCGCCCAGCGAAACCGCATCATGGACGCCGGGCGGGATTCCGACGGGCAGCTATGAAGTACTGGTCTACTTTCAAAAGGCGTGCGCTGGTCAGTCGCCAGTGAGCTTCACGATTTCGACAACCGTCGATGGCAAGGCGCTCGATCCGGTTGAAGGTTCGCTGCTGGAAGGGCAGGTCTTCGACGCGAGCTTCGTGGTCAATGCGGATGGCACGAGCGAACTGACGGGTCTGAGCGGCGTGGTCAACGATCAGCTTCCGGCGGATGCGGCGACGATTATGGCGGGGGCGTCACCGATTGAGATCGGTATTCCGGCTTCGGGGACAATCACGAATCAACAGTCGTATCAAGCGTATTCGTTTGAGGGACAGGCCAACGATCAGGTCACGATTGACATGAACGCGGATTCGGGCAGCCTGGACACGTTCCTGTTCCTGCTCGACTCGACAGGGAATATTGTTTCGTCGAATGACGACCGCGCACAGGGGAACACCGACGCCGAAATCACGAATGCTCTGCTGCCAAGCGCAGGCACCTACACGATTGTCGCGACACGCTACGCTAAACGCATCGGCGGGACACAGGGTAACTACAGCCTGACGCTCACCTCGCAGGGGACGCAGCTTTCACAGGCATTCCTCGATCTGCCGCGCGGTTCGCTTGAAGTGCGTCTGCTCTGGAATAACGCGGCAGACCTGCAAATGCTGGTGCGCGACCCAGCCTCGAACTCGGTATACGTGGATAAGCCGCAGATTGCCAGCGGCGGTCAGATGACGGCGCTGGGGAATAACAATTGTACCGTGCCGCAGGGAACGCCGTTCTCATATATCTACTGGCCGACTTCAAATCCGCCTCGCGCAGGCGTCTACGAACTGCAAATCTGGTTCAAGAACGAGTGTAACGATACGACTCCCGTGACGGCGAACCTGTACGTGACTTACAACGGCAAGCAGGTCTTCACGGACACAATTCGCCCGCTGCTGAACGACCGCTATCTGACGAGCTTCACGATCACGGCGGACGGACAGGTTGTCACCAGCGATGGCGGGATCATTACGGGCGTGGACAGCCTGGATTATCAGCCGCGTCTCGAAGGCGCAACGGTATTGCACGCGGGTACGCCGCAGAGCGGAACGATTACGCAGGATAACAAGTTCGATGTGTATGTGCTGACGGGCACGGCAGGTGAAACGTACAGCATTGCCATGAACAACACGTCGGGCAACCTCGATCCATCCCTCTATGTCATCGGCCCGGCGGGCAATCAGGTGGCGGCGAACGATGATGCAGTCGTTGGCGAGAATACCAATTCGCTAATCTCTAACTTTGCCTTGCCAGCGAACGGACAATATATTATCATAGCCACTCACTTCGGTGCGCGATACGGCGGTACAACCGGAACTTACTCGCTCACCCTCACAAAATCGAGCTAGACACGACGGAGCAGCCCGTGCGAACGGGCTGCTCTACAACAAACTACCTGCTGTCATCACTATGAAAGTTGTTCTGTCTATGAAGCATCGTTTGATATTGCCGGGCGTAATGGCCCTGGTATTGTTGTTTGCCGCTTGTTCCCCGCCACCTCCTTTGCGCGATGACAAACTCCTTCAGGATACCAGTCTCATCACGAACGATCCGGCGTGTTCATCTCCCTGCTGGCGCGGTATTACGCCGGGAGTTACTCCCTGGAGCGAAGCGCTGACAAAACTGCAAGACGATACCACGCTCGAAAGTGTCAATGTACAAAGTGATGACAAATCCAAAGCGATGGTCGCCGAATTTCAGCAGAAGGGTGGGTCGTCCTGCTGCCAGATGTTCAGCGAAGATGGCGAAAGCGTCAACGTCCTCTTTCTGCGTGTTGCGCCAACGGTGACACTGGGTCAGTTGATCGAGGCTCAGGGCAATCCCACCTATCTGGTGGGCAGCCCCTACTCCGACGATCAGGCAGTCATGAACCTGATTTACCCGGATCAGTCGTTGGTTGTGTATGCGTTCGTACCGGGAACAACGGGATCACTCAGTGCAAGCAGCGAGATCGTTGGTGTGCTGTACATGACCCCGCCGGACATGGATTTGCTGATCAAGACCAGCAGTTTACACGCCTGGGACGGCTACAAAGCGTATGAGGCATACGATACCAGCGCGTTTGAAGTAACACCGAGTGTGACATTAACACCGACACCAGACGGTGGGTGATGCAAATTAACGGGGAAAGAGGACGGGGCGCAATGAGCGAAATTACAGCAAAACCTAGTTCGATTGACGAACTGGAAGTCGGGATGGAACTGCAAGGAACGGTCAAGCGCATCGAGTTATTTGGGGCGTTTGTCGATATTGGCATCGGACATGATGGGCTGCTGCACATTTCGCAGCTTGGACGCCCGAATGTGCGAAATGTTGAGGATGTGGTTAAGGCGGGTGAGCAGATTACCGTCTACATCCTGAAGGTTGAGCAGGATACAGGGCGTATCGCTCTGTCGCTGGTCAAGCCACCTGCGATGCCCTGGGACGATATTAAAGAAGGCTCGACCGTCACCGGAACGGTAGTACGGATGGAGAACTTCGGTGTCTTTGTCGATATTGGGGCGGAACGTCCAGGCATGATCCACGTATCAGAACTGGCGAGCGGTTATGTGAATTCGCCGTCTGACGTGGTGAAGGTTGGCGACCCGGTGACCGCACAGGTGATCAAGGTCAACCGCAAGAAGCGTCGGATCGACCTGAGCCTGAAGGCGCTCGAACAGGCCGAAGTCGCAGTCGCGAAGGCGGCGGTTGCTGCTGACGAAGCAGAAGAAGAATATCAGCCGACGGCGATGGAACTGGCATTACGGCGCGCGATGGAAGCCAACGGCGAGACCTATGTCGCGCCGTCGAAGTCTACCTCCCGGAAGCGGGATCGCCGTGCCGACAAGCGCGAACGTCAGCGCGACCAGATGGAAGACATCTTCGAGCGCACACTGCGTGGCAATCATCGCGGCTAGTTCGACCACCTGATCTAAAAGGCAAAGTAAATGAAAACGCCTGCTCTTTGAAGCAGGCGTTTGTGATTCTGTGCCCGTGAATTGTAAGTCCGGTTCAGGCTTCTTCCAGTTCCTCACCGCTGCCCATGAGCGTTCGGTAGAGGCGAATGCTGGTGACGATCAAGAGAATCGTCATGATGGTATGTTCGGTCAAACACCAGATGCAGAGTTTGCCGATGCGTGTCACCGCGACGTAGGTCAGGTAATCGTGATAGATGAAGCCGAGCAAAGCGATGGCGAAGATGATGATCACGCCGTAGGTGCGCAGGATATTGATGCGTTTTTCGAGCAGTAGTACCGCAAGCATCACGATGTCTGCGAACAGGCCGAGATAGCCGACATAAATCCCCATGAATTGCGAGTAGATGCTGCTGTTGACGGCATCGCAGTTGAAGGCTGAATCGGGACCGCCGACACAGGCGACTTCGTTGCCTGCGAAATGTTCATAGCTTAGGTAGCCGGTGATTGCCAGCCCGACGAGCAGCAGAATCAGGCTTACATGCCAGAGCGTAAAGCGTCTTGGTTTGGGGGTCGTTTCGCTCGCTTGCGGCATAACGGTAGACATGGGTGGGAACCTCTCGCTTATTCGATATTTCGTAAAAGCCGCACTGTAAATTTCTCTCCAGCGCGCGCCTCAGTCACACTTTCGGGGATAACGAGCAGTCCATCCGCCAGAACCATCGACATCAGCGCGCCAGAACTTTGTGTCCCGGTGGATTCAGCGACCCACTGCTCATTTTCTCGCGAGAGTTTAACACGAATATAACTGCGGCGTCCATCCGACGTTAATGGTTCTCTAAGCGTGGCTTCGACGGTCGGTGCGGCGTGCGGTCTGCCGCTCATTTTAAGCAGCGCGGGGCGCACGAATACATCAAAGGTGACCATCGCCGAAACTGGATTCCCCGGCAGGCCAAAGAAGGGTACGCCACCGAGCGTCCCGTAGGCGAGGGGCTTGCCGGGTCGCAGATTGACGCGCCAGAAGTCGATTTTGCCCAACTCGTCCATGATTTCGCGCACGACATCGAAGGTGCCGACCGAAACCCCGGCTGAACTGATGACCAAATCGGGCTTGAAATCGAGCGCTTCCTGAAAGCGGCGGCGCACGTCTTCCAGCGAGTCCTTCGCGGTCGGAATGCGGATCGGCTCACCGCCATTGGCGATAATCAGGCCGAAAAGGGTATAGCCGTTCACGTCGCGGATTTTGCCAGGGGCGAGCGTCTCCGTCACATCGATGAGTTCATCGCCGCTGCTGAGAATGGCGACACGGGGACGACGCTTGACGGTCACGGTTGCATGTCCGAGCGCCGCCAGCGCGCCGAGTTCCTGTGCGCGGATAACCGTGCCCGCTGTCAGCACGGTTTGACCAGCCTGTATGTCTTCACCAATCGGGCGTACATAATCACCGGGGCGGACGCTTTTACGCACGCCAATCAATGGAGGGAGCGGCGGATTGCTGCCCGCTTTCCACTCCTGATCGGTGTCTTCGACCGGAACTACCGCGTCGGCGTCTTGCGGCAGCGGCGCGCCCGTCATAATGCGGGCGGCCTGTCCGGGATTGAGATTGCCTTCGGGGCTGCTCCCGGCGGGAATGTCCATGACCACACGCAGGAATGTGGGCTGTTCGGCGCTGGTGAATTGCAGGTTGGCGGAACGGACGGCGAAGCCATCCATGCTCGAATTGGCGAAGGGGGGCAGCGAAATTTCGGAAACGACAGGCTCAGCCAGCACACGACCGAGCGCTTCCAGCAGCGGCACGGTTTCGTCAGGCAGAGTATTGATTCCGCTTAGAATACGGTTTACAGCATCATCGACATTCAATAAGTCGGGCAATTGCAAATCCTCTCTCATCCGGCTATAGTTCGTTAAATTTTAACGCGATTCTATCGTGTCGCGCTCCGCCGTTCTGACAATCTGATGTAAAATAGAGTTAAAGGCATTATCGGTGAGAACCGTATGAATCATACGCCTGTACTGGAGATGAATCTCCAATCCCTGCTTGAACTCCTTCCCGACATTACCCCACCTGATCGCGCCTTGATCGAACGAGCCTACCGCAAAGCGGAGGCGGCGCACGCGACTCAGTTCCGCAAGTCGGGCGAACCCTATTTTACGCATCCCATCGCGGTCGCGCACATCCTGGCTGAAATGAAACTCGATGCTGAGGCGATTTCGGCTGCGCTCATGCACGACGTTCTCGAAGATACCGATGTTACGCTCGATGAGCTGAAGACCGAATTCGGCAGCACGATTGCTGGGATCGTCGATGGCGTTACCAAACTGAAAAATCTGCCAGCTAAGGCGGAAACGCTCGACAAGCGCGGTCGTCCGACGGATCGCGGCTTTGAACACATCCGCAAGATGGCGCTGGCGATGGGCGATGACGTGCGCGTCGTGCTCGTCAAGCTGGCGGATCGCCTGCACAATATGCGAACGCTCGGTTACATGACGTCGTATAAACAGCAGCAGATTGCGCAGGAGACGCTCGATATTTACGCGCCGCTGGCAAACCGCCTCGGTATCTGGCAGATCAAGTGGGAACTGGAAGACCTGAGTTTTCGCTATCTGATGCCAGACGAATATCGCGATTTGGCGGCGAAAGTCGATGAGCGCCGCGCGGATCGTCAGGCTTATCTCAATCGCATCATCGACGTGCTGCGGCCTGAGCTGGATAAGTACGACATCAAGAACCCGATCATCACCGCGCGCCCCAAACACATCTACAGCATCTACAAGAAAATGGAGCGCAAAAAGCTGCCTTTCGAGCAGATTTACGACGTGCGAGCGGTGCGCGTGATTGTTGACAGTATTCCGCACTGCTATGCTGCGCTCGGTGTGGTGCATAATCTGTGGCGACCGATCCCGGGCGAGTTTGACGATTACATCGCTGCACCGAAGGACAACTTCTACCAGAGCCTGCATACGGCTGTCCTCGACTCGCAGGGCAAAACCGTCGAGATCCAAATTCGTACGATGGACATGCACGAACATGCCGAGTACGGTATCGCGGCGCACTGGCGTTACAAAGAAGGCAATTCGCGCCGACAGGACACGGCCTACGAAGAGCGGATCAACTATCTACGTAAGCTGATGGAATTCGGGCGCGATTCGGAAGATGATGCGGCGGCGTTCGTCGCGACCATGAAAACCGAAGTCTTTCAGGATCGCGTTTACGTGTTCACACCCAAAGGTGACATTGTCGATTTGCCTGCCGGGGCGACGCCGATTGACTTCGCGTATCACATCCACACGGACATCGGGCATCGCTGCCGAGGTGCGCGTATCAGTGGACGGTTGGTCACTCTAAACTACGTTTTGAAAACAGGCGATCAGATCGAGATCATCACCTCCAAGCGCGGCGGGCCAAGCCTTGATTGGCTCAACCCGAATCTGGGCTTTGTGGCGACGGCGCGAGCGCGCTCGAAGATTCACTACTGGTTCCGCAAGCAAAATCGCGACAAGAATGTTTCCAGCGGGCGCGAGGTGTTCGAGCGCGAGATGAAGCGCCTCGGTGTGATTGATACGCTGTCCTACGAAAACGTGAGCCGTACGTTTAACTTTGACCGCATTGACGACTTCTTCGCGGCGGTGGGTGAGGGCGACATTCACGGCGCGCAAATTGCCAATCGTATCCTCGAAATGGAACGGCGCGATGAAGAACAGCGCGAAGAAGAATTCCTCAAGGTACGTCCGGCAGCGCTGTCGATTGATATTTCCAATGGTGTCAATATCATGGGGACAGGCGGCCTGCTCGTGAATATGGGGCGCTGCTGTAACCCCATGCCCGGTGATGAGATCGTCGGCTTTGTGACGCGCGGACGCGGCGTAACGGTTCACCGGGCGGACTGCGCGAATCTGGCGCAGGAGAGCGAGCGCCTGATCGACGTGACGTGGGGAAAACTGAGCCAGGAGCAGCGTTACTCTGTGGCGATAGAAATTGTCGCCTACGACCGCGAAGGTCTGATGCTCGACATCAGCACGGTAATGGCTGACGAAAAGGTTAATATGTCGAGCGTCAATGTGAATGTGCGCCAGAACATTGCCACCCTCAACCTCACCATCGAAATCAACGATATGCAGAAACTCACGCGGATCTTGTCGCGCATGGAAAGCATCCCCAGTGTGACCGAAGCGCGCCGCCGCAATGCTCAATAGCTGCGCCTGATGGATAAGATATTATTCGCCTTGCCACGATGAGACTAATTACGTTAGAATACTGAAATCAGTTAGATTTCTGTTGTCGGTTCTGGCGTAATTTCGTTAGGCCAACATATAAAGGTTTGCCCATGATCCCGTCAATGGTACAGCAGCTTGCCGAGCAGCTCCGTAGTTTGCCCTCTGAAAAGCGGATCATTCTGATTCATCCGAATATTAAGGCGCAGCACCTTGCTTTTATCGGAATTCTGGATCGCGCGATTTATGTGCGCTTTGAAGGTGTCAAGCTGACGGAAGCGCAGCTTCAGCCGCAGCTTGAGGCGGCGCTGAACGCCCAGGATGAGACGCTTGCCGGAACAACGAGTTGGATTATTCTCGATGAGGCAGATCGGATCGCGCCGACAGCCCTCAAGAAACTGCTGCTCCGGCTGCTGAAAGAATTCAAGAACGGGCGGCTTCTCGTGCTCAGTCGTGTTTTGCCGGAAGGGCTGCTCGACGACAAAGTGATTGGGAGTCAGGCGACTTTTATTCCGAATGACCCTAAGTTGATGCTCTGGGATTATGCGCAGCGCGGCAGCGATGTGCTCCTCGAAGTGCGTGCGTTTGGCGAAGGTCGCGTCCATCTCAATGGGCGTCTGGTGGATTCATGGGATGGGGCGCTCCCTCGCGCGCTGTTCTTTTATCTGATTGACCGGGGCATGGTCACACGCGCCGAAATTTTCCAGACCTTCTGGCCCAATCTGACAACGCGGGAAGCGACGAATGTCTTTCACGTGACCAAACGCAAAATCAGTGAAGTTCTCGGCACCGAACTTACGGTTTACGGATCGAGTTTTTATCACATCTCGCCCCGCATTCAACTAAGCTACGATGTTTCCCTGTTCAATCAACTGGTGCAGGACAGCGAGTCCCCGGAACAGGGGGCCGATGCGCTCCGGCAGGCGCTCTGGCTGTATCGCGGTGACTTCCTGACCTCGCTCAAAGCCGACTGGGTCGCGGATCGGCGCGAATCACTGCAACAGGCAGGTTGTGATGTTTTGGTCACGCTGGGCAAGTTGTGCGAAAACACCAATAATCCTCGCGAGGCGCTTGGGTACTACCTGCGTGCTTCGCACCTCAAGCCAGATCGGGAAGATTCAACGCACGCCGTCATGCGCCTCTACCGCGATCTGGATATGCAGGACGACGCGAGGAGGGCCTATAGACGCCTGGTCAAAACGCTCAATGACCATTTGCACGTAGCGCCTTCGCAGCAGGTTCAGCAGTTGGCTGATCAGATTGGCTCGTAGCAGCACCATTTGCGAATTCAATCGTGGTCTGCGTGATGATGAGGCCGACGACTTGTTCCTTCTCGTTCATCGAAATCACGATGTCACCACGCTTATCACGCCGTCCGCTCGGCGCTTTTTTCAGTTGAACCGTCTTCGGATGCTTTTTGCTGGTCAAGACGACAATGCGATCTTCCAGCGCGCCGATGTAAGCGGCGGCGATCCCCTGACTCTCTTTCGGGAGTTTCATCGTGACAACACCGCTGCCGGCGCGTCCCTGTGTGGGATACTCAGTCATCGGTGAACTCTTGGCGACCCCGTCATCCGTGATTGTCCACAGGTGCTGGCTATCGTCGGCGACGCCCATGCTTACGACGTGGTCGCGCTGGCTGCCCAGCTTGACGCCGCGCATTCCACCTGCGCCTAATCCAGTCGCGCGCACGTCACTTTCATTGAAGCGAATTGCTTGACCGTCGAAAGTTGTCAGAACGATCTCGCTTTCGCCATTGGTGACCGAGACCCAACCGAGCGCATCCTCGGCTTCGATGTCCATCGCTTTAAAGACATTCGCCATCATGCCCGGCAGGTCTTCGAGGCGCAGGCGCTTGACCTCGCCACCTCTTGTGGCAAAAGTCAGATAGCCCTCCTCTGAACTCGCAGGCAAACTGAGCAGCGCGGCGATCTCCTCACCATTTTTGAAGCCGCAGAGATCGGCGAACATGCCGCCTTCTGCCGGGTCATTAACCTGGGGAAGCTGATGCACCGGAATCGTAGCGCAGAAGCCCTGAGTCGAGAACAGATACAAAATCTGGGTCGAGTCGCTCTGAACGATGAAGCGCGACGGCTCTTTGTTATCGGCGTTGATTTTGGGCGCAGTCGTTTCGAAGCTGCGCGCAATTTTGTCGCCAACCGTCAGCGTCACCCAGGTTTCTTCCTGCGGCAGCATGAGCGATTCCGTCGTGACGCTGGTCGCAGCCGTGCTGTCTACGATAATCGTGCGGCGCGGGTCACCGTAAGCGCTCTTGATGGTGCGCACTTCTTCGGAGATTACGTCGCGCATCTGGCTTGGGCTGTTGAGCAGACCTTCCAGATACTTGATCAGGTCGATTTTCTCTTTGTATTCATCCTCGATTTTCTTGCGTTCCAGCGCCGCCAGACGGCGAAGCTGCATATCGAGGATTGCCTGCGCCTGAATCTCGGTGATGCGCAGCAGAGTCATCAGGTTGTTGCGCGCTGTATCGGCGTTGCGTGACCTGCGAATGGTGGCGATGACTTCATCAAGGGCGTCGAGCGCCTTGAGCAGCCCTTCGAGGATGTGAGCGCGTTCCCGTGCACGCGCCAGTTCGAATTCGCTGCGCCGCCGCACCACTTCCAGTCGGTGATCGAGATAGACTTTGAGCGCCTGCTTGAGGCTGAGGACGCGCGGCTCGTCGTTGACTAGCGCCAGCATGATAATGCTGAACGTTTCCTGCAAGGGTGTCAGCTTGAATAATTTTTGGATGACGGCGGAGGTGTCCGCGCCGCGCTGGAGTTCGATGGCGAGGCGCAACCCCTGCCGGTCGCTCTCGTCGCGCAGATCGGCAATGCCTTCGATGCGCCCGTCGCGTACCAGGTTGGCAATGCGTTCGATCAGCGCTGCTTTGTTTGTCTGGAAGGGGAGTTCGCTGACCACGACTCGCTGCTTGCCGCGTCCCATATCCTCGATATGCAGTTTCGCGCGCATGGTAATCTTGCCGCGCCCGGTGGCGTAGGCACTCACCAGCGAATCTTCACCATCTTCCGCGCCATCGGCATGACGGTAGACCAGTCCGCCCGTCGGGAAATCTGGCCCTTTGACGAACTGCATCAAATCTTGAATCGAGATGTCGTCAATCGTCTGCCAGTGTTGGAGCACGTAGATCAACGCATCACAGACTTCGCCAAGATTGTGCGGCGGAATGTTGGTGGACATGCCGACCGCGATGCCCGACGAACCGTTGACGAGCAGGTTCGGAATATTGGTGGGCAGGACGGATGGTTCTTGCAATGTACCGTCGAAATTGTCCGTAAAATCGACAGTATTCATATTGATGTTAACGAGCAGTTCCTCGCCCATTTCGGTCATGCGGGCTTCCGTATAACGCATGGCTGCCGCGCCGTCGCCGTCCACGCTGCCGAAATTCCCCTGACCGTCAATCAGCGGGTAGCGCATCGAGAAATCCTGCGCCATACGCACCAGTGCTTCGTAGACCGATGAATCGCCGTGAGGGTGATATTTGCCCAACACTTCACCGACGATACGCGCGCTCTTTTTGAAGGGGGTGTCTGAGCGCATTCCCAAATCGTACATCGCATAGAGAATGCGGCGGTGAACGGGTTTCAAGCCGTCACGGGCGTCGGGCAGGGCGCGCGCGACGATTACGCTCATGGCGTAGTCGAGGTAGGCGTCCCGCATTTCTTGACCAATGTTCACCTGCCGGACAAGTCCGTTTGTCATCGCAGCTTCCATTTACTTTTGTAGGGAGACGCCTCATTCTAGGAGGGAATGTGACGGCTGTCAAACTGAACAAGTGTTCTCATTATACCACAAACACTCATGCGTTGCCTATGTTCAGCGCAAGGAGGATGTGATAGACTTCTCCCTCATGACAAAAACGACACTCAAACGCTCACTCACGTTGTTTTCGCTTGTGATCGTGGTGCTAACTGCCTGCGCCACCCAGGCACCGATTGCAGTCTATATCACGCCGACCGCGCCGACATCGCTCGATGGGGCTGCTGGGCCGACGGAGATTTCTGAAGCGTCCAGCCTGGGCTTTACGCTGACGAGTATCCAATCCGTTGCGACCACTGAGCCGCATCCGACTGTGACGTGGCAAGGGCCAGTAATTGGCCCCGGATATGAGCTTCCGCAGACCAATACGCCGATGCCGACCACACCGCCGCCGACAGTAGCAGGTCAGCCGACCGCAGCGCCTGCGGCGAGCGCTGTTCCAGATACGGCTTCAAGTCAGGTGACGATTCCCGGTGGACTGCCCGATCTCGATCCGTCGAAGATGGGTATTCAGGCTGAAGGGAACCTCGAACAATCTGACTGGGACGATGTGATGCGCCGTGTCGGCAGCGACCAGCTTGACGTAGGCTGGTTTAAACTGCAAATCCCCTGGAAAGATATGCAGCCGAACAATGCAACTGAGATCAGCCCATTTTTCCAGCGGATTATCCTCTATTTGCAGGATGCCAAGCGCCGCCATCTTCATATCATCCTTAGCGTCGCCAAAGCGCCTGCCTGGGCGCGTTCGACACAGGATCAGGACGGGCCGCCTGACGATCCGCAAACTTATGCCAATTTTCTGACATTTCTGCTTCAGCAAGTCAATGCAGGTGCGACTGAACCCGTAATAGACGCGATTGAAATCTGGAATGAACCGAATCTTGTGCGGGAGTGGACAGGGAAGCTGCCATTCACGGGCGCAGGCTACATGCAGCTCTTCAACGCGGGCTACAAAGCGCTGCGCGCTTATTCCTCGTCGATCCAGATTATCTCGGCAGGGTTGTCGCCGACGGGGGATAATCCCGGCACAGTCGATGATCGCGTCTTCCTTCAGCAAATGTATGCTGCCGGTCTGGGGAACTATCACGACATTGGTATCGGTATTCACCCCTATGGCTGGGCAAATCCTCCCGACGCGAAATGTTGCAGCAACACCGGGTGGGATGATAATCCACATTTCTTTTTCGCCGACACCATCGCCGATTACCGCCAGATGATGGTCAGCAACGGACAATCTGACCTGAAGCTCTGGGTGACTGAGTTCGGTTGGGCGACATGGGAAGGCTTCCCAGGCCAGCCGCCTTCCGGTAGCGAGTGGATGCTGCGCAATGATAAATGGAAGCAAGCCAATTACACGATGCGGGCTTTCCAGATTGGACAGCAGACGGACTACATCGGCCCGATGATCCTCTGGAATCTGAATTTCGCGACGCTGGCTGGCCTGATTGAGAACAACGACGAGCGTATTGCTTACAGTATTGAACTGCCCGGCGCGAACGGACAGATCGACAATCACAGTAAAGACCGCACGGAGCGACCGCTCTACTGGATGATTTACGATGCGGTGCGCCCGGATGTCAATTTGCCGAAATACGACTAGAGGGCGGCTAGGGCGTCGATGAACCGCACTGACCGTCTGCTGGCGATTGTGCTGGAACTGCAAGCCAAAGGCTGGCAGCGCGCCGAAGACCTGGCAGCGCGCTTCGAAATCAGCAAGCGGACGGTTTACCGCGATATGCAAGCCCTGTCCGAGTCAGGCGTCCCCGTGATTTCCTTACCAGGGCAGGGCTATTCTCTGGTTGAAGGCTATTTTCTCCCCCCGCTGACTTTCAGTGCTGATGAAGCGTTGATTTTGATACTCGGCGGCGATTTCATGGCGCAGAGCTTTGATGCGGAATATCGCCGTGCTGCCCAGTCTGCTGTGAGCAAGATCGAAGCGGTGTTGAGCGATCAACTGCGCGAAGATGTGCACTACCTTCAGAGCAGTCTGCGTTTCGTGGGCGATACTGCTGCTGACGCTTCGGGGACACTTCAGACAATTCGCCGGGCAGTTGTCCAGCGTCGCACCGTCCGATTTGACTATCATGCGCGCGCTGGCGAAGACATTGCCGGGACTCACTCGACTCGCGATGCGAACCCTTATGCACTGGTCAACGCTAATCATCGTTGGTATATGATCGCCTACTGCCACTTACGCAAAGATGTGCGCGGGTTTCGTATTGACCGCATGAGTCACGTGGAAGTGCTGCGGCGAGCGTTTGCGCGTCCAGCCGGGTACAGCCTCCAGAATAATGAGCTTTCGCCGCGCGACGTGACGGTACGTGCCTTGTTTTCTCCTGATGTTGCTGCCTGGGTACAGGAAGATCGACTGTTTTACATCGATTCGATGGTGATGCAAGATGACGGCCTGCTGGTGACACTCAAATTAAGACGTGAAGAGGATGCCGTGCAATGGCTGCTGGGATGGGGCGCTCATGTGAGCATTCTCGAACCGATGACGCTGCGGGATCGGCTGATTGCCGAGGCTCAGCGCATGATTGACCACTATAAATCTGGTTGATTCGCTGTTGCCATAAGGGTGTCACACCGATCCGTTATCCTGAAATCATCAGCAGCGATAACGAATGAGGAGCGACACACGATGCAAAACTCAATCAACTGGTTCGATATTCCGGCAGTCGATTTTGAACGGGCAGTCAAGTTCTACGAAACAATTTTGGAAGTCACGGTTCATCAGGAAGCGCTCGGCCCCACCATGAACGGCATTTTCCCAGCAGATCGTGATGGCGCGACCGGGGCGATCTGCGCAGGGCCGGGTTACGCGCCCAGCGCCGATGGCTCAATTATTTACCTGAACGCCAATGGTCAACTCGATGCAATTCTCAGCCGGGTCGAGGCCGCAGGTGGGCAAATTCTGCGCCCGAATACGCCGATTGGCCCCTTCGGTCACATCGCCTGGTTGATCGACAGTGAAGGCAATCGCGTGGGTCTGCACGCCGAGCCAACAGAATAGGAACACTCTGGAAATAAAAACGCGGCGGAGGATTATCCTCCGCCGCGTTTTTGTTTTACATCCTCGCGATATTAGTCGTTCGGGTTGATCTTTTCGTCGTCCATGCCATCGTCTTCGTAGTCATCGGAGTCGCCGTCATAGGTTCCCTGTGCTTCGAGAGTCGTCACGGGAGCGACCAGTTCACGATCCTGGTAGGTATGGAAACCCGTACCTGCCGGGATCAGCTTGCCGATGATCACGTTTTCCTTCAGACCATAGAGCTTGTCTTCCTTGCCCTCAATCGCCGCACCTGCCAGCACGCGAATCGTGTGCTGGAAGCTCGAAGCGGAGAGGAAGCTGTCGGTCGTCAGTGCCGCTTTGGTCACGCCGAGCAAAATCGGCACGCCGGCAGCGGGTTCCTTGCCCTGCGCGATCAACTTCTGATTGATGTCGATCAGTTGCAGGCGATCAATCAGTTCGCCCGGCAGCAGTTCGCCGTCGCCGCTCTTGGTGACCTGCACACGCGAGAGCATCTTGCGAATGATGATTTCGAAGTGCTTGTCGGCGATGTTCACACCTTGCGAACGATAGACTTTCTGCACTTCCGAGAGCAGGTAAAGCTGAGTTGCTTCCGCGCCCTGAATGCGCAGAATACGGTGCGGACTCTTCGAACCTTCGGTCAACTGCTGACCAGGGGTTACCGTCGCGCCTTCGTAAACGTCAGGCAGCAGACGCGCGCTCGACGGAATTTCGTATTCCATCTCCTGGCTGCGCTCGTAGCGGATGAATAACAGGCGATGCCGCCCGTCGTCCTCCAGATGCACGCGTCCGGTCATCTTCGCGACGATTTTCTCGCCCGTGTCCTCGTCCAGCGCGAGGATGTGTCCGGCATCAACGTCGGCCTCGTCCTCGACCTGAACTTCCCAACCTGCGGGAATTTCGTGCTGGTCGCTGAAGACTTCGCTGTCGATGACGGTGGCGATACGCACACCTTCACGCCGTGAGAGACGGAGCGTGCCGCCGATGTCGGTGACAACTGCCTCGCCTTTCGGCTTCTTGCGCGCTTCGAACAGTTCTTCAACGCGGGGCAGACCGCTGGTGATGTCACCGCCTGCCGCTGCCGTGCCACCGGTATGGAAGGTACGAAGCGTGAGCTGTGTGCCAGGCTCACCAATCGACTGCGCGGCGATGATACCGACCGCCGTGCCGATTTCGACCATTTCGCCGCGACCGAGGTCACGCCCGTAGCAGAGGGCGCAAATCCCGTGAACGAGCGCGCAGGTGTGCGGGCTGCGGACATAAACTTCTTCCAGCCTGCTGTTCTGGATCGCGTCCGACACATCTTCGTCGATCATGCCGTTGCGCGCGACGATTAACTTGCCCGTGTCCGGGTCGTAGGTGTCGGCAGCAGCGCAGCGCCCGATGATACGCTCGTACATGCTCTGGCCTGCCACATCTTCCGAACGGCGAATCCAGATGCCGCCTTCCGTGCCGCAGTCAGTCCGGTTGATGATCATGTCTTGCGCCACGTCCACAAGACGACGGGTCAGATAACCTGCGTCAGCGGTACGGAGCGCCGTGTCCGCGAGACCTTTACGCGCGCCGTGCGTGGAGATGAAGTATTCCAGTGCCGTCAGACCTTCGCGGAAGTGGCTGCGAATCGGCAGGTCGATGATACGACCCGATGGGTCAGCCATCAGACCGCGCATACCCGCCAACTGCGTGATGGGGCCGAAACCGCCTTTGGTCGAGCCGGAAATCGCCATAACTGCGATGGGGCCGTAGGGGTTCAGCGTATCACGGATCAGGTCTTGCAGCGTATCCTTCGCGCGGTTCCAAACGTCAATCGTGCGCTGGTAGCGCTCTTCTTCGGTCAGCAGACCGCGACGGAAGTCGCGTTCAGCGCGATCAACCACGTTTTCCGCTTCATTCAGAATAGTCGCGCGCTCATCCGGGATAGTCAGGTCAGTGACGGCGATTGTCGTCCCGGAGATCGTCGCATAGAGGAAGCCGAGGTCTTTAATCTTGTCCACGATTTCGGTCGTTGGGTCAGACCCCAACTTCTGATAGGCCATCGCGACCAGGTTTTGCAGACGTTTCTTGTCGAGCGTTTCCTGATGGAAGCGCAGTTCGTCCGGCAGAATGCGGTTGAAAATTGCCCGCCCAACCGTTGTCGGTTCGGGTTCATCCTGCGCTGGCATCTTGTCATTGTAGTTGCCGAGCAGAATGGGTGTATGCAGTTCCACGACGCCGAGATTGTAGAGGTACTCGACTTCGTTCATGTCCACGACCATGCGGCGCTCGTGCAGGTTGGAAAGCTCGAGCTGATCCGTGAGGCCCTTCTTCTTTATCAACTTCTTCATCTCGTAAGCGTTCGCGAGGAAGCAGTCGATTTCACCTTCCAGCGCAGCACGGATGGTTCGCTCAATTGCCGATTCGACAATCTTTGCGCGTCCGCCTTCAGGTTTCTCGATGCGATCCTCGAACATCACCATGTTGGGGATGTCGTGGTTGATCGACCAGTAGTAGCCATTGCTGCGGAAAGCGATACCAACCTTGTGCTCAGGCTTGAAGACATCATTGATTGAGCGGAATTCGTCAGCGCGATCCGTGCGCGTAACCACTTCGACCGTCGGATCCATCGTCAGGTAGTAATTGCCCAGCACCATGTCTTTCGATGGGCTGACAATCGGCTGACCGTCGGCAGGCTTAAGCAGGTTTCGGGTGCTCAACATCAGTTCGCGCGCTTCGGTGACGGCGCGGTCGCTCAACGGAACGTGAACGGCCATCTGGTCACCGTCAAAGTCCGCGTTGAACGCCGAGCAGACCAGCGGGTGAATCTGGATGGCCTTGCCTTCGACCAACTGCGGCTCGAATGCCTGTATACCGAGACGATGCAGCGTCGGCGCGCGATTGAGCAGGACAGGGCGCTCCTTGATGACTTCCTCAAGAACTTCCCAGACTTCCGGCTTCTCACGCTCGATGATGCGCTTCGCACCCTTGACGTTGCTGGCGTAGTTGTAGCGCACAAGGCGGCTGATGACGAAGGGGCGGTAGAGTTCGAGCGCCATCGTCTTGGGCAGACCGCATTGATGCAGCTTCAGTTTCGGCCCGATGACGATGACCGAACGACCAGAGTAGTCCACGCGCTTGCCCAGCAGGTTGCGGCGGAAGCGACCCTTCTTGCCCTTGAGCATATCGCTCAGGGATTTCAGTTCGCGCCGTCCACGACGGCTCAGCGCTTTACCACGCTGGCTGTTGTCGATCAGGCTGTCAACCGCTTCCTGAAGCATACGCTTCTCGTTGCGCACAATCACGTCCGGCGCACCGAGTTCGAGCAGGTGCTTCAAGCGATTATTGCGATTGATGACGCGGCGATACAGGTCGTTCAGGTCGCTGGTGGCGAAACGACCGCCGTCCAACTGCACCATCGGGCGCAGGTCAGGCGGAATGACGGGGAGAACCGTCAGAATCATCCATTCAGGACGGTTGTTGCTCTTCCGCAGGCTTTCGACCACGCGCAGACGCTTGGTCGCTTTCTTCTTGCGCTGCTTGGAGCGGGTGGTGCGAACTTCGTGCCACAGTTCAGGAGCCATCCGGTCGAGATCGACGTTCTTCAGGATTTCATAGAACGCTTCCGCGCCCATGTCTGCCTGGAAGACCTGACCGTAACGCTGCTTCAATTCACGGTAGCGTGTCTCGGACAGGAACTGGAGCACGCGCAAATCCTGAAGTTCGGAACGGGCTTTCTCGGCGCTGGAGCGAATGCTGCTGATCCGGCCTTCAAGCTCGCTCATGTGCTCTTCGAGATGCGATGATGCTTCGCCAACCACGCCTTCCGCCTCGTTATTCAGGCGGTCAAGCTCCTGGCGGCGCATATCTTCAATTTCCAACTGAAGGCTGCTCAGGCGGGTTTGGACGATAGTTTGGACGCGCGAAATATCGCTTGTTTCGACCTGCTCACCTTTCGCCACAATCACGGTATTGGCGCTGGGGAAGTCAATATCAGACGGCGCGACCTGGCCCATGAGCGCTTCAACGCGCCCCTGAACCGCCTGCGCTTCGCGCATAATGTCTTCGCTCAGGCGCTCGAATTCGCTTTCAAAGTGCGTGTTGACGGCACGGGTCTGGTCTTCGTATTCGCCGAGAACGCTGTCGCGCTGCGTGCGAATCGCGGTGATTTGATCCTCCATGTCCGTACCGAGCGCGCCTTCTTTCTGGCTCAGTTCACGTTCGATGCGGCTGAGCGCCTTCTGGCGGGCATCTTCATCGACGTAGGTGATGACGTACTGCGCGAAATACAGCACGCGGTCAAGGTTGCGGCGGCTGATGTCGAGCAGCAAACCGAGATGACTGGGGACGCGCCGGGTATACCAGACGTGCGCCACCGGGGCAGCCAGTTCAATGTGACCCATGCGCTCACGCCGAACTGATGCGCGTGTAACTTCGACGCCGCACTTATCGCAGATAATGCCGCGATAACGGACGTTCTTGTACTTACCGCAGTAACATTGCCAATCGCGCGTCGGCCCAAAGATCGCCTCGCAGAAGAGACCATCTTTTTCCGGACGCAGGCGACGATAGTTAATCGTCTCCGGTTTTGTGACCTCACCGTAAGACCATGACTTGATCTGTTCCGGCGACGCCAGACTCACGCGCAGTGCGCTAAAATCTTTCGCCTCCAAGGCGGTACCTCCTCTGCGCTAAAACCGATAAATTAACTTGCCAGTGCTTACAATGGCCTGTTCGGCGGGGGACTTGCTTCTAAAGACCGCCGCCCCGATTGCGCCTGTGGCGTTGCCGACAGACGGCAAAACAGCGAATGGAATATCTTTCCATCGCTGTCGGAAATCTTAGTGGAAGCGAAATCAGTCATTTATGGAATATCATAGCCTGCTCCGCTTCAATTGTCAAGCGGAGCGCATGAGAAATTTGATGGATGTCGTGGAAAAAACGGACATGTCCGCATAGTCAAGAATTATAGTGTTTCGAAGGGGATTTGTCAAGGTTCAGTTGGCGTGAGCGTCAGCCGCGTGAGTTGAATCGTTTGATTCGGCACGCTGATTTCAATCCGGTGAATGAGCCTCGCCGTTGTATCGGCAGGAGCTAACTGAGCGATGATTCCAGCCTGTAGATTGATCACTGGGGACTGGAATATTGGCTGCTGACCATTCTCGTCGGCAAAGTAAGTGAAGGTCGCTGTACCATCAGCGATGGGGATGATCTCGGCGACGGCTGTACTGACTGGCCCGCGCTGGATCGTAATCGTGAGGGGTAGGGTCGTGCAATCTGAGTTATCGCCGCCAATCGACAGGAACAGGTCATTGGATTGGTCTTTAAGTACCAACGGTGCAGCGGCACAGGCTGCATTGACCGCCGCATTGACCGCGAACTTCAGGTTCCAATTGTCGAACTGGTGCGCGTCGAGCGTCATCGGCGGATTGACCAGTTGGTTGCTCGGCAGCCGCGAGAAATCCACGTCAAAGGGTAAGCGTGCCATCGTGACTTCGAACGGCTTACGATTATTGCGGTCGTCGCTTTCGACCACCTGCGAATCGACATCAACGTTGAGCTGCGAATTATAGGTGCCCCACCAGCCGTAGGTGAACGGGAAGCTGATATTCTTCGAGACTCCCGGTGGGATATTGTCGATATGCCCGTCGAGCGAATTCAGCAGCACCGGGTCTCCCAGGCTGGCGTCCCATACCCAGTTGAAGGGGCCGCTGTCTGCCTTGCCCGCGTTCGTAATCGGGATGCTGAGGATGAAGATTTGCCCCGGTGCAGGATTTCGCGGGGAAACCCGTATCGTCCCGATTTGCAGATCAGGCAGCAGCGCTGGAAGAATCGTTGCTGTCGGCGTTACTGGAGCCGGAAAGAACAGCGCCTGTGCCAAGCCGAAGATGATCGCCAGCAGCACGATGAGCACCGCCAACAGGCCGAACAGTACGGCGCGGTTGGTGGCACGTTCTGAGGTTGTCACAGGGGGCCGATCATTGGGATCGTCAGGCGTCACCTTGACTGCCGGGATCGTCGCGGTCTGAAACAGCACGCCGTCATCTGCGCGCATATACAGCACCGGAGTTGCCCATTCGTTGTTGCCGACACGGTTCGAGATTGCACGCCGCGCTTCGCTCATCGCTGCATCAAGCGGGATCAATTCAGCAATTGAGCGGTAAAATTCTTCGGCGAATGCTTTAGCTGCCCCATCGCTGATGTTGAACTGCATCGCCGCGACCGCCGGAATTCCGCGTGCGACGATGCTGCTCGAAATCCCCGCCAGCACATCCGCATCGGGGCGGTTGGCGCTGTGGCAGGAATTAAGAACGACCAGCCGCACGGTACTTTCCTCAGCGAGTTCACGACTGAGCGCCGTCCCGCTGATAATCTGCGCCTTGTCGTTGTCTTTCTCGTTTTCAAAAACGATCACGCCTTGCTGAGAAGCCGCATCGTAATCGCTGTGACCGATGAAATGGAAAATATGATAATCTTCGGCGCGCAAGCGGCGCTGAAGCGCGATCAGCGTGGCGGTGTCGAGCCGTTCCAGTTCTAAAACGCCCCGATCTCGCAGCGGAGCGGTTGCTTCCTGAAGCCGCTGCCATTCACCTTCGACATCCAGTTCCGGGAAATCTTTTGGCGCAGAGATCATCACCAGCACGCGCAGTGGCATGTTGATAGCAGCAGGCGGACGGACGTTCAACTGTTGGGTGTAGCGAACAATCGGTGTCCGCCGCGAGAGTGCCAGAAAATCGTTGACCGGGTCGCGCAGAAATTCCCAGGGAAGCTGGCTCAGCGGCCCCGCTTTATCGACTGAAAGCCGTATGCGCAGCCCGTCATGCGTGCCTACATCGCGCAGGCTGGCGAAATAGGCGCTGCTGATTTCAGTACTGAATCGGAACAGAAAGACAAACAAACGCTCGCCGAAATCGCGCGCTGCCTTGAGTTCTTCCTGGCGGCTGACACGCTTTTCGCGCGCAAGTATTTGCAGATAGTTGTTGATTTCATCAGGCGTGAACGGGCTGTCCACGTCGGCAGAGGCTTCGCCGACTGGCGACTGCATCGAGATGCGGTATTTTCCATTGGGGAGGGCGGCAACTTCAACCGCAAAGTTCTGATAACTCATCAGCCGTTCCCACGCCGTTAAAGGTCAGAGTTCGCTTTCCTGAGTCGGTATTAGACTCAGGTTGTTGATTTTCGCGCGCAGGTAGGCTTCCATGAATTCGCCGAGTCGCCCATCGAGCACCGCGCCCGTGTTGCCAACTTCAACATTCGTCCGATGATCTTTGACAAGTTGATAGGGTTGTAACACATACGAGCGAATCTGATTGCCCCAACCCGCCTCGACGTTTTCGCCTTTGAGCGCAGACAGTTCAGCTTCGCGCTTGCGGCGCTCCATCTCGAACAGCCGCGCCTTCAGCACCTGCATTGCGCGCTCACGGTTTTGCACCTGGCTGCGCTGATCCTGCACAGCGATCACCAGTCCGGTAGGAATATGAGTCAGCCGCACTGCTGTATCATTCTTCTGAACGTTCTGGCCGCCCGCGCCGCTCGAACGATACGTGTCAATGCGCAGGTCTTTTTCGCTCACTTCAATGTTGATGTCGTCCTGAATGTCCGGCCATAGTTCGACCTTCGCAAACGAGGTGTGACGGCGCGCCGCCGCGTCAAACGGACTGATACGCACCAGACGATGCACGCCCGATTCACTTTGCAGCCAACCATAAGCGAAGCTGCCATGAATGCTCATCATCACACTCTTGATGCCCGCTTCTTCACCTTCACTGCGGTCAAGCACTTCGACTTTGTATCCGTTCTGCTGCGCCCAACGCAGATACATCCGTTCCAGCATCGCCGCCCAGTCCTGCGACTCTGTCCCACCTGCGCCCGCGTGGATAGCGAGGATTGCGTCCTGGTCATCGTAAGGGCCGGAGAGGAGCGCCCGAAGTGACATCTTTTGGACGATTTCAGACAGCGCATCGGTTTCGCTGGTCAGTTCGCCGAGCAGGTCGGGATCGTCAAGCTGTGCCAGTTCAAGCGCATCCGTGATGCGTGTCGAAATGCTGCGCCATTCGTCGACTTCGGCATTCAGGCGGGCGATTTGCTGCATAATTTTCTGCGCCATTTCTGGATTTGACCAGAAATCGGCATCGCTTGCCTGCTCCTGAAGCTGCTCGGCGCGGTGCGCTTTGCCCGCAATGTCAAGTTGCAGCATCAGGGAGTTGATTTCATCCAGCATCGCCTGTAACAGGCTGATTAAATGTTCCATAGTACCGGCTTACTTCTCGTCGTCTTCAAACAACCCATCGACAAAATAGTCAGGTTGGAACAACACGAGGTCGGTCACCTTTTCGCCAAGTCCAACGTAATGTATTGGCAGGCCGAGATCGTGGTTGATGGCAAAAACCATACCGCCTTTGGCAGTGCTGTCGAGTTTGGTCACAATCACGCGGGTGACATTGACCATCTCACGAAATTTGATCGCTTGCTGTAAAGCGTTTTGTCCGGTTGTACCGTCCAGAACCAGCAGAACCTCGTGCGGTGCGTCAGGAATGACACGCTCAGACACCTGCTTAATTTTAGCGAGTTCTTCCATCAGATTGTAATTAGTATGCAGTCGTCCGGCGGTATCGACCATCAGAATTTCGCTGCCGCGCGCCTTTGCTGCGACTGTCGCGTCGTAAACGACCGCTGCGGCATCCGAACCCGGCTTGTTGGCAATCACCGGGACGTTGATGCGCTCACCCCACTGCTGCAACTGCTCAATCGCGGCGGCGCGAAACGTATCGCCAGCAGCGATCAGCACTTTACGGTGGTTGATGGTGCTGAAACGATAGGCCAGTTTGCCAATGGTTGTCGTCTTGCCGGAACCGTTGACGCCGACGATCAGGACAATCGAAAGTGGACGACCGCTAACGTTCATCGTAGGTGGCGTTGAGAGAATATCGCGCAGGACTTCCTTGAGCAGCGCTTTTAACTGCTCGATGCGCTTGACATTCTGTTTGCGCGCCCGCTCTTGCAGGTCTTTCATCACATCCTGGGTCGTTTGAACACCAAGATCAGCCTGAATTAGCAGGGCCTCAATATCGTCCCAGGTATCATCGTCAATGGCGTCGCTGCCGCTGAGCATCTGCCCCAGACGACCAAAAAACGATTGGCGTGTCTTCGCCATGCCACTGCGGAAAATGCCCAAATTCACACTCCGGGGAACGCCTACCTGTTAGCGCGGGGTAATTTACGACCATGCTTGCTCGTCAGTATACACGGGCAGAGGGGGCAAAACAAGATGCGGTAGCCTGCGCTGATCCGCTATAATCAATACGATAAGGGGGCGTGCGGTGATGGATCATCTGACTCATCTGGACGAGCAGGGCAGGGCGCACATGGTCGATGTCGGTGCGAAACCGGAGACTGAGCGCATCGCGTTGGCGGGTGGAATGGTCACCATGCATCCCGAAACGCTCCGCTTAATTCGCGACGGTGCGCTGAAGAAAGGCGACGTGCTGACGGTTGCGCGTATCGCCGGAATTATGGCGGCGAAACGGACTTCAGAGCTGATTCCGCTGTGCCATCCGATTGCGTTGACGCAGATTGACGTGCAATTGACATTAAATAATGAGCAGAACGCTGTTATGATCACGGCGACAGCGCGGACAATCGGCAAAACGGGCGTCGAGATGGAAGCCCTGACAGCCGTCAGTGCTGCGGCGCTGACGGTCTATGACATGGCGACAGCGGTGGATCGCGGAATGGTCATCAGCGATATCCGCTTGCTCGAAAAACATGGCGGTCAGCACGGCGATTATGTGCGAAAAGAGTAACGAAATGCAGGTTTCGGTTTTATTGTTTGCGACACTGAAAGATCGCGCGGGGCAATCTCGGTTGACGCTGGCACTGCCCGGCGACGTGATGACGGTGGCGGATGTGCGTCGAACGCTGGCGGCACAGATTCCTGGCTTGAGCGCGCACCTTGACCATGCGATTGCAGCGGTCAACGAGGAATATGCCTTCCCGGTTGACCCTGTTCACGAAGGGGACGTGATCGCTTTTTTCCCGCCTGTGAGCGGGGGCGATGATCAGGCGAGCGAACAGCCGGAAATCTTTCGGTTGGCGGACGCGCCCTTCAGCACCGATGAACTGGTCGCCGCCATTACGACGCCCGCAACCGGGGCGGTCTGCGTGTTCAGCGGCATGGTACGCGGGCAGACTGCGCGTGATGATGATCATCACGAAACGCAGCGGCTCGAATATGAAGCCTATGAGCCGATGGCGCTGGCGAAGATGAGGCAGGTCGCGCAGGAAATGCGTGAACAGTGGCCGCTGGTGCAGGGGATCGCCATTATCCAGCGGGTCGGCAGGCTGGAAGTCGGGCAGAACACGATAGTGATCGCTTGCTCATCAGGCCATCGTGATCAGGGTTGTTTCGAAGCCGCCCGTTATGGCATTGATCGGGTGAAAGAGATCGTCCCGGTCTGGAAACAGGAAGTAAACGCCGATGGTTCGGCGTGGGTAGAAGGACATTATCTTCCGCAGCCGGAAGATCGAGCATCCCCCGGCGAGCGGTAACGACTGGATGCGCTCAAAAGGGAGCAAAGCATGACGCGACGTGTGGTAGTGACGGGTATGGGGGTGATTTCGCCACTCGGACACTCGGTCGAGGAAACGTGGGAAAACATCAAGGCGGGCAAAAGCGGAGTCGGCATGATTACCCACTTCGACTCGACCGATTATCAGGTCAAGATTGCCGCTGAAATCAAGAATTGGGACGCGACCAAATATATGTCTGCGAAAGATGTACGCCGCCGCGATCTCAATGAACAGTACAGCGTCGCCGCTTCGCAGGAAGCGGTCAGGTCAGCGGGTTTCGTCGTTGATGATTCGAATCGCCTCCGCACTGGTGTCTTTGTCGGTTCGGCGGTGGGAGGTATCAGCAGTTATTATGAGACGGCAAATATGGTCTTTGAAACCAAAGACCCGCGCCGGATCACGCCGTTTGGGATTCCGATGCTGCTGGTCAATGGCGCGAGTGACCTCATCACAATTGATCTCGGTGTGACTGGCCCTTCGGCGACGCCGATTTCGGCCTGTGCGACCGGAGCAGACTGCATCGGACACGCGTTCGATATGATCCGTGTGGGACGTATCGATCAGGCGGTCGTTGGCAGCGGCGAAGCACCCATTATTCCGATAGGCATCGCTGCCTTTGACCGGACGGGTGCGTGTTCACGCCTGAACGATGATCCGACACACGCTTCCAGTCCGTTTGCCAAGAATCGCACCGGACTGGTTTTCAGCGAAGGAGCAGGCGTGCTGATCCTCGAAGAACTGGAGGTGGCGAAGGCGCGTGGGGCGAATATTCTGGGTGAGCTGGTTGGCTATGGCTCGACTTCAGATGCTTTTCACATCACCGCACCAGAACCAGAGGGCATGGGGGCGAGTGCGGCGATACAACAGGCACTCGATGACGCCCATCTGACCATTCAGGACATCGACTACATCAACGCTCATGGCACGGGAACGTCGCTCAATGATGTGATGGAAACCAAAGCGGTCAAGCGCGTTTTTGGAGAGCGTGCCTACAGCGTGCCAATGAGTTCGACTAAGAGTATGACCGGTCACGGCATGGGCGCGACGGCAGCGATTGAGGCGATTTTCTCAATTCTTGCAATGCGCGACCAGATCGCACCGCCCACAATTAATCTCGATGAAGCGGACCCTGAATGTGACCTGGATTACATTCCCAATACAGCGCGTGAGATGGCACTGCGCTGTGTGATGAGCAATTCGTTCGGTTTCGGCGGACACAATGTTTCGCTGATCTTCAAGGCATTTAACGGTTGATGGAACTGACAGAATTTCAAGAGCAGAACGGCTTCGCTTTCCGAACGCCGCTGCTGCTGCAACAGGCGCTGACGCATCGCTCCTACGTCAACGAGCACGATGAGGAAGATTTGAGCGACAACGAACGGCTTGAATTTCTGGGCGATGCCGTTCTCGATTTCATATCCGGGGAGATGCTGTATCGCCGCTTCCCGGATATGCCAGAAGGTGATATGACGCGCCTGCGGGCGGCGCTCGTGCGCACCGAATCGCTGGCGGCGCTGGCGGTCAAATGTCGGCTCGGCGAAGCTCTGCGCATGGGTAAGGGCGAGGAAAAAGGCGGTGGACGCGAACGCCTGAATAACCTGTGCGGCGGCTTCGAGGCCGTGATCGGCGCGCTCTACCTCGATCAGGGTCTCGAAGCGGTTAAAAGCTTCATGCTGCCGCAGCTTTCAGAGCGGCTGGAACAGGTTTTTGCCGAGCAGCTTGATAAAGACGCCCGTAGTATTCTTCAGGAGATCAGCCAGGCGACCTACAACCTCACGCCAATGTATCGCCTGGTCGATGCTTTTGGCCCCGAACATGAGAAAGAGTTCACCTTCGAGGCGCTGATTGGTGAGCAGGTGGTCGGGCATGGGGTGGGGCGCAGCAAACAGGCTGCATCCCAGGCGGCGGCGCAGAATGCGCTGGAAGCTCTTGAGCACGGCCTGATCATCGATCTGCCGAAGGTTGCGGACGAAACTAACTCGCTTGCCGAGTGAGAACCAGCCCCGCTACCGCCAGTCGATGATCCGAAGGCGGATCCGGCAGCACGATTGCGCCAATCGATGGTAGATTGCACGTCCACAGGTAATCGAAGCGGGCGGGTGGAAAGCCCGTCCGCACGAAGGTCGCAGACAGCTCCAATGGCAGCCCGGCGAACGGATCGCTGAACTGGGCGTTTTTCATTTGCTCAGCCAGCGGTGAGTCGGGGACATTGTGCATCGTCCCGCCGATCACAGTGCGACCGAGCGGCGCGCCGCAGGCTTGTTTCACATAAATACTGAAAATCTGGTTCAACTGCTGCTGCTGATCCTGCTCCTGCGCCGCCACCGACTGTCCGTTGGCGAACTCCAGCAGCGGGCTAAGCCACATATTGTAGAGTGTCACCACCACATCAGGACTTGGCAGCACCTGGACACGCTGGACGCCTGTTTGGTTGCCAATGCTCGTCAGCAAGCTCCCATCATCAAAGGCGATCTGCATATTCGAGAGCACGGCTAAGCCTTGCAGCCCCTCGTTGGTCGCGTAGAAGCGCCTGTCCATACCCAGTCGCCGCGCCAGCCATAGCGATTGGTCGACACCGAAGCTGGTCATCCGGCCTGCTTCGACTTCCTGCAAGAGCACGACGTTCGCGCCGCTCAAATCAATTGCGGTCGCAATCGCTTCCAGATTGTTGTTATAAAACTCATCGTATCCGCTGTGGATGTTGTATGTCGCGACGCGTATGATGCCGTCCGTCGGGCGCGCAGCCTCAATCACTGGCGGGCGCACCGCGACCGCCGCGCCGATGCTCGCCGCCAGAACGACGACTAGCGTACCCAGCGACAGCCAGATTGATCCTGCGCTTGCCCAGGGGATGCGGCGCTGCGTTTGCGTGATCGGCAGTGTTGCCAGAAAGACCGCCAGCAGTGAGAGCGGCAGCCCTAAACCGCGAAAACCGCGCAGCAGCGGCGGAATAACCGTATTGAGGAAGGTGAAGTTGCCGCCAAAGTCGCGCACGAAGGCATATTCATACGTGAAATTGTCGCCCGCGACCAGCAGCCCGAACACAATCACGCCGAAAATAATCCAAAGACCGCTGAAGCTGCGCTGGCGTTCACTGCGCGGCCTGACTAGCCACCACCAGATCATGCTGACGAGGAATTGAGCGAGTACCAGCGCCACGCCAGCGACAAGCCCGTGCAGGCGTGTGCCGAAGACGATCAGCAGAGCGATCAGCAGCATCCACAGCCAGCCGCGTACGTTGCCGTCGAACACGGCAATGAAGGCGCGTGCTCGCCCGCGCACCGCCGGAATCAGCGGCAGTAACGTCGCCGCTAGAACAAAGGGCGCAATCGTCGTGTAGTCGGTGTCGGCGCGTCCGGCAATGGTATTGGGCAAGCCCAGCAGCGCGAGTTCCAGATAAAGCAGGCCGCTGAGGCCAATCGCACCCCACAATGGAATCAAGCCGTAATCGGGGGAAACATCGCTTTCTTCATCCCGTTCGCGACGCTGCTGCGCCAGATTGGCGATGATGCTGATCAAAATCGCGGCGATGGTCAGCCCGATTTGAGGGTTCAGGAAGCGCTCAGACATTGAGAGATCGACGGTATTGCCTACCGCTCGAAAAAGCTGATCTGCGCCAAAACCGAGGATGAACATATAGGGGAGTGTCTGTGCGCGGTAGCGCGCCACCATCACGATATAGACCAGTCCGCCACCCAGCACCAGAGCGGCTGCGCCGGTTGGAGTCAGCACGCCAAGCTGCATCATCAGCAGCCGCCCGACCGCGACGAGGATTGCCGCCAGCACGGTAATGATGCGGAAGCGCCCCAGAATCAGCGTGATCAGCGGCAGCGCGATCATGTAGAGCAGGAAGGTCATCTCTGTGTTGACCAGCGCAGGATCGACTGCCGGGCCAGTGATTGGGGTTTGCTCCGCCTGCAAAACCAGCACTGCCGACGATCCAGCAAAACGGCTGTAAAGCATTCCGACTAAAAAGCGAAGTGCCTGTACAAAGAAAAGGCCGGTGATGCCAGCCTCAAGAATGGTCAGAAAGTGCAGCCTCTTCAGCATAGTTCTTCTCGTTCCGTGCTCGGCGCTATGGAAAAGTTTACTGCAACGCTATAATCCTGCCAATTTCGCGCGCAAAGGAGGGAGGAAGCATGACGATGGAAAACGTAGACACCATCCTTTACGGCGGCACAGTCGTCACCATGAACCAGCAGTTCGACCTGATCCCAGATGGCGCGCTTGCCATCAAAGGATCCGATCTTGTTGGTGTCGGGACGAAAGCGGATATTCTAGCACGCTTCGAATCGTCCAACGCAGTGGATTGCGGCGGCGGTGTGATTCTGCCGGGTTTGGTTAATGCGCATACGCATGTCCCCATGACACTTTTGCGCGGCCTTGCCGACGATTTGCGCCTTGATGTGTGGCTGTTGGGCTACATCATGCCCACCGAGCGTAAATTCGTCAACCCGGAGTTTTGTCGGCTGGGAACCAGCCTCGCCTGCGCGGAAATGATTCGCAGTGGCATTACCAGTTTTGCTGATATGTATTACTTTGAGGCCGATATTGCCGAGGCGACTGTCGAGGCGGGGATGCGCGGTGTGCTGGGGCAGTCGATTCTCAAATTCCCCACACCTGATGCGGAAAGCTACGAGGAAAGTCTTGCTTACTGCCGGGACTTCATCGAAAAATGGCGCAATCACCCGCTGATTACACCCGCGGTCGCGCCTCACGCACCCTACTCGAATACGGATGAGACACTTCGGCGCTGCGTCAATCTGGCGCGTGAGTTTGACACTCCGCTGCTGATCCACCTCGCTGAAACCAGGCTGGAAATTGAGAACAGCCTGAGCGAATTTGGTGCGACAGTGATTACGCATATGGAAGAAGTCGGGCTGTTTGAGGCCAAAGTGCTGGCGGCACACTGCGTTCATATCGACCAGAATGAAATGCGGATACTCCACGACGGCGAAGCGACCGTTGCGCATTGCCCGACCAGCAACCTTAAGCTTGCTAGCGGCATCGCCCCCGTGACACAGATGTTCAAGAGCGACATTACCGTAGGCATTGGCACAGACGGCCCCGCCAGTAACAACGACCTCGATATGTTCGAGGAAATCCGTTTGGCGGCGATTCTCGCCAAGACCGCCGCCAACGATCCGACGGCACTTCCGGCGCGGCAAGCGCTCCTGATGGCGACACGTCAGGGAGCAGCGGCGCTGTTTATGGACGACATCACGGGTAGTCTCGAAGTCGGCAAGCGCGCGGATGTAATCGTCATGGATGCTTCGCCGCTGCATAATACACCACACTTTGACCGTGACCCCAACGCGCTCTATTCGCGCATCGTTTACACAGGCAAATCGACCGATGTGAGGCACGTCATCTGCAACGGGCGCTGGCTCATGCGTGACCGCGATCTCCTGACCCTGGATGAAGGGTCGCTTAAGGCGCAGGCGCAGGATTATGCCCTTCAGGTCGATCAGTTCCTTGCACAGCGTGAAGAAGACATTCTGAGTAAACTGCTGGCGATTGGCGGGCTGCGCCAGAGTGAGAGTTTCGAGGTGCAGGTCAAGGCGACTCTGAAAGACGAATCGGCGCTTGATCTGCTGCTGAAGCATCCTGATGTCGAGATCATTAAATCGGTGCATTATCGCCAGTATGACACCTATTTCCTGTTTGGCGATGAGAGCCAGGGGCGCGTCCGTTATCGCGAAGATGAGCGACTGGACGAGAAGGGCGAGGCTGAGTCGGGGCGCAGTCGTATTACCTTTACGATGCCGACCAAAGAGCGCGAGTTCCATTCGACCATTCTGCTGTCGCACTCGCGCTTTCTGGCAGACGCCAGCCAGTCTCTGCGCTTTTATCGCGAATACTTCCGCCCGCTCAGCGAACGCGAATTGCAGAAGGATCGACGACGCTGGCATTTGCACTATCAGGGCGTTCTTTTTTACGTCAACGTGGACAGGGTGACACAGCCGAAGCTGCCGGGGCTGTTTATCGAAATCAAGAGCCGTACCTGGTCGGCCTCGGACGCCGAAAACAAAGCCGACCGTATCCAGAAAATGCTGGGGATTATGGGCATCAGCCAGGATGAAATTGTTCGCAGCGATTATCTGGAAATGTAACCTGTCCGAAGTCCCGGCTGAAACCGAAAGGAATTTCATGACGACGTTGATCACCGGAGGGGCAGGCTTTATTGGCAGTCGTCTGGCGCTGAGTCTGTTGGCGGACGACGAACCGATTGTCATCCTCGATAATTTTGATGCCTACTACGATCCGAAGATCAAGCGTGAGAATATTGCTGCCCTCGGCGCTCTGCCTGTGGTCATTGAAGGTGATGTGCGCGACGAAGCGACTGTTGCGCATGTCTTCAATCAACACAACATCACCCGTGTGGCGCACATGGCAGGTATGTCGAATGTGCGCTACTCAGCCGAGCGTGGACGTCTCTACGCCGACGTGAATACCAGCGCCACCGTTTCACTGATGGACGAAGCGCGCAAGCATCAGGTTTCAGTTTTTGTTTTCGGCTCAACCTCGTCGGTCTACGGCAACACGGTTCGCATCCCTTTCGTTGAGGACGATGCTGCCGCTTATCCGCTGGCACCGTATCCCGCCAGCAAGCGTGCCGCCGAAATTTACGCCTATACCTATTTTCAATTGTTCGGCCTGAACGTCAATATTCTGCGTTTCTTTAATGTCTATGGGCCACATGGTCGTCCTGATATGATGCCCTTACGAGTCATCGAAGCAATTCTGCATGGTGACGCCATTGATCTGTGGGATGGGGGCGAGCTTCAGCGCGACTGGACCTATATCGACGACATTGTGGACGGGATCAAGCGCGCACTTGATCGACCATTGGGCTACCAGATTATGAATCTCGGCTATGGCTCGCCGATCACCCTCAATGAGTTTGTTCACATTTATGAGGATCTCATCGGAAAAGCCGCTGTCACGCGCGTGATTGATGCGCCGCTGACGGAGCCGAAGATCACCTACTGCGATAACGCGCGCGCTGTCGAGCTGCTCGGCTTCGCGCCCAAAGTTGGAATTGCCGAGGGTTTGGCACACACCTGGGACTGGTACTGCGAGCGCTATTCCATCCAGCAGACCTAAAACAAAACACGCCAGACTTGATCTGACGTGCTTGCAGTCCTGAAAAATCGGAGATGCCCCCTGCTGCCGCTATGCCGTCGGAGCGTACTCCGGCAGGTCATCGACGACTTTGGTATCAACAGTGAGCGTGACTTCTTCTTCCCCTTCTGCCTTGATCCAATTCGTCGGAATAACCTTACGGTCTTTGAACAGCACACCCTGTGAAATTACGATATGGGTCACATGGTTTGTGGTGGGGTCGGTGAAAACTTCTTCAACGTCACCGACGTGCTTCCCATCTCGGCTGATGACATGCGCGCCCTCGCGAACAGCAACGTTGCCTTCAGGGATGTTCTTTTGGGAGCGTGCCACAAACTCTGGTTGTAGATCGCCGGGCAAGTAATCAATGTAGCCCGGTGCGCCCCACCACGCTGCTCCGACGGGCGGATAGCTGTAGAACGGCTCCGCGTAATCATTCCTGGTCGGTGCAGGTTTATCCTCCCACACACCTTCGTCAGCCGCACGCACATAATATGTTTCCTCGAATTGCGGCAGCTTTTGCAGATCGCTCTTCGTCTCTCGAAGCGTGATGCGATCATCTGTTGCGCTGCCGACAAGGCTCAGTGGAACGACTTTGTCTTCAATAAACAGCCAGCCCTTGCGGACAACCAGGCTGCTGACTTCGCTCGTTTGTGGATCGAGCACGACCCGATCTACCGTTCCGGCATCCTGACCATCGCTCGTATAGACGTGAGTTCCCTGTTTAAATTGCATCTTGGTCTCCTTTGCTATGAGCGCCTGTATCCTGTGAGTGACGCACGGATCTCTTGAAATTACGATTATTATTATATCTCGAAACTGCACATTTATCCGTTAGAAAACGCATAGAAACAGTGGATAGACTCTAAGAAACCTCTTTTCCGAATCACCGGGGCCGGGGCAACGTGTCGCTGCCTGCGTGCAGCAATCGCCCATAAGCAGAGTTAGCGAGCTAGCCCATAATTTGCTATGTTCAAGTGTCTGGCAGGCGAACTTGTCGTACATCAAACCGATAACCTGACCCAATTCGTCTGCATGTCGTGAGTGGAATGAATGTCGTTATCAAATCACGTTCCCAAAACTGCCTGGGCGTTGTTGGCACTGCTGCTGATTTGCGCGGGCATTTTGCGTTTTACCCAGTTGCAGGATGCGCCTGCGGGCGGGCAGGGTGATACATCCTGGGTCGGCATCAACGCTCTTGACTGGGTAGATCGCGGTGTCTGGCCGTTTTACGTCCGCGAATTGTATTCCCCGGAATTTTTCCCTGTCTATCTGACGGGGCTGCTGCTGCCAATCACAGGGATCTCCCAACTTCCGCAGCGCATCATCACGGCGACCAGCGGCGTGCTTTTTGTCTTCAGCCTGTTCTGGGCGACGTGGTGGCTGCTGGCTCAATTCCCGCTGCGCCGCCGAGTCTGGAGCGCGTTGGCAGCATCCGCAGCAGGAGCTTTCAGCATTCACGCGACTTACCTCAGCCGTTTAGGTATGGAATCGCCACCCTTCATGCTGACGGTCACGCTGTTTGTCTGGGCGACGGCATGGGCGTGGCAGCAGGGCGGTTGGCTGCGTTGGCTGCTCGTCGGATTTTTGCTTGGCTTGAACCAGTACATTTATCTTCCGGCGCGCCTGCTACCTGTCGTTTTTGCGCTCTGGCTTGGCTTCATTCTCGTGACTCAGCACCAGCGTTTTCGCAGCCAGTTTCGCGGGATTGTCGTTGCAGCGCTTATGTCGCTGCTTGTTGCGCTTCCGGCGATTATCCTGTTCATCGGTACGCCAGCGACCTTTTCCGCGCGCGCCGACCAAGGTACGCAGATTACTGGCGGCTGGATTTGGCTCTACGATACCAGCAGTTACGGCGGCATGATGGGTCTGGGCGCGCAAGAGCTCATGCTGACGCTGCGCGGCATTGGCTTAAGCTGGTCGGCGGAGTATTCCCTGATGGGTCAGCCGATGCTCCCACCGCTTTTTTTCCTCGGCTTTCTCGCCGCCGTGATCCTGACGTTCCGCTTTTGGAAATCGACGGCTTTCGCCTGGTGTTGGTTGGCGATCCCCGTGCTGCTCATCACCGACCTCATTAGTGGCGGCGTTGCTATTGTTCATGGCCTGCATCAGATGGGCATCTTGCCCTTTATCTTCATCCTGTCAGGGATTGGGCTGGGCTTCAGCCTCGATTGGCTGGTTGAAAGGCTAAATCGTTCGTGGATGCGTATTGCGCTCGCCGCGGGGATTGCGCTCTCAGCGGTTATACCCTCTTCAATCGTTTTTGCGCGTTACCTCAACGACTACATCCCGGCGCAGATTCGCCAGCCCGATTTCTACTGGAGTAAAGCTCAGGCCGATCTCGATATGGCGCGCTACATGAACGCACACAGCGACCAGACCTTTCTGTTGCCCATCTCGGAATATACCCGCCCTGATGAAGCCTGGTTCGTGGCGGCGGGCTTTCGTGAACGTCACAGTGCGCTGGCAGCCGATGGTCAGTTGAGGCTGCCAGCGCTTCCTGCCAATTTGACCGTCGTCCTGCCCGTTGATCCGCAGCGCCCCCGTCACGATGGGCATCCTGCGCACTTTAATTTCGATCAATGGGTGCTGCTTCAGGACAACACCATCTACTTGCTGCCCATGCTCAGTGAAACCGCAGTCAACGCTCTTTCTGCGGCCCTTGACAGCGGCATGACCAATCCATTGATAGATCGCAGCAGCAGCGAAATCGCCGACTTTGTCACGGTTGCGCGCCCGGATCTGTTTCCTGCCACTCAAAAACTCATCCAGCATCCGCTTGATGCTACTTTTGATGACACCATCAAACTGGTAGGGTACAGCAGCAATCGACTCGACATCGAACCGGGGGCGTTCATCGATCTGACCCTCTATTTTCAGGCGTTGAAAGCCATTCCCGAAGATTACGATGTCTTCGCCCAATTGTGGTCGGACGGCAAAAATTCCGTCGCTGCCGTCGAGGAAGCACCCTACAGCGGCATGTACCGTTCGCGCATCTGGGATACCGACGAGATTGTTCCGGTGCATCTCTGGCTGCAAGCCCCGGCTGACCTCCCACACGGGCGTTACACGCTGGCAGTCGGCTTATATCGTGCGCTGAAGCATCAACGCCTTGCTGCGACTGGCACGAATGCGCTTGCCGACGATGGTGTCGCGCTTGCGCCCGATTTTCGCTATTCGCTGCCTGCTCTCAACGTCGATACGTCGCACTTGACCAGCATCCGTTTTGGCGACCTGTTCCAATTTTCGCTGCAATCATCTGAAGTGAACGGTGTAATCCAGTCGGGAGCCGAGTGGATACTGCCCGCTGGCACGCAGCTTGATTTGCATGGCATCTGGCAGGCACTCGACCGCCCGTCGCAGGATTATTCAGTGTTTCTGCATTTGGTTGCTGCTGACGATCAGCCGCCGCTGGCGCAGAGTGACCGCCTGATTCGTCCCGATTATCCAACCGGGGCCTGGCGTTCTGGTGATCAGGTTGAGGATACGCTGTCGCTGACCATTCCGGCGGACATCGCGCCAGGAACCTATGATCTGGTGGTGGGGGTTTACTTCTGGCAGACGGGCGAACGGCTCACGGTAGCCGCTGGTGACAATACCCTCTCGGATAATCGTGTTCGCTTAGCGCGAATTAGGGTGGAATCTCCCTGAACCAGCTTCACAGCACTTTGTTTCAAGCTGGCTCAGAGGGTTAGCTCTCTTCCGGGTTGTTCAACCGAAAGCCATGCCCACGCACCGTGATGATGTACTGCCACTGCGGATCGACTTCTGCCAATCGATCACGCAGACGTCGCACCAGTGCGTCAATCGCCTGTTCGCTGACGCCTTCGCCTACAGCATCCGGCCAGACCGTTTCGATGACGTTATCGCGTGTGCAGATGCGTCCGGCATTGTGATAAAGCATCTCTAACAGCCGATACTGTGGCGGACTGAGCGGTGGATCAATTTCCTCATCGTTGATAAAGACCCTGCGCGCGTCGCGATCAAGCCGCAGCCGACCACCACTGAGATTCATCGGCACTTCGAACGCTAGTGGAGCAGTTGCGCCTGAACCAATAAATTCCAGATGCACTGCTAGCGCGAGGTCAATTTTGTCGCCATCATACAGGCGGCGTGAACCTTTCAACTGCTGCCCGTTGACCCAGGTTCCGTTTCGGCTTTCCAAATCTTCGACGTAAAAAGCGTCTTCTTCTTTAAATATTCTGACGTGCTGGCGCGAAACCTGTCGCTCTGGTAGCACGATATCGCATTCTTCGCCGCGCCCAATAACGGCGTTATCTTGCGCTAGTGTCCACTGCTGATCCTTGAATTTATCATCATGAATGATCAGGATTGGGCGTTCCTTATTGGATTCGGACATTCACCGCCACTCCCAGACCTACGTTGTTAACCATTAAACTGAATGTAAATTATACACACTCTCACGTCACTGACTAGCTAAAGGAATAACGGCATTCGCCGATTCGACGTAACCCGTCCACAGACCCTGGTCTTGATAGATCGGAGTCGCCGTGATCCCGGCTGGCTGGCTGACCTGCCCATCCTGGTTATTGCGATAGAACGCGCGCACATTTGCATTGCCAGATGTTAGGCTCGGATCGACCAGCACATTTCCACCTGGGAATTCGACGGTGACGACGCAGCTTTGACGTGGGCCAAGCAGACGTAAGTTTGCTTCGGGAACACTGCTGCTGTCCTGACGTGGCACGCCAGCACTGAGCGAATTCTGCGGTGTGAAGATTAAACCGAGGCCGCTCGTACCGTTGTCGCCAACAATCACACGCTGTGGATCATAGACGAACGGCACGGTTCCCAGTGAATTGTTGGTGATGATGATGTTGACAAACAGGCTGCTGCTGGCATCTGAGGGCAGGGCAGTCGTCTGAACAGTTAAGCTAAAGGGGTTCGTGGCGGCACGACCGAGCAGCGATTGATGAAAAGCGCGGTCGTCAGCTGTGCGCACCCAGGAGCAGGGAACGCCTGCATAAAACTGCGGATTGATGCTCGACAGCAGTCGGGGCAGGGTCGAAGGGCCAGCAAACACCGCCAGCAGCAGCAGCAGAATCAGCCCCACGAATAAATTCGGATTGTTTGACCTGCGAACAAAACGCACTCGCTTAGCTCCGCTGTGCTTCGAACCAGGCCGCCGCCTCTGCAATCAGCACATCTGGCGCGGTTTCTTCCACATTGTGCCACAGAATATCGTGATTGTGTCCGCGAAACCATGTGTACTGCCGACGGATAAAGTTATGCGTGGCGATTTGGGTCGCTTCGACAGCCTGGGTTAAGGGCAGGTCATCGAGCAGATGCGCCGCCAGTTGGCTGTAGCCAAGCGCGCTCATTGAGGGGAGGGCACGGCTGTAGCCTCTGTCAAGCAGGGCGCGCACTTCGTCGAGAAACCCGTCCGCCATCATTTGCAACACGCGTGTGTCCGCGCGTTGGTACAGTCGTTCGCGCTCCATCGTTAGCCCATACACTCGGACGTGGAAACCAGTCGGGTGCTTGCCCCGCCGCTCACTGAAGGGGCGTCCAGTCGCGAGACATACTTCCAGTGCCCGTATGATCCGGCGAGTATTGCGTGGTTCGATGAAATTTGATGCTGCCGGATCAAGATCAAGCAGTCGATTGTACAGCGCTTCGACGCTGTGTTCGGCTGCGAATTGCTCAAGTTCTGCTCGCAGGGAGGGGTTCGGCGGAACTTCAGGGATCGACCAGCCCTCAAGCAGCGCGGTGATATATTGACCAGTGCCACCGACGAGAAGCGGCATCTGTGACTTTTTGTGGATGGCATCGATGGCATCATAAGCCAGCCGCTGATACCGTGCCAGCGATAGGTCTTCGTCGGGCGCAACAACATCAATCAGGTGATGAACGGCTTGCTCACGTTGCTCTTGGGTTGGCTTCGCTGTGCCGATGTCCATCTCACGGTAAATCTGACGGCTGTCGGCGCTGACGATTTCGCCGTTGAGCGCTTGCGCCATTCGAATAGCCAAATCCGTCTTACCAACGGCTGTTGGCCCCAGAATGACGATTAATGGTTTACCAGTCGAGGGCATCTTGAACGTGTTCGAGGGAAACTTGTCCATTGGAAGCAATTGTCACTGCAATGACGTCGATTCGCCAGTCAGAATCGAGTTGGTTTTCGGTGAGATACTGGTACGCTGTGCGTTCTAAAATCTGTCGTTTGCGCGCAGAAATACTCTCGAAAGCGGCTTCGATTCCGGCCTTGCGCGTCTTCACTTCGACGAAAACGAGTAAGTCCCCCGAACGTGCAATCAGGTCGAATTCTCCCTGCGGCGCACGCCAGTTCTGGGCGACAATTGTATAACCATCCCCTGGGAGATGGTCAGAGGCGGCTTGCTCTCCCCGTTTTCCCAGCGCGATTCGCGTTTTCGTCATCGATTTATATACACCTGTAAACGGAGAAAATGATGAATAAAAAACAACCTGAAAAATCGATTTTCAAGCCGTATTTTAACGGAAAGCTTGTGAACTACCAATCTTTCTGAAGGTGGACGGTGGTTAGAAAATGAAAAGAGCAAGCTCCACATGAGCTTGCCCTGGTTATTGCGCTTTAATGATCAGCGGCGTTAGCTGCGCGGCAGGATTTTTCGGAACTTATAACCGTAGACGATCATCCCACGTGGGCCTTCGGTCGTCAGCTTGCGCGTGACCATTTCCACGCGGTCGCCAATGGCTGGTGGGCCATCCAGATCGCTAATCTGCGCGGTGAGCAGCGGGCCTTCGTCCAGCTTGACGAGCGCCAGCACGTAGGGTGCCTGGTCTTCAAATCCAGCAGGCGCTTCCTGGACGATGGTGTAGCTGTAAATTTCGCCCGTTCCGGCAAAGGTAAAGTGCTCGGTCTGGACGCCTTGTTGGGTACGTGTTTCCATGATTTCGCGACTAGCGCCCGGTGGTGACCGGCACGCGCTCCTGTACAGGTTTCACGGGCGTCTCGCGCTGCTCGACGCATGGAATCGCGCGCGCCTGCAAACGAACTTCACCATTTTCGTAACGCACACCCTGCAAACGATAGCGCTGCGAATTGAGCCGCCAGTGTCGTGAGATCTGCATCGTTACACTCCCTAAATGCTTTCTTGTACTTGCACCATCTGTCACAACTTTGATAGTGCTAATCTTAGGTGCAAAAGCCTATCAAAACCTATCACTGCAAGGCGAAAGGCTTTCAAAGCCTCTCAATGATGGGTATTCGGGGGCTGTGTAAGCCCTATCCTTGCAATACATGGGTGATTGCGGTGCTGCCTAAACCGCCAACGCTCTGGATCAGAGCGACCTGTGCATCAGCAACCTGATTCGCGCCTGCCGCATCGCGAAGCTGCAAAACGGCCTCGACCGCCTGATAGACGCCCGTCGCGCCGACCGGATTGCCACGACTCTTTAAGCCGCCAAAGGTGCTGATGGGGAGCGTGCCATCCAGACCGACTTGGTTCGCCAGTTTCCAGCCTTCGCCCCGTTCGGCAAACCCTGCCGCTTCGAGTGCCAGGACGCTGAGGATGGTGAATGCGTCGTGAAGTTCAAACAGGTCGACGACGTCCCGTTCGATTCCGGCCTGCTTCAGCGCTTTGCGAGTGGAAATGTTGACCGCTTTGAGCGCAAATAAATCCTCGCGGTCGTGGAGGGCGAGGGTATCAGTGGCTGCGCCGCTGCCTGTAATGCGAATTGGATGCGGGACAAGATCGGCGGCACGTTCGACGCTGGTCAGTATAACGGCAGCAGCGCCATCGGCATCGGGTGCGCTGTCAAACAGACTGACAGGTTCAGCGATCATCGGAGCGCGGGCAAATGCCCCCGGTTTGATTTTGTTGCGATACATGGCATTGTTGTTTTTGCCGCCGTTCGCATGAGCATTGATGCTGAAATTCTCAAAGGCGCTCAGGTCAAGGCCGTATTCATGCATGTAGCGGCGCATGAGCAGGGCGGCGAGAGCGGGCAGAGTCGCACCGTGAATGGATTCGTAGTCGGCGTCAAGGCTGACAGTACGCGCCTGCGTGCGTTCTGTGCCGATCATGTCGGTAGATTTTTCGACACCAAGAACCATCACAGTTTCGACTTCACCCGAAGCGACTGCCAAATAGCCTGTGCGCAGAGCAGCGCCGCCAGAGGCTTCAGCGGCTTCGATGGCAAAGGCTTCGATGCCGTTCAGGCCGCTGGTGTCGGCGATCAGGGGGGCGAGCTGCGACTGCGTGCTGACACTCGATCCGTAAGCATTAGCGACATAGAGCGCGTCGAGTTCGGCGATGCCCGCATCGTCAATGGCAGCGCGGACGGCATCTGCGGCTAACATGCGCAAGCTGGTGTCCCAATGTTCTCCAACGGGCGTTTGTCCGATGCCGATAATGGCAACATTTCTCATGAGCTTAGTCCTTCAGTAAGCCGCGATAGCGGACATAGGTGGCGTAATCGACGACGGTGCGACGGGCGATATAGTCACGAGTCTTGGGTGCGCGGTCGCGGATTTCGAGAATTCGGTCAGTGACTACCAGATCGAATGAGTCTGAGCCTGCACCGCTGCCATAACTGGTCATCAGGATACGATCACCGGGTTTGGCAATGTCGAGCGTTGCGGTCAAGCCCAGCATACATGAGCCAGAGTAGACGTTGCCGACTTCGCCTGCCAGCAGTCCCGGCTTGATCTGTTCCTCATTGAAGCCCAGCATCTGCGCAGCGCGCTGCGGGAACTTGACATTCGGCTGGTGGAAGACCGCATAGGTGTAGGCGCTGGCCTGTGTTCCCATCATCTCCATCAGCTTGCTGGCGGCGGAGACGGTGTGATTGAAATAGGCGGGTTCGCCAGTGAAGCGTTCACCGTGCGAGGGATAGCTTTCGTCGGCACGCCGCCAGAAATCAGGTGTGTCGGTGACGAAACTGTAGCTGCCCTGATAGATCGCGCAGGATTCTTCGCCTGTGCCGATGATGAAGGCCGCGCCGCCCGATGCCGCCGTGTATTCGAGGGCGTCGCCTGGGCGCGACTGAGCGGTGTCCATGCCGATGCTGAGGGTATACGCACCCATGCCGCTGCCGACAATCCCAATCGAGGCTTGAACAGCTTCGGTTCCGGCTTTACAGGCGAATTCCCAGTCAGCAGCCTGAATGTTGGGCGACGCGCCGATGCTTTCAGCGACAATCGTGCTGGTCGGCTTGACGGCGTAGGGATGGCTCTCGCTGCCGATCCAGACGGCGCGCAGTTTGAGCGGATCGATGCCTGCACGCGCCAGAGCGTTGCGCGCCGCTTCAATCGACATGGTCGTCACGTCTTCATCGGGGCCAGCGACGGCCTTCTCGGTTACAGGACTGCCGCTGAGTCCGTTTGTCCAGACTCGCGAGACTTCGCTGCCCGGTAGGCGATAGCGCGGCACATACGCGCCGTAGCCGACAATGCCGACCGGACGGTCAGGATGCATCACGAAATTTTGGTTTGCACCGTTTAACATGGCTTACTTTCCTTTAAGAGATTCGACAATTGCCCGCGCACGTTCCGGGCGAATGTTGTCTTCATCGATCATTGTCTGGACGACCTGAGCAATCTGCTGCACGCCAGAAGCTCCGGCTGCAACCGCGATTTGGCGGGCGTGCATTCGCATGTGACCGCGCTGAATGCCTTCGGTCGAGAGCGCGCGGATGGCGGCGAAATTCTGAGCCAGACCAACGGCAACCATAATTTCGGCAAGCTGTCTGGCGGTCTGGACGCCAAGAATTTTGAGCGCGACCTGCGCCGCCGGATGCACGCGGGTTGCGCCGCCAACGATGCCAACCGCCAGCGGGATTTCCATGGCACCGTGCAGATTTTCGTCTTCATCCTGCCACCACTGGGTCATGCTGGTGTACTGACCGCTGCGTGAGGCGTAAGCGTGCGCCCCGGCTTCGAGGGCGCGCCAGTCGTTGCCCGTTGCGATGGCAACCGCATCAATGCCATTCATAATGCCTTTGTTGTGAGTTGCTGCGCGGTAGGGATCAACGGCAGCGAACGCCCCTGCCTCGACAATTGCACGCGCGACCTGTGCGCCATCCAGATTGCCTGACGCCAACTCACTGGTTGGAACCATGCCTTCAACGCGCGCCTTACGACGGTCAGTCAAGTTGCTGAGGATGCGCAGATTGACGCGTCCGCCCGTCAGCGACTCGATGTGAGGAGCCAATCCCTCGACAGCGGTATTGACGGCATTTGCGCCCATCGCGTCACGGGTGTCGTAGAGCAGGTGGACAATCAGCATTGGGCCGATGGGTGAATCGGGCAGCGGACGAACTTCAATATCGCGTGCGCCGCCGCCACGCTCGACGATGCTGCCGCCGATTTGCTCGTTGACGATTTGCACGAGGCGCTTGCGCTGGGCTTTGATTGCACCCGCCGCACCATAGACATCATCCAGATCAAGCACCTGTAACTGCCCGATCATGATCGGCTCGTC
>DAOUCB010000179.1:0-78476 GCA_034432495.1 Anaerolineae bacterium | reverse complement strand
GTAAGCGGTCGCGTGGCAGGCGACCGGAAAAAACCAATTTCGGGAATTGCTTCCCGTGACAGGCGACCGCTATACGGGCCTGAGGCCTGAGGACTGATAGATAACCGATATAGACACTGCCTGATTTTGGTGGCTTATAAACAGGGCGCAGCACGCTGCGCCCCTACAAGAACCAGGGCAGACACACGGGTCTGCCCCTACAGATTAGGCCGTACCTATTTAGGTCATCTATGAGAACTGAGTTCAAAATACGGCGGCGTTTGAGGGAAGAATCTCCCGTGTGAACGACTGGAAACGGTCTATGATGCGACCCCGGTAGGGAAGAACGAGCGGGTTTCCCCGACCGGAATATGCGGAAGGGAAGTGCGGTGGAGAGAAGGCTAGGGTGTTCGCGTGCAGGCAGCAAAATCATGGGACGTTGTTCTCATCCGGTACTCTTCGGAGAAATCAGTTGGGATGCGGGAGTAGATGGTTGATTGAATGCAGTTCAGTTTCGAGCAGACACATTATAGCACAAAAGTTCTATTTGTCAAGATACTTTGATGATCATCGAAATAAGCGCGACTATGTTTAAGTTGATGGGCTGGACAAAACGATGCTGCGCCCCTTTCTGATCACGTCGCTGCTGCTGACCCTGCTGTTTACGACGACGCTGGCGGGTCTGCATTTGCAGCCGCACCCGCCCGCCGATTCGCGCGCTTATTTCGGCGAGTGTGCCATGCCCTGCTGGCAAGGGGTTCAGCCGGGGGTGACGCTCCACAGCGACGCCCTGCACGAACTCAACGCACGCGGCTGGCTGCTGCGCGGCGAATGTAACGCCGCCGTCTATGATGCCTGCGATTTGTTCATGCGCGACGACGACGATCTGGTGGCCTATCTCTACGTAGGGGCGGGGCAGATCAAACAGATCGCGCTGTTTCGCTCTGGCCTGCGGGTCGGCGATGTCTGGCTGGCGCTGGGTTCGCCCGAATACACGGCTATCTCGCCCACCACCTACCGCGCCATGACGCTTAATACGGCGCTCTGGTTCAGTCCCAGCGAGGTCAGCACGCGCACGACTTTTCCCTGTCCGGCGGGCTTCGCCGAAATGCTGCATATCCCGATCAGCACGATTCTGATCTGGGCGAATGGCACCGCGATGCAGGGAGCGGTCATCTTCGGCAGCGTCGGCGAACTGCGGCAGGCGCTGCATCAGGTTTGCGCCGCATGACGCGGCTGGTGGCGCGGATTGCGCTGCTGTGTGCACCGCTTTTCATGCTGGTGCTGGCTGCTTTCCACGTTCAGACGCCCAATCCGCTGCCGGAGTCCGCGTTTGGGCACTGTTCGACTCCCTGCTGGGACGGGATTCAGCCGGGAATCACGACCCGTGTGGAGGCTGTGAATACACTGACGGCGGAACAGGGTTTCGACCCCGCCACGCCGGTCTGTTACAGCCCGTCGCTGCTGCCCTGCGAAATTTATCAGTGGCGCTTGACCGTCAACACGCGCCTGTGGACGAGAGTGCAGGCGCAGCAGGGCATCGTGACCAACTTCGACACCCGTTTTCCGGGCTTCACGCTGGGCGAGGCGCTGCTGGCGCTCGACAAGCTGGACTACAGTCTCTATAGTTTTCAGGTGGGTTATAACCACGAATGGCTGTACGTCTGGCTGTCGTTCGCGGATGCGCGTATCAGTGTCAGCGCTCAATCGACCTGCCCCAACAGCTTTTTTGCCCTGATGCAGACGCCGATTGATACGGTTGCCATTCAATCGCCCGATCTAAATCGCCAGCATGAGCCGATGACGTTGGGTCTGCTGCACCAGATGTATGCGGCGCTATGCGAGTCCATGAACCGATGAGTGCATCGTTGTGGATGGCTCGACTGGGGCTGCGGCTGGCGCTGGTGCTGATCGGCCTGACGACGGCGCTGCTGCTGCTGATCGGTGCGCGGCATTATGACAGCCGCAGCGTGACGGCTTTCTTTGGTGACTCGTGTACGATGCTGCCCTGCTGGCAGGGGATTCGCCCCGGCGTAACGACCTTCAATCAGGCGCTGGGGATTTTGCACACACATCCCTGGGTGAACGAGGTTTCGGAGGTCTACGCTTCGCCCAAATCTGTCGCCAGCGGCACGATTCTGATCTACTGGACGTGGCGTGACGCCTATCCCTATGGTGGCAGGGCGACGCCGCAGGGGATCGCCGTGACCGATCAGGGAGTCGTCGTTCAGCTCTACCTGACGACGACTATCCCATTTGGCGATCTCTGGCTGACGCTGGGGGGCGCGCAGGGGGAACTGAGCAACTTTTTGTCGGATACCAGCGCGCTGCATGTCGATCACACGGCGCTGTTCACGGATGATGGGATTGCCGCGACGGCTTCGCTGGCGGTGGATTGCGTCGCTGAAACGCCGGATTTCTGGCATCAAGCGGTTTTCATGTGGCTGCGCAATGATCTGGAACTGCCAACGGCGGCGATGAGCGCTTCCGCTTATTTACGCGATCTCTGGACGCAGTACCCCGCGCTGCGGGCTGCGTTGTGCTGACGCAAGGATGATAAAAAGACGATGGACTCGCTGACTGATTTTCGCCACGCCTTTCCTGTACAGGTGCGCTGGAGCGATATGGATTCGCTCGGTCACGTGAATAACGCGCGCTTCCTGACCTACATCGAAGACGCGCGGCTCAACTACATTCAGACGCTCGGTTTGCGTGATCAGCGCCCGGATCGACCCGGCCTGATTATCGCGCGGATTGCGATTGACTTTCGCCAGCCGCTGTTTGCCGGGGATCAGGTTATCCTCTATTCGCGCTGTTCGCGCCTGGGCAGAAGTAGTTTCGATATGGAACAGTGGATTACGCGGCGCAAGGAAGGCGAGACGCAGATTATCGCTCAGGCGACGGCGACGGTGGTCGTCTACGATTACGCCGCCAGCAAATCTGCGCCGATCTCCGACGAGTGGCGCGCGCTGGTCAAGAGCTACGAAAGCACACCGCCCAGCGAATGAACGCGGTGCTTAGTGCTGCTTCTCGTAATTCCTGCGGATACCTCTCACCCCGGCTGACCAAAAGCAGGTCAGCTTCCCCTCTCCCACGCAAGCGGGGAGAGGGGAGAAGGAAAATCCCACAAGTCTTGTGAGATGGAGCAATTAAGTACCACCAAAGAAGTCATGATGGATAAGAACGGGCGAGGCACGCCTCGCCCCTACGCGAACAATACGCGGGGCGCACAGCCGTGCGCCCCTACAAAAACATCTCACGCTTTTTTTGTGGTTGTACTTAGCTGGTTTTCGTTTTGCGCCGGAATAAAAGCTGGGGCATGGCAATGCCGAGCGCCAGTGCCGCCAGAATCAGCCCGGTGGTGGCGAAGTTGATTCCGGCATCGACCAGAATCGGCATTCCGGTGCTGGCGTCTGCTGTCGAGATGCGGATCGCGCCGAGCATCGCTTTGTAGGCAAACGAACCGGGAACCATCGGGATCGCGCCGCTGACGGTGAACAGGATCGGCGGCGCGTGCCAGCGCCGACCACAGTATTCGCCGACGAAGCCGATCATGCTGCTGCCCAGCAGCGTCGCCGGGACGATATTCATGCCAAAATGGATGAGCAGGGCGCGGGTGGCGTGACCGACTGCCCCGGTCAGTGCGCAGGCCAGCAGCGTCCGACGCGGCACATTGAAGAGCATGGCGAAGCCAATCGCCGCCAGCGCCGACCAGATGGCATCAACGATCACCAGTTGCATCACGTCCATCACAGGCCGCTGACCCCCATCAACTGCATGGCGATCAGCAGGCCGAGCGCGATGCACAGCGAAATCACCAGCCCGGTGAAGCCGCGCACCAGCCCGATGACCATATGGCCTTTGATAATATCCTGCAATGCGTTGATCAGATGCACGCCGGGGACGAGCAGCAGCACCGAGGCCGCCAGCGCAATGGTTGGCTTCTCGCCGATGTGCAGGAGCGTCGCGCTGCTGGCGACCAGCCCGGCGACGAAGGCCGTCACGACGACGATCAGGAACGAATTCAGGCTGTGGCGGGTCAATTCCTGGCGCACGAACATCGCCAGCGCCGAAGCCACAAAGGTGATGGCGATTACGGGCGCGTCGCCGCCGAACAGGCGCGCAAAGGCGGCGCAGGCCACCCCAACCATGATGACGATGTGCCAGCGATTATATTCGTGTGCCAGTCCGTCGATTCGGTCGAGTTCGCTGCGCACGGTGAGACGATCCAGCGTGCCGTCGGCGATGCGGTGATTGAGATGGCTGATGGCTTCGACGGTCGCGAGGTTGACTCCCAGATGGGTGATACGCCGGACTTTGGTGCGAAATTCTGCGCCGCTGGTGGTGGTGATGATCAGGGCGTTGGGCGAGACGAGGGCATCGACGCCGCCCGCGCCCAGCTTCGTGCCGATACTCTGGACGGTTTCTTCGACGCGCTCGGCATCTGCGCCATTTTGCAACAGCATCTGACCTGCCCACAGGGCGAGGTCGATCACGTCGCGCAGCTCCTCGCGATCCAATTCGGGTTTGTCATGGGTGTTCATGGACGATTTTTCCCTCACAACGGCATCAGAATATCATATCTCTGCTGATCTCTGTAGACTAGTGGGATGGAAATCAACACTATTGGTGACAAGCATCCTGACTTTGCAAGGGATGGGGAAGGCGAACCTGATGAGCGGCGTCACGGCACGGAATGGCGATCAGCTTGTCCTATATCGAGCGGGCGTTACAGTGCTGGACGAGTACCCCGATCTGCCGCTGATTTTCGCCTGCGTCGTCGCGCGCTGTCAGGGCAAAGTTGTTTTCGTATTCAATTCGTGGCGGCAGGAGTGGGAACTGCCTTCCGGACTGATCGAAGCAGGCGAGACACCCGCCGAAGCCGCCATCCGCGAGCTTGAAGAGGAATCCGGGCAGAAGGTGACCGAGGTTACGCTCGCCGGGATCGCGCTGCTGCGCCTGAGCAAAGGCGGGCTGGAACTGGGGGTGATGTTCACGGTTGAACTGGACGCGCTGCAAGCGTTCACCCCGAACGCCGAAGAAAGCGCCCTGATGGCCTGGGATTTGCAGCCGCCTCCGCCGAGCACTGGTTACGTGAACGAACTGAGCATCGCGCTGGTGAATTTAGCGCAATAATGTCGTGAGAGGCGGCTGGATTTGAACGGATTAAAGCATTTGCCGATTCAAAGAGAGCTAGGGTTCCCACAGACGCGGATCGCCGTAGATTAAGCTGATTTCATAGATAGTCTGGTATTTACCTGATGCACCGAAAGGGACGTCATTGTTGTCGCGTACACGGATGATAACTTTTGCGGTGTGGTCGGTCGCGTAGGCAATTGTTTCAGACTCTTGGTCTACTCGCCAACCGGGTAAGGCTGAAAAGAAGCGAACATAGTCATTCAAAACTCGTTCGACCTCTCGGTTGGTTCCGAAAACCTGTGTGATATCTCCGGCGACGACTCCTGTAAAATCATTGTTGGTCATGAAGCCCGTATTTCCAATCGAGCGCGATTGATCAAGGCGTGTATCGGATGTTATGGTCACGAATTGATCAGTAATTGGAGTATATCGTGCTTCAATAGCAGGGAACTCAAACGATTTCACCCAGCGCAGGACATCGTTTGGCACACCCTTTAGCCACGCCACGACGAGGCAAGTCGCGAGGATAAGGATAGCAAACATCAACAAAGTGCAACTGCAAGCAGGGTTTCGTCTTTGCGTTGCAGTTGCCGAGTTGTTTTCCATGCGCTTATCCCTGCCTGGAAGCGGGAGATATGGACGCTTTACGGCGTTGCTGTCCCGCTGAGCAGCGGCTGAACGTCTGGCCCGACGACGACCATCACATCGGACTGCGTCAGATTATCTGCGCCGGTCTGAATGCGATCCTCGCCTAAGCCAAGCAACTGCGCCAGATAACGCGCCGTCCAGGGCTTGTTCTTATAGTTGCGAATGGTCGTCGCCGCGTTGTTGGCGTCCGGGATGTTGCCGAGATCGGCAATCTTCACCTGACGGCTCGCCAGCCAGTCGCGGGTTTGCCCCGCCAGCCCGCTGATGGTCGTGTTGTTGAAGACCACGATTGAGGCGTTTTCGGCTTCGGCGCGCTGACGCAGTTCTGCCAGCGACAGATTATCCGGCGGATCGAAAACCTGTCCCAGCAAATCGCGGATGGCGGCGTGATTGAGGATGAGCACATCGCTGGAAATGCCGCCGAGCATGGCGGTCGCGGGCGAGGTCTGCGCCGGGCCAATCTGCCCGCTGTGGATGTTCTCTTTGGGGATTTGCGCTGCCAGCGAGGCCAGACTGAGGATTTCCGTCAGCGAGAGGTTGGTCTTATAGCTGCCGTTGAGCTGCTCGTAAAGCTGCGGCGCTTGCGCGATGATGTTGGCGATTCCGCCCGCGTTGAGCACGGTTTCGCGCACGGACTTGATGACTTCCTGCTGGCGCTGCGCCCGGTCAAAGTCGGAGTTTTGGGTGTGGCGGGTGCGCGCATACTGGAGCAGGTGCTCGGCGTCGAGCGTCTGGCAGCCGGGGTCGAAGTGGACGTGGATGAAGCCGTAGCCCGCGTCGGGGTAATTGGGGTCGTCGATTTCCTGCGTCGGGCAGACCTGCACCCCATTGGGCGCAACGGCGTTGATAATGGTGGTGAACACGTCGAAGTTGATCAGCAGGTACTTGTCGATTTTGATGCCGATGTTCTGGGCGATGGTCGCCGCTGCCAGCGCGGGGCCGCCGCCGGGATAGCCGCTGGTTTCACCCAAACGCTCGGCAGTATTGATACGGCTGGGCTGGAAGCCGGGAATATCGACCCACAGGTCGCGCGGGATTGAGAGCATCCCAACCGTTTTGCGCACCGGGTCAACGCTGAAGACGATCAGCGTATCGGTATTGAACTCGCCCGTTTCGCCTTTGCGCTGGTCGATACCCATCAGCAGAATGTTGATGCGGCGTGGGTCGGTAATCACATACTGCGCCGCCGGATCGAGCGTGGCAGTCGGCGGGGCGATGGTCGGCACGGGGGTATCGCCCGGACGGGTAGTCGCTGTCGGGGGCAGGGGCGTGGGCGAGGGGGTCGCGGTCGGCTGCGCTTGCAGAAAATCGCTGAACGAGGCGACCTGCACGCCGCTGTTGCCGAGATCGACTGCCGTTTTTCTGGCGAACGTGAACGATACGACCGAGCAAATCGCCGTCGCCAGCACCAGCGCTGCAACGCCGACAAGAAATAACCAACCGGGAATACGCATAACTCACCTGACTCTATTCGCACCATTGTAGGGGCGACCTGCCAGGTCGCCCCTACGGATTTTCCAAGAATGGGCTGCCATTATAACGCATGTGAAAGGCTGAACCGCCTACGCTTGGCCTACTGTGGTCGCTGGAAGGCCAGCACCGAGTTGCCCGACAGCGCGTAGACGACGCCGTTGTTGGTGTCGGCGACGACGTTGGCAAGCTGGGCGAACAGATCGTCGTTGTTGGCGCGGTAGGCGCGAATGAAGGTTCCCGCCATCGTCGTTTCGAAGATTGTGCGCTGGTCGCGCTCGGTGAAGAACAACCCCTGCGCGATGGGGTTGGTGTTCAGGAACATCGAGTCCGGCCCATTCATGGTCTGCGTGCCAAAGCCGCTGAAGGCGAAATCCTGCTGCTCACCGCCGCGAAAGCGTGCTACCTGTCCGGTCGCCGTGACCAGATAGAGATCGCCTGCCGTGTTGATCGAGAAATCGACGGCGTTGGTGATGTCCGGTCGGTTGCTGCCGCTGAAATATTCGAGCGGCATTCCGGCGAAGGCTCCGCCGGACGGGTCGTAACGCCAGATTTGGTTCGCGCCCGCGTCGAGCAGGTACATGCGGCCTGTCCAGAACTGGATGCGGGTCGGCGTTTTCCACGTCTCCGACCCCTGAAGTTTCTGCGCGGTACAGTCCTGCAAAAAGCGCGGCGGGCAGCCGATGAGCACGCCGTTTTTGTCCAGCGCGATGATGACGTTGCTCTGCGCCAGCCCCGCGCCGTTATCTGCCCAGGCGATGTCAATCAGGTCGCTGACGTCGAAGTTGATGACTTTACCGCTGCGGCGCATGGCCGGAATCGGCGTATACGAGCCGGGGAGGACACTCATGCCATCAGACGCCAGCGTGATGCGATAGACCTGCTGGTTGCCCGAATCGAGGACGTACATATCTTCGCCTTGCAGCACGGCTTTGGTCAGCGTTGCGTTGGGGAAGGCGTAGATCGGCGTCATCTGGGTGCGGGTGATGTCCTGCGTGCGATCCAGAACGCCGCGCGCTTCGCTCAACATCGCCGTGATGGCGGGGTCTTCGGGGTGGAGTTGATCACATTCACTGGCGACTGCCAGCACAGCGTTCCAGGCCGCCATTGTGCCGGAAAGATCGCTTGATGCGATGCCTTTGGCAGTTGCTTCGGCTGTCGTGGCCCGGTTGACGCATTTGTCGAAGGCGCTTTCGTCCGTCCCGCTGATCCAGAACAGCACGACCAGCACGACGATCACAATCGGCAGGAGCAGCGCGACAGCGGCGGCAAGCGGTGACGACAGCCAGCTTCGCTTGCCCTCCGGCGGCGTTGGGATCAGGCGGTCGAGCAGGTGGAGAACCATATCGACCAGCCGCGCGCCAATCGCTGCCAGCCGCGCTCCGATTGCGCTCAGGAATGAGCCGCGCGGGGCGCGCCGCGCCGTGCCTGTACTGGTCGCCGGGGAAGCGGCGGCGGTTTCGCCCGTCGCCGTGACGGGGGCAGTTCCGGTCAATACTGCCGTCGATTCGCCGGTTTTGGCGGGCAGCCGGACGGGTTGATTGGGCGCGACGAATTCGACCGCCATCGCCGTGATCTGCCGCCTGGCCTGTTCGCGTAAATTTGCCAGCACCGCGCCGACGTCTTCGAGCGCCAGCGCGTTCGTCAGCGTCTGCATGGGGAAATCGACCAGCGCTGTATCTGAAAGCAGCAGCCGTGTCCCTGGGCTGACCTGATAGCGCCCCATGCGAATTTCAGCTTCCGGCTGCACGCCGAGCGGTGGGGTATGGAGCGCTTCGCGGTAGCCGAAATCGGTCGGGAAAGGCTGCGTGTCGCCGTCCTTGCGAAACAGGCCGACGCCTGATCCCACTTTGCCGAGATACAGGTCAGCGCCACGCAAAACCACGCAGAGCATACTCGCCTCGTAATGACGCGGGTCGCTCTGATTATGTTCGTAAAGATTGGTGTTGAGTTGGGTAAAAACGGTCTTGATTCCAGCGGTCACGCTGCCCGTGCTGTTGAAATACTGCTCTGAACCAGTGCGCGCCATTTCCTCGTAAAAGGCCGCCGGGGCGACGGTCTCGCCGGATGGAATCACCAGCGTGAAGAAGGTGTCCAACTCGCGAGCGCGAGCAGCCTTCTTCGGCGCGATTTCTACCAGTGTCCCCGGCGGCGGCGCGCTGATGGATCGTCCGCCGACGACGTAAAGATAGCCGACGAGTGCTTCGTACTCAAAGGGCATTGATTCGTTCCCACTCCAATAAGGCAGTACAGGGGCGGGTCTGAAGCCCGCCCCGACGATGTCCGTTCAAAATCCACAGGACATTCTACACCAGAACGGGAACATTCGTCAGGAAATCGTTTCAGGGGCAACCCGACACAGGAACGACGCCGATACACCCGGCGTGTACTGTGAAACCGCCTCTGGATTGTTCAAGGTGGGCACAGCACGCTGTGCCCCTACGGAGATCAGGGGCGCAACCACAGGTGCGCCCCTACAAAAACCTACGTGAGGTTACTTTAGGCGGATATTTCGTCGGCTTGAGAAGTGACCGAACGGCTGAACTGGCTCATGTACAGGTTGTAGTAGAACCCTTTCATGGCAAGAAGTTCGTCGTGGGTTCCGCGTTCGATGATGCGATGATCGTTGACGACCAGTACCAGATCCGCATTGCGAATCGTACTCAGGCGGTGGGCGATCACGAAGGCGGTGCGCCCTTCGAGCAGGCGCAGCAAGGCTTCCTGAATATAGACTTCCGTTCGCGTATCGACGCTGCTGGTCGCTTCATCGAGAATGAGGATGCGCGGGTCTGCCAGAACGGCGCGGGCAATTGCCAGCAACTGCCGCTGCCCGTGACTGAAGTTATTCCCCTGTTCCGAAACCACCGTCTGATAACCCTGCGGCAGCAGTTGGATGAAATGGTCGGCGTTGGCGAGCTTAGCCGCCGCGATAATCTCAGCTTCGCTGGCATCCAAGCGCCCATAGCGAATGTTGTCGAGAATGGTGCCAGAGAACAGGAACGTGTTTTGCAATACGATTCCCAACTGCTCGCGGATGGATGCCTGCTGCACGGTGCGAATATCCTGCCCGTCAATCGAGATCGTCCCCTGCGTCACATCATAGAAGCGGCTAAGGAGGCTGATAATCGTCGTTTTTCCGGCTCCGGTTGGCCCCACAAGGGCGATGGTCTGTCCGGGCTGGATGTCCATGTGAACGTCCGCCAGCACGGGTTTGTCAGGGATATATTCAAAGCTGACGTCGTCGAATTTCACCGCGCCCTGCACGCTGGGCAGCGGCTGCGCATCGGGTTGATCCTCAACCGACGGCACAGCATCCAGCACCGTGAAAATACGCTCTGCACCTGCCAGCGCTGATTGCAACTGGTTATAGAGCATGGCAATCGCCCGCATGGGCTGGAAGAAATTGCGCACGTAAATGACGAAGGTGGCAATGACGCCCACCTGAACAATCCCGCGCAGGGCTAACCAGCCGCCGAGCAGTGCTACCGCCGCAATCACAATGATATTCATGGTGTTAAACATAGGGCCGAGCGCGGCAGTGATGATGTCGGCACGGACGCCCGCCTGTTTGTACTGGGCGTTGACGCCGACAAACTGCGCATAGGTGGCTTCTTCATGGGCGAAAGCTTTCACCACCCGAATTCCGGCGATGTTTTCTTCCATCACACTATTGAGCGTGCCGAGATTGGTCTGCACTTCGCGGAAGGCTTTGCGGCTGTACTGGGTTACCCATGCCGTAATGCCGAGCATGATCGGGAGCAGGGTAGCAGTGCCTAAAGCCAACTGCCAGTTGAGGGCGAACATGGCAATCATAATGCCGCCGAGCATGAGGATATTGGAGGTAAATTCAATCAGCCCGTTGGAGATCGCCTGATTGATGGCGTCGGTATCGTTGGAGACGCGGCTCATCAAATCGCCCGCCGAGTGATGGTCGTGATAGGCCATTGAAAGTGTCTGAATGTGTTTGAATAAGAGGCTGCGCAGTTCAGCGACGAAGCGCTGCCCAATCGTCACCATGAGCTGTCCCTGCACGACGTCGGACAGGCCAGAAATGATATAGACGAGGGCCAATAGAATCACGAGGCTTGGCAAACCTTCCAGCGTGCCTGCCCCAATGTAGCGGTCAATCGCCCAGCCAATCAAAATCGGCCCCGCAAGGCGGCAGAGTGTCCCGATAAGCGACAAAAAAGCAACCAGACTCAAGCGTCGTCCGTAAGGCTTGAGATAACCGAGCAGGCGGCGGACGGTTTTGCCGGAATTGCTTGCGCCTTCACCCGTCAGGCTGATGCCGCCACCATAACCTAAACGTACACGAGGGGGTGGTTGATTACTCATGCTCGATTTCCTCCAAAGTCTGCGACGAGTCGGGCACAAGCTGGGGGTGGTCGGTGCCGAACTGGGAGCGATAAATGTCCTGATAAATTGGCGACGTTTGCAGCAGTTGGCTGTGGTTCCCGCTGGCGACAATGCGCCCATTATCGAGAATCAGGATGTTGTCCGCGTTCAAAACGCTGTTGATGCGCTGGGCGATGATGAACGAGGTTGCATCTTTCATAAGAATATCGAGCGCATCCTGAATCCTGATCTCGGTTTCGACATCCACCGCGCTGGTGCTGTCGTCCAGAATGAGAATGCGCGGCGCGACGAGCAGGGCGCGCGCAATGGCGATGCGCTGTTTCTGCCCGCCGGAAAGATTCATGCCGCGCGCCTCAATCATGCTGTCGTACTGCTCGGACATGGACATGATGAAATTGTGTGCCTGGGCTGCTTTGGCTGCCGCGATAACTTCTTCGAGGCTGGCGTCGGGTCTGCCGTAAGCGATGTTCTCGCGCACAGTTCCGCTAAAGAGCAGGGGCTGCTGCGTCACCACGCCAATCTGCGCGCGCAGGGCTTCGGGATCCCAGTCACGCACATCAACGTTATCGACCAGAATGCGCCCCGCCGTTGCGTCATAAAAACGGGTGATGAGGCTCACCAGCGTTGTTTTGCCGGAACCGGTTACGCCGAGCAAGGCGACTCGCTGACCCGCCTGCGCCTCAAAAGTGACATTTTCCAGCACATTGCCGCGCTGATCGCCGCTGTCATCGTTGAGATTGTCGGACACATCGCGGTTATCTTCCGCGCCGCTGTTGTACTGAAACGTCACGTTGTCAAAGACGACATGACCGCGCATGGTTTCGGGGCGGTAGGCGTTTTCGCCGCCGCGACTTTGCAGCGGGGTATTGAAAACTTCCAGCACGCGAACGGCTGAGGCTTCGGCTCTGGAGGCCATCGTCACCATGTTGCCGAGCAGCAGCACCGGAGCCATGCCAATCATGAGGTAGTTGTTGAAAGCCACCAGTTCGCCGACGGTAAACAACCCATTGACGACATCAATACCGCCAAACCAGATCACGGCAACCAGGCCAAGATTGGTCGTCACGGTCAATAAAGGCATCACCAGCGCCAGAATACGCCCGACGCGAATGTTGTGCTCCATATAGTCGCTGTTGCGCTGCTCGAAGCGTTTGATTTCGTGATTTTCGCGCACAAAGGCTTTAACAAGCGCTGTCCCCGCGAGATTTTCCTGAATGGCGGTGTTGAGCGCTGCTAATTTGCGCTGTACCACCTGGAATAATGGACTTGAAGTACTCATGAATGTCCAGATAAAGATGCCAGCAATCACCAGACAGACAATCATGATGAGCGCTAATTCGTGGTTGGCAAGCAGCACCAGTACCGTGCTGCCGATGATCATCAGCAGAGCGCGCAGGAGCAAGGCCAGCCCGTTGCTGGAAAACATGCGGATGGTATCGACATCGCTGGAGATGCGTGTCATCATGCCGCCGGTGCGAAGCTGGTCGAGCGTGCTGAAGGGGAGTCCTTCGATATGCCTGAACAGGTCATTGCGCATGTCATATGCGATTCCCTGCGAAAGACGTGCCCGCATAATTCCCTGCCCAATCGTGGCGATGGCGCTGATGACCGCCGCGAGGATCATGATCAGCGAGCCTTGCACAATCGTGTCCATGTCATGGGGACGGATACCCTGGTCAATGACCAGTTGAAGCAGCCGCGGGATGAGCAGTTCCATCAAGACGGGCAGAACGACTGTCACAATCCCGATGATGATTTCGCGGCGATAGGGGCGCATATAGCGCATCAGCTTAGTGAGCGCATTCATTCCGTTTCTGATACCTCCATCAACTGCATGATGTCCGCAAGCGCTTGATTGATGCTGTGCAGGCGTTCTTCGGAGAGGGTGGGCAGGCGGCGGCGCAGCAGACCAATCCCGGCAATGTCGGTTGACTGCGCCATATTGCGCCCTGATGCTGTGAGTTTGACGATGACCACGCGATTGTCTTCCGCTGAGCGGCTGCGGATGACGTGCCCCATATCTTCCAGTTGGGTGATGAGGATTGAGGCGGTGCTTGCGCTGATGTAGAGGTACTCCTGAATATCGCTGACGGTCGCCGATTCCTGATCTTGCAGGAATTGAAGCGTGGCGAGCTGACGACCGTGAATGCCCTGCGCGTCAATACTGCGTGCCGTCTGGCGCAGGTGGCGATGAATCAGGAGAAACTTATGAAGTGCTTCACTTGCCGGAGACTGCTTTCGTGTCATAGGGGTTCCTAATGCGTTCAAAAGGTTTGTTAACGAAATTTTTCCGAATAAATATTTCGTTAACAAAATAATTGTAAGGTGATTTTTTGCGATGTCAATCGCTTACAGGTTGATCAAAACGGTTTGAAAACTGGCAGCGCGAAAAGATTTTTCAGATAAGCGCAAAAATTCGCTCAAGCGAGTGCCAGCGAGGCTCCGGTCTCGCGCAGCGGGATGAACAGCGGACGTTCATCAGGCGATTGATTCGGTCGGTGGAAGGCCAGCCACAACTGATCGTCGAAGGCGCGGAAGACCATACTGTGACCGCCATCACCGGCATAGAGCGGTTCTGGCTGCTGCTGCCAGGGGCCAGTAATTTCACCTGACGCAGAGCGGGCAACGCCGACGGTATAACCGCCCGTGCCAAAACTTGACCAGAGCATCAACAGTTCGCCGCTGGTCGTGCGATGCAGCCAGGGGCCATCGGTGACGTAACCTTTCCGGTTTTTGGAGTTGATTTCCAGTGCCCAGGGCGCTTCGGAAGCGTGAAACAAGAGTCGCGGCTGCCCTATCGCGGTCGTCAGATCAGCGCTCAGGGGCAGAGCGCAGATTTCGCCATCACCGACCTGCACCCACTCATGACAAAACACGATCCAGGGTTGGTCGGTGGCATCCACAAACAGGGTTCCATCCAGGCATTCCCAATCGCGCGGGGTGACTGGCTCCGCACTGATGGGCAGGAACGGGCCGCGTGGTCTGTCCGCAGCCAGGATTTGTGTCCCCCGACGGCGATCTTCGGCTTTGAAGCTGGCGAACAGGTAATAGCGCCCGTGAAAATGATGTACTTCGGGTGCCCAGAAATTGCGATCCGCCCAGAAGTTGGCGGGCGGGCGGAAAGCCGGAAGCGGCCCCTCCCAATTTTGCAGATCGGTGCTGGTATAGTAATCGAAGCCTTCGGCAAAATTCGTCCATGCCTGTGCGCCGGTTGTGCCGTAGAGGTAATAGCGCTGCTCGGCGGGAACCGGCAGCACAAAGGGATCGCGGATGTGAATATCGCTGTTAATCAACGTGGGCTGCTCCGAAATAATGACGATTCATGTCCGTTGAGGCGCTGCCTCTTTGCGACGAACAGTATACTCAATTTGCCCTGAATGCTGGCAAATTGCCGCGCGTTCGCTGAAAATGCCCAATGCGAATACGACTTCTGGTTGCTTTCTAACATTTGATTGCTGAAATGCCTTCGGAGAAAGATTCCTGCATCCGACTGAAATTTGACAAAAACACTTTCATGTTTGTAAAACCCTTTTCCATAGCGCAAGTATTGGTCAGGAGGAGTAATTAGATTTCATGAAACAATCGATGATTTCGCGTGGTGTTTGGCCCGCAATGTTAACGCCATTCAATGAAGACAAGTCGATTGACTGGTATGGCGTCGATGCGTTGATCGAGTGGTACATCGAAGGGGGTGTCGCGGGGTTGTTCGCGGTCGGTCAATCGAGCGAGATGTTCGCGCTTGATGATGATGAACGGCTTTCGCTGGCAGCGCATGTTGTCAAACGTGCTGCTGACCGCGTTCCGGTGGTCGCGACCGGGACATTTGCTACGGACGTGGAAGCGCAAGCCGAATTTGTGCAGCGTATGGCAGATACAGGCATTCAGGCTGTCACCGTTATCACGAGTCAGCTTGCCAGCCGCGCAGAAGATGATGCTTGTTTGCGTCAGCGATTGGAAAAGCTGATGCAGTTAACTGCCGAGATTCCGCTGGCGCTTTACGAATGCCCACAACCCTATCATCGTATCCTGACGGCTGAATTCGTCGGCTGGGCTGCTCAAAGCAATCGCTTTCATCTCCTCAAAGAGACGTCGAGATCGCTTCAGCTTGTTCAGCAAAAAGTGCTCGCGGCTGCGGGAACGTCCATGCAGGTCTTCAATGCCGATACCTCTGCGCTCCTGTCATCGCTGCGCGCAGGCGCGAGCGGCTACTGCGGAATTGCGGCGAATTTTTATCCCGATTTAGTGGCGTGGCTGTGCGATAATTTTGAGGCTTTCCCCAGCCAAGCTGAAGCGATTCAAAGCCTGCTGGCTGCGCTTGATCCAGCGATTCACACGAAATACCCCGTTTGCGCCAAGTATTTCCATCAGCAGATTGGCAATACGATACTCACAGTCAGCCGCGCGACAAACGCCACGCTTGATGACTATGATCGACGAGTTTTCGACGGAATCGTCGCAAAAGCTGCCGAACAACGCCGCCTGATGGTGTAGTTTTGGGGCGGCAATTCAAAAGGGGAGGTATCACACGGTCGATGGGTTCGGCACGGGATCGGATTTGCTGGGGCGGTCAACTGAGCGCCTCTGCCCTGCAACGGACGACTTCCGGAACCAACACTCCAATTGCGCTTCTTCCTGTGCGCAAGAATTCACGACGGTTGCCTATGCCCGACCCTACATCTCAGGAGATCAACTCGTGGGGCAGGTGATCGACCCGGTTGACATAGCGAATCAGGCTGTAATCCGGGCCGAGATTCAAGCAGGTGATGGCTGTGTTGTAATGCGTGAAATAGAATTGGCGGTTGGGGAGTTGACCGAGAAACGCCTTCAGCATCAAGTCGATGAACGTACCGTGCGTGACAATCGCGATTCGTGCGTCCTTGAATTCCGCATCTTCGATGGCGCGGCGACGTAGTTCCAGCACCACCTTGATCGCGCGTCCGGCGCTGGCGTACAGTTCTTCATAGCCCCGCGTCGCGTCATACCAGCCCGCGTCGGTGATCGTCTGAGGCAGGACGTAATCCGGGAACTCGCCCAGGATTTCGCGGCGTGTCATGCCAGGGAAGCCAACTTTGTTGCCATCCTTGTCGAGATACATACCGCCCTGTTCGTGAATGTCGAGCCATACTTCCGGCTTCAGCCCCAGCACTTTCGCCAGGGGAGCAGTTGTTTGCAATGCCCGCACCATTGCGCTGCAATACAGGTGCGTAATCCCAAACGGATTCACACGCTGGTCGCCGGCGAAGCCGCTCCCTCGGTTGAATACCGGGTCACAATTGCTGCTGTTACCGAGCCATTCAGCCAGTTTTTCCGCTTGCTGCTTGCCCAGATCGGTCAGGTTAGGGTCGCTGGTACGCTCGATTTCGTTCTGGAGAACGTTGTTCTCCGATTGACCATGACGGATGATGTAAAGTTCCATGAGCCTCGCTGCTGGAGTGTGTGCCACTAAAATCTCGTCTGTAGACGAGGATGACGCGCTCGTACAGTCTGCAACTGTCGATCTGGAAAGCATTTTACCCCAACTCACAGGATTTGCTGGCGCTGATCCCGGCTGGTCTATCGATCAATCACGCTGCGCAATCGGTCTTCTGAGGACGCAACAGCTTCACCCTTCGTTCAGATACTCTCTGATGAGAGGATGTCCGAACTTGCCAATCGACTTAACCACGAAACACGCTTCAGCATCAGAGGGTTTTACCAGCGACTCCAAACGAACTGTTGACCAGGGAGCAGTCTCTGACCCTCGGCACGGCACGGCATATCGCTGTTCGATCTTGTAATCCTCTTCTTCATAGTGCATCTTGGGCAAACTGTACGTACTTTGGTAGGTTCCTGCCTGAAAATACCGTGCCTGTGCATTGGTCAGAAGATTGCAGCGCAGTTTGCCGAGAGCCGCGCCGAACTGCGCTGACCAGACCCCGATGGCTTTGGAGTCACTGATTTCGTCGCTCAGTGTTTTCATGAGGGTTGATCTGAAAAGGGGGTTGAATTGGTAGAGGCGATAATTGCTCTGAAGCATAGAATGCCCCATTTGTACCAGGTATTCAACCATTTCTTCGGTTGACCAGGATTGTCCGACGCAATATCCTTCAAATCCCGTGCCATCGATGAAAAAAGGATTGCGAACCTTGCGTACCGTCTCCCATGCCAGATACGATGGCTCGTACTGACGGCTGTTCTGGACGAAACTGTCCATATCTTTTTGATGATATGCCAGCCATCCGGTGATGTGTGTGCTGTAAGGAACTTCTGTTTCGATGCGTAATACCGGTCTCGCGTATGAGAACATCACATGACCAGACTTTCTTTTCCACCTCGGTTTCTGAATGAGAAGAGGAATGTCCCTGTTCTATTCATCTCTGGACAATCTCTGCGTTCGATGCGGCGCGATTTGCTCAGAATTTCTCCTGCTGTCAGAAGGGACGATTCACCCCACTTTCATTGTTGATGAATCCCTCCCGCAAAACTAGTGAACTTCATCACTTGCTTCGGGGTCAAACAACATCTTTTCTGCTAAACGCTTCCAGTGATGTTATATGTCATGTGAAAACGATGACCTATTGAAGTCCGCGCCATGCGACAATTGTCATAGGCGATGCGTCGTTCTCAGAGGGTATTACTTCGTTCATCTGAAAAGCTCCGCGAACACCGCGTTCCCGAATCTCATCCTCTGTGGAGAGAGCCAGTCAGCTTTAGTTTCAGGGGAAATCGACATGGAATCGATGGAAAAAACGACCATCATCAATGCAACGCCGAAGGCTGTTTTTGAGTATCTGAGCGATCCTCAGCATTTGATCGACCTTCTGCCCGGCGCGGTCACAGTCGAAGACATTCAACTGCACGTGAATGGTGCTTTGAAATTCGGCTGGTCGCGGAAACTGTGCGGCGTCCGTTTTGAAGGAAATGGCGAACGTGCGGAATATAAGCCATTTCACCTGCTTACCTATAAGCTGGATGGGGGCCTCACGAATGACCTGTGTTGGTCGCTGAAACCTGTGCCTTCCGGAACCGAAGTGCTGGTTCAGATGACTTATGATGAACCCCTTCCGCTGAAGCACCACTATGAGTTCCAGTCGATTACCGAGGACTATACACAGGCGGTCGAAGCGGCGCTGCGGAACCTTGCTGCGGGTGTCCAGGCGCGGGAGCACGCGCTGGAATCGTGATTGATTGCTTCATCGTATCAATCATGTGACTTTTCTTTCTCCCCTCGTCCCCCTTGCGTAACACGAACGTGTTCACGCGAGAGGGGCGACAGTAACATGAACACGACGACACTGTCGGGGCGAGATATGCCTCACCCGTTCTGATTCAGCCTCCTTCAGAGGGCTTGATTTCCCTGTCTAAACCCCTTATTCGCAGCCTGGTACAGCTCTTGCGGTGTATTCAGGTTGATGAAGGAACGCAGCAGCGGGTCACAACGTCGAAGCTCAGCTTCTTCGACAAAACGAACTGGAATGTCGTTGAGGAAATCTGAAATCTTCAGCCGGTTCTCCTGCATGGCGCGCAGCATGGGCGGCAAACAGCGCTGATGATAAATCGCGTGTAATCCCTGCGCTTGCCCACCCGTGATCGGAACAACCGCATCCCATCCATGCCGCAGCGTGATGAGATATTCGAGCAGCGGCGGGCTGAGAAACGGCATATCACAGGCGACGCAGAGCGTGTAATCCGTCTCGCTGTGCTTAAGGGCTGTATACAACCCGCCCAGCGCGCCTTTATTGGGCATCACGTCGCTGAATATCGGTAAATTCAAGGCTTGATAGCGTTCCGGCTCGTTCGCGATCACCATCGTGGGCAGCGCGAGGGCGGAAACCTGCCTGACGACGTGCTCGATCAGCGGGCGCTCATTCAACAGGACGAAACTCTTGTCGCTGCCCATGCGCCGTGACCGTCCACCTGCGAGAATGGCGACCGTTATCGCGGCGTTCATGGCGAAAAGCTCGCGCTGTTCTCCGCCGTAACCATCGGCCTGACATCCTCAACTGCCGACCAATAGCTGTCGCCTGCACACGTCTGGCAGACGAATTGCCCCGCCAGCTTGATTTCGCGCTCATTGAGAATTTCTTCGCCGCAGACCGAGCAGGTGACGCGCAGTCCGGGCTGGCTGATCAGCGCTTTCAGCGAGAGATTTAATCGAATCCGTTCTGCCTGAAACAGTTCCCTCAGCGGCATGATCTGGTATGCGTCCAACTGCGCTCGCCAGTGACTTTCAATCGTGGGGGCATAGTCCTGAGCGCGCGTCCGTGCCAGTGGGTGAGGTGCGATCCGCACGCCTAATCCCTTTTCGGTATCGACAAACGTTGCCGCGACTTTGCCATAATCCATCAGGCGCAGCGTGCGATGTCCCAGCGAACAGCCCGTCGCGACCATAACCCCGTCGCTGAAGCAGCCATCGGTTTCGACAAAGGTGAACAGGCGCTTATCGGTTTGCGGCAGCGCCAGGTCGAGCAGGGCAGCGGCATACATGCCCATCCGCACGCCGAGCACCTGGCGTGGACAGAGGTGATCGTGAAGGGCTGCCGATTGGGCAAGCAGAGTCTCAAGGGTTGGCATCATCTTTGTTCCCAATAGTTTGTTCAGGCCATGAAACGGTCATTGGCATCGGCGCTGCGCTCCCGTCGAATCTTCAGATTTCCCGCGTCATCCAGTTCGATGTAAAAAAAGCGTAGATTGCGCGGCGCACCGCCCGCCACACGTTCGCCGGAGGCGTTGAAACGGCTGCCGTGACATGGACAAATCCACGCATCGTCCTGCGGACGAATCAGGCAGCCAAGATGCGGACAATGCGCATCGAGCGCGTAGAATCCCGCCTCGTCGCGGCACAGCCATGCCCGTGCATCTTCGATCAGGATGCGCGTTCCCGCCCGATACTGGCGGGGCGATCCTGCCGTCGGCGCGATGCCAGTCCGCGCACTGGGAGGTTCGTTGAATCTGTCATGTAGGTTCATGGTGTCGCCTCCCGATCCACACTGTGGCATTCATGACACGCTGCACTCGATTGATTGTTCGGGTCTTGCTGGCACTTCGAGCCTTGCACCAGCGGCACACTGTAGCTTTGCCCGGTCGCCTTCCCCGTCAGCATCCATTGGTCGCCCACTCGGCGGATATTGTAGAGCGGCTCGCCTCGGTCAGTCGTCATGATCGTGTCACCGACCGCCAGATCGACCAGTGCATTCACGTTGGCAAGGGTCATCGCCTGATCGGAACTCGACTGGACAACCGCCTCCAGCGGCGGTGCGTCGAGCGTCCCGTGACAGGTCTTGCACTGCGTATACCGGGCTTCGCTGCGATTGTTGTAGAGAATGCCGTTGCCCATGATCTCCTGCTGGGTGTGGCAGTCGATACAGTCGAGTTCGTACTCGCAGCGCGTAAATTGTCCAATCGGCTGATAGTAGTCATGCAGGCGAAGTGCGTCGCCGCTCAACGCTGAATCAGCAGGCATATCGTTGCGTGGGACAAATGTCATCGTCCGCAGATCGTAGTTGCCACGATTGTGACAGTGGTTGCACTGCGTATACGGGATGGCAGTTGTGAACTGGTGCGTCTGGGCGTGCCCCGCTTCGGACTTGGAAATCGTCGGGTCATCGCCCTGATAACGCCCATCGTCCGCGTACAGCACATGGCAGGATGAACAGCCCGTACTTCGATAAAAATAATCGGCGTGCTGCGCGTCGGCAGACGTGTGACAGCTCAGACAGTTATCGGCGAAATCGTGAATGGGCTGCGGGTCACTCTTCGAGGGGCTGAACTGTTTCAATTCGGCGACTGCGCGCGCGGCATATTCGGCTTCGGCGCTCTTTTGTACGCCATACGCCCGTCGAATCAGGGTAATCGCTCCGGCGTAGGTCGTCATAATACTGCGATCCACCATTAAAATCTGCGCGGCATGGCAGTTGCCGCAGTACTGCGGCGCGTTGTCGAGGCTGGCAGGATTCAAGACCAGTCCTGTATGTGCCGTTGGCTCATCAACCGCTAGGCCATTGCCGCTGTGACACGAAACGCAGCCAAACTGCGCAGTCGTGTGCGACGGACTCATCCCTTCAATGCCGTTATGACAGGTCAGGCAGCGCTCCGGTTGTCCCGTGAGTGACGGGGTGATCGTCACCACGACGGGCCGCTGCATATGCAGCACCGTGACGATCAGAACCAGCACGATCCCAAAGCTCCCCATCGCGAAGAGCGCGAATCCCACCTGGTTCCTCTCCGAGAACAGACCCCTGAACACGTTTTCAGTTCAGCTTTCCTGTGATTTCGAGCTGCCGTTGCAGACGATCATGGAGGACGCCGCGCATCAGTTCCAGCGCTTGCAGTACGCGCGCATCAGTCAGCGAATAATAAACCGCCGGGCCTTCACGCTGCGCCGAGACCAAACCTCGTTCCCGTAAAATACGCAAATGTCGCGAAACGGTCGATTGGGGCAGATTCAGTTCCGCTGCCAGATCGGTTACATAGCGTGCTCCGCCGCCCAGCGCGTAAAAGATCATCAGGCGAATCGGGCTGCCCAGCGCATCGCAGACCTGTTCGTGCAGCAGGTCAAGCTCCCTGACGAGTTCGATGTCCATAAGATTCGATTCTCCACTGTCAACCTATTCACATTCTCGAATATGCGACAGAGATGCGCTACTGCTATTCATCACGTTTTGCGGCTGCGCTTTGTCATTTTGCCTATCGTCGGCAGTCGCTGTTTTGTGACAAAAAGCACTAAAGATCGGTGACGGAGCGTACTACCCCCGCCTTCGCAGGCCATCTACTCTATGGATATGAGCTTATGCGCTTATCCGCATAAGCAGTGTCAAGCCTCTATAGAGAGTTTGCGCGGTCAGCCTGACCGTGGTCTTGCAAGGAGAAAGGCATGAGGCACAAAAAAATATCCTCCTTATTGTTTTTGAGTGTTTTGTTCCTGCTCATCGGGGCGGCGATCTGGGTTCCGGTGGTCGAAGCGCAGTGTGGTTCTCAGGCATCCTCGTGCAAAACCTGCCACGAAACTCAAAATCAGGATCCGGTCAACAATGACGGCACGGGCTGGCACGAATCGCACGCTTTCGGCGATTTCTGCTACATCTGTCATGCGGGTAATCAGCAGGCGACCGACAAGCTCGCCGCGCATGAAGGCATGGTTCCGCCGCTGTCAGATGTCAAAGCTTCCTGCCAATCCTGCCACCCCAGCGATTTGAACCAGCGTGTCGAAGTCTACGCGAAAGTGCTGGATGTTCAGGCAGGCAGCAGCACGACCGATCAGACGCCGCCAACCTTAGCCGCTGCGCCGATTGAAACCGAAACGGCTGCCACCCAGCCCGCCGCTGCAAGCGCCGCTCCTATCGCTCCCGCCGCGCTCACCGATCAGAGCGTCGTCTGCGCCCCCGGCGATACGCAGATCGCGCTGGATGATCCCAACCTGGTCAATTTTGTTCAGCACTACAACGAGGTCGTGCTTGGTGAACATCCGGTTAACCTGGGCAACATCGCGCTCGTCGCTTTGATTGCGTTGGTAGCGCTTGGCGGCGGTGGTTTTGTCCTGTTCAATGAGGTCAGGCTCCATAACACGCCCGCGCTGACGGAGCGGATCGAAGGCGAGTATCCGGCGGATGTGGTCGATCTGCTGCCCGGACTGACCAATCTGAAATCGACCAGCCGCAAATCGCTCAAGAATATTCTGGACAACCCGGACAAATCTGACAAAGTGCTGGGGCTGATCGATGCGGTTGTCTCGGACGACGAGCCACCGAAGGAGTGAGCGCAATGAACCGTATTCTCAATTACATTCGCCGGGATGAATGGTCGCCCTACGTGGCAGGGATTCTGCTCGGTATCGTCGGCGTGCTGGCGGTCTGGCTCAGCAACAGTCTGCTCGGCGCGTCGGGCGCGTTCGAGAACCTCGCCGGAATCGTCGGACAGGCGCTGTCACCATCGCTTTTCAGCAATATGTATTTCAACTACATCATGCCGCCAGAGATCACCTGGGGCGTCATTCTGCTCGTCGGCCTTTTCTTCGGTGGGATGTTGGGCGCAGCCACCAGCGGCACGCTCAAATGGGGCAAACGCGACGCTGCCAACAGCGATTCACAGTGGAAAAGCATCTTTGGTGCGCAAACCTGGAAGCGCTGGCTGATCGCCTTCTTCGGCGCGATTGTCCTTGAATATGCCGCCGGAATCGCCGGGGGCTGCACCAGCGGCCTCGCCATCTCAGGCGGGATGCTGCTCGCGCCAGCGGCCTTTCTGTTCATCGCTGGAATGTTCGCTTCCGGCATCGTCACCGCCATGATCGTCTATCGCAAGAGGTACTAAACCATGACGACGTATATCGTTGCGCTGGTGCTCGGCGTCTTCTTCGGCTTCGCTCTCAATAAAGCCGGGCTGACCAAATATCACAAGATCGTCAACGTCTTCCGCCTGACCGATCTGGCGGTGCTCAAATTCATGCTGACGACGTTGGTCGTCTCGATGGCGGGTCTCTATACCTTGCGCGGCCTGGGTCTGGTGACGTTCCCCAGCGTCCCAGCGACTTACATCGTCGGCAATGTCGTCGGCGGGCTGATTTTCGGCGTCGGCATGGCGCTCAGCGGCTTCTGCCCCGGCACCTGCGCTGCTGGCGCGGGCGAGGGCAAGCTCGACTATCTGATTCCCGGCCTGCTCGGTTTTCTGGTCGGCGCGGGCATCTACGGCCTGACCTATCCGCAGGTCTTTCCGGCGATTTCGTCGATTGCCAATTCCGGCAGCGTCGTCATCCCTGATTTGTGGAATCTCAGCCCGTTCCTGACCGTTGCGTTTTTCGCGCTGCTCTCGGTCTTCCTGTTCTATCTCATCGACCGGGCTGGCCTGCACCGCAACAGCAAAGAATCGTAACTATTCATATGACTTGCTTTCGCTGGACTAAATCTCTCGCCCCACTGGCTGCGCCAACCGTCTCCCTCTCCCCGTTTACGTGGGAGAGGGGAAAGCTGACCGGCAATGCGAACGAAGTTCGCACGGTCAGCCGGGGTGAGGGGTAAAACTGGAGCTTTCGATGATTGAAAATTTATCGAGGCGTAACTTTTTACAAATGAGTGCCGTCACAGCGGGAGCGCTCGCTGTCGGGCAGTTAGTGCCGCCTTTTGTAGCTCAGGCCGCGCTGGACGCGGGGCTGCTCAACGCGGCGGGCGATGGCTATATCCCCAGCATGTGCGAGATGTGCGTCTGGCGCTGCGGCCTCATCGCTCACGTCAAAGACGGGCGCGTCGTCAAGCTCGACGGCAACCCTGATCATCCCCATTCACGCGGACACCTCTGCGTGCGTGGTCAATCTGGCCTGATGAACACTTACGATCCGGATCGTGTCCTCACGCCGCTCATCCGTGTCGGCAAACGCGGCGAAGGCCGCTTCCGCAAGGCGACCTGGGATGAAGCGCTCGACCTGACTGCCAGCAAAATGCTCGACATCAAGAACAAATACGGCGCAGAGGCGATGGTCTTTTCCTCGACTCACAATCTGAGTCAGGTACAGTTTGAAAACCTGCTTTATGCCTTTGGCTCGCCCAACTACGGGACACAGCGCAGCCTCTGCTTCAACGCCATGATTGTCGCCAACCTCATGACCTACGGCATGGAAGAACCGGAGCGCATCTACGACGACCAGTTGCAATACATCATCCTCACCGGGCGCAACCTCATGGAAGCCATCTCCACGTCGGAGACAGGCGACCTGAGCACAGCCATTACGCGCGGCGCGAAAGTCATCTATCTTGACCCGCGCTTTACCAAGACCGCCGCCAAAGCCACCGAATGGCTGCCGATCAAACCGGGAACAGACCTCGCTTTCCATCTGGCGCTGCTCAACGTGATTGTTGACGAGAAGCTCTACAACGCCGATTTCGTCCAGAACTACACCCTCGGCTTCGATGAATTAGCGCAGGAAGTCCAAGCCTACACGCCGGAATGGGCGGCAGCGCTCACCGAAATTCCTGCCGAGACCATCCGTCGCATTGCCCGTGAATTTGCCGCCGCTGCGCCACACGCGCTGGCGCACAACGGCTGGCGCACCTCCAACTTTGTCAACTCGTTCCAGACGGAACGCGCCATCACCATCCTCAACGCGCTCGTCGGCAACTGGAATGTCCATCTGCGCGCTGCGGGCGGCGAAGGCAGCAGCGCGCTCGGCAAGCCGCCGCAGCCGGGCTACCCCCGCGTTTCTGCCATGCGCCTGGATGGCGTTCCCTCGAAATATCCGGTCGTGCCGCTCAAAATCGGCGTCTTTCAGGAACTCCGCGACAATATCGTCAGCGGACAGCCCTATCAGGCGCACGGCTGGTTCATTGCTCGGCAAAATCCGGTTATGTCACTGCCGGATCGCAGCAAAACGCTGCAAGCCTTCGAGAAGATGGACTTTATCGCGACGGTGGACATCATTGTCAACGATACCGCCTGGTTCTCAGACGTGGTTCTGCCCGAAGCCTCCTATCTCGAACGCTACGATCCGCTCAACATCGTCGGCGACCGCGCCTATCTGCGCCAGCCCGTCATCGAGCCGCAGGGCGAAGCCAAATCCGCCCTCTGGATTTACAAACAGTTGGGCGAGCGGCTCGGCCTCGGCGATTACTTCCAGTACACCGACGAAGAAGATTATCTGCGCCAGCAGCTTGCACCGTTGGGCGTGACGCTCGAATCGGTCAAGGCGCGTGGTTACGTCGATCTGCCGCCCGCCGAACCCGTTGGCTTTACCTGGAACACACCCAGCGGCAAAGTCGAACTCTACTCGGATACGCTCTCGCGCGTCGGGTTCCCCGGTGTGCCGACCTGGCAGGCTCCGCCCGAACCACCGCAGGGGCAGTTCTACCTGCTCACCGGCAAGGTGGCGCAGGCCACCCAGTTTGGCACGCAGAATAATTTGCTGCTCCACAAGTACGCCGACGAGCCGCGCCTGTGGATGAACAGCGCTGTGGCGGCGGATCGTGGGCTGGCGACGGACGATTGGGTTGAGGTTGTCAGCGAAGTCGGTACGGTTCATATCCAGCTTCTGGCGACTCAGGCCATCCGTCCCGACTGCGTTTATCTCACCCCCGGTTTCGGTCATATATCCAAAGGGCTGACGACCGCCTTCGGTCTCGGCGCAAGCGACTCGGTGCTGCACGTCACCTATACCGATCCCGCCAGCGGCAGTCAGGCGCTCAGCCAGACCTTTGTCACCGTGAGAAAGGCGTCCTCCAATGTCTGAATCTGCCGCGAAACCGCGCTACGGCTTTCTGATTGACGTTTCCCACTGCATCGACTGTCGCTCCTGTCAGGTCGCGTGCAGTGTCCAGAACGAGGTGCCGCTCGACAGCACCCGCATCTGGATCAAGGAGACGGGCGTCACCGGGACATTCCCCGACCTGACGCGCTACACCGCGCCCTATCATTGTATGCACTGTATCGACCCGTCCTGCGTCTCGGCCTGTACCGTCGGCGCGCTTCAGCGCAGCGAGGATGGGCAGGTCACCTATAACCAGGACATCTGTATCGGCTGTCGCTACTGCCTCTATGCCTGTCCCTTTGGCGTTCCCAATTACGAGTGGGATCGCCAGCTTCCGCTGGTCGTCAAATGTGATATGTGCGTCGCTCGTTTGGGCGAAGGTCAGCAGCCCGCCTGCGCCGCGACCTGTCCCACCGGCGCGATCAAGTTCGGCAAGTACGAAGACATGCTCGCAGAGGCGCATCAGCGCATCAACGATCACCCCGGCAAGTACGTCGATCACATCTACGGCGAAACCGAAAATGGCGGCACGGCGACGCTCTATATCTCGCCTGTGCCCTTTGAATCGCTCGGTTTCCCCAGCGCTGAAAACACCTCTCCCGCCTATTCGAATCGCCTTGTCACCGAAGGCACGCCGATGGTCGCCGGGATGATGCTGGTCGGCCTGTCTGGCGCGTACCTGACCATCAAACACATCCGCGAGGAAGCCGCTAAAGAACGCCTGGAGGCAGAACAAGCCGCGCACGCTGCTCAACCTGCCGGAGAGGAACCAACCTGATGCTGCCTAAACTCGTTCACGAACTGCGCGCGTTGCCGAAATTCATGTATGTCCTGCTCTTGCTCACGGGCTTTGGCCTGACGGTCGGCCTCTATCGCTTTTACGCGGGCCTCGGCGCGACCACCAACCTGAGCAAAGCCTTCCCCGGGGGTAGCTGGATCAGCTTCGACCTGGCAACCGTTGCCTTATCTGGCGGAGCCTTTACACTGGCGGCGCTGGTCTACGTTTTCCAGTTTGAAGATTTGCACGTCGCCACGCGTCCAACGGTGCTGGCGGGTTTGCTCGGCTACAGCGCCGTGATGGTGATTCTCCTGTTCGACCTGGGGCGTTGGGATCGCTTCTACAACGTTTTTCTGCACCCCAACGTCAGTTCAGCGCTGCTCGAAGTCAGTTGGTGTATCACCGCCTATTCGCTCATTTTGTTTTACGAACTCAGTCCCGTGCTGCTGGAAAAAACGCGCTGGAAGCGACTCCTGCCGACCATCAAGCATTTCACCGTGCCGATTGTCATCGCGGGCGTCACCCTTTCGACCATGCACCAATCCTCGCTTGGCACCATGTTCGTTATCATGTCGCCGCGCCTGCATCCGCTCTGGTCGTCGATGCTCCTGCCCGTCTTTTTCCTCGTCAGTTCCTTTGCATCGGGCATCGCTCTGGTGATTGCCGGAGCGACCGTCAGCTACCGTCTGTTTGGGCGCAGCCTCAAGGTCAAAACCATCGCCAAACTCGGCTGGTTCCTGCCCTGGATTCTCGGCTTCTATCTGGTCATCAAGTTCGGTGAGCTAATCATCGCCAATGAATTTGACCTGCTTTTCAGCAGCGGCATCTACAGCCTGTTGTTCTGGACGGAAATTCTGCTCGTCGTCCTGCCGATCCTGCTGTTCTCATTCCAGCGCGTACGCTCCAGCCGCCTCGCGTCGATGCTCAGCGCTTTCTTGATCATCGCTGGCGTGATCCTCAACCGCTTCGATGTCACCTGGTTCGCCATGAAGCCCGTCAACGGTGAAATGTATACGCCGCACTGGATGGAAGTTGCCATCCTCGTCGGTGTGGTCGCCGGGTTGATCCTGGTTTACAGCCTGGTCGCGCGCTATTTCCCGGTCTATGAGGAAACCGTTGCCTATAACCATAAAGCGAAGGGCTTAACCAAGCTCGAAAAGTCGCCTGCGGTCGGCGACTAATTTTCCGCCGAAACGACGCGGGATATTTTGTAGGGGCGAGGCACGCCTCGCCCGATTTCCAACTTTGTTTATCAGTCAGCGAGGAAGAACTCATGACCATTGTCGTTCGTTCCGAAGAAAATTATCACACCGCGATTCACATTCGCCACCACACCATCATCGCCGATGAGCTGCTTCAGGATGGCGGCAGCGACGAAGGCCCTACACCGATGGAAATCCTCGTCGGTACGCTCGGCGCGTGCATCGCCGTAACCACCCGCGCTTATGCGCAGCGCAAGAACTGGCCGCTCGAAGGCATCTCGGTTGAAGTCGATATGGAGCGCTTCAAGCGCGAAGATTATCCCGCTTACAGCGGTGACGCGCCCTACGTCAACGAAGTCCGTGAGCGCATCGAGTTTGAAGGGGCGCTCACCGATGAGCAGCGAGCGAGGCTCATGCAAATCGCAGCCAAATGCCCGGTTCATCTGACGCTGGCAAACCCGGTCTTCTTTGTCGAACAACTGGTGCAGCAGGAAGTCATCGAGTAACTAGTGATCCGTCGGGATGAGAGCATGTTTGTGAATGTTCTCATGATGTTTTCTTCGCCTCAAGCCCCGACGATATGTGAAGCAACCGATTCGACTATACGCTTGCTTTTCTCCCCTCTCCCCGCTTGCGTGGGAGAGGGGTAGGGGGTGAGGGGTGATATTCAATCGTAACACTTTCCTTTACATAAAAGCTCTGAATATTTGAAATGGCGGCAATTCTGGTCATTGACGACGAGCCTGCCATTCGCGCTGTCGTCGAAGCATATCTGAAAGCCGAAGGGAATACGGTCTTTCGCTAGAAAACCTCGAACGAATCGTTCAACGCTTTCAACGGGTCGATAAGTTGCGCGCAGCAGCGGCGGCAGTGGTAGTGGCCTGCGGCGGCTGAACTTAACCGCTTCATCTCCTTGAAAGCGCGTATCCAACGGGTACGCGCTTTTCATTTCGTTTAGGCTTCAGCCCGCAATCTCTAGCCGATAGAGCATCATCATCTCCAATGGATGCCCTTCGATGCGTGCGAATCCTGCTTCTGCGGCTTTCGCGCGAATCACCTCGTCCTTCAGGCGATGTTCCAGCGGCGGGCCGAATTCCTGCACTTCGTAAGGCCACTCCAGCACGACCACGCGCCGCGTGGCAGCGCGCTTGGCTTCTTGCAACGCCGTCAGCACGTCATCCGCTTCATGGAGCACATGCCCCATAAACGCCAGGTCGAAAGTCCCGTCTGCAAATGGCAGCTTTTCCATGTGCGCCAGCCGAAAATCTCCACTGGGGACATAGCTGCGTGCGGCTTCCAGCATATCCTCGCGCAGATCAATCCCCGCAACCTGTAAGCCCTTCGCGGCGAACGCCTCCGCGAAAATGCCGCTGCCCGTGCCAATGTCCAGAGCCGACTGTGCATTGACCAGTCCGTCCAGACACAGCCCGACGACTCGCTCCACTTCCAGCCGTTCGACGCGCTGTGGAGCGCGCAGCCGCTCGATTTCGCCACCAAACCGTCGCTGATTCATAAACCGTCCTTTTTAATCCATCACAGCGGCGATCTGAACCCAGATCACCGCTGCGGGCGAATTTCTTATGAGTTTTGTCCAGCCACGATCAGGTCGGTGCAGCTTCCAGGGCAGCGACGACCCGGCTCAAGCGAGCACGGGCTTCTTCCGCAATCGGCTGGAGATCATCGTTGCTGCTAACGCTGAACATCATCAGCGGATCGACCACCGAAACTTCGACCGTATCCTCATCCGTCTGCGCGACGGTTACGTTGCAGGGCAGCAGCAGCCCTACTTCTGACCCGACGTTGAGTGCGCGATAGGCCAGCGCCGGATTGCACGCGCCCAAAATTTTGTACGGGCGGAAATCAACCTCCAGCTTCTTTTTGAAGGTCGCCTTGACGTCGATCTCAGTCAGCACGCCGAAGCCTTCCGCTTTCAGCGCTTCGACGGTTCGCTGGATTGCCGTCTCAAAATCGGTCTTTAGGCCGACACACAGTCCCAGGCTAGGCGTTTCCATCGTGCTTCTCCTCAATTTCCACGCTCAAGCGGTAGACCGCTCTGCATCCAGTTGAATGTCCCGCCGACCACGTTGTAGATCGTCTCATAGCCCTGTTGCCCCAGCAGTGCAGCCGCTGACTGGCTGCGTGAGCCGCTTGCGCAAATCACCGCCACTGGCTGCGCCGGATCAAGTTCTCTCAGGCGGCGTGTCAGTTCACCCAGCGGGATCAGCTTCGCACCTGCGACATGCCCTTGAGCGTATTCCCAGGGTTCGCGCACATCGACCACCACCGGGCGTTCGTGCTGCGCATCTTGCAGCAGATCATGCAGTTCATCCGGTGCGATGTCGCGCACATCACCGCTCGTCACTGGCAGTCCCAGAGCGCGCCAGCTTGTCAGGCTGTCTGCCAGAAAACCGACGACCTGATCGTAGCCAACCCGTGCCAGCGCGTAAACGACTCGCCGATAGGTCGATTCGTCGGCGGTCATCAGGATGATCGGCGTATCGGGCGGCATCACAAAACCAATCCGGTTGCTCAACTGATCATCTGCTTCCAGATGCACCGCGCCGGGAATATGTTCGGCCTTGAAGGCACTTTTGCTGCGCGTATCGAGCAGTGCCGCTCCCTGTCGAAAGTGACGGACTGCTTCCTGTACACTCAGCGGATGCGGGATGACCTCCCCCAGTGGACGCGCGCCGTGCCGGTTGATCTGCTTGATGCGTTGGTGATTGCCTGGCTGCTCTGGCAAATCAAGCGTCGCGAATACGATGAATTCATCTTTCGTGCGCGGTGTCAGCGCTGGATTGCTGTGTCGTTCGTAGCCGATAGTAGAGGTCAGCACCGAACCAATTGACTTGCCACACAGCGATCCCGCACCATGCCCCGGCAGCACCAGCACGCCGTCGTCGAGCGGCAGCAGCTTCTGCTCAATCGTCTCGTGCATGTGACCTGCCAGATCGCGGGCGGCCTCTATCCCGACCAGATCAGGGCGACCCACATCGCCGACGAACAAGGTATCGCCGGTCAGAGCCATCCAGGGGATTTCAGAGCGGGTTGTGTCTGCCACCAGCAGCGTGACACTCTCCGGCGTGTGACCTGGTGTATGAACCACTTGCAGCCGCACGTTGCCCAGCGCGATGACCTGCGCATCGGTCAACGCCTCATGCGGAAATTCAGCTTTTGCTGCTTCGTGGACGTAAATCGTTGCCCCGGTACGCTGAGCCAGATCGCTGTTACCCGACACATGGTCGGCGTGCAGATGGGTTTCAAGGATGTGGGTGATGCTCAGACCGCGCGCCTGCGCTGCATCCAGGTATTTCTGTATGTCGCGGTCAGGATCAATCACCCCCGCGACTCCGGCGCTCTCACAGCCGATCAGATAGGACGCACAGCCTAATCCGTCGATGAAAAATTGTTGGATATACATAACTCAAAGCCTCTCAGACACTTGCGAGTAGTTTGGGGAAGTTGTCGTACAGCAGGAACAACGCCAGGACGATCACGAACACAGCGAAGGCACGCCGCAGATTGGATGTATCCAGCCGCTTCGCTAAGCGCGACCCAACGAACGTTCCGCCCAACCCCGCCAGCACGAAAATCACAATTAGATGGACGTCAAACGGGCTGCCATTCAGATGACCGAGCAGTCCGGCGGCGCTGTTCATGGCGATCACGATCAGCGACGTGCCCACCGCCTGACGAAAGGGCAGTCCGACCAGCATGACCAGTGCTGGCACGATCAGGAAGCCGCCTCCGACACCCAGAATCCCGGTCAGCAGTCCGACCAGCATCCCGCCGCCGACGATCTTCCAGAACGAAGGCGCAAATTTCTCCTGTGTGTTTTCGGTCGCCTGCCTGCGAAAGATGAGCAGCCCGCCAATCACGAGCATCAGCACCGCGAAAGCGACCAGCAGCAGGCTGGCAGAAAAATGTTTCGAAAGGCCCGCCGCCAGGTATGAGACGATCATGCCAGAGCCGCCGAACATCAGCGCCACCCGCCAGTTGAGCGTCCCCTGCACGCGGTGAAAAACCGCTCCTAGCGCGCTGTTCATCCCCACGATTACCAGGGAAGTTGTCACTGCGACCTGCGGCGTTTGTCCGATCAGATAGACCAGCGCCGGAACCGTCAGGATCGAACCGCCTCCGCCCAGCAGCCCCAGCGAACCACCAATCCCGAAGCCCAGTGCCAGATCCAGCAGCAGGGTTCCCATCGCCTACTTGCCTCGCTTGATGGGGTAGCCCGCGCGCTGCCAGCCGCCCATCCCGCCACTCAGATTGAGCGCCTGGTAGCCTGCGCCCGTAAGTTGCCGCACCGCCGCGCTGCTGCGCGCCCCGGATTGACAAACGCACAGGATTTCGCGATCCTGCGGCAGTTTGCTCAGCGACTGTCCCAGCATATTCAGTGGAATCAGCGTCGCCCCGGCGATATGTCCCGCCCGAAATTCTTCCGGTTGGCGCACATCCAGCACATACGGTGCGCCCCCTGCCTCCAGTCGAGCTTTCGCCTCGGCTGCTGTAAGATTTGACGACGATGATCCAAACAGATTCTTCAGAATATTCACGGTCTCATGCGCTCCCTCGTTGACGATCTGGCTTCACTATACGGGAATCTGCGGTGGCAGCGTGAGACCGAAAGGCTTATTATTTACCATTAGTGCAATCTTATGGCTGGTGAACTTAATGCTGGACTTATATAAACTCAAAATGTTCGTCACTGTCGCTCAGCAGGGCAGTTTTAGCGCCGCCGCCGAACGGCTCTACATCACACAGTCTGCGGTGAGTCAGCATGTCAAAGCGCTGGAGAACCATTTTGGCCGCCCCCTGTTTCAGCGCGGGCGGCGGGGCGTCAAACTCACCCCCTCCGGCGAAACGCTGCTGCGCTATGCTCAGGAGATTTTCACGCTGATCGACCAGGCCGAGACAGCCCTGATCGATGTTGAAAATCTCAGCCAGGGCCGCTTGAGCATCGGCGCGACACCCGGTATTTCAATCTATCTCGTGCCGGATTGGGTGCAGCGCTTTCGAGCACACTATCCCCAGCTTTCCGTTTCGCTGAAAACCGGCGTCACCGCACAAATCGTCGCCGATGTTTTGAGCCAGCAGATTGATCTGGGCTTTGTTGAGGGGGAGTTAGAAGACTTCAAGCCTGATCGCCTGAACATCATTCCGCTTCAGGAAGTTGAGCAGATGGTGATCGTCGGCTTCAAACATCCCTGGTGGGATAAAGCTGCTGTGCAAATCGAAGACTTGGATCGCCAGTCCTTCATCGTTCGCCCGCCCGACAGCCAATCGCGTATCTGGCTCGATCAGGCGCTTCGTCATTCGGGGGTTGAACCTGTCATTGGGGCGGAGTTTGACAATCTGGAGTCGATCAAACGGGCGGTGATAGCGGGAAGCTGCCTGACCATTCTGCCAAAATACGTCGTCCAGAACGAAGCTGATTTGGGACTGCTGCACGTTCTGCCGCTGGTTGATCAGCCCTTGAAACGGGTACTCAAGCTGATTTCGCTGCGCGACGTTGCCTTCTCGGCGCTGGAGCAGGCGTTTCTGACGGTCCTAAGTCAGGACTACACCAGTTTGGCGCAGTCTTAAGTGCTATCCGCCAACATTCCTGCGAAGATTCATCGGCGGCGCGTAGATGCCAATGCTCTGTCCGCTGAACGCCAGTTGAAATGGTCGCACCTCAAACCCCTGCCGGATCGCGTAATCGGTCAGCGACTGTACCCACGTGATCCCGTGAACCGGGTATAGCGGCTCGTCGATCACGCAGCAGGGCATCAGCACGAAGCCGATCTTGTTCTCCGCGCAGGCGTCGATAATCTGGATGTTACAGCCGTGCGCGTGCAGCCCCAGCAGCAGATCGAACTTTTCGGCAATCGCCGGGTTGAATTCGCGGTCGATGCGCGGCACTTTCGCCTCGTGCGGGATCATCACGCGCTTTTTCGTGTGGATGTCCTTGTACTTGGTCGGCAGTTCCTGATGCACCGGATCGATCACCGTTGCCTGCCAGCCGCTTTGCCGCAGCAGATACGTCAGCAGTCCCTTGCCGCCGCCAATGTCCGCCACGCGACACGGCGCGAACTCTGCCACCAGCCATTCGTGAAAAAGCTGGAAGCGGAACTTCTTCATCTTGTTGTTCTGCGTCGGTGATCCCGAATCGCCGTCGTCATCATCGTCATCGGCGTCGGCTAGGGCGGCTTGCCGCATCTCGATCAGGTTGGCGTAGATTTCCCGGTTGCGGGCTTTGCTTTTTTGTCTGCTCATGGCGATGCCATCACTCTCATCGGATCGCCATTGTACACTATTGCAATCCGCTGTCAGGGGGATAAAAACACAGCAGATGTTCCTCTCTGTTGCCTTCTCTTTTCACAATTAGGGTTTGTCATCAAGAAATTTGGTAATGATTTTCTTGACGTAATCTGGCAAAGCTTCATCTGATTGGTTAGCGTTGTTTCTCAGTTGCTCGTAAAGTCTTACCTCGCCTTCGCTCCACACGAGATCAACTCTGCGAATATCGCGTAGCGCAATATGACGATAGGTTTCTGGTTTTGCCCAGTAACAAGTCAAACAAATTTGAGGTTGTTTTTCCTCTAGCCAGTTTTGACAATGTTCGCATGACCAGGATTTAGCGCGATTGCATTCCCCACACAATAATTGATAATCCTCAATGTTTCGTTCGCCTATTGTCTGATCGCCAGCGACTTCGTAAGGAACACGATGATCAATCTGCAAGTATCGCGCTTCGAATTTTCCGCCACAGATTGAACATCGTTCGCCATAATGAGTGATCAATTGCTGTTTAAACGATTTGGAAAAGACTGTTCGTCCGGCCAATCGATCACTACGAACACCGGATAAATTTCCAAATTGGTATGCAGCAATAGTCCTGCCTTCAGAATTTTTTACGCGAATTGTCTCTAATGGGATACCTAGCTCACGCAAATCGCGAGCCGCACGCGGGGCATGTTTGTAACCGTAGAGATTTTCTAGCTCTTCTGTTGTGATAGAACCGTGTTCAAGAATATGTTCGGCAACTATTTTGGGTCTTTTATTGGTAATTGCTTTGATGAGGCTGATAAACCAGTCTGGATAATCCTGCATTTTACATCTCTAAAAGAGGAATTTGGACAGGATAGCGCTCAGGAGTCTCGTTTATACGTCTAATAAGTGCTGGCGATAAGTATAGGGCTTCAAACGTTTTTGCATCTCGTCCTAAAAGTGTAGCTTGGGACGAACGACCTGCATCTAACTCGATATGAGTCAAACCGAGGAAGTGTGGTAGAAAATTGCCGTAAGTTTTTTCTTCTGTCCGACCATCATAACTAACAATAAAAGAAATATTTCGTGCGTTCAATGTGTTCAATGAACTGACGAAATTGTCAAAGCTAATCTTCTCTTTATAGCGTGGGTCACGATTTTTACAGACTCCTTGATAAGGAGGATCGAGGTAGACAATATCCTCTTGTGTTGCTCTATCCAATAGTTCTCGGTAATCAGCGTGCTGAGCAATTGCTCTGCCATTGAGTAATTTGGACGTTGCAAGAATATTTTTCTTCATCGTATCAGGATGAGTACCTTTGCGACGATTATCTGGGCTTTGGTTAAATTCACCATTTGCGTTGTATCTCACCGCTGCTTTTACACATCGTGCAAGCAGATATAAAAAGTAATCGGGGCGGTGAGTAGCATTGAACTCTAAGCGAATGAGATCATAGAAACTTCGCTCTTGGCCAAGCTGTTCGTACCAGATTGTTGAATAAGCGTCAGCAAGCTCCAAAGGAGAAGTAATAATTTTTCTCCAGAGTGCGGCCAGCGCGATATCGCTATCGCCGATGACAACCTTCTCGACTTTCTTATGAAAAAGGGCAGCTAAAGATAGAGCGGCAGAACCCGCAAAAGGTTCGATTAATCGTTCGGCATCTTCAGGAAAGTATTGCAGAATATACTCAGTAAGGTTCCGTTTACTGCCCTGATATGGAAATGGATGTGGTACACCCATACTCTGTATACCTTTAGGATATGAACCATGTCAATTTTGGGCATTTACTCCCAATTACGCAAGTATCTATCCGTTTCATTTCAAAAATTGCTACATCTGTCCAAAATCCGTCGTTATCAATTATATATACTCCAAACGAATCTCCGTTCTTCACCGACCCATTCAATGACCCCGACCGCCTGTGAATCCGCCCCTCTCCGACCCATACTCCGCCCCTATTCGCCTGTCAAAGCGCCATATTCACGGGGACTCGAACAAATAAAAAGGACGTGCCGATTTTTCGACACGTCCCATCATCCATCCGAACCCGATTGCTACTTACGCAATCGTCACATCCTCGCACAGATACACGTCCTGAATCGCGTTGAGCAGGGCAGCGCCCTCGCTCATCGGTCGCTGGAACGCCTTGCGCCCACTGATCAGTCCCGTGCCACCAGCCCGCTTGTTGATCACAGCCGTCTTCACCGCTTCCTCGAAGTCATTTGCGCCGCTCGCGCCGCCGCTGTTGATCAGTCCTGCGCGTCCCATGTAGCAGTTCGCCACCTGGTAGCGCGTCAGGTCAATCGGGTTGTCGCTCGTCAGTTGAGTGTAGATGCGCTCGTCCAGCTTGCCGTAGGACGATCCGCCCGTGTTCAGCGCCTTGAATCCGCCGTTCACGGTGGGCAGCTTCTGCTTGATGATGTCCGCCTGAATCGTCACGCCGAGGTGGTTCGCCTGCCCGGTCAGGTCAGCCGAGGTTTCGTAGTTGATCCCGTTCACCTTGAAGGCGTTGTTTCGCGTGTAGCACCACAGCACCGTCGCCATGCCGAGTTCGTGCGCTTTGTAGAACGCCTGCGACACCTCGACCAACTGCCGCGTGCTCTGCTCTGATCCGAAGTAGATCGTTGCGCCAATCGCGACCGCGCCCATGTTCCACGCCTGTTCCACCAGCCCAAACATCACCTGATCGGCCTTGTTCGGGTAAGTCAGCAGTTCGTTGTGGTTGATTTTGACCATCATCGGGATTTTGTGAGCGTACTTGCGCGCCACCGCTCCCAGCACGCCAAACGTCGAAGCGACAGCGTTACAGCCGCCCTCAATCGCCAGCTTGACGATGTTTTCCGGGTCGAAGTACATCGGGTTCGGCGCAAATGATGCGCCCGCCGAATGCTCAATCCCCTGATCGACTGGCAGAATCGACAGATAGCCCGACCCGCCCAGCCGCCCATGATCGTACATCGCCTGCAAACTACGCAGCGCTTGCGGGCTGCGATCCGAATTCATCCACGTCCGATCCACAAAATCAGGACCCGGCAGGTGTAAATCGTCTTTGCTGATCGTCTTGCTCACGTGATTCAGCAGTTCGTCGGCTTCATTTCCCAGTGCATCGGCAATCTTGCCGATAGTGTAAGTGGTTCCCGGTGTAGCAACAACCATCATCGTTCTCCCGCAAATTCCTGAGTTACCTGAGTATAGCACGCTGACCGCATCCGATACAGCGTTTGATTGCTGACGAATGTCATCTTTTTTACGCGCCCAAATACAATCTGCACAGAATTTGTGCGGTAGTTCCTTTATACTCAAAAAGATCGATGAATAATACGTTGAATGTTTTCGTGAAGCATCAAAAGGAAATACCCTGCTGTGTTTGTACTCCCAAAATCATTGAAGTCTTTTAACCAGCGAACGAAGCCCTTCTGGAATACGCTGGTCGAACCGCCATCTTCGCTCATCAAGCCAGAGCTGCGCCGCCAGTCACGCCTGCTCAATTATCTGCTCATTCCCGTTTTCGCCACGCTGATTTTCCTCTCAAGCTGGAGTGGGCCAGCCAGCGGCTACGCGCTCTACGTTACCATCAATTTTATCGCCATCGCCGTGATTTATGTGCTCAATCGGCGTGGTTTATATCTGGCGTCTGCCGCCTCTCTCTGCACGCTGGTTGCCGCCTCAGCCTACATCAACTTTCTCATCCGCACAGCTTCTGGTGCGCCAGTCCCCGAAATCAGCCTCATGCGCGTCATGCCAGCGATCATCATTGCCTATTTATTGCTGCCCCAGCGTTGGGTGCTCTCGTTGGCGGCGGTCAACCTGATGGCGATGATTCTGATTCCGCTTGTCTCGCGTACCGCCTATCCTTTCCTGCCTGTGACCTTTTGGTTTACCTTGATTATCACAGCGCTGCTGTCCATTGCCATCGTGACCCGTTCCCGCTATATCACCGAAATTGAGCAGAAAACTACGCAGCTAAGCGAAAGCGAGGCTCGCTTCCACAGCCTGCTCGACGCCTCGTTCGAGACGATTGTCGTCCATAAGAACGGCATCATCATTGACGTGAATGCGGCGGTCGAAGGCTTGGTCGGCTACAAACCGAGCGAAATTATTGGTATGGATGCTTTCACGTTTGTCGAGCCGCCCTATCATCGTCTGATGGCTATGCACATGGAAACCAACAGCAGCGAACCCTATGAGGTGGTGCTCCGGCACAAAAATGGTGGGGTGCTCCATGCCGAAATGCGTGGTAAATCCCAGTGGTATCAGGGAGAACAGATGCGGGTGGTCGCCGTGCGAGACATTACCGACCTGAAAAATGCCGAAGAACTGAATATTGAGCGTGAGAAAGTCCGGGTACTGCAAAAATTCATCGGCAACCTGTCCCACGATTTGCGCACGCCGCTGTCGGTCATCAACACCAGTATCTACTTGATCGACCGCCTCGCCAGCGAACCAGAGCGCCAGCACCACCAGATTGAAGTCCTGCAAACGCAGGCGCTTCACATGCAGCGGCTTCTTGAAGACCTGATCAGCATGTCACGGCTGGACAAAGCCGATACCAGCGACTTCAAGTTTCGCTGGATCAACGTCAATATCCCGGTCGCTCAGGCTATTCAGGATCATCAAAATCTGGCGCTGCGCAAAAACCAGACGCTCACTTATCAACTGGCGAACGATCTGCCTGACATCCTGCTCGACCTCGACCAGTTTAAGCTGGCAGTCAAACATCTGATTCTCAATGGCCTCAGCTACACCAGCGAAGGCGGTATCGTGACCGTTGAAACCTTGCGCGAGAATGATCTGATGATTATTCGCGTTTGTGATAACGGCGTCGGCATTCAGGCACTTGATATTCCGCATATCTTCGACCACTTTTATCGAGCGAGCGAGGCGCGCGGTGAAAACGGCGGCACCGGTATCGGCCTGACGATTGCCAAGAAGATTGCCGAGGCGCACGGCGGCAAAATCGAGGTTCAGAGCCAACTCGGTGAAGGCAGCGTTTTCAGTCTGGTTCTGCCGATTCCGTCGATACCTCAGTAAGTCGTGTCGATAAATGCGACGATTTGGGCAAAGACCTGGCGTAGACGGGCTTGTGTTTCCCAAAAATACGCCGACTCCCATTCACCTGCTTCTTCCTCACCCCATGTTTCCTGGTTCAGATAGATGGGATAGCGCAGTTCAATTTGCAGGCTTTCTACGGTCTGCTTATTGCCGTAATGCTGCGTGATGTAGCCGCCGCGCAGCACCTCGTTCTTGGCAACGCTAAAGTCATGTGCCTGAAACACGCTTTCAACGCCATCGAGGAACGTGCGCGAACTCGTTCGATTGCGCTGATTGCCCAGGCAAATATCGCTCGCTGTCTGGATAAAGAAGCTGTGCAAATCGAGCAGATAGGCTTTACCTGCCCGTTGAATCGTTTCTTCTAACAGGCCGGTCAAGCGGTCGTGAAAGGGGTGGTAGTAAGTGTCGATGCGCTCAGTGATTTCGGCAGGCGTCGGCGGGACGTCGTAAAGCAGAGTGCCAAAAGTGTTTTCTTCATAAACAACACTCGTCTTGTATGAGCCGGAAAGCGGCGCTTTCAACGCGCGGTTGACATCGACAACGTAGCGGCTCTGCGTCGCCTGGAGCATCGTAATTCCCAAATCGGGCAGAAATTCGTAAAGCTTGTCGAGATGCCAATCCATATTGGCAAGCGCGGGACGGGGTTGTTTGAAGCGCTCCTCAATCACTTGTGGGATAGCCATGCCACTGTGTGGGAGCGTGGCGATGATCGGATAGAGAATACGATTGGGAATACGCAGGTGATAGGGCAGCATCGAAGGCATCCATGAAATCGGCGTGTATTTCTTAATGAAATTATAGGATACTTTCCGCCATCGAATCGTAGACGCAAGGATTTTTGTTTGACTCAGACTAACCTGTCACGTCTTTCTGCCAGTGCACGAACAACATCTAAACCGAATGAAGGAATGTCCAATGACGACCAAGCACCTGGTTGATCCTGAGCTTGTTGCTATCCTTGACCTTATTCCTCCCACGACCCTTACTACTGAGATTCTGCCGCAAATTCGCGCCATGAGCGCCCGCACCTTTGCCGACTTGCCTCAATCGTCGGAGCTTTCCATCAGCGAGCGCTTCATTTCTGGCCCCGAAGGCGCGCCTGATGTACGGGTGCTGGTTTATCTGCCGACTCCGGCACAGGAAGCGCTCCCTGTCCTTCTATGGTTGCATGGCGGCGGCTATATTATGGGTTCGGCGAACGCGGAAGATACGATGGTCAAAAGCATCATTTCAGCCATCGGCTGTGCCGTCGTTGCGGTTGACTACCGTCTCGCTCCTGAGACACCCTATCCCGGCTCACTCGAAGATTGTTATGCGGCCTTGAAATGGCTTTCGACTCATGCCAGCGAACTGGGGATTGATCCGAAGCGGATCGCGGTGGGCGGCAGCAGTGCAGGCGGCGGGTTGTCCGCTGCATTAGCGCTTCTGGCGCGCGACCGAGGAGAATTTTCTCTCATGTTCCAATTCCTGATCGCGCCCATGATCGATGATCGCACGGTGAATCTGGCAAATCCGCATCCCTACACCGGAGAATTTATCTGGACAGCGGAAGCCAACCGCTTCGGCTGGACGTCGTTGCTGGGGCAGCAACCCGGCGGGGAAAATGTTTCACCCTATGCGGCGGCGGCCCGTGCTGAAAACTTAGAGGGATTGCCTGCTGCCTTCATCAACGTGGGGGCGATTGATCTGTTTCTGGAGGAAGATTTGGAATATGCTCGCCGCTTGATGCGCGCAGGCGTGCCCACCGAGCTGCATGTCTATCCCGGTGCTTATCACGGCTTTCGGATGGTCTCGGATGCTCAGGTGACGCAGGCCGCCCAGCGCGATCAGTTAGCAGCCTTAAAACGTGCCTTTGAGCGAACCAAATAGCGCCAAACCGATGGGGCGCGAACCTTCGCGCCCCATCAGCGACGACCCATTCATTTAGATCAGCGCAGTTGCTTCAATCTCGACGATCAACCCCAGCGGCAGCTTGGCGACCTGAACCGTCGTCCGCGCAGGCGGCTCTGCGCCGAAAAAGCTGGCGTAAACCTCGTTCATCGCCGCGAAATCGTTGATGTCCGTCAGATAGACATTCACCTTGACGACTTTATCGAGGCTCGATCCAGCCGCTTCCAGAATCGCCTTCAGGTTCTCGAACACCTGACGGGTTTGCGCCTGAATCCCACCTTTGATGGGGGTTTTAGTTCCGGGGATGATCCCGCCTTGTCCGGCGGTAAAGACGAATCCGTTGGCGATGATCCCCTGTGAATAGGGGCCGACAGCGGCGGGTGCTTTCTCGGTGTGAACAACTTCTCGGCTCATGCTTAATCCTTTATATCCATGCTAAAAAGCTAATTATGGCGTTACTGAGGCTGGGTCGCAAAGTGCCGCGCAGTCCTCTAGCGCCGCGCATTGACAGCGCAGGGTTGATTCGAGCGTTTTCCTGATCGCTTGAGCGCGGCTGATCAGCAGATCGATTTCCGCAAGCTTGGGCGGGGTCATCGTGCGCCAGCGCTGTGAGGGCGGTGTTTGCGCCGGAAAGCCGTCGAACAACTGGCGAATCTCGTCCAGCGAAAAGCCGACTCGCTGCGCGAACTGGATCAGCATGAGCTGGTGCAGCGCCTCAGCATCGTAGCGCCGCTGACCGCCGACTCGGCGTGTCGGCAGCAGCAAACCGACGCTTTCATAGTAGCGCAGCGCTGAAGGACGCATCCCGGCACGCCGAGCCACCTCGCCAATTGTCATTTCTTCGCTCATGTGATGCCCCCTTGACTTCAACTCGACTTGAACCCGTAGAGTCAGGCTATCGTAAAAATGATCGAGGTGCAATTCTCATGTCAAACCAACCGCTGGCCTGCGACCTGACCGCGCTCACCGACGCGCAGCGCGCCCGCCATCTGCAAGTCGCGCGACAGATTGTTGATCTGAAACAGTCGGTGCGCGAATTCCCTGATGGTTACGCCTTGCAGTATGACGACGAACCCGCCAATTATCTCCTGCTTGCCGAGTTTATGAGTCTTGAACACCGCTGCTGCCCTTTCTTTCACCTCTCCCTCGACGTTGAACCGGATCAGAAAGCGATCTGGTTGCACGTCGGCGGCAGTCTAGACATCAAGGAATTTGCCCGTATGGAGATGCTCAGCTAAGTGGGGAGAAGCGTCCCGGTTGGCTGTGGCGGGGGCGGCGTCCCTGTCACGGGTGCGCCGCTCGTCATGAGCGCAGTCGTCGGCGTTGGCGGATACGTCGGTGTCGCGGGTAAGGTGACACGTCCGCCTTGCGCATACGTGCCGCTGCCGTCGGCTTTCAGTCGATAGGCATAATAGCCGCCCTCGCTGCTGTCCCAGAGCGTAAAGGCCAGCCAATTCGCGCCATCCCAACGCAGATCGATTGGCGCACCGACGCGATAAGCATCGAAGCCTTTTGTATCCAACGGCTGTAAGTCGCTGCCGTCGCTGCGGACGCGATACAGGTGTGGGCGCAGGGAATCTCCATCGGTCGCAAGCGGATTCATCGTTCCGAAGGCCAGCCATTTGCCATCCGGTGACGCGATCAGATCGGTGACGAAATCTTTACTCAGCGTGGTGATCGCGCCGCTGGATCGGGTGCAAAGGCGCAGTTCGCGAATTTGCTGGCTGACGCTGCCCCAGCAGCCTTGCCCCATGCGATATTCGTGCTCGATGAACAGCACGCCGTCGCTGGAAAACAAGCTGCGTTCGCTGACGCTTTCGTTGCGGCACAGGTTATCGTCGTGAACCTCGATATTTTGCAGGTCGCACGGAAAGGTAGGTACAAAGGTTGGGATCAGTGTGAAATTGTCCGGCAGGGGCGTCGCTGTGAGCGTTGCTGTCGCATCGACTGTCCCATAAGGTCGCCATTGATTGAGCAGCAAGACTCCTACCAGCAAAATTCCAACCACCGCGATCACATAGCGCATGGTTTACCACTCCGTTGCGAAACATCGAACTCATTCTAGCGCAGGTAGACAGGTTGTTTGAAATACTTTTGCCCGCCGACTATAATACGCTTAAGGTAAGAGGAGCGCGTATGAACAAGTTGATCAGTCTGGCGGCGGGTCTGGGAATCGGTGCATTACTGGGTGCGGCGCTGGTGCTGTTATTCGCGCCTGTTTCCGGCGATACGCTGGTGAAGAATCTAAAAGCGGGCTATGCCGAAACGCTCGAAGAAGCACGAGACGCTGCGGAAGCCCGCCGTAAACAACTCGAAGGTGAACTGAAAGCGCGCCGGAGCGAACCCGTTCGCGCCCTCCAGAAGACCAGTTAGTTGCTGCTGATATTCAGCGTATAGGGCATTGGTACGGTCGTGACCGCCGCGTAGGGCGATACCGCCACGATCACCTGATCGACGCCGGGGGTCACGTCAACCATGTGATCCAGCCCATCGATCATCCAGCGCTGGACGTTGGTCGTGGTCTTGCCCGTCTTTTGAATGACCTGCACCCAGCCATTCTGTGGCAGGCGATTATCCGTCAGCAGCCAGCCTTCAGCCACCCAACCGTTGTCCCCGTTTTCAAAGTCATCTGTATAACCGATTTCAGGAATGCTCAGGTCGTCGATTGCCATGCCGGGGCGAGTGACCGCGTCGTCGGTGATCATCTCGAAGCGCACCTGAATTTGCTTGCCCGCGTAGCTGTTGAGCGAGACGGTTTCGTCATTCCAGCCGCCGGAGGAGCCGTTGTAGCCGGTGCCATAGGCAACTTTATGCGGGTCGTCGGTCGTGCCGCAGCTCGTCCGCAGGACATCCCAGGTCTTGCCGCCGTCCGTGCTGACTTCGGCGTAACCGTAATCCCACGCCGTTTCCGTATCGAACCACACCTTGTACTTGAGAGTCGCCTGACGGACGTTGGTCAGGTCAAAGCTGCGCGTCAAACGCGAGTCCGCCATATCGTCACGGTTGCTGTACCAGATGTGTGTGCCGCTGGGCGCGACGGTTGGCAGCAGCGCGACCGTCGAGGGCGCATCCAGCCGAATATCGAGGTTGTTGACGCCGTTCAGGTCGCTGAGTTTATAGTAATCTGCCGAATACTGGTTCGCGCTACCCTCTACTTGATAAGGAAACTGCGTGACCGTCGCATTGACGGGGGGTGTTTGCATCAGCGGCATATCCCCATAACCATACTTGCCGTTGGCGTAACTGCGATCATCGACAAAGTTTGCGACCACCCAATCGCCGAAGAAATCGTTGACTCCCGGCTGATTGTTGGCGGTCAGTACGTCATTGACGGCCTGCAACGCGCGGGTCTGGTGGTCGGCGCTCAGTTGGTGGATGGCGTCGATGCCATAGCGCTGGTAGAAGTAGCTCAGGAACAGGGTCGCCGCACCGTAGTTGGCTGCACGCGCGCCGGGATTGGCGTTCCAGTCGTCTAACTGGGTGCTGGGCTGGTTTAGAAAGCTGAAGACCGAGCCATCCAGTCCGCCGTAGAGATAATACTGCGTGAACATCGACAGACCTTCGTTCAGCCATGTCTCGGTATTGACCTGCAAGTTGAAGCGGATCATGTGCTGGAATTCGTGCGAGACGATACTTTCCACCGCTCGAACGGGGAAGTTATGCCCAATCGCGTCAAGGTTGAAGAAGAACATCTCGTGTTCGTTGCTGACCGGGACGACTGCTTTGGGGTAGGTGTGGTCAGCCGTGAAATACGCCGCCGTCGATGCGCCCAGTCCATGCACGAACAGGCCATAAATATGCGGGTCGCCGTCGATTCCGGGGTTGGCTTCACTGCCCCACAGGCTGCGCACGTTGGGGTAAACGCTGGTGTCGAAGTCGTGCGCTAGCTGCTGTAAATCACTCAGGTTCACATTCGCGTCATTTTCAACCCACAGGTAGATATGCTCGCCAACAACTTGCAGCGTCGCGGGGATATTCAGTGTCGTATTGTCGGATGAATTCGCAGCCGTGAAAATTTGCTGTTCGCCCACCTGACGGGTGACGGCGGTCGTGGGCGCTGCCGGGATGTCGGTCACACCGAGCAGGCGCTCGGCGAGATCAACGCGGTCGCGCGCCGGGATAACAGCGGAAGCAAGCGCCGCGAGGGTAGGATAGTCATTGCCGCTGTCTGAATTTTGGGCAACCGCCGGGAGTACGATAAGGAAAATGATGGCGCTGATGAGCGCCAGGCGGCGCGAAGGAAAGGTGTTAAACATACGGTGTCTCCAATGAGGTCAACGATGGGTCTGCTATCAGTAAGAGTACGTAGTCCATCGTGATATACTCGTCCAATTCGTTGATTTTGTCTAGAGAATACGTACGTATTTGGGAGCGTTTTCATGTTATTTTCATGCTTCTCAAGACCTACTCATCTTGGGAAGGCGTACGTAGATGTACGTATGAAGATAAATAAAAACGTGTCTGCCTGTCAATGATACGGCAGGGCACTATTCACATCCATCCACACGCAGCATCCGGCACAACCTACCCTCTAATCGGATGCTCAGGGTTGAAGTTCAGTACAACCACGCAAAAAGCGCACGATTCTTGTGTAGGGGCGCACACACGGGTGCGCCCTGTTCTCGTAGGGGCGAGGCACGTCTCGCCCGTTTTCATCCTACTGCTTTAGGTTGTACTTAAGTGATCTCTCGAAAGTATCTTAGAAACCTTTGACCACAGATTTCGTGCTGGACACAAAGAAATCTCTCTTAACACTCTGTGTCCTCTAGGGTTCAATTTCTTTCACTTGTTCACTCTAGTTGTCGCTTTTTCCGAAACCTGAGGCAAGAGTACCGAGGTCACGCATTTCTAAACGTCAGGCGAGTTCGACGTTATACTCTGGCGAACGCGATTACTGAGTCTTCTCAGGAAAACTGATGAAAAATACCGTTGAACTCATGAATTTATTCTGGACAAGCGCAGGTATTTACCCCGTCACGGCAGACATTAGCCGCTTCGATTTCCGCGACCGCGTCGAAGCCGCAGCGAAAGCCGGTTTTAAGGGCATCGGCCTCTGGCATACCGATCTGGAACATATCCTCTACAGCCGCACGCTGCCGGAAATGAAACTGATCCTCGACGACAACGGCATCATATACCTTGAGCTAGAGTTCCTGACCGACTGGTTTCTCGAAGGCGGGCGCAAAGCGGAGTCCGATAACCGGAAGCGCCGTCTGTTCGAAGCCTCGGCAGCGCTCAACGCCAAACACGTCAAGATCGGCGATTTCTATAATTCGCCGTATTCGATGCCGCGCCTCGTCGAATCGTTTGCCGCGCTGTGCAAAGAAGCCGAAGATTACGGGGCGACGATTGGCTTTGAGTTCATGGCGTCGGCGATGCTCAACACCCTCAAGGACTCGCTGACAATGGTGGAGCAGTCCGGCGCGACCAACGGCGGCCTCATCCTCGATATTGTTCACGTCGTCAATCTCGGCATCACTTACGAGGAAATCAACCGCATTCCCGTGCAGTACCTCATCAACGTCGAACTCAACGACGGCACGCTTCCCGGTAGCCCCCGCCGTGATCCGTCCCGTGAGCGGCGCTACTGCGGCGAAGGCGAGTTCGACATCAAGGGGTTCATCCGTTGCATTGACAATATGGGCTACAGCGGCCCCTGGGCCGTTGAAGTTTTCTCGCCCGAACTGACGGGCTTGTCGCTTGAGGAATCGAATACGCGCGCCTTCAATACCACCATCGCGCAGTTTGACTAGCTACAGTCCCGCGATTTCCGCCTGAATCCCATGTTCGCCCAGCGCGTCCCGCAGATCGCGCACGTCGTCGGCGCGCACAATCACCGCCATCGGGCCGAGCCGCGCTCCCATGAAACGCCGAATGCCTGGTGTTTCGAGGATGAAATCGAGCGTTTCTGGCGCGGTCGTGCGCAGAACCAGCAGCCGCTCGACCGATACCTGCGCCGTTGGCCCGGTTTTCCAGTTATCGAGCAGGCGCGCTACCGACGGTGGTAGGCTGGTTTCGCCCAGCGCCCGTGTGATGAATGCGCCAATGTGCCCAACATTGATTCCCTGCCGCGCTGCCCGCTCAATTCCCGGCGGATCAAGGCGATAGCTGTAAGTGCCGCCCGCCGACTCCCACGAGGTGAAGCGCGCCAGTTGAAACCGGTCGATGCGTGGCACTTTGCGCGACATCAGGATCGTGCCGTCGTTCTGCACCTCGATTTTGTCGGCTTGTTCCGGCGGGTTGGGCCACGCGCTCAACGTCAGGAAGGCGCGCCCGTAGGCAGTCAGTCGCGCCGCCTCCTCCGCGAGATCAAGCAGGCCGAGCCAGTGCATCGGCCCCAGCAGCATGAATTCCAGCAGCGCCCCCTCGACGGCGTTCCAGCTTTGCAGCCCGGTCAGGTATTCGCCCTGATCGTTGCGGATATACCAGCTATCGAAATCTCCGTTCGGACGCTGGAAATCGGCGCTGTCCTCGTGAACTAGCAGGATGAAGTCGTCCAGCGACCACCACGCCTGTGCCGGAAGCGCGTGCTGCATGATCTCGAAGACCGCACCGCGCGCCGCCGCCGGGTTGTACTGGCGCATCGTTCCGGCTTCCAGTTCGGGATACAGGCCGGGAACATGCCACAGATCGACGTAGCGCGTGGCGTCACGCCACGACTCCGCCAGAAACTTGACCTGATCAGCGCGGTTGGCGCTCAGCCAGCGCCGTGCTTCGGCGCGTTTTGGCAGCGCGCGCCCCGCCTGCACTTCGATCAGATCAGCGCTCGCGGCAAGGCCAATCATGAAGGCAAGTCGCTCCGTTCCTGATGTCAGCAGAAACGGCGAGATCGCCGCTTCATCTTTGGCATCGAGCGAATCGTTTTGCAGCAGCGGATTGTTCAGTTGCAGATAGGCCAGCAGCGTCGTCAGGTCGTCTACAATCGAGGTATCCGCCTGCTGAATGTTTTCGACCTCTTCCAGCGTATCGAGTGCGGCAACTTCTTCGGCGGGATAGGCCATTGTATCGGTTTCCGCTTCGAGCTTGTCATACGAGGTTTTGTGCGCTGGCAGAATCTTCACCAGATCATCCGGGATGTAGATAATTGTCCGCGGCCCCGTATCAGCGTTCTCGAAAGCGTGGCTGATCAACCCGCGATAGTACAGCCCTTCGGCGGTCGTTTCGGGGTGCTTGTGCGGCTGTTCCCGCTGAATCACGGCGGCGCTCAGGCGGCGGATCGAGCCGAAAACGCGCTCGAATTTCGCTTCCGGCATTTTGCCCTTCACGCTGATGAGCATTTGCAGCGCGGCGCGTTCGCCATCACTCAGGCCATCCCACACCCGTTCCGCTCGCTCGGAGTCAAGCATCGCCCGGTTGAGCGTATCGACCCGCGTAGCGATGTCGTCCGTCTCGTCCAGCGTAACGCCCCATACTTCTGCTAAGACCAGCAGCAGGGCGGGATCGCTTTCGCGTAAAGTTCGCAAAATACTCGTCATAGATCAATCATGTTTCACTCAATTTGTGTGGCTCTTATTATAGCGCGTACCGCCCTGTACCCGAAAATCTATTCTGGTTTCAGCACGCGGCTGAGCTGCCTGCTCCAATGCAGCAGCCGTTCATCATCCATCGCCGCGCCCGTGATTTGCAGCCCGAACGGCAGATCGTCGGCATCTCTGCTGGTCGTCGGCAGCGTGATCGTCGGAAAGCCGGTCAGCGTCCAGGGCAAGTTCATCGCTGGGCTGCCCGTCGAATTCAGCCCAAGCGGCGCAGCATTGGTCGCTGCCGGGCTGATCCACAGGTCGATTCCGTTGGCGTCCATCGCTGCGGCGATGATCTCGCGGGTGTCGCGCTGCATCGCTAAATCAGACGTCAGTTCGTCCGGCGTAACCTGCTGCCCTGTCTCGATCATTTGCCGCGTGCGCGGGCGATAGAGCGGCGCATACTGCGCGAACCACTCGTGATGCACCTGCGACATCTGCACCGCCATGATCTGGTAGGTTTGCTCGCTGATTGTCTGGATGTCGTCCAGCAGCGGGATGCGCTGGACTTCGTAGCCTGCCGCTTCCAGCAGGCTGACATGGCTGTCGAAATGAGCACGGGCTTCGGCTCCGGCTTGGGTGAGGTACGCGCCTACCGGAATTCCCAACCGGGGTAATCCGGTCGCTGACGCGAGGGAAGCGTTCCACGTCCGGAATAATACCGATGCTGCCAGTTCCATCCCGGCGACATCCTGCGTGAACATGCCGACGTGATCGAGCGCTGACGAAATCGGAATCACACCGTCAGTGGAGATTCTTCCGTAACTGGGTTTGAAGCCGACGACACCGCAGTAAGCGGCAGGGCGGATGACTGAGCCAATCGTCTGCGTGCCGAGTGCCAGCGGACAAAAGCCTGCTGCCACCGCCGCCGCCGATCCGCTGCTGGAGCCGCCGGGGGTGTGCGCCAGTTGATGCGGGTTGCGGGTTGGCCCCGGCTCGAAGTAGGCGAACTCGGTGGTGACGGTTTTGCCCATCACAATTGCGCCCGCATCAATCAGCCGTGTGACCGACGACGCCTGCGCTCCGCTTAAAACGTCAGCGGGCAGGGCTGAGCCTGCGTGAGTTTCCATGCCATCGACGTGAAAAATGTCTTTCACGCCAACCAGCACCCCATAGAGCGGCGGGCGATTGGCAGGGTCGGGAAAGCGCTCCATTAAGGCAACTGCTTCCCGCTCTAGCCGACGATAACGATTTGGCTCTGGCAGGAACGACTTAATCTCATCATCCCATGCCAATCGACCATGCATAATGTCGATGTAATCGATCAGACCAAGAGATCCGCTGCGCAGCGCCTGTGCTGTTTCAAATAACTGAGCTTTTTCGAACATGGTTCCCATCTTTCCATGAGGTTTGAAAACTGAAAGAAATGGCCTTAAATCCAGTTTGTTTTTGCTTGTGTCAGGCTTATTATAACCTGCATAATTTCAGTACATTAAACGATCTGTGTGGATTACTGTTCTAGAAATAGTTGACTTAGAACTCTTGTTCGTCTACAATCGAAAATGTGTTTCGTTTAGGTTTAAATGGAGTGAGAATATGAGAGATCGCAGCAAGTTGTCGGAGCGGCAGCGCAATATCTTGCGCTACATGGAAAACTATATCGAAACGCACGGGTTTCCTCCGACGATCCGTGAAATCGGGTTGAATACCGGGATCAATTCGACCTCGGTCGTCAACTATAACCTGAACAAGCTGGTTGAAGCGGGACACCTTTCGCGCGAAGCGCGGGCGTCACGCGGCCTCCGGCTCGTCAAAAACGGGCGCAAGAATGGTGTCCAGCCGGTTCACTCTGCCCAGCAGTTGGTGCGCGTGCAGGTCTTTGGGCAAATCGTCGCCAGCGCCCCCGCCCCGATCCCGGACGAAATGGATCGCGCTTTCTCCGATGATGCGGTTGAGATCACCCCGTCGATGCTCAACGGTGCTCCTCAGTCCGAGGTGTTCGCTCTGCGCGTCAAAGGCGATTCGATGATCGATGCGATGATCAGTGATGGCGACATCGTGATCTTCCGCAAACAGCAAGAGGCGAAAAATGGGGAAATGGTCGCCGTCTGGCTGCCGGATCGCAGTGAAACCACGCTCAAGTATTTCTATCGTGAAAGCGATACACAGGTTCGTCTGCAACCCGCCCACCCGACGATGGATGCTATCTATGTGCATCCTGCCAACGTCGAGATTCAGGGGCGTGTTCTTTCGGTACTGCGTCCCCACGTCTAGCAGCGAAAGGGCATAGCCATCCCCGTTGCTATGCCCTGTTTCGCGTGCTAGGGTTCGCTGTCGCCTTTGCCATTGTGTTCTTCCCCGGCAACCCGCGCGACTGCGCGCAGCCAACTGGTGGCTTCGTCGCCAATCGGCTGATGATAATGGGCGTCCAGCTTGTGCAGCAGCAGTTCCAGTTCACCTTTAAGCGATGACCAGATTTCGCGCTGCATGGCAGTCAGCAGGCGGGCGTTTTCAGGTTCGCGTGTGACCAGCAGCACCCCGCGAAAATGTGCCAGACAGAGACCCTCGGACTGCCGAAAGGCCGCGCGCAGGCGCTCCTCGTTAATCATTTCCCCCAGCACTTGCAGATAACGCTTTTCGGCATCGCTGCGAACGACACAGGCCGGGCAGGGCTGCGTCGGCGCGAGCGCGTCCGCCAGCGCAGAATTTGCCGTGCTGCCGCGCAGGCGGGCAAAAGCGCTGGGCTTTTCGGCAGGCATTTCCGAACTCATCTGTAACATCTCGTCAAGCACGGCGTTATAGAGAATGGCAGTCGCAAGCGCGTTGTTGTAGCCGGGAAGCTGCCAGCTATGCTGGTGACACAGTCCCCGGCTGGCGCGGAACTTGTTCTGCATGACCGGATCGACCGGATATTCAAATAAGAGGGTATCGAGATAGCGCTCCACGTCGTGATTCAGCAGTCGGCAGACCGCGCAGCCCGTCTGGGGAAAGGCTTCAAGCAGGTCAAAATAGCCAAAGGGGGTTGGGGTGGTCATGCGTGCTCCTCACGTGTGCGCCCGCAAATTGTAGCGCGGAAAGCGAACCCTAAGGTACGGTTGTGCCGCAGCGCTGGTATCATTAAGCGCAGTCTAATGAGCAAAGGACGGCGATTGAGTCGCGCGATCATACACGGGTCGAAACTGATGCAAGCGTGGGGCGTGCAGTTCTACGCGCTGGATGCGGGCGGCGTCGCTGCCGACGCGCTGGTCATGGAACACCAGCAGGGGCCGCAGGGCTATGCGCACGGTGGCGTGCTGGCGGCGCTGCTGGACGAAGCGATGGGCACAGCCTGCTGGCTGGTTGGGGGACAGTCGGTTTCGGCGCATCTCGACTTCGATTACAAGCGCCCCGTCCCGCTGGGCATGGCGATTCGCATCACCGCGCAGGTGGAACGGCGTGAAGGGCGCAAGCTGTTCACCGTCGGGTCGATTTTGCTGACAGAGGAAGGCGCGCTCGCGGTCAGCAGCAGCGGGATTTTTGTCGATGCCCCGCAGCTTCTTGGCAATACCTTTGCCTTCAGCCTGGATTCGGAACCTTTATGAGTGTTTACATCATTGGCGACGTGCATGGTCATCTGATCAAGTTGATTGACCTGCTCGCTGGCGCGAACCTGATTGATGAGGGACACCACTGGAGCGGCGGCGACGCACGCCTGTGGTTTATGGGTGACTTTTTTGATCGCGGGCCGCACGGCATCGGCGTGGTCGATCTGATCATGCGCCTGCAACCCGAAGCCGAAGCAGTGGGCGGGCAGGTGCGCGCCCTGCTCGGCAACCACGAAGTCCTCTTTCTGGGGGCGCAGCGTTTTCAGGGGATGAAGAAATTCTCCCTCTCCTGGCAGCGCAACGGCGGGCAGAATACCGATATGGCGCTGATCACCTCGCGTCAACTGGCCTGGCTGCGCAACCTGCCTGCGCTGGCGCGGGTCGAAGATCGGCTGCTGATGCACGCTGACGCTATGTTTTACCTTGACTATGGTCAGAGTATCGACGAAGCCAACGAGAGCATTCAGGAAATTCTGTACCGCAGCGATGCCGAAGTCTGGGATCGGCTGCTGGAAGATTTCGCGGAACGGATGGCCTTTTCGTCACCGCACACGGACGGCTTCACCAATGCGTCCGATTGTCTCGCCTACTACGGCGGGCAGCAGATTGTTCACGGGCATACCCCGATTCAATATGTCACCGACAGCGCCGCGCCGAATGCTCCCTTAATCTACAATCAGGGGCTGTGCGTCAATGTCGATGGCGGGATGTATCTGGGCGGGACGGGCTTCGTTTATTGTCTGCCGGAATAACGTCCGCGCTCAGGGCACGGGCTTGACCAGATCGGATTTCTCGCGGAAGGCGCGAAATTCCTTCTCCAGCTTTGCCAAATCCTCGTCGGAGAGGTCTTCCAGATCGACCAGATTATCGCGAGCCTCGCTGACGGCGCGGATCAGTTCATCCAGCTTGAGGTGGATGGCTTTGGCGTCGCGGTTTTGCGTATTCTGAATCAGGAAGACCATCAGGAAGGTGACGATGGTTGTCCCGGTGTTGATGACCAACTGCCAGGTATCGGAGAAGTGAAAGATCGGCCCGGTCACCGCCCAGACGATGATGATTCCCAGCGCGGTGATGAAACTCCAGGGCGCTCCGACGATTTCAGATGTCTTGTGCGAGAATTTGCGGAAAAAGTTGTTCATACGCTTATGTCCCTGCGCGAACTGCTGCTGAGCGCGAATATAACAATTTGGATTATAACAGAAAAGCGAATGCAGGGTGCTTGGGAGTTTTAGCTGTCGTCGCTGAGCCAAGCATATTGATCCTGAAGCGTCTGCCAATGATTGGCGCGGCTGGGGACGGTAATCAGGCGGAAGTCGGGCAGGATCAGCCCAGTCAGTGCGCCGCCGTAGACGCAGCCTGTGTCCAGCCCGTAGACGCGCGTCGCTGTCGCGGAGGGGTAGAGCAGCGGCAGCGGCGCAGCCAGATAGTTGCGATGCCCGACGACCAGCGGTTTTTCGCCGTCGTAAACGGTATACCAGGGCTGATCGCCCAGCAGCTTTTGCAGGCGGGTTTCGCCGGTCATCGTGCCGATAATCACGGTGGGGCGCTGGTCTTCGAGCGCGACCCCCGGTTCGAAGAAGCCGTGAACCATGTCCACCGCGTCGAGCCGAAGGTAAGACGGCAGCGACTCCATATAGCGCAGCGCCGCCGGGTAGTCGTCGCCGAATTGCAGCCCGGTGATGATCTGCGACTGCGCCGGATCGGTTTCGCCTTTGGCGGCACGAACATGCTTGCGCTCGTGATTGCCCATGATGGCGCTGGCGTTGGGCGTGTCGCGGAAGAAGGCCAGCACGCGCGGCGACTCCGGCCCGCGATCCACCATATCGCCGACGCTGATGATCGCGTCGTCTGCGCCGAGCGCCGCCTGTTCGAGCAGCGCCGCGAACTCGTCCCAGCAGCCGTGAATGTCGCCGACAATCAATGTTTTCACAGCGATTTGACCATCGTTGCGACCAGCGCGCCGCCCTGAGGATGCTCCCACGTTTGCGCGATGTGATAGCCGAGATGCTGGTAGAGATGGACGTTGTTTTCGAGAATCAGCCGCACGATGATTTCCATCGATTTGTCGCCGTGATCGCGGGCAACGCTTTCGATGTAGCTCACCATCGCCGATGCGATGCCTTTGCCACGCGCTTCCGGCAGCACCGAAACGCGCCCGACATAGCAGGTGCGGCCTTCATCGTGGAACACGTAGCGCGCCGACCCGACTGCTTTGTCCTCGAACCAGGCCAGCACCGCGCCACCTTCTTCAATCGCGCGGCGCACATCCTCTACCGTTTCCAGATCAACACCGGAGGGCGGATTCAATACGCCGATGTATTCGGCAAAGGCTGCCCGCATGATCTGGTAGACTTGCGGGGCGTCGTCCGGGGTTGCAGGGGTGATCTCAATCATCAGTCAAAATCCGTTGGTAAATCGGGCTGGCGTAAATGGACAAAGAAGCGCGCGATCTGCCCGCGCGTCACACGCCCAAGCGAAAGATCGGCAGGAATTTCGTCTTCGCCAAAAAACGCGACTTCGCCCGTTTCGGAATAGCTGGCGCTGTCGGCCTGCGGATCAATGTGGCGCTCAGGGTTGAGCAGTTCGCAGCGGAAAAAGGCTTTGTAGGCGTGAAAGGGAAAGGGCGGGTGATCGTGCAGGTTGCGGTCGTAGAAGGCCAGCAGCTTGACCGCTTTCGCCTGATAGCCCGATTCCTCGAAAATCTCGCGCTCGGTTGCGCCGCTCGGCGTGTCGCCAATATCCGCCCAGCCGCCCGGCAGTGTCCAGCGATAGCCGTCCATCTTTTCCTGCACCAGCAGCAGTTTATCGGCGTGAAAAACCACGCCGCGCACGTCGATTTTGGGCGTCGCGTGACCGCTTTGCAAATCGAACATCGTCCTGATGGCTGCCAGATCGGTATCACCGCTGGCGATCAGCATTTCGGCGGCAATTTCGAGGACATGCTCGTAGCGTTCGCGGTCGAACGGCGGCGGGTTGTAGTTGAGGCCGGTCTGCGCGATTGCCTGTAGTTTTTGCGCCCAGCCCAACACCTGCGGAATCGGCATAAACACGCTCCTGTGTAGGGTTTTAAGGATAAACCTCACAGCCCGACGCGACAATCCCTGATCTGTGAGGGTATTTTGAAATGCAAATGTCCGCTCATCCCGATCAAGCGAAAAATATTCAACCACAGAGGACACAGAGAACACAGAGGCCACAGAGAAAAGAGGAAAGGGTGGTGTGTGCCGCTTTGTTCGGGGTGAAACTATGCCATCAATGCCATGCGATCATCGTTTTCAATTTCTCCTCTGCGGTCTCTGCGGTCTCTGTGGTTCGATTCCCTTTTCGGGTTTGTGTGGGGAAAGATCGCAGAGATGGTAAACTGGAAGCCTCATTCATACGGGCTGGAGAAAGTTTCCATGTTCCCCAATGCGCAGTGGACGCCGCTGTCCTTAAGCGAAACCCAACGCATTTTTGCGGACGCGCCGTTTACGTGGGGGCTGGGCGGCGGTTATGCCGTCGAACAGTTTCTCGGCACACCGATTCGCAGTCACGACGATGTGGACATCGTGATCTTCCGCGACGAGCAGATCGCCGCTCAGCATTATCTCGCAGGTTGGGAACTGTATGCCGCCGATCCGCCGGGGACGCTGCGCAAATGGAAGCAGGATGAGTATTTACCCTTTGGTATTCACGACATCTGGGGCTATCGGGGCGGCGCGCAGGGCTGGGAATTTCAATTCATGGTCGCGGAATCCGAAGGTGACGAATGGTTTCACCGCCGTAATCCGCAGATTCGCGGCAAACGCGCCGATTTAATCACGGAATACAACGGCTGGCCTTGTGTGCGCGTCGAGGTGCAGTTAATGTACAAGTCGAAGAATGGTCGCCCGAAGGACGAGCAGGATTTTCGTGCCTGCCTGCCAAAATTGAGCGCAGCGCAAAAAGGCTGGCTCAAGGCGCAGCTTGAAATTTTGTATCCTGACGGGCACGTCTGGATTGAGGCTTTATGACGGAAATGACACTCGAACAGCAGCTTGGGCAGATGCTCCTTGTCGGCTTTGAGGGACTCGAAGCGCCCGACTACATCCTCGATTGGATCACCAGCGGTCGCATCGGCGGCGTGATCCTGTTCGGTCGCAACGTCGAGTCGCCAGAGCAGGTGGCAGCCCTGACGCAAACGCTCCACGAAACAGCGCGTCAGGCGGGGCGTCCGCCGCTGCTGATCGGCATCGATCAGGAGGGCGGGACGGTGGCTCGGCTGCGTGAAGGTTTCACCGAAAGTCCCGGCGCGCTGGCGCTGGGCGCAGCCAATGATCTGCAACTGGCGGAGGATGTTTCCGCCATGCTTGCCCGCGAACTGCGCGCCCTCGGCATCAACTGGGACTACGCGCCGGTGGTCGATCTGACGCATGACATCGCCAACCCCACCGTTGGTACGCGCTCTCCCGGCTCGGATCGGGATCGCGTCAGCCAGATCGTCAGCGCCGAGATACGCGGCTTCCAGAACGAAAACGTCGCTGCCAGCGCTAAACATTTTCCCGGCCTCGGCAACACGCCCGTCGATACGCATGTCGCGCTGGCGGTCATCAACGGCTCGCTCGATTACCTGTGGGAGCAGGATTTGGTGCCATTTCGGGCGGCGGTCGCGTCGGGAGTCGCGTCCGTGATGGTCAGCCATGTTAAATTCACGGCGCTCGATCCCGATCATCCGGCGACGCTTTCGCCCGTGATTGTCCAGCGGCTGCTGCGCGAGGAAATGGGCTACGATGGCGCGGCCTGCACCGATTCGATGGAGATGAAGGCCATCAGCGATCATTACGGCGCGGGCGAATCGGCGGTGCTGGCGGCGCTGGCAGGTATCGATCTGCTGCTCTTTTCGCATTATCGTCAGAATCAGGAAAACGCCTCGAACGCGCTGCTCGAAGCGGCGCAGAGCGGTCGCCTGCCGCAGACGGTGATCGACACCGCCAACGACCGCATCGCCGCGCTCAAGGCCGATTACGCAATTGTCGAGCCACCAGACCTATCGATCATTCGCCAGCCGGAGCATCTGGCGCTGGCGCAGCGGGCCGCGCGTGCCGGGATGGTTTTGCCGCGCAATGACAACGATATTTTCCCGATCAGGCCAGAGAAACCGCACGTCGTGCTGGTCGAATTTGGCTCGCTGCTCGACTCCGAGGCGATGGAGCGCGGCGGCTTGGCGAGTTTCGCGCGGATGGTCAGCGCCCGCGCGCCGGAGATGCCTTGCGTCTCGCTCAAAGCGGCGGATCCGCCGCCCGCAGTTTTGGCGCGGGCGCGTGAACTGGCGGAATATGCTGATCTGCTGGTACTGGCGACGCGCAGCGCCCATCTGATGCCCGAACAGTTGGAGATGGCGAAAAATCTGCTGGCGCTGTCGAAACGCTCGATCCTGATCTGCCTGCGCAACCCATTTGATGCGGGCGTCCTCACGGGCATGGATGCCATCCTCTGCACCTGCGGTGACAGCACGCCTTCGCTTCAAGCGGCGGCGGACGCGCTGTTCGGCGATTTCGTCCCGACAGGCCGCTTACCCGTCGAGGTGTCGCTATGATTGTCAAAACTGGTCTGGAAGTCCTGATCGCTGACGAATTCAAAGCGCTGGCAGGCAGGCGAGTCGGCTTGTTTACCAACCCCAGTGCGGTCGATTCGTCGCTGCGCAGTGCGCTCAGCTTGTTCAAAGCGGCGGCTGATGAAGGGAAAATCAATCTCACGGCGATCTTTGCGCCCGAACACGGCCTCGACGCAGCGGCAGCCGATGGCGTGCAGATCGACTCATCCGGTGAAAGCGCCCTGCCTGTCTACAGTCTCTACGGCGAGACGTTACGCCCAACGGCGGCGATGCTCGAAAACGTGGACGTGATCGTCTGCGACCTTCAGGACATCGGCGTGCGCTATTACACCTTCGCCTGGACGATCACCTACATTCTCGAAGCGGCAGGGGAACACAATGTTGAAGTCCTGATCCTGGATCGACCGAATCCGTTGGGCGGGGCGGTGGTGGAAGGGTCGCCGCTCGATCCGGCGCTGGCGTCGCTGGTCGGGCGCTGCTCGATCCCTATTCGGCATGGTCTGACGCTCGGCGAACTGGCGCAGATGTTCAACGCCCGCTGGAATGCGAAGCCTGCCCAACTCGATGTGGTCGCCTGTGAGGGCTGGCGGCGCTCGATGCTGTGGGAAGCGACCGGGCTGACCTTTGTGCCGCCGTCGCCCAACATGCCGCACCTCGAAACCGTTCACCAGTACCCCGGCGCGTGTCTGATTGAAGGAACGACCCTCTCGGAAGGACGCGGCACGGCGCTGCCCTTTGAGATCGTCGGCGCGCCCTTCATCGACGGAAATGTGCTGGCGGATCATCTTAATGGGCTGAACTTATCCGGCGTCCGCTTTCGTGCGCACAGCTTCCAACCGACAGCAAGCAAATTCAGCGGTGAACGCTGCGGCGGCGTTCAGGTTCACATCATCGATTTGGCGGCATGGCGAGCGCTGCGCGTCTGGCTGCGCGTGATTGTCGCCGTCAAGACGCTTTATCCCGACAAATTCGCCTGGCTGCCGCCGGGAACGGCGGGCGTCGAGGCGGGGCAGGTCTCTCATTTCGACCGCCTGATCGGATCAAGCGCGGTGCGCGACCACATCGACGCGGGGCAGCCGCTCGACGATCTGTTCACCGCGTGGGACACATTCGCGCACGGGTTCGAGGTGGATCGCTGGTCGTATCTGTTGTATATGTAGTATCAAGTGTTAGGTGAGGAACGATGTCAACAATCCATTTTGAAACGACGCTGTTTCAAATCAACGACTGGACGATTCTCCGGCTCCCTGAGAAAGCCTCTGCTGAACTTCCATCACGCGGGATGGCGATGGTTTCGGGGACGCTCAATAGCGTCCCATTTAAGGCGGTGCTCGAACCGGACGGACGCTGGTCGCCGGATCAGCAGGCGAGCCACTGGTTTCGACCTGACTCAAAACTGCTGCGTGATGCTTCCGTCAGCGCAGGCGATACGGTACAGGTTTCGCTTGAATCATCCAAAGACTGGATCGAGCCGGAAGTTCCTGAAGATTTGGAACAGGCTTTGGCGGCTTCTCCCAAAGCCGAAGCCATCTGGAACGAGATCAGCCCCCTTGCTCATTGGGATTGGATTCGCTGGATACGCGCCGTCAAAACAGCCGAGACGCGTCAGAAGCATATCAGGGTTGCGCTCGACAAACTCAACAAAGGGATGCGCCGCCCTTGCTGCTTTAACCGTAATCTTTGCAGCGAACCCTACGTATCGCACAACTGGGCGCTGCTGGAGCCAGAGCAGGTTATGAAACCTTGAGGAACTGAGCAGCCTTGTATTGGGGTGATCAATTCCATAAGCAGCGGAACTTCTAAATTCTCCAGCCTGAAAACTTCGGAGTGTCGAAAAAGGTGAGTTGTAGGGGCAGACCGATGTGTCTGCCCAAAGCCAGGGCGAACACGTAGGTTCGCCCCTACGAACAAACCCACAGAATTAGACACTCCAAAGTTCTTTCTACTCGCTTATAATCCTCATCTTCAGCTAGAATTACACAGACACGGCTGCTTTTACTCAGCACTCGGTACTCAGCACTCAGCACTTTTCACTGTGAGGCTTATGGATATTCAGACGAACGTCAACAGCTTGCCTTCTGCGCTCAATCATCGCCTGCTCGACGTGATTGAGGCGAGTCTTGGCGACGTGTTTCCCGCTGTCGCCATCGCCGTGATCCACGAGGGAAAACGCGTGCTCGACATTGGCGGCGGCGTCATCGACCCGGCGACCGGGCGCGGCGTGGTCACGCCAACCACGCGCTTCGACATGGCCTCGGTGACCAAATTGTTCACGGCGACCTGCTTTCTGGCGCTGGTCAGCAAGGGCAAAGTTGGACTGGATGACCCGCTCGTCAGCGTGATTCCCGAATTTGGCGCGATCAGCCCGCGCGCGATTGACGGCGGGCAAGACCCGCACAGCAAAGCCCATCTCGCCACGCCTGCCGAACTAGTGGGGCAAACGGTTGATCCGGCGCAGGTAACCTTTCGCCACTTGCTGACGCACACCTCTGGCCTCGCGCCCTGGCGTGACGTCTTCAACGCGGCTGGCCCCGCGCCGACGCCGCCGACTCAGCCCGACCCGATCTCGCGCAGCGAGCGCTGGGCGCGCGGCTTGCAGGCGATTTGCCAGTATGGCTTTGTCGGGCAGATTGGCAGCGCCGTCCGCTACAGCGATCTCGGTCTGATGCTGCTCGGCGAAGCGATGGCGCGCGTCTGGTATTCTGGCGATGTCTTCAAACCGACATTTTCGCATCTGACGCTCGATATGGCGATCTGCGAAGGGATTTGCGAGAAAATCAAAATCGAGTCTCCCGGTTTCAATCCGGTGCGCAACGGCCTCGATCCGCTGACGATTGCGCCGACCGAAGATGATCCGGTCTGGCGCGGGCGGCGCGTCTGGGGTGAAGTCCACGACGAGAATGCCTGCGGCGTCGGCGGCGTGGCGGGACACGCGGGATTGTTCGCCAACGCGGGCGACATTGCCGCGTTTGGGCAGGCGTGGCTGGCGCACGACTCCCGTTTGGAGATCGATCCGGCGCTCATGGACGAAGCGACTCATGAGCAGGTCGAAAGCAACGGCGAGCGGCGCGGCCTCGGCTGGATGCTCAAAGCCCGCGAGGGATCGTCGGCGGGCGACCAGCTCAGCCCGAACACCTTCGGACATACCGGCTTTACGGGCACGTCGCTCTGGATCGACCCGGAGCGGGCGCTGGTCATCGCCACGCTGACCAACCGCGTTTATCCCGGTCGCTGGCACGAGGGCATTCAACCGTTCCGCCGCGCCGTCCATGATCTTCTGGCTGAACTTTAGGAGCCGCGCACCCCGTGAATATTCCGCTTCCCCCTACGATCACGGCACCGTTGTTCCCGCGCCTGTACGCCGCGCACATCGACGTGCTGCAAAAGCTCAGGCCGGAACAGTGGGCGCTGCCGACCGCTTGCGCAGGCTGGTCGGTCAAGGATGTGGCGCTGCACATGCTGGCGGATGATGTTGGCTGGCTCTCCGGTCGGCGCGACAACCAGCGTGAGCGGGCGACGATTGCCACCTGGGACGACCTGATGCAGTTCATCAACGACCGCAACGATCTGTGGGTTCATGCCACGCGCCGCATGAGCACGCGTGTCCTCTGTGATCTGATTCCGGTCATGGGCGATCAGGTGGTCGAGTTCGTCAATTCGCTCGACCCGCACGCGCCGGGGATGGTCATCAACTGGGCAGGCAGCGATGTGCAGCCGCTCTGGTTCGAAATCGGGCGCGAACTGACCGAGCGCTGGATGCATCACCAGCACATCTGCGATGCCGTCAACCTCAACAGCCTCAAGGAATCCGACATGATCCATGCGGTGCTGGAGATTTTCATCCGGGCGCTGCCGCACACCTACAGTCAAATCGATGTGCCGGACGGCACAGCCATCATGCTCTGGCTGATCGGCGCGGGCGGCGGCAGCTATACCGCCGTTCGCCTCGACGAACGCTGGCAGTTGTTCAGCTACAGCGACATGCAGCCATCGTGTACAGTTTCGCTCCCGGTCGAAACAGCGTGGCGCTTGTTCACCAAAGGCATCAGCACCGATCAGGCGCGGCAGGAAGCGATCATCGAGGGCGACATGAAACTCGCTGAGCCGCTGCTGCATATGGTGTCGATATTGGCATAGCCGCCTCAACCTGCTGTTTTTGTAGGGGCGCACCCGTGTGTGCGCCTTTGCTTCCAGAGACTTTACCCCGTCGATTGATAGACACAAGCCTATATTCCTCGAAAGCTTCTTATACTGAAGGAGTGTCTAATTCTGTGGGCGTTTTTGTAGGGGCGAACCTACGTGTTCGCCCTGGCTTTGGGCAGACACATTGATCTGCCCCTACAAGTACTGCATTTTTCGATACGCCTAGACTGAAGATGATTTGATTTCCACTGTTGTAAGGCATAATATGGCAGCCGACTCGTTTGACTTCGAACTGAACCGCCTTCTCAAATTCGATCCGACCGACCTCGCTGCCAATCAGCAGGGGCGGCTGACCACCGGGCAGCGCGTTCGTCTGCTGCGTGATGCCGACAGTATTTTCCCCCTCATTCTGCTCGGTTCACCGCTGGTCGTGATCGCCTGGGTGATCAACCAGCAGCCTTTCGTGCAAATTCTGGGCTTCGTGGTGCTGATCGCCGTAATCGCCATTTTCAATCGCAAATCGGTCAACCTGCTGCTCGACGTTCTGGTCGGGCGCGTCGCCAGTACGGCGGGTATCATCGCGATTCTGGTTTACAGCACCGGCGAACGCACCTTCGCCGGGACGCTGGTGCGCAGTTTTGCGACGGGCAGAATTGGCGACCTCAACTTTCAGGTTCCGGTCGAAATGGCGGCGCATTTCAATGGGGCTGCGCTGCGCGTTTACTATCTGCCGCGCGCTCGAAAAGCGGTGTCTGCCGAGCAGGTGTCGCTCTAATCGGAGATAATCCTCATGCCCGGACAAACCGACGAAGACCTGATGCGGCTTCTGAATTTTGACAGCGACGATCTCAAACTGAATCGTGAAGGACAGTTGAGCATCCGCCAGCGCCTGCACCTGCTGACCGGAATCAGTACGTTGGACATTTTTTTCATTGTCGTGCTGCCGATTGGTTTTGTCGGCGCGCTGTTTACGGGCAGCGTTACGCCGATACAGGCACTCGTCGCTGTCGTTTTGGTGGTCGTGCTGGTGCGCATGAGCCGAATTTCGTTTCAGATCATTCGGGCGCTGCTGGAAGGCAAAGTCGAGCAAGTCAGCGGCACGATCACGATTCGCCTCTACCCTTATGAACGGGGTACTTTTGAGTGGATGACGGGGCAAAAGTTCGCTAATGGCATCATCGACGGCGTCAACTTCGTCGTGCCGGTCGAGATGGAAAGCGCGTATCAGGGCAAGTCGATGCGGGTCTTCTACACGTCCGGCTATCGGCAGGCCGTCGCCGCCGAACTGCTGGTCAGGTAAGCGGCTCAGCCCACTTGTCCAATCTCACCAGCCCTAGCTTTTTTTCACTCAACTGATAATCTCGTTACTCAGCACTCAGCACTCAGCACTTCTTTGTGAGGAACTATGCGCGTTATTGGCTTAATTTCCGGCACGTCTGCCGATGGTATCGACACCGTTCTCTGCGAGATCGATGGCGCACCACCGCACGTGACGGCGAAAATCGTCCACGCCTTCACCAAACCCTACGATCCGGCGCTCCGCCAGCGCATCCTCGACTGCTTTTCGCCTGAAACCGGGCACGTCGATGAGGTGACTCGCCTCAATGCCGACATTGCCGAAGTCTTTGCTGCCGCTGCGCTTGAACTGATCGCCGAGGCCGGGCTGACTCCGGCTGACGTTGATCTGATCGGCTCTCACGGGCAAACCGTGTGGCACGACGTGCGCCCCGACGGATCGGCCTATGCAACGCTGCAATTGGGCGAAGGCGCGATCCTCGCCGAGCGCACAGGCATCACGACCATCAATAATTTTCGCTCACGGGATATTGCTGTCTGCGGGCAGGGCGCGCCCCTGACGGCCTACGCCGACTGGCTGCTGCTCCGTCACCCTGAAAAGTGGCGTGCCGTCCAGAATATCGGCGGCATCGGCAATGTGACGTTTCTGCCGCCGCTCTCGGACAGCAAAAGTCAGCCCCTCGCCTTTGACACCGGCCCCGGCAACGCGCTGCTCGATTCGGCGATGACGATTCTCACGGGCGGCGCTTATACCTACGACGCCGACGGCAGTCTTGCGCGCACAGGCAATGTACAGGAAGAATGGCTCGATGTGCTGCTGAAGCACCCGTATTACGAGCGCAAGCCCCCGAAAACCACCGGGCGCGAACTGTTCAGCAAAACCATGACCCAGCAGTTGATCATCGAAGGCCAGCGGCGCGGCTACAGCGTCGTCGATGTGATGGCAACGCTCACGGCGCTGACCGCCGCCAGCATCGCCGACGCTTACCAGCGCTTCCAGCCCGCGCCGATTGGTGAAGTCATCCTCGGCGGCGGCGGCGCGCACAACCTCGCCATGCGCAATTTATTGAGCGGCCTGCTCTCGCCTGCAACGGTGCTGACGCACGAGGACATCGGCCTCAGCAGCGATTTCAAAGAGGGGCTGGTGTTTGCGCTGCTGGCCTATGAAACGTGGCATAATCGACCGGGCAATCTACCGACCTTCACGGGCGCGAGCAAGCCCGTCGTGCTGGGGCAAATCATTCCCGGCGCGAACTATCTTCCCTTGCTCAAGCAAACCTTCTGCTAGGGCTACGGTTTTTACGAAAATAGATCAGGTGCGACTGTTTTTAGCCTGCTTCAGCGGGCTTGGGTTTCATAGCCAGAGGCTTCGAGCCTCTGGCGACGAATACAAATCACCGCAGGAGAAGAAATAGCCTATGCTCACGGAAAGCCAGAACCCGCAGACGACCAACATTGACCAGCTTTCGACGCTGGAAATGGTGCAGCGCATCAACGACGAGGATGCCAAAGTTGCTCTGGCAGTGCGGGCAGCGCTGCCGCAGATCGCCCAGGCGATTGATGCCATCGCCGAACGCATGGAACGCGGTGGTCGCCTGATTTATGTGGGCGCGGGAACCAGCGGACGCCTCGGCGTGCTCGATGCGTCCGAGTGCGTGCCGACCTTCAGCACCGACCCGTCACAGGTCGTCGGGCTGATCGCGGGCGGCGAACGGGCGCTGACCCATTCGATTGAAGGCGCTGAAGATGATCCTGCTGCCGGACGCGCTGACCTGCTGGTGCTCAACTTGAATGCGAATGACTCAATTGTCGGCATTGCAGCCAGCGGACGCACGCCATATGTTCTTGGTGCGCTCGCGTTAGCACAGGATACTGGCGCGTTAACTGTCGGTCTGGCATGTAATGTACCATCGCCCGTCCTCGATGCCGCCCAGGTCGCCATCGGTGTTCCGGTGGGGCCGGAAGTCATCACCGGTTCGACACGCATGAAGTCCGGGACGGCGCAGAAGCTCGTTTTGAACATGCTCAGCACGGGAACAATGGTCAAGCTGGGCAAGGTTTACGGCAACCTGATGGTCGATGTGCGCCCCAGCAACGTCAAGCTGGTGGATCGCGCTTCTCGTATCATCAGCCAGATCGCCGGCGTGGATTACGAGGAAGCCCGTCGCCTACTTGATGCCAGTGGCAGCGCCGAAACGAGTTTCGGAGAGGTCAAGACGGCGATTGTCATGGGGCGGCGCAGCGTCAATGCCGATGAAGCGCGCAGGCTGCTTCACGAGGCACACGGTCGCCTGCGTGCCGTGATCGATTAGCTGTTGACCAGCGCCACGATCCCTGGAGAACCGATTTCGGTGCAGGTGTAATCGCCTTTAACGAAGGTTTGCGGCGTCAGCACCGGGCGCGGCGAACCGAACACGGGCAGAAAGAGCAGGTCGCCGCGCCCTTCGAGGCAGATTGTGATCGCGTGGGTAAAGGGCTGGGTCGCGCCGCTGCCCGCGACGGTATAGAACACGTCGTAGGCTTGCAGCACCCCGCGTTCGATCACGCTCTGGTCGCCAATCGCGCCGGGGTTGGTCAGGTAGTCGCCGTCACGGACGATCTCGCGGCAGTAGACCGCGCCCGTTTCCAGAGCATCAGCCACATTTTCGACACGAAGATTGGCATTGAACAGATCGGCGCAGGCGGGCAGTGCCGCATTTTGAGCAGGGACTTCTTCGGTGGCCTGCTGCGCGCTGAGCGGCAGCATCATGAGCAGCAGCGCGGCAAAGGCCGTCGCAATCCATAATTTACGCATCAGCTTCTCCTGAATTTTCGGGCGTTGCGGGCAGCCCTAAGACCTGCTGAACGGGGGTGGGTGCCTGCTTGTCTTCGTTTCGGGCGGCGCGAATCGCTGGCAGGGCGTCGGGGTGGATCAGCCCGTTGGCGACGGCATGTTCGGCGGCTTCAACTGAGTCTTTGACCAGCATAATCGGCACGCCGAGCGCTTCCACATCCCGAACAATCGCCTGCAAACGCGCATCACGCTTGCGCGAGAGCGTCGCTGTGCGGATGTAGATCGCCTGAATGCGCTGCGGATCGCGCTGGGTAATCTCGCGGTAAATCAGCGGGTCTTTTTCGGAACTATCGCCGATCAGGACAAATTTGAGCTGGGGATAGGTCTTCATGATCGTTTCAATCGCGCCGATTTTGTGTTCGCGCCGGTTCTGGAAAATGAAGGTGTTTTCGTCCAGATTGTATTCGGACAGGAACAGCGCTCCCGTCGGAATCTCGCGCACGACGAAGAAGTCGCGCAGCACGTCATAGATATTCCATGCGCTGCTCGAAACGTAGAAAACCGGGTTGAAGTGGGAACCATCCGCGCCGCGCCGCAGCGCCTGATACAGCTTGGCGACGCCTTCGAAGGGCAGGCGCGTGTGCGCGTTTTCCAGAAAGGTGTTGCGTGCCAGTACAATCGGGTGCGCGACATTCGACATCAGCACTGTGTCGTCAATGTCGCTGATGACGCCGAACTGCGCGCTGTCGGGCGGCACGATCACCTGACCCTGCGCCTTGAATTCGGCGGGTTCAACCGGGTTGCGGGCTTTTCCGGGATAATCCCTGATTTCCAGATCGATCAGATAGGTGTGGTCGTCGCTGACTGGGAGCGGCCCAGGCTGAAGCTCAAACTCGAAGAAACCTTCTTCATTGGTGACGGCTTCGCGGCTGTAGTCGCCGAAGCTGGCGCGGATGGTCGCGCGCGGGATTTCGTCGCTTTGAAACCGCTTGTAGGTGTCGATCAGGTTGGTGAGCGTGCTGGTCGTTGCCATCGGTTCGCTGATGTTTTTATCGCGCAGCACGCGCCCCTTGATGAACAGACTCTCGGCTGTGCCATAGCCGATGAAAGGCATGATGAGCAGCTTGCCTAACCCGCGATGCTGCCGCCACTTGAATTTGATGCTGTCGTAACGGGTTTCGACCGCCGTCAGCATTTTCAGCACCCGGCTCATGCGCCGTCCCGCTCGCAAGCCGTATTCAGAATTCTCATGTCGCGCTCCCAATCAATCGTCGTTATAGTTGAGCGTCTCGTCATCTTTCAATTGACATTATAACCGATCATGAAAGCCTTTTACTCGGACGTTTTTGTGCTTCCCCTGCCGACGGATCATCGCTTCCCGATGGCGAAATATCACCTGCTGCGCGAGCGCATCCTGTCGGAAGGGATTCTGCGTCCAGATGATTTGCGTTTGCCGGAGCCGGCAACCGACGCTCAGCTTTTGCGCGCTCACGATGCCGAGTACCTCGAAAAGGTCAAAAACGGCGGCCTGAGCGCGAAAGAAATCCGCCGGATTGGTTTTCCCTGGACGCCGCAAATGGTCGAGCGCTCGCGTCGCTCAGTTGGCGCGACGATTGCCGCCTGCCGCACGGCTTTGAGTGAGGGCGTGTCGGTCAATCTCGCGGGTGGGACACATCACGCTTTTCGCGATCACGGTGAAGGCTACTGCGTCTTCAATGATGCAGCGGTCGCTGCGCGCGTCCTACAGGACGAAGGGCGCGTGCGCCGCGTCGTTATCCTCGACTGTGATGTGCATCAAGGCAACGGCACGGCGGCGATTCTGGCAGGCGACTCGACCGTCTTCACTTTTTCGGTACATGGTGCGAAGAACTTTCCATTTCACAAAGAGAAAAGCGACCTCGATCTCGAACTGCCTGATGGCACCAGCGACGAAGTTTATCTGCAATATGTCGAGGAAGGCGCGCGCCGTGCCATTGCAATGGCAAATGCCGACCTTGCCATTTATCTGGCGGGAGCCGATCCCTTCTACAAGGATCGGCTCGGACGGATGGCGGTCAGCATGGCGGGGCTGGAACAGCGCGACCGGATCATTTTCGACCTCTGTCGAGAGAACGGGCTGCCCGTCGCGGTGGCGATGGCGGGCGGCTATGCGCCCAACGTCGAGGACATCGTGGCGATCCATATCCAAACTATTCGTCTCGCTGCTACGCTGCTATAATTCGCGCCGTTTGTCTGACCTGCTACGGAAATCCAGATTGACTAAAATTCAGCTCGTCGTCCTCATGATCGGCACAATCGCCTTGATGTTTGTGCTGCTGGCGCTGCAACTGCTGGCTCCAGGCGAGATTATCGATGAAACGGCTGCCGGTGGCGCGCATATCGTCCTGAGTGTCGATCAGGGGATGCTGTTTGCTCCCGGTGCGTGCGTCACCGTGCGCTGGCAGGTCGATCATATTCAGGCGGTCTACTTTGACGATTTCCCGACTATCGGGAAAAGCTTCAAGCAGGTCTGCACGGATACACAGATGCTGCCCGTTTTGCGTGTCAAATTTCAGGATGGCACGTCGCAGGATTACCAGCCGCAGGTCAAGTTTTTAGTCGAACAACCCGCGACCTGGCTGCTTGGCTATGGAGCCGTTCTGCTGGTCATTCTGAGCCTGGCTGTGTCGCTGCACCGCCCCTCTGCTGCTGTCACTGAAGCATCGGGCAGGCGCACGCCCCGGCTTGTTCTGATTTTCGCGGCGATTGGTCTGATCGTTTCAATTTTTGCTGGAGGCGCGCTGCTGCTGGAAGTGGGTCTGCGGGCTTACTTCGGCAGTTATGGCACTCGCACCGAGAAAACTACCTATCTGTTCTCACGCGCTGAAATTCAAACTCAGAACGATTCGATGACATTGCCATTCGTCGGTTTTGCACCCTCCCCCGATTTCCCCGGTCACAATCAACTGGGGTATCGCGGAGAGGATATTCAGGTTCCCAAGCCTGCTGGGGTTTATCGCATCGTCGTTCTGGGCGATTCGTCTACCTATGGCGCGCGCGTACCCTACGACCAGACCTATCCTGCCGATTTGCAAAAGATTCTTCGGGCGGACTACGGCTATAAAAATCTGGAAGTCGTCAACGGCGGCGTCCCGATTTATATGAGCTGGAACATGGTCATGGATCTGATTTTCCGCGTGACGGAATTGCAGCCCGATCTTGTGATTGTCTACGCGGGCTGGAATGATCTGGGGTCGCGTGAACAGTCACCGGATTGCTACAACACACCAGACCCATTTCTTGGTCTCGCTGGCAACTATTTTGTGCGTGCCCAACCCGCCGACGTAAGCCCGTTGGCACTTTCTCGCTTTCTGGCAGTTGGTTTTGGCTGGATGCCGGCTCCCACGTCGGAGAATGTGTCTTATGCAAGTCCGGGTTTCGAATGTAGTCCGCAAATTGCCTCGGAAATCTTTCAAAACCTTGAGGCGAATCCGCCGGTTTACTTCGAGCGAAACCTGCGCGAGATGAGCAGCGTTGCCAAGTCATTTGGAAGCAAAATCATGTTCATGACCTGGGCGTATAACAAAAACTCGCCCTTCGTTTCCGAAGATCGGCGTGTTGGCATCGCTGAGCATAATGTCGTAACGACGCGGGTCGCTCAGGAAACGGGCGCGATCTTTTTCGATTACGCGCCGATTGCCTCGACCGATAAGGCGAGTTGGGCGGATGTCCCCCATCTCTCCATTCTTGGCGGAGAGCAGCAGGCCGAAAAGATGGCTCAATTTCTGATCGATCACGATGTGATTACGCAGCAGCCCGGAACTTGATGGAAGATCACGAAGCAGTGAATCAAAAGATGCAAAAAGGCAGGCTATGTCCGTAAAAGTACGAATTCTGTTGGTTTTACTCGGCGGGGTCATTTTGATCCTGCTTCTGCTGGCGTCGCAACTGCTTGCTCCCGGCGACACGCTGGAGCAGTTCGGCCCCGATCAGGCGCATGTCGTTTTCAGCGCGGATCATGGCATGGTGCTTGCGCCGGGAGCCTGTGTCACCGTCCGCTGGCAGCTTGATTATGTGAAGGCGGTTCACCTCAACGGTCATGCGGAGGTCGGGCAGGGGATTCAGAAGGTCTGCGTGGACGAAAAGACCATGCCCGTTTTGCACGTCGATTTTACCAACAACACCGCTGCCGATTTTTCACTGAATATCCATTTTCTGGTCGAGCAGCCCGCGACCTGGCTGCTGGCGGCTGCGGCGCTGCTGCTGCTTTTGCTCAGCCTGTTTGTCGCGCTCAGTCGTCCCTCGGCGGCTGCACCTGCCAGCGCTGCGCCGGGTGTTCGACGCACGCCCCGCCTTGTGTTGATCTTTGCCGGAATTGGCATGGCATTTTCGCTGCTGCTGGTGGTGGGGCTGCTGCTCGAACTCGGTTTACGCTTTTACTTTGGGCAGTTTGGCACGCGCAGCGAACAGAATGCTTACCTCCTCTCGCGCGAAGAAATCGACCAGCGCCAGACGGATACCATCGCGCTGCCTTATCTCGAATACGGCCTTTCGCCAACCTATCCCGGTCACAACGCGCTGGGCTACCGGGGCGATGATATTCAAGTGCCGAAACCGGATGGCGTTTACCGGATTGTTGTTCTGGGTGACTCGTCGGTTTACGGAACCTTCAGCCCTTACGATCAGACCTATCCCTACGACCTGCAAAAAGTGCTGCGTGAAGAGGGCTATCCGAATGTCGAAGTGGTCAATGGCGGGGTGCTGGGTTACACCAGTTGGAATATCACGGCAGACCTGGCCTTTCGCATCCCGGTGCTTCAGCCTGATCTGGTCATCGTCTACGAAGGCGGCAATGACGTGATTCCCCGGCAGGTCTCGCCGGATTGCTACAGCGGCCTGACTCCGTTTCTCGGCCTCGACCCGCGTCATCAGGTGCGCGCCTACCCCACAGAACTCAGCCCCTCGGCGCTCTATCGGTTTCTGGCGTTGAAGCTCGGCTGGGAACAGGATACCAGTTCCGGGTTCACCATTTCAGGGAACTGCTCAGCGGCGGTCGATGCCAATACGCCGCAGAATGTTGCCACGAATCGCCCCGTCTATTTCGAGCGCAATGTCCGTGCAATGGTGGCAATCGCGCAGGCCAACGGCTTCAAAATTTTGCTCTCGACCTTCGCCTATGACGCCAGCAACCCCGACGCGCTCGATTACTGGAAAACGGCGGTCGATGAGCATAACGCGATTACGACACAGGTTGCCCAGGAAACGGGCGCGCTCCTGATCGATTATCGGACGCTTGCGCCCACCGATAGCGCCAAGTGGAATGACTCGATTCATCTGAATGTCGCCGGGAATTTGCTTCAGGCGCAGACCTTCGCCCAGTTTCTGGTCGATCAAAAACTGATTGCGCCGCCTACGTCGTGATCTACTGCATCGAGTCGAGGATTTCCTGGCGCATCCGCTGATATTCCTCGTCGTTGATCAGACCGGAAGTATGCGCTTCCTCGATTTGACGGAGCTTGGCGGCGAGGTCACCCTGAACAGGTGCGCGTGTCGCCATCGAAGGTGCTGTGAAGGATGCGGGCGCGTTCGGAGACACGAAGGCAAATTGATTCGTCGCCGTCTGGAAACGTCGTCGGCGCGAGAAAAGAAAGCCGAACAGCGCCAGGAAAAAGCCAATTGTACACAGCCCGCCGCCTGCAATTGGGATTAGCAGCGAACCGAGGCTGGGCAAAAATCCGCCGATGAAATTTTTGGCGGCGTCCAGCGTCACATCGCGGCGCGTCCCGGCATCGTTGACGCAGTAGTAATACTGGCTGCGCGAATAGCCATTGCTGAACGAATATTCTTCTGCGCCGTGTTCAATTTCCAGCTTCTCACCGGGTTTGCACAAGTCGGCAGCGGTGGGGTCGCTCAATTGAGTCGCCGTGTTGGCGATCAGCAGCGGCACACCGATCATGCCGAAGACGAAGCCTGCTCCGCCGATCAAAATCAGAAGAATGCCGAGAAACATCACGAGTCTGCTCATGCCGCGATCTCCTTCGCAGTTGGATGCTGGGCAGTATAGTATTTTTCGGCGGGGTGCGCTGACTCGGCTGTGCTGTGATCCTCTCCTGATGGGAGACCGAATGATAAATTTAGGGTAAAAAAAAGTGACTGCCCCGCATCGGAGAGCGGAGCTTGCGCCAGGCTCGTAGGACAAAGAATAAAACGAAGTACTGCTGAGATAGCAACAAGACCGCGCTTGTAGGCGTGGTCTTGTGCTTGTGACAGGAGTATCGCTGAATAGAAATTGCTTAACCGGAAATCACTCTTGTGTGGGGGGCAGGTGGCCTCGCCGCCATTCGTATACGAAGAGTACGACGAACACCAGTGCCAGTACCAAAATGAACCCACCCGCTGCCATAATTCCTGTGGCAACATTGTCCCAACCATAGGCGGACAGCAGGTTGCCGCGAAGGGTACTTCCCGTCAACATCGTGTTGCGGAGATTTGTGGCTGCTGTTAAGTCAGCCTGTGCTTTGTCCAGTGCGGCCTGGTCACCAGATTTGGTGGCCTCGTCCACTTTTGCTCTCAATTCCCGCTGGATTCCGCCCAATGTGGCGTAACTCGCGTCTGGATAGCCTGCGCTCGTCGCTGCTTCCTGGAGATGCAGCGCCATTAACCCCGCATAGACCTGAGCCTGGTTGCCGGTCGTGAGCGGAAGCCCCGCATTCTCGACCATGCCCGGTACCTGCTTTTCCTCATCGCTAAGCTTGTCTGCTGTCGAAAATGTGATTTGCTGAGATGCGAGTTCAGTGCGGATATTGCCCTGGATGAACTGCCCCATCCCGATAGCGATGCCCCCGACCACGAGTGCGCCAATGGCGAGGGTAAGCCAGAGCAGCAGGACTCTGGCCCACATGGCAGCCGACAGACGATTGTTCAGGTATTTCATGAGGTTACTCCCTTATGACTGTGTATGCGATCACTGGAATAGCATCATCGAGACTACGCCGTGCCTGACCGCTAACGGATTCGCTAAAGGCTCGACGATGGCATGGAAAGACAACGTGTCTTCCCGTTTTTTGCTTTTGGAATGAATGCTAAACTGTCCCTATTGTGCAATTAATCACAAATATGTTGAAGTGCTATTGATCACCTGTATTTCTGCGGAATGTCATACCGAATAAAGGAAGCATTTTGCCGCTCAGGGTCGAGAACGCACGAACGTATGCCGTGCAGCGCTCTCTGTTCGCTGTTTCGCTTTGCGGAACCGACGGACATAAATCTGATGCGATGACCCTGGCTCCGCCTTCGATTGTTGCTCGGTGTGTGCCATCATTGTACAATCAATCCTCCCTATTTTATTCACGTAGCGTGGGATTCATGCAATGTCTAGCGTTGAAATCATCACGATTGACCAAATCGCCCGGTATGTCGGACAGGAAGTCACCTTACGCGGTTGGGTTTATAACCGTACCGACAAAGGTCGTTTGCAATTCATCCAACTGCGTGACGGCAGCGGCATCGCCCAATGTGTCGCCTTTAAGAAGGAAATGACGCCCGATCAGTTCGAGATTGCCAGTAGTTTGACTCAGGAATCGTCGCTCACGGTCACGGGCGAGGTGCGTGTCGCTGAACGCGCTCCCGGCATCCCCGGCGGCTACGAAATCGGCGTCAAGTCGCTCGCGCTGCTTCAGTTGGCAGAGGATTACCCGATCACGCCGAAGGATCACGGCACCGAATTCCTGATGGATCACCGCCACCTGTGGGTGCGCTCGACCCGTCAGTGGGCGATTCTGCGCATCCGCGCGACCATCATCAAAGCGCTGCGTGATTTCATGGACGACAACGGCTATCTGCTGGTTGATACACCGCTCATCACCCCGGCAGCGGGCGAGAACACCACTTCGCTGTTTGAACTCGACTACTTTGGCGAACCCGCCTTTCTCGCGCAGACGGGGCAGCTCTACAATGAAGCCAACATGATGGCCTTCGGCAAGGTTTACTGTTTTGGCCCATCCTTCCGCGCCGAAAAATCGAAAACTCGCCGCCATCTGATGGAATTCTGGATGATGGAGCCGGAAGCGGCATTCCTCTCGCTTGAGGAGATGATGACGCTTGAAGAAAATATGATCCTGTCGGTGGTCGGGCGCGTGCTCGACAAGCACCGCTCCGAACTGGCGATCATCGAACGCGACGTGAGCAAGCTGGAAGCGATTCAGGGGCCGTTCGTGCGCATCAGCTACGACGAAGCCGTCGAGCGCCTGCAAAAGCAGTACGAAGTCACACAAGACCCGGAGCAGAAAGAACTGCTCAAAATCACCTGGGGCGAAGACTTCGGCAGCCCACACGAAACCGCGATTGCCGAAATGTTCGACCGTCCGGTCTTCGTCTACCACTACCCGACGGCGGTCAAAGCCTTCTACATGCAGCCCGTCGATGGTCGCCCCGAAGTCTGCCGCAGCGTCGATCTGCTGGGGCCGGAAGGCTATGGCGAGATCACAGGCGGCAGCGAGCGCATTTACGATGCAACGCTGCTTGAAGAACGGGTCAAGACGATGGCGATCCCGCGCGAAGCCTACGCCTGGTATCTCGAACTGCGCCATTTCGGCACGGTTCCACACGCCGGGTTCGGCATCGGCTTAGAGCGCACGGTCGCCTGGATTTGCGGGCTGCCGCATGTTCGCGAGACGATCCCCTATGCCCGGATGCTCAGCCGGAATTACCCGTGAATGCAGACAAGCATTCGCAGGCCACCGCTGTCAGTCCATATAGGGGCAGGATCACATTCCAGGGGAGCTGGAGGAAGCCAACTGGTCATTTCGATGTACAAATAACGGGCTGGACGTGTGCTCTCGTCAGGGAGTAACTGAACATAGGACGCCGAAGGATCATTGATTTGGAACGCCCAGAGGATAGTAGATTGCTGTAGGTAGATCATTTCGTTTGCCTGCCGCAGCGTGTTGATCTCGGCAAGAGTCTGGTGCCAGTATTGATCGGGCTGTGCGTAGAAATCTCCCAGCGATAAAAGGCTGGCGATGCAGAAGATGGCGAGGATTCCGCTGCGAAGACGACTCGAAGCCTGTGTCAGTAAAGTTGCCATGAAGAGTGCCAGCGCAATTGCAACGTAAGAGATATGAATCCATTTGATTGGCCCATCGCTCAATACAGCGCCAGCAATCAGAAGTCCGTAGCTACAAGCGATCCAGAGCAAGGGTGGGATGAGATTTTTCGGTAAGTGACGCCGGCGCGAGATCATAAGCAGTGTGAGTGGCAAGAGGACACCTACCACAAACAGGATGGTAGCTGTTGTCAGTGCAGGGAAACCATTGACGAGTAGATTCAGCGTATAGTACAGCAGATCTAGCGGACTAGGGGGGAGTTGCCCCTTGCTGATAACGTGAAAATTGCGCCGGACATAGACTAAATACAGCACTGCGAAGAAAATGGTATAAACCGGGATGCGTCGGATAATCCAGTCTATTTTGTTCACGTGAATGCCGCTTCGCAAGCGCCAGAGCGTTAGTATGTCCTGAACGATGACGATAGGCATCGCTCCGATATGCGCGAGAGGAACCAGGATGCTCGCCATCATATTCAGTCGAGACCGTCGTTCAATCCAGAAAAGGAGCGAGAGCAAAGCCAGCAGGGTTGCCAGTGCATAGGGGCGCGCAATTTGTGAATAGGTCACCGGGGCATAAGCGCAGGCTGTAATCAGCCCAGCGATCAGTGAGGCTTGTTTTCCGTACAGGCGAAAGGCAATTCGGCTGGTAAGTGCGATTGTTATTACGCCAATCATTACCGATAACCAGCGGATCCCAAAAGGTGAAGGTACGAAGGAAAGCATCACGCTTGCCAGAACAAGATGAAGCGCGTTGTTCGGCTCTGGGCCGAGGATTTGTAATACGCTGGTATTTGATGGGTAAGCCAGATAAAGACTGTTAATGTACGACCAAGATTCGTCCAGGTTGAGGTCAGGTATAATCAGGTTGTATAAACGCAGCGCAAAGCCAAACAAAATAATCAGGCTGAGTATCCAGAGCCGAATAGAAAAGGCGCGGTTGCGCATCGTTTTTGCTCTTTGCATGATTGGCGTCGCTGAAAACCTGGGTCAAAAGGTCGACTTTCATTGTACTGTTGATAACATTTAAATCTGTCCTTGCATGTCTTAATTTTTGAAAAAGTGATTCTCTGCTCGCTGTCGATTTTCTTAATCGGTACGTATTGTTCTGCTTAAGCGTTACTTTCGTTGACGCGACCCCTTACTAATGCTACGATCATCGTAACATACCCGATGGAGATGCGTGCTCCCTTTATTGGCGCGCCTCAACCGTCTATCGCAACGCTGGAGTTCCAATGTACATTGAATTTGCCTCTCGTATGATAGGCATGGTTATCTTTGCTCTCGTGGGCGCGCGGCTGGGAGTGAACGCCGCCGCCGCCCTCGCTCTGCCGGAACTGGGAGTATCCTTCATTTTCTCCCTGGTCGGCGTACTGTTCGGTTTGATCATGACTCCCTGGATCACCGTCCGCCCGCTGCGCACGCTCCGTCGTTTCATTAACGAAATGCCGGTCGATGCACTCTTTACGACTCTGCTGGGGCTGCTAATCGGCCTGTTGATCGGCCTACTCGTCGCTTATCCGCTTTCCCTGCTCGGCGCACCCTTTGGGACGCTCCTGCCGGTCATCGTCCTCCTGCTTGCCGTCTATCTCCTGACGACTATCTTTAACGTGCGTTCGCGTGAAGTCTGGCTGTTCCTGAGCGAATGGTTTGGCATCGGGCCGAAACGTCACGCGCTCGGCGCGGGCACAGAGCGCCAGTTGATTCTCGACACCAGCGTCTTGATTGATGGGCGGATTGTCGATATTGCCAAAACGGGCTTCATCGGCGGAACGCTGGTCGTGCCGCGCTTTGTGATCTCCGAACTCCACCGCGTCGCCGATTCATCGGATGCGCAGCGGCGCAATCGCGGGCGGCGCGGCCTGACCAAGCTCAACGAATTGCAGCGCGAAACCGGCATCGCCTTCAAAATCATCGAGGAAGATGTCGATGAAGTCCCCGAAGTGGATGATAAGCTGATCGCGTTGGCACTGCGGCTGAACTCTCCTGTCGTCACGATTGATTTCCCCATGAACCAGGTGGCGGCAGCACAGGGCGCGACCGTGCTGAACATCAACGCGCTGGCGAATGCCGTGCGCTCGGCCTATATCCCCGGCGAGACGTTCGCGCTGCGTGTGATTCAGGATGGCAAGGAAGCCGGGCAGGGCGTCGGCTATCTCGAAGACGGCACGATGGTGATTGTCGAAAACGGCAAGGACTTCATGGATCGCACGATCTACGTCGAAGTCACCAAGCTGATCAACCGCGAAACTGGGCGCATTATCTTCGCCAAGCCTGCCGACAGCAGACCCTAAAAACAAAACTAAGGTGCGAGGACTGAGAACTGGAATTTGTTCTTTTCAGTCCTCGTTACTATCTTTTACTCAGTCCTCAGAGCGTGTATGTGAATGTTTTTATTACGCTTGATTCGCCTCAGGTCCTGATGCTTTCTGAAGCAATCAATGAAACCTTGCACTTGTGTTCTCCCTTTCTTGTATCTTAGAGGCATAGAATAGAAGGAATGAGGCGGTGAGAGCTTGGAACTTTCTTTGTATCTTAGAGGCATAGAATAGAAGGAATGAGGCGGTGAGAGCTTGGAACTTTCTGAGGGAGAGACC
>DAOUCB010000178.1:0-25682 GCA_034432495.1 Anaerolineae bacterium | reverse complement strand
AACGAGCGTGGGCGCGAAATTTTTCCGCTCAACGTAACCGGAACAGGTTTCTGCTGACGCGGAACTTCGATGGCTCAGGCTTCGCACAGATTCGTTGGCTTAAACATAAGACTGAACCATGAATTTTTCGTGAATTTATGGATTGTGAAGCTATCTCCGAGCATCGGGTGAGCGCATTCTGGTGCTATGATCAGACTGACGATGGAGACGGATGCATGGCAACCAATAACAGCGACAAGATTGAACTGTTTAAAGCACAGACGCAGCTAAAAATCGACGCACTGCTGGAAGAATTCGCTGAGGGGAAGATCAACCGCGAGCAGTTCCATGCGGTGTACGCACATCACAACGCCAAGCTGGAAATGGCAGAGCAGGCTCTGGATCGTGGTGAATCGGGGGCTGCTGAATTTGCGCCCGGACAGACCTATGCGATTCGCCAGGCGCACATGGCGAAGGCGATTGGCCTGATGATTTATCACAACAAGAGCGGCATGTACGTCGATACCATCGGCTACTTCGATATTCCGCCGGGACGGGTCGCACCGATTCTGAACGATTTTTCCGAGATGATGCAGGGCAATCGCCTGATTGACCGGCGGATTGAGCGCATCACCGACAAGGGTTGGCTGCTGTTCGCTGCCGGAACGTACACGACGGTGGTGACTCTGTTCCACAATGAACCCTCGCCAGCACAGAGCCGTGAGATCGAACGGCTGCATCACGATTTCGAAGTTGCCAATCACGGGCAACTGACACAAAGCCGAATCGATGCGAGCAAGCTGGCCTATCCATTTCTGGTGTTCGTGCAGCAGAAACTCAAGAAAATTTAAACGCTCCGCGCCCGCGAGTTTTTAAGCGAATACTTACGTTGTTTTCCCTGTTTGCGCCGCAATCAAGGTAAAATGTCCTTGTTACAGCCCGATTCAATCGAGTCGAGGAGAAGGCAAGGCGCATGAATCGACGGCAGTTCCTGAAAACAGTCGGGGTTGGCGCGGCGGTTGTTAGTGCACCGCTGACCTATGCCCTGATGCGAATGCAAGCGGAAGGTGCGTTCGCTCCCAGCGGACGGAGCATGGAAGCGCACGCCATTGAGCGCCTGACTTTTGGCGTCACGCCCGAACTTTATAGCCACGTCAAGCAGGTGGGCACGGGTGCGTTTATCGCCGAACAACTGAGTCCCGAAACGATTGCTGATCCGCTGATGGATTACTATCTGGGGGCATATCAGGAGATTTTAAGTCAGAACGCAGGTGTCCTGATCATTCAGAAAGTCGCCGGAAATTTGGTGTCGAATGCCTTGCTTGGCTCGCATCTGGCACGGGCGCTGCATTCGAACCAGCAGCTTCACGAGCGGATGGTACAGTTTTTCACCAATCATTTCCACGTTTATTCGGGCAAAGGTGGCGGCATCTACTACAAGGTCGATGATGAACGCGATGTGATACGCACCTATGCTATGACCACGTTTCGCCAAATTCTGGGCGCTTCGGCGCACAGCCCCGCGATGCTGTATTACCTGGACAATGCCACGAGTACGAAAGACCGCCCGAATGAGAATTATGCCCGTGAAATGATGGAACTGCATACGCTCAGTTTGGAGGGCGGCTACACGGAAACAGACGTGAAGGAAGTGGCACGGTGTTTCACAGGCTGGGCGATGACCAGTGGGCGCGATTCAACCGATGGGAGCATCGAGTTTCTGTTTCGAGAATTCGAGCACGACATGGATGCAAAAACCGTGCTGGGGATGGCGATTCCGGCAGGGGGTGGTCAGCAGGACGGCGAGACGGTGCTCGACCTGGTGGCGAAACACCCGGCAGCAGCAAAGTTTATCAGCACGAAAATCGCACGGCGCTTTGTGAGCGATAATCCGCCTGCGGCGCTGATCGAGCAGATGAGCACCAGCTTTCAGCAGAGCGGCGGCGAGATTGTGACTGTGCTGCACGATCTTTTCGCCGCTCAGGAATTCTGGAATGCGTCACCCAAGTTCAAGCTGCCGTTTGAGTATCTGGTCAGCATTTTACGAGCGCTCAACGTTGAAATGAGCAGCGACCCCCGCTTTTTGAATGCCATCAGCGGCTGGTTAAGACGGATGGGAAATTATCCGTTTCTGTGGCCTTCGCCGAATGGCTACCCCGATGTGCAGGCAGCCTGGTTGGGCGAACTGTTCGAGCGCTGGAATATCGCGCTGGCAATCACGTCCAACAGCCTTACCGGGGCGAACGTTAACTTGGAAGCGATTCTTGATCTGATGCAGGCAGAGCAGGTTCCGCTGAAGCTTGATGCCATGTTGAGTTTCATGGGGAATTATCTGCTGGGGCGCGACCTGACAGACAACGAACGCGAGATTGTGAGCGAGTTTGCGCAGGCGCGGGCGGATGATTTACAAGGACAGTTTGTCGCCGGAACGACGCTGCTGCTGGCGTCACCCGCGTTTCAGTATCGCTAAAGCAGCCACGCTGCGTTCAGGGATTCAGGATCACAAGCAGCAGCGCAGTGACCCCCGCGCCGACCAGACTTCCGGCGACCACTTCGGCGACGGTATGGCGGCGCAGTTTGAGGCGGGCCACACCGACCACCGGAATCAAGGGGCTGATGAGCAGCGCGGGGCCAATCCCGTAGAGCGCCCCGGTCGCGACGACGGCGCAGGTAATGCTCATGGAGTGCATACTGATTTGCCAGACCAGCGTGACAAGCAGCATGGTTCCCAGCAGGACAAAACTCACCAGCGCGAAGGTCGGCAGCAGTGGTGGCGCGCCCATCGAGCGGAGCAGCACCCAGGCGAGCGCGGTTCCGCCGAGCGACACCAGAAACGGACGAATCCGCTCTTTGCGTACTTCCATGTGAACGTCGGTGATTTGCCCGCGCCAGACCATATAGCCGATGTAAATCCCCGGCAGAACGCAGACCATCAAGCAGTAGGTGAAGGCCCAGAGAAGCGCCTGTTCGGGCGTCGCTGCCTGACGAAAGGCAATCGGGAAGGCGAGGAAGCTCCAGATGACGGGCGGACTCAGAATATTCGAGACCAAACGTGCCCACGAAATTTGGCGAAGGTTCAACGGTGCGACTCCTGCTCTGTATTCGCGCGCGCCTTTAGTTTAACATATCCCGACAAAGGCTGAATTAACGCAGGTTAAAGAGTCGGGGGGAGTTTGGTGAACGATCAATTGAGCGGACAGCTTGGTTGGACGATTCCGCTGTATGCACGCAATTTACTGTGGTTGGAAAGCGAAGCTGGGGTGGTCAAGGTCGAAGGGGCACAGGGCTTGTTCACGCTGGAGGCTCCGGCGGAGGTGCTGACGCTGCGCTGGGGCAGCGCGGAAGGCCCGGCGCTGACGCAGCTTCGCTGGCAGGCGGACTCGCTCGAATGGGACGGATCGGTGCGGATTGGCGGCTACATCGATTCGATGCACATCACCGAACTCGATGATTTGCCTGCGCCGATTACGATTCTGCAACTGGGCGGGCAGCCGCTCAAGCCCGCTGTCAACGCCTATCTGCCACGCGCCGCTCGCCGGAGCATCCCCTACCCGGTGACGAGTTTTTTCGATGGTCTGGCGGAAGTCGATGAAACGGTGACAACCTGGATGGCCTTCGAGGACAGCGCAGCGCTGATTCTGGCGCAGGATGCGCTGGTGAGCAAGCTGCCGGTCTACTGCTTCGGTCACATGGCGGAGCAGGAGGCGGGCTGGCATGACCTATTCGCGCTGCCGATTGCGCTGGAAGCGATGACCCTGTTCGCGCCGTAAAGGATAGTGCTGAGTCAAAGCAAAGACTGAGGACTGAGGACTGCGTAAAAACCAACAAATTGTCAGGTATTGGTGAGTTTTTTGAGATAGTCTTCGCCGTCGAAGATGGCGCGGGTGAGACGGGCTTCTTCAAGATCGTCAGCCGAAAGCAGGCCGAATGCTTCGCGGGCGGCGGCTGCCATACGCAGCGATCCTGCAACGACCGACAGCGCTTCCTGTGACGTATTCATCTGTGCGAACGCTTTGTCGAGATAAGGCTCAAGCTTCACCGCTGCCTGCGCTGGAATATAGCGTTCGAGCAGTTCGTCCGGCGAGAGGGCACGGTCGCTCGGCGCTTGCGTATAGACGAAATGGACGTTGGGACTATCGAAGGTGCGCAGATAATCGGCGACGTTCTTATCGCGCAGCATCCCGATAATCAAACGAATCGAGTCGGTTTTTCCGATGAAGTCGCGCAGATGATGGGCGGCGGCTGGCGTATGCCCGCCGTCGATGATGACCAGATGGTCGCCGAGATGAATGGTTTCCAGCCGACCGGGCAACCTGACTTCCTGGGAATAGGCGAACTTTTCTGGTTCCCAGACTTGTAAGGTGGCATGTTTTTCCTGTGCTTCGCGCTCCAGCACTGCCATGACTTCGGGCGTTTGCGCCACAGTGAATGCGTTTCCCACTCGCTGAATAATCCCGGCTTTGTGCCACGCGACGGATTCGAGCGATCCACCGAGCATGGCGAGGTGTTCGGCCTCAATGGGTGTGAAGACGGCGAGATGTTTTTCGACGGCGTTGACCGCATCGAAACGCCCACCAATGCCGATTTCAAGCACAGCGTGTTCGATGTTCTGCTGCGCGAACCAGAGCAAAGCCAGCGCCGTCGCGGTCTCGAAAGTGCTGTAACGATGATCGAGGGTTTGCTGGGCGGCGAAGACGGTTTGCGCGCTTTCGACGAATTCGGGTTGGCTGATGATGCGGGGCGGCGCAAGCTGATCCGATGGGTCGAGAACGGCAAAGCGTTCGCGAAACAGGTGCAGATGTGGGCTGGTATACAGGCCGACTTTCTTACCCATCGCCCGCGATTTATAGGCGAGGTTCAGGCAGGTTGTCCCCTTGCCCGTCGAGCCTGTGACGACTACAGCCAGAAATTGCTCCTGTGGATTGCCGAGCGCGGCGAGCAGTCGGTGCATTGGCTCAAGCGTCTGCGGCAGATCGCTGCTGCGGATAGGTTGGCTGAGGGTGCGCAGGGTGTCGAAATAGGCGGGAAGCATGAAGACCTGGTTAAATCTGAGGCGGGCGGCTTGAATTCAGTTTGCAAAGTATGGTAAACTGACTCTAATTGTTTCAATATCTACGACAAAAGCAAGTGCTAATCGAAGAACCAGACCAGCCTCCCTCGCGGGGACATGATCTGACAGGGACTGAACCGGGTCGTTGTAGCGAATGCTGCTGCGAGTCGGTCTTTTGCGTTTATGCAACTAATCAAAGAAGCTGGGTGAGGTAGAGAGACTTGGACGAGGGCAGTTTATCTAGTCTGGTAGTGCTGGTCGGGTTGATACTCCTTCATGGCCTGGTAGAGCTGACGTATGCGGCGCTGATCAACGTCCGCAGCACAGCGCTGAAGGAACAATCTGAAAAGGGCGACGCCAAAGCCAAACGCATTCTGAAACTGGCTGAGGATCGCGCCCATTTGGGCATTACCAGAGCGTTGGTTGTGCTGCTGCTGCGTTTCGCAATTGCGGCGATTGCAACCGTTCGCGTGGCTGATCCGCTGATTCACGCGGAAGATGCCGCCGGAATCTTGTTGATCCCGGAACTGGGCTATCTGGCGGTGCTGCTGCCGACGGCGCTGCTGACCTACATCCTAGGCGAATTGATCCCGACGGCGCTGGGTCAGGCGTATGCGGATCGGATCGCGCCAGCGCTGACCCCACCTGCCCGCGCGCTGATGCTCGTGTTCAGCCCGCTGACGGCGCTGTTTCTGAGCATGAGCCGGACACTTTCGCGTGTCTCTGGCAGTGATGACATGAGCAAAACTGTCACCGACGAAGAGATCATGACCCTGATCGAAGTCGGGCAGCAGGGCGGTACGATTGAAGACGAAGAAAAAGAGATGATTTACTCGGTGTTGCAGTTTGGCGAAACGCTGGCGCGCGAAGTGATGGTTCCGCGACCGGACATCACCGCTGTCGAAATCAATCAGCCGCTGCATGAAGGCACACGAACCATTCTGCAAAGCGGTCATTCACGGATTCCGGTGTACGAACGCGAAATCGACAACGTGAAGGGGCTGCTTTACGCCAAAGACGTGCTCAAGTTGTTTCTGGAAGGCGGGAGTATGCAGAAGCCGATGCGCGAACTGATGCGCCCGGCCTACTTCGTGCCTGAGACCAAGCGCGCTGACAACCTGTTTGAAGAAATGCAGGAGCGCAAAATTCATCTGGCAGTGGTGGTGGATGAGTACGGCGGGACGGCGGGGCTGGTAACGATTGAAGACCTGCTCGAAGAAATTGTGGGCGACATCCGCGATGAATACGATGTGAACGAGGCGATTGAGTTCACGCAGATCGCTGAAGGCGAATACGTTGTCGATGGCGGCATGAATCTCGAAGACCTGAACCAGCAGATCGACATTGACCTGCCGAACGACGACAACGACTCGATTGGCGGCTATGTCTACAGCAAGCTGGGACACGTCCCCGAAGTCGGCGAAGTCGTCGAGGAAGCGAACCTGCTGATGCGTGTGGACGAGGTCGAAAACCGACGAATTCGCAAGGTCTATATCGCCAAGCGGACGCCGGAAGAAAGCGACGAGGAAGACAAGGACAAGGAAGCTGTCGCTGTATCCGCGTCCATCGATACGGCGATTCGACCTAAAGCTGCCAGCTAGGGTGATTTTGCGGTCAAACTGAAAATTCTATAACCCGGAGCAATCAACAGCCGCACTCATTGGATGCGGCTGTTTCATTTAATTTTAATCTTGATGAATTACAATACACATAACAGTTAAGAGAAATAGGAAAGGAATCCTCATGACTTTACAACGAACTGAACCGCTGGCATTGTCTACCAGCACGCTGATGGGCGATAAAGTGCTCAATTTCCAGAACGAGGAAATTGGCAAGCTTGAAGAAATCATGATCGACATCCATACGGGGCGGATCGCCTATGCGGTGATTTCGTTTGGCGGGCTGTTGGGGATCGGCAACAAGCTGTTTGCCGTACCCTGGTCAGCGCTGCGCGTCGATACGGATCGCGAATGCGTCGTGATGGACGCCGATAAGGAACGTCTCAAGAACGCGCCGGGATTCGATAAGAACGACTGGCCGGAAACGCCGAACGGCGAATGGTATCACGAGGTTTATAAATACTACGATCAGCAGCCCTACTGGCAGCAAAAGTAGGGTTTCCTCATGGGCGTCACTCCGACGCCCATTTTATTTTCCCTCACAGCGGTATAAAAGACGATCAATTCGATAACATTCTGGTGAAACTTCCGCAACAACTGCGTCGTACAGTGGAAATAATGCAAGTGAGTGGAAGGCCAGATGGATATGAACCGACGCCAGTTTCTTCAAACCTTCGGCGTGGGTATTGGCGCAAGTGCGCTGGCGGTTGCGCCGCTGGCGCAGGCGCTGGCAGCACTGCCGGAGGACGTGCTCGCGCCGGTCGCGGTCGATCCGGTGGCGCACGCCATTGCTCGGCTGACGTTCGGCGTCACGCCGGATTTATACGCCCATGTGCAGCAGCTTGGGACGGCGGCGTTCATCGCCGAGCAGCTTGCGCCTGAATCACTAGACGACAGCGCGGCGGATAAAGCGATGCAGCCCTATGTCGAAGTTCTGAGCCAGAACGGGGGCATTCTGCTGCAAAGTTACGGCGGGATGCGCCAGATCGTCAGCGGTGCGCTGCTGGGTTCGTGGCTGATGCACTCCGTCTATTCGCAGCGCCAGCTTTACGAGCGGATGGTACAGTTCTTCTCGAATCACTTTCATGAATACATTGGCAAAGAGATTGTGCTTTTTCTCAAGGTGGATGACGAGCGCGACGTGATTCGTCCGAATGCGCTGACGAACTTTCGCCAACTACTCGGCGCGTCAGCCCACAGCCCCGCGATGCTGCTGTTTCTGGACAACGCTCAAAGCAGCAAAGGCGTTCCCAACGAGAATTACGCTCGTGAGTTGATGGAACTGCATACCCTGAGCGTCGATGGCGGCTACACGGAAACGGACGTGAAGGAAGTCGCGCGCTGCCTGACAGGCTGGTCGATTGACCGCCCACGCGATAATAAGGACGGCAGCATCCACTATCGCTTTCGGCGTGGCCTGCACGACAATGACACGAAAACCGTGCTGGGCACGAACATCCCGCGCGGCAAAGGCGAACAGGACGGCGAAACGGTGCTCGATGTGCTGGCAGGACATCCATCGACGGCGAAGTTCATCAGCACCAAAATTGCACGGCGTTTTGTCAGCGATACGCCGCCGGATGCGCTGGTTGAGCAGATGGCTGCGACCTTTCAGCAGAGCGGCGGCGACATCAAGTTGGTCTTGAATACGCTGTTCAGCGCTGACGAATTCTGGAGCGCGCCGCCCAAGTTCAAGCAGCCGTTCGAGTATGTGGTCAGTATCCTGCGCGCGCTCAATTTCAATGTGACCAACAGCCGCCATTTTCTGCGCGGGATCGCTGATCCACTGCAAGCGATGGGACAGATTCCGCTGACATGGCCTCAGCCGAATGGCTTCCCGGATACGCAGGATGAATGGGTCGGTGGACTGCTGGATCGCTGGAATCTGGCGCTGGCGGCGGTCACGAACACGATTCCCGGTGCCCGGATGAATTTCGAGCCGATCCTCGATTTGATGACCGCGCAGCAGATTCCGATGGAAATCGGTGCTATGCTGGGTTTCATGGGAACGTATCTGCTTGGTCGTGGGCTGACGAGCGATGAGGAAAGTGTCGTTGTGGATTTTGCCCGTCAATCGGCGGATGACCTGCAAACGCAGTTCGCCTTCGGGACAGCGCTGCTGCTGGCCTCGCCCGCGTTTCAGTATCGTTAGAAGGAGTCAAAATAATGACCACGAAACTTTCGCGCCGCGAAGTCATGCGCGGCAGTGCGGCGGCGCTGGCTGCTGCGGGCGCTCAATCGATGCTGCCCGCCTGGATGCCGCGTCTGGCCTTTGCCCCGGTACAGCAGGGTGCACGCGGCGACGTGCTGATTTCGGTGTTTTTGCGCGGCGCTGCCGATACGCTCAACATGATTGTTCCCTATGCCGAAGATGCGTATTATGCGGCGCGTCCGAAGCTGGCGATTCCGCGACCGGATAGCAGCGGCAGCGATGGCAAAGTGCTCGATCTGGATGGTTTCTTCGGCCTGCACCCGGCGCTCGCGCCGCTGATGCCAGTTTTCAAAGACGGGCAGATGGCGGCAGTTCACGCGGCGGGTTCGCCCGACGAGACGCGCTCGCATTTTGAGGCGATGGATTTCATGGAGCGGGGTACTCCGGGCGAGTTCACGCTGGCATCCGGCTGGATCGGGCGGCATCTGGCGACGCTGAATACGGGCAACACGTCTCCGATTCGGGCGATTGGCTGGGGATCGTCGGTACAGGCGGCGCTGCGCGGGACGATTGCCCCGGTCGCGATCAAGTCGATTGTCGATTATCACCTGAACGGTAATGAACAGGTCGCGGCGCAGGTGCTGGCTTCGCTCAACCGGCTGTATTCGCTGGAAAGCGATTCGCTGAGCGCTTCGGCGCTGGCGACCGAGTCTGCCATCCAGATTCTGGCGAAGGTGGGCTACAAGGATTATCAGCCGCAGAATGGGGCTGATTATCCGACGACTGATTTCGCGACGGCGCTGCGCCAGAGTGCCGCCCTGATCCGCGCTGATGTTGGGCTGGAGACGGCCTGTATCGACCTCGGCGGCTGGGATACGCACGTCAATCAGGGCGGCGTGGAAGGCCAGCAGGCGCGCCTGATGCAGGATCTCGCTGAAGGGCTGGCGGCCTTTTACAGCGATATGGGCGATATGATGCAGCGGGTTTCGGTGGTCGTCATGTCCGAATTTGGGCGGCGCGTCGCTGAAAATGGCGGCGGCGGGACAGATCACGGGCATGGGAGCGCGCTGCTGGTCATGAGTGGCAACCTTGCCAAAGGCAACGTCGTAGCCAACTGGCCCGGACTCGCAAAAGATGTGCTGGATCGCGGTGAAGACCTCGCCATCACAACGGATTACCGCGATGTGCTGGCAGAACTGCTATCGCTGCGGCTGAATAATTCAGCTACCGCCGACATTTTCCCGAATTTCACGCCGACTCCGGTCGGGTTATTCAAGGCATAAAGCATAAATTCCTCAGCACCTGACCCTTCTCCTCGCCTGCGGGGAGAAGGGGAAACGAAACCCCTTTGAGATACATCTCCTACACTGCAATCCGCCGTATCTTCACCTCGCTAAAGTGCGTCAATCCTGCGAACGTGAATTTGCCGTAAAATCGGATCGACAACAGGAGCGTGTTTATGTCTCAAGAGCAGTTACGCGAAGCGCACGATTTGATTGAACAGGGGCGCATCGCCGAAGCGCGACAGCTTTTGCAAACCCTCGACGATCCGACGGCAAAGCAGTGGCTGGCACAGTTAAATGCCGCCAAACGCGCGCGTAAACAAAGGCTGAGCATTCCGCTGCCGCTGCTGGTTGCGCTCGCGCTGCTGATCGGCGTCGGCGCGCTGATTGTGATGCTGCTGCTGACGCCGACGCTGCTGGCACGCCTCCAGAACCCGCCAACGCCCACCAGCGCTTTTACAGCGGATCAGCAGATCGCGATCACGCTGACGAATTACTGCACCCAATCGGTCAGTAACGCGGCAAACTGCGGTAGTTGGGTGCAGATGGTCATGGTGGAGCATCATGAGGCCGTCGTGATCTGCGCGATTCCTTCCAGCGATACGACCGCGCTGCGGAGCTGCCTTATCAACAACAATGTCCCGCTGCCTACCTGATTAGCGTCCGCTCTGTCCGGCTTTCGCTTTATCGCGGGCGATGGCGCGCTTGTGTTCACGTCCTTTGGCATTGATCCACTCTGCCCGCAAGAGGATATTACTTTGTGTTCCAGTAGCCGAGATGCACCTGCGCTGCCTCGTCTTCGAGCACGGGGCCGACAACACTCACAGGGCGTGTTCCTGAAGCAAAGATTTCGCGTGAGCGAATCTCCAGCCCTTTACCCGCGATCTCGCCTAAGCGCTTCGCCGAGCAGGCGTAGACGACCGCACTGACGCCCGACCAGTAGATTGCGCCGGAACACATGGCGCAGGGTTCGGTACTGGTATAGAGGATGCAGCCTTCCAGAAAGGCGAAGTCGTAACGCTGCGTTGCCAGCCGCACGAGATTGGTTTCGGCGTGGTTGGTGACATCGTGACCCGTGTTGACGGTATTCTCGGCTTCGAGCAGAATTTGCCCGTCTTTCGCCAGCAGCGCGCCGAAAGGATGGTTGCCGTGCGCGACCGCGTCAGCGGCAAGCTGAAGGCTGCGCCGGACGAGTACTTCATCGACCGAAAAGTTCATTCGTGTTCCTTCAGGAGTTCAGCAACCCGCTGGACGATGACTTCGCTGATTTTGGCTTTGCTGTCGGCAAGTTCCTGCGGATCGCTGCCCTTCGTGTCGAAAATCAGCACGCGGTTGGTGTCCACGTCGAAGCCTGCATCCGTCGCGCTGATGTCGTTGGCGACCAGCAAGTCCAGTCCCTTGCGCTGGAGTTTGTCGCGGGCGTAGTCGGCGAGGTTCTGGCTTTCCGCCGCGAAGCCAACGACGATTTTCGGCGCGTGCGACTGTTGGCGCTGTTCGTAAACAGAGAGCAGAATGTCTGGGTTTTTGTCGAGGACGAGCGTCAGTTCGTCGGACTTCTTGATTTTCTGATCGGCGGCATGGCGCGGGCGGAAATCGGCGACGGCAGCAGCCATGAGCAGGGCGTCTGCGCTGACGATGTTTTGCAATACCGCCTGCTGCATCTGCTCTGCGGATTCAACGGCGATCAGAGCCGCGCCATAAGGCACTTCGAGCAACCGGGCTGCCGAAATCAGCGTGACTTGCGCGCCTGCGTCGAGCGCGGCCTGTGCAAGAGCGTGACCCTGTTTGCCGCTGGATCGGTTGGTCAGGTAACGCACCGGATCGAGGGCTTCGCGCGTGCCGCCTGCCGTGACGACGACATGCCGACCTTTGAGGCTGCCGTCACGACCGAGCGCCGCCCTGATCGAGCCGAGCAGTTTAGCGGTATCCGGCAGCCGTCCCTGACCGACCAGCCCGGAAGCGAATCGACCCACGTCCGGCGGCACGACAATCACGCCGCGTGCTTGCAGGGTGGCGAGATTGGCCTGGGTGGCAGGGTGAGCGAACATCCCGCCATCCATCGCCGGGGCGACGAGCAGGGGGCAGCGCGCTGCCAAGGCGGTGACGCCGAGCAAATCCTCGCTGAAGCCGTGTGCCAGATGGGCGAGGGTATTGGCGGTCGCCGGGGCGATGACCAGCAGGTCGGCGCTTTCGGCAAGACCGATGTGAGCGACATGGGTGGGCAAATCGGCATTGGCGGGCGACTGCCAAATGCTGGTGTAAACGGCGCGCCCGGTGACGGCCTGAAAGGTCAGCGGCGTGACGAAGTGTTGGGCGGCTTCGGTCATGATGACGTCCACAATCGCGCCAAGCTGCGTCAGTTTGCTGGCGAGATCGACGGCCTTGTAGGCAGCAATACTCCCCGTGACACCGAGGACGATGCGTTTTTGATCAAGCAGAGTGATGTGTTCAAGCGGCACAGGCGAGACTCCCATCGGTGATTCAGTCAGCCTGGGCAATTATAGTCTATCGCGGCGGGCGGGGTTAGTCCGGCAGCGCGGGATCGCCGCCGTCCATCTGTTTGCGCACGAGCCAGGCCATCGTGATAATGAAATTTGCGACATCGAGCCATTCGTCGTCGTTCATGCGATTGGGATAACGCTGCTGCATGACTGCCGCGAGAGTCTGGGCGAGGCACTGGCGCATTTCGCGGTGCAGGGGTGCAAGCTGCGCACGCCAGTAATCGCGCTGCGGCGTGCGCAGCAGTTGCGCGACCAGTTTGAGCGTCTCCTGCTGAATATCCTCACGGATGAGGGGCATGATCAAATTCTCGATTTCGGCTTCCGATAAGCGGGCAGCTACATCACTCTCCGACGTCAAGCTGAGGCCGCTGAAATCGAGCTGATTATTGATGAAGTCAAGGAATGCCTGCGGATCGTCAGAAAAATCGGGCATCGTCACTTCCTGAAAAAATGGACGCAAAAGAGGTTTTTAGAGTTTACGACGGGTCACGCTGTAGATCAACCCCTGAATTAAAGGCGCATCGCCCGCGCCTGCCGCGAGAAAGCTCGCGCCCCCAAAACGATTGAGACCGCCGGGAGCCAGATCAGCCCATAGGCGGTGAAGAGTGCGCTGATCAAGGCAAGGGGATCAGTGTCAATCTCGCCGCGTGGCAGGCCATAACCCACTGCCCCTGCCAGCCCAAAACCGATGATCAAAATCGCCAGACTGCCCCAGGCGGATGACTGACTCGCCAGAGGATCAAGCAGGGTCGCGCCCTTTTTACGCTCCTGAAACCATATGATCATGATTGAAAAAGCACTGAGTGTGACGATGACCACCAGTGATAGCAGATCGACCTCGCCTTGCAGCAGATGGATCACCAGCAGAATGACCAGCGTCAGCAGCGTGAACGCCCAACCACGCGCAGCCAGGCGGAGATTAGGCGCTGGCTGCGCGTAGCGCCGAACTCCCAGCAGCGCCACGACAATAAGCACGACGCCGATCCCTGCCGCCAGGGCCAGCGTTAACGGCGTGCTTTCGCTAAGATTGGCGAACGCGACCGGCGACCAGTGCGCCCAGGTTCCCCAGCCGATGCCGATGATTGCGGTGACGATGAGCACGGCGATCAAGGTGCGGCGTGCGCGTAAACTTCCGTTCGCCAGCCCGAAAAACAAGGCCAGCCCGATCAACCCGGCGAAGGCGTGCGCGCCCAGCGCTCGCGTGAGCAGCGTGCGCGGCACGTCAATCAGCGCTGACTGCGGATTGAGGATCAACCCATTCATCATGCCATAGACTCCCGCCAGCATCAGCAGACCATAAACGTCGCGCAGGCGGTAGCGCGCGGCGATTTCGAGCAGCAGCGCGCTGAGGGCGATGTAACCGACGAGCAGCAGCAGCCAGTCGAACAGATTACGGCTCGGCGGATTCGTCCAGAGCAGAATCTCGGAGCAGAAAAAGAGCAGCGCCGCCAGCAGCAGGCGAAGCGACCACGTAGAAAGTATCGAGTGCGGGCGAACTTGTTCGCCTTTGCCGGGTTCTGAGTCGAAAGCCATAGATGCTGAACGCCTGAAATAAATGATATTTGGATTATAGGTGGGGAAGAAGCGATTTAGAAAAAACTATCGCAGACTTGACATTTGCTCTGCTCAGGCCGTCACAATAACGGGGCGACGCGTGCCGCAGCTTCCTGCGAGGTGATGACCGGAAAAACTTCGAAATCCACCAGATCGCTCCAATTTGCCATCCATTGATCGAGCAGCGCCCGATCTTCGGTTTCCATCAACTGGCAACAGCGCTCCATCTGCTCATCGACCCAACTGGACACGTAAAACAGTCCTTCAGGCGCGAGGCGACCCTGATCGCGGAAGCGGCGATAGACGGGAATAGCATCTGCATTTTTGAAGTGTTCAACGATCATATAGAGAGTTTTGCCCATGAGGCGGCCTAATGCTCCGGCTTGATGGCGACAAGCTGCGAGATTTGTTCGGGTTCGCTGTGGTGGAGGACTTTCCAATCGCCGAAGAAGCCGACCAGTTCGCCTACGCCGAGCAGATAATCGGGATCCATATTCGGGCGAAAGGTCAGATAGCGGGTGTTGAGGGTCTGGTAGAGGATGCGCCCGCCCGGTTTGACGGCAGCACGAATCTGCGGCATCAAGTCACGGTTGAGGAAGCGAAAGACGCAGACCAGATCGTAGGCTTCGCTTTTGAGTTCAGCGTTGTCGAGGTCAAGCTGGAAAAAATTGACGCTGCGCAGATTACGCTGTGCAGCTTCGGTCTGCGCGCGGGTCAGCGCTAGGCGGCTGATGTCGATCAAACTGACGACGTAGCCCTGCGCTGCCAGCCACAGACCGTTCTGACCGAGGCCGCAGGCGAGATCGAGCGCTGCTGCGGATTGATCTTCACGCAGCGGCGGCGTGAACTGGAACAGCAGTGGATCGGGCATAGGATAGGGGCTGTTCACCTGAGCGCGATACACGCTGTCCCAGTGTAGCCGATCCTGCCCGCTCATGACATTTTTCCCGCGTAGATAGGCGTGTAGGTGAGCGCATCCGCGACCGCTGCCATTGTCTCCGCGTCGCCGGGGTAAAGAGTAGCGCTGGGACTGCGGCGGCGGCGTTCGTGCAGCGCATAGGCGTCGCGCAGGGTAACGAAATCAGGATCGCGCCAGTTGGGGATGCGCAGACAGTTCATGAGCGCCCGAATGCGCGTTCCGCCGATACTGTTCCATTCAGGCTGGCGCAGCAGATCGCCCGCACTGGCATCACCGCCGCTTTTGGGAGCGAGGTTGCCGCTCAGGCGGTTGAACATCTTGCTGGCCTGCTTGAGATCGACCTTTTGCGCAAGGTTCTGCACGTCGTCAGGCAGCATGTCGAGCGCGACGCCGCCAAGTGCCGCGCTGCCTGATGTCTGGTTGATGAGCAGCGAGAGCCGAAGACAGTCGTGTTCGTGAGTGTAGGGCGCGAAGGCGATTTCTGGAGTGGAAACTTCGCCTTCGGCATACGCTGTGAAGGATGCTTCTGCGCCGTCGAGTTCGACCAGCAGGCAGGGTTCGAGCAGTGAGAGCGGCGCCAGCAGCGCGCGATCCGGTTCGCCGATGACGCGCGTCCAGCCGTCACGGGCGGGGGCAACAAAGAGCCGCACCGCCTGGGGATAGGCTTTGCCGGGGATTAAGCCAAAGGGATTAAATGCTTGGTAGCCGAGCGCGTTGAGCGCGTCCCTGAGTGCTGCCGCAACCTGATCGTTATCGGCGCAAGGCAAGTACAGGCTGAACCAGGATGTCATGCACAACCACCTCATTCACGTTCTCGGAGGGCGCAGCATAACATACCATACTGCCAACGTCGACAAAACCCAATTCTCGATTCAGGATGCGGTCGGGTTCGGTTTCACCGGGCGCGAAAATCAGGTTGCAGCCACGTGCCAGCGCTGCGCGCATGGCTGCCGTCAGCAGCAGTTGAGTCATCTGCGGCGTGCGAACTTCCTTGAGCAGCGCCAGCGCGACGACATGGGCGCTCTGCGTCGCCATCTGAACGCCGAGCCGGATCACGCCGACCGGGAAGTTGTGGCGATGCAGTAGAATATCGATTTCTTGTCCAAGCCGCGTGGCAGCCATATCCCGTCCAACGGTCAGCGGTTCGACGCCAAGCGTTATGACATCGTAATAGGCGTTGCGCCAGACGTACCACCAGAGTTCAATGCCCTTCTGATCAGTGACCAGTTCGAGCCGAACGTCGGCGGGCGCGGTCGGCTTGGGCAGCGGCGGCGGGGGGCCAGCGTTATTCAGCCCCGCCAGTGAGAAGGCCATCAGCGGAGTCTCAGTTTCGGCTTCGAGGCCGAGATCGCGCAGCGTTTTGGCGAAGAGCGGCGGATACAGCCCTTCGATATACTGGACACGCGGCGCGCGTTCGAGCGCCTTCAGATGATTGAGACCTTCCTGAACATACTTGCCCGAAACCCAGGCGGTATTGCGTCGGGGCGTGACATAGTTCAGGTCCGGGAGTTTGTTGGTGGGGTGATGGATGACGTCTACGAGGCCAACAGATTCATGTTCCGCGCCAAACCCAGCATGTGCCTGAAACAGATGATCCTGGATTCGCCGTAAGACTTGACGTGTTTCCTTAACCGCCGAGTCGTCCATTATGAATGATGCCTCTCTTGCTATAATATTATGCTGTAAATTGTAACGGAATGAGAGCGTACCCACAACGGATTTCAGTGAAAAATTTATGAAATTATATACACGTACTGGCGATAACGGTTCTACGAGCCTGTTTTCAGGGGGGCGTGTCCCCAAATATCATCTGCGTGTCGAAAGCTATGGCACCGTCGATGAGCTGAATTCACTGCTCGGATTGGTGCGCGCGCAGCAGCCCTCGGCGGCAACCGATGCCGATCTGGTGCTGATTCAGCATCAGTTGTTCAACCTGGGGGCTGACCTGGCGACACCGCTCGATGCGCCGACAAGCTACGTTGTGCGCATGGATGCCGCGCCGATTACCTGGCTGGAAGAGTCGATTGACCGCATGACGGCGGAACTGCCCGCACTGACCTACTTCATTCTGCCAGGGGGATCGCCTGCCGGGGCGACGCTGCACGTCGCTCGGACGGTCTGCCGCCGCGCGGAACGGTTGGTCACGCAGCTTCAGGAGCACGAGGCGCTGGGAGAATTCGTGCTGCCGTACCTCAACCGCCTCTCAGACTACCTGTTCACGTTGGCGCGCTGGGAGAATCAGCAGGCGGGGCTGTCCGAAGAAAAGTGGTCGATTAAGCCGTAGCGTCGTTTCGCTTCGTCTCGTGTCATTCTTTATACCGACGCGCAGGGTGAACGGGTGCGCGATCTCGAAACGCTGGAACGAATCAAGGCGCTGGTGATTCCGCCAGCGTGGACGGATGTATGGATTTGCGCCGATGCGGACGGGCATGTTCAGGCGACCGGGCGCGTCTGAGCAAGGAGACGTCAGGGGAAGACAGGATCAGTCATTCGCAGCGGGTATTCCTTGCAGCTTGTCCGGGTTGCGCATGACCTGAAAGGCGCGAATTTTACCTCCATCCATCTCGAAGGAGATCAGCGAGAAACCGATGCCTTGTATCCCCTGTGGGTCGCGGATCATGAGTGCAGGGCGACCGTTGACCTGATGGATTTCGATGCTGAAGTCGGCGGGCATCCGCTTCATCAGGCCGAGCCAGAAGCGCCCGATTGTATCGCGTCCAAACAGGGGACGAGTCGCGGCACTGGCTTTGCCACCGCCGTCGGTGGTGAGGGAAACGTCCTCTGTCAGCAAACTGGTAAAGTTTGCCAGTTCGCCCATGACACAAGCCTGCATGAAGCGCTCTAACATCTGCTGATGTTCTTCGGGCGAGGCTTCGAAGCGCGGACGATGTTCGGCGATGTGGGCTTTGGCACGGTGAAACGACTGGCGGCAGGCGGCTTCCTCTTTCTCGACAATCTGCGCGATCTCACGGTAATCGTAGTCGAAGACCTCGCGCAGCAGGAAGACGGCGCGCTCGACGGGCGTCAGGCTTTCGAGCAGGACGAGGAAGGCCAGCGAGATCGATTCGTACTGACTATCTAAAGGGGTATGCGCGGTGATGATGGGTTCGGGCAGCCAGGGGCCGATGTAGCTTTCGCGCTGCGCCCGCGCTGACTTCAACTGATCGAGGCAGAGGCGGGTGACGACTGTCGTCAGGAAGGCTTTGGGCGTGTCGATATGGTCTGCGCCCTGATAGCGCAGAAAAGCGTCCTGCACGATGTCCTCGGCGTCCATCGCGCTGCCGAGCATTCGGTAGGCGATGGCGAACATCAGCGGACGGTAGGATTCGAAGGTGTTTTCGTTCTCAAATGTCATGACCATAGGATAACTCCATAAACCCTCTTACCTCTAGCCCCTCTCCCTCAGCACACAAGCGGGGAGAGGGGGAAAATGATCAGTCGTGTCGTCTAGGCGTGCTGGGGTGTGGCTTCGGGCTGCTGAACGACCTCGTGTGGCTGAGGCCAGTAGTAGAGATTAATGCCGATGCCGTGCAGCGAAAAAGTGGTGTAGCGGCAGATGAGTTCTTTGACAAGCGCGCCCATGCGCCCTGTGATGATTTGCTCACGCGGCGAATCATCGGCATTGACGATCTGCATGATGCCATCATGGCGACCGAGGCTGATGCAGCGACCACCGAAGCCGAAGCGGAAGGGCTGAAGCGGCTGGCCTTTGACGAGGGCGGCGAGATTGTCGGCAGTGTGCGCACCCTGCGGCATGGCGGTCGCGCAGGCCATACGCACGCCGGAAGCGGCAGCGTCGCCGACGGCGAAAATATCCGGGTGCGATAGAGAGCGCAGAGTCGAATCGACCAGAATTTGACCGAGGCGATTGACGGCAAGACCGGCGTCGCGGGCGAGGGTGGGCACAGTGAACGACCCTGCCCAGAGGATCACGTCCGCCTGCAAAAGCTGATCATTTTCGAGCAGCACCCCTTTACTCTCGATGCGTGCAATGGTGACGCCTTCACGGACGGTAATATTTCGGCGTTTGAAGGCGTCTAAAACATACGCATGTCCTCGCTTTGACAGATTTGGCCCCAATGGATCTCGGCTCAACAGTGTGAGCGACAAATTTGGATAGCTCTCGGCAAGTTCGCTGGCGAGTTCGATTCCGGTTAGTCCACCGCCGCAGATGATGACGCGGGCATTGGGATTGGCTTGCAGGTGTGCCTGCATCTGGCGGGTGGCTTCGATGCTGCCGAGCGTAAGCGCATGTTCACGGATGCCGGGGACGGCCTGCGTATCGACCATGCTGCCGAGCGCATAGACGAGCTTGTCATAGGACAGGGTTTGCGTTTGAACGGTGTTCGAATTCTGTACGGAAACCGTGTGCTGCGCCGGGTCGATGGCGGTCACGCGCCCCTGCACGAAGTCGATGGATTTGCCGCGCAAAAGCTTTTCAAACGAACGAGTCTTCGGTGACTGCCCCGCCGCCAACTGGTGCAACCGAATGCGCTCAATGAACGTATCAGACGCATTGATGAGGGTGATGTGCGTGCTGCGTCCGCGTGTTTTACCCGCTAAACGCAGGGCTGCAAGGGTTCCGGCGTAGCCTCCGCCGATGATCAGGATATTCATGGTGTTTACCTCGTTTGGTTACCTCAAAACGATTAAGTTCTACAAAGTAGACGAACGAGAATCGCGGTTTGTGACACTTGCGAAAATAGAACAAGTGTGCTATTGTTCTGAAATCGCATGAGCACACAAGTTCAAACAGGATGGGGGGATGATCCGCCGGATTTTACGGGGGTATGGTACGGTGCGCGCCAAAAAAGGGCGCACTTATGTGCGCCTCTACCGATACTCACATTCAGCGCACCTTGCGGTTGGATTTCGCTGGTTCAGTTTCAGAAAAGGGGAGGCGCAAGTTGACAATGCTGAAAGTGTTGCACCGAGAATTTGCCTGCTTTGATTTTGAGGGAAAGCAAGGCGCTCAAGTCCTATCCACATTTTGATTCGTTAAACAGGTTACAGATTTCCTACGCTGTTTAAGGCGGCGCACATTGTAAACTATCTGCGAGATCAACGAGATCGCTATGGCAGTTCAAACAAAAACAGTACGCAAAACACGCGCGCAAGCGCCTAAAGCAAGTAAAACTAAAGCGCGGAGACAAGCCCCCGTGAAAAGCGGCTCGTTTATACGCCTGCTGCCGGGGTGGATTATTATCGGCTTTGTGCTGGTGATTCTGCTGCCGCAGGCTCTTTCGACGACGCTCAAAGCTGCCGGACACACAATCACGGATTTACCGCGAACAGTCGGCGTTTCACCCAGCAGCAACCGGATCGCGCCGATGTTCACTTCCAGCGTCAACTACTGGGCGAATCACATTGCTGAATGGGCGGCGCTGTACAACCTTGATCCGAACCTGCTGGCGACGATTATGCAGATCGAATCGTGCGGAGACGCGCAGGTTAGCAGTTACGCTGGAGCACAGGGTCTGTTCCAGGTGATGCCGTTCCACTTCGCGGCGGGGGAAAATCAGCTTGATCCCGATACCAATGCCATGCGTGGGGCGAGTTTCCTGAACGAGTGCATGGGATATGCCAATGACGACACGGGACTGGCGATGGCTTGCTATAATGGCGGCCCCTCGGTGGTAAGCCGACCGTATGCCTCGTGGCCCGATCAAACGCAGCGCTATTATCGCTGGGGGACGACGATTTACGCCGACGCTCAGCAGAATAAAGACAGCAGCGATTCGCTGGCAAGCTGGCTGAACGCCGGAGGCGTCGTGCTGTGCCAGCGGGCAGCCGCTTCTCTGGGAATCAGCGGGTAAGAACTTCATCAGATTCTGTGTCTGAGTATAGACACTGAGCGTAAATTTGCAGTATCATAAACTGTGCTTCGATTCAGACAACCTGTTGTATGAGGTAGTGGTATGCCAATCTACACCTATCGTCGCGAAGACGGGACCACCTTTGATTTTCGTCAGAAGTTCACGGATGATGCGCTGGACGTTGACCCGGAAACCGGGCAGCACGTGACGCGGGTGATTCAGCCTGCGGGTGTGATCTTCAAAGGCTCCGGGTTTTATGTGAACGACAGCAAGAGCGCTTCACATTCGGCGATTGGCACTCCCAAGAGCGAAAAGACCGAAGCAAGCGCCGATAAAACCGACAAAACGGACAAGTCCGAAAAAGCGGAAAAGTCGGATAAGGCTGAAAAGACGGAAACGACAGCGAGCAAACCCGCCGCCAGCACCGAGTCTGCTCCGAAAGCGGCAGCCTCTGCGGCAGCGGACTAGCACAAACAACGACGAATAAAAAACGCCCACGATTGAGTGGGCGTTTTTGTTTGCATGAGCGGCGAAACATTACCAACCTGTGGTGCCAGTACCAAATTTGAGGGAAGGTATTCGTAGGGGCGACGTGTCAGGTCGCCCCTACAGACCTAATAAAATCCTTTTAGCCCCACAAACGAGCACCATTCGTTACCAGGCGAAGGATTCGGGAGCAGCGCCGCCGGGGCCAGGGAAGATTTCGTCGAGCGTTGTCAACTGTTCGGCGCTGAGCTTGATTTCGAGCGCGTGGGCGTTTTCGGTGAACTGCTGGATAGTGCGCGGCCCGATGATCGGCGCGGTGACGGCAGGCTGAGCCAGCAGCCAGGCCAGCGCGACATCGGCGGGATGCTCACCCAGTTCCTTGCAGAAGTTCTCGTATTTTTCGAGCCGGTCGTGGTACTTTTCGACGTTCTTCTGCACGCCCTCGCTCATGCGGCGGCCTTCATTAATCTTCTGGAGCACACCGCCGAGCAAACCGCCTGCGAGAGGACTCCAGGGGATGACACCGAGGCCGTAATCCTGCGCGGCGGGCAAAACTTCCATCTCGACCATACGCGCGTTCAGGTTATAGAGGCATTGTTCGCTGACAAGGCCGAGGAAGTGACGGCTTTTGGCGGCTTCGTTGGCTTTGCTGATGTGCCAACCCGCGAAGTTGCTGCTGCCGACGTAGAGCACCTTGCCCTGCTGCACGAGGATTTCCACTGCCTGCCAGACTTCTTCCCAGGGGGCCTGACGGAAGATGTGGTGCATCTGGTAAATATCAATGTAATCGGTTTGCAGACGGCGCAGGCTGGCTTCACAAGCCTGACGAATGTGCAGCGCCGAAAGACGGCTTTGGTTGGGCCAATCTCCCATATCGCCGTAGACCTTGGTGGCGATGACCACTTTTTCACGGCGTCCGCCGCCTTGAGCGAACCAGCGCCCAACGATTTGCTCGGTGACCCCTTCGCCTTTTTTCCAGCCGTAGACATTGGCGGTGTCGAAGAAGTTGACGCCCTTGTCAAGCGCGTCATCCATGATGGCGTAGCTGTCGGGTTCGGTGGTGAAGGGGCCAAAATTCATTGTCCCCAAACAAAGACGGCTAACCTTAAGGGCCGTGCGTCCGAGATAAGTGTAGTCCATAAGAAATGCTCCTTCAGGCTAACGGTTCACGTTACAGAAGTTACCGCAGACCTCCAACACAAACAATATCCAAGCCTGGAAAGGTGTGCGCAGGCTGGTTTGAGACGCTGCGAAAGGCTTGCACATCCAAGACGAATCATTGGGGTGTGGTGAGCAGAAAAAGCTCAGGTTATGGATATTAGAGGAAAGATGGCTGTTGCGCCATCGGAAGCATTGAGATAATGTTTGAATATCCTTACTTTTCTCGATACTTGACAGTACCTCATGCCTATGTCGGCGAAGTTGATGGTAGTGTAAGGTAGAGCAGTATGTTGATCGTATTGTTATTGTCGAGTGGAGCCGAAAGGAACACATATGACGCCAGAGGCTTCGCAATCTCAGGTTAATACTCGCCACCTCAAGCTGCCGAATGTTGAGGCCCCGATAACTCCCAGCGCGACTGGCCCACTTGATCTTAAGCGACCCTGGGTCGTGGAATTTCGCGTGGTTGGCACGGCTTCGACGCTGCAAGTGCGCGTTGGTGATGCGATGATGATTGGACGTGGCGATACCGCCAGTGGGTACGCCCCGGAAGTCGATTTGACCGCCTTTGATGCTTTCGCGAAAGGTGTTTCGCGCAAGCACGCGATGATTACGATTAAGGATCAGCGGCTGATGGTGCGCGATTTGAACAGCACCAACGGCACGCGGCTGAACAACGTGGTCTGTAAACCTGGCGAAGAATATCGCCTGCGGCATGGCAATGAACTGATGCTCGGCACGCTGCGTTTGCAGGTGTCGTTCGCGGTGGTTCCGGCGCTGACGGATACACAGCGTGTCCCTTCGGCGACGAAGGAAACGGCGAACCCGACCGTCAGTGGAAATGGCAAGCGCGTGCTGGTGATTGAAGATGATCACGATGTTGGCAACGTGTTTCGGATGGCGCTTGAATATGCCGGATACAAGGTGCTGCTGGTCAATGATGTGACCAAAGCGCTGGGTGTGGTGTTCCAGGGGATGCCCGACGCGATCATTCTCGATTTGATGCTTCCGGACATGAATGGGCTGGATCTCGTGCGCTATGTGCGTAAGCAAAAGACGCCGAAACATATCCCGATGCTGGTGGTTTCGGGTGCGATTGGCGGCTTTCAGATGAACCAGGCATTGGCAGCGGGGGCAGACGCCTTCCTGGGCAAGCCGGTCGCGGTTGAAGAACTGGTGCAGGCTGTCGGGAATGCGGTGAAGCTGGGTGCGCCGTCCCCTTCGACGCCTTCTGCGCCACCACCGAGTACTTCTAACTTAAAACCGCTGGCTGGATCGTCTCCGGCGTAGTAGTTTGAAATCTGACGAGAGGCACTGTGCAAACAAAGTTCGCACAGTGCCTCTTTTTATTTACGAGGATGTTTGTTCGAGCGTTGTATCGACACGGGCGAGAGTGGCAAGTGCCTCGTCCAGCGAATCCGCGTAACGGAAATCGGTTTTGCGCCACTGCATGATCAACGAACTAATGAAGCGCGCGACGGTGCTTGCACCGACAACCATGAGCCAACCCAACTGCGGCTCGTTGAGGAAACTGGCGACGTCACGCATTTGGGTCAGGTTGAGTTTGAGCGCCTGAAGCTGAGCTGCGTCCGCGATTACATGCACGGGCGCAATGCCGTCGTGAATGAGCTGAATGACGGCGACATTGGAAATTTCAGCTTCTTCCTGCGTGAGATCACCGAGGTATTGAATGTAAATGACGCGTTTGTCAACAATATATCCGATTTGATGTTTCATCCGCAGTCCTCGCACAACTCAGGTGACGTTACGCTGAATGGTGGAGGATATTCTCTCAGGCCGGCAATGAATTCGTGCGATGATCCGAGATTTTGAGGCGTGAACATACGACCACCTAAATAAATCTTAGCAGAATTTTGTGTCATATATCGGCCTATCAACTCAACTGTGTCGTTACTCAATAAGTAATGTTTGCGTGGAGGACAACTCTTATTCAGATTATCGTGATCGCAGAGTCATCCGTTGACAGGCTTGGTCGCGAAAATGTAAACCCGCTGAGTCTGTGCTTCATCGCTGTCAGGGTAGTAATTGCGCTCGACCACTTCCTCAATGGTGAAACCGGCGGCTTCGAGATAGCCAACCATCTCATCGCGCTCGAAAAAGATGAAATCGACCGAGACGGTTTCGCCCCACCATTCATCGCGATGCACGATTTGTTCGCCGCGATGGAACGACATCAGCAGCAGGCCGCCCGGTTGTAAAACGCGGCGGATTTCCTTTAGCGCGGCGACAACCTCAGGGCGCGGGATGTGGATGATGCAGTAGAAGGCGGTGATGCCGACGAGCGAGTTATCGGGCAGGGGCAGTGCGCGCATATCGCCCTGCTGAAATTCCATGCCGGGATGTTCGCGGCGTGCTAGTTCAACCATCGCTGGAGAGAGGTCAATCCCAAAGGCATCGACGCCGTGATCGTGGAGGTAGCGGGCAATCTGTCCGGGGCCAGTCCCAAGATCGGCGACGCGACCTTTCCCGGCGGTTTTACGGGCGAATTGTTCGAGCAACATGCGGTCGCGCGGCTTGGTATCGAGTTCGTGGAGCATTCGGCGGGCATATTCTTCGGCGACGCGGTCGTAGGCGCTTTGGGTGGGGTTATCTGACATTTGCTCGTTTCCTTCTCCAATTTACGGGGTAATCGGCGGGCGTGGCAGGTAGAAAACCTGACCGGACTGCAAAGCGCGCGGATTATTGAGGCAGTTGGCAGTCGCAAGCTGGGAGGTGGTGCTGGAGGTGCGCTCGGCAAGCGAGCGCAGCGAATCACCGGGCTGTGTGAGGTAGGTCACCCAGTTGCGCGGCAGCGGGCAGAAGGCGTCAATATCGGTAGGGATGGCAGTCGGTGGCGGCATGGTTGATGGCGTCGGGGTCGCAGTTGATACTGTGCCGCAGGCAGACAAAAGCGCGAGCATTCCCATAAGCATCAACCGCTGTAGCGTACAAGTCATAACCGTCCTAAAGATTCTTTCCTATCACTGTAGCGTAAATCGGCTACAGCCGAAAGCGCCGCGTGTCCCAGGGCTATCGCATCAAACTTGAGTGAGTAGGTCGAACAAGAACGAATCATCCAGAGCAGCGCGAAAGCGCTTGCGCTTGAGACTAAGTTTAGCGGGATGACGCTTCAGCAAGTTCAAGGCGATATGGCGAATGACC
>DAOUCB010000177.1:0-39962 GCA_034432495.1 Anaerolineae bacterium | reverse complement strand
GGCTTTGCGCTAAGTTTGTCAGCGGGAGGAACGATGCCAGACTATCAACTGCTGCATGTCAATGGGGTCGAAATCGCCGTCTACGAGTGGGGTGAAGCGCGCGCCGACCAGCCCGCGATCCTGTTCGTCCACGCGACCGGTTTTCACGCCCGCATCTGGGATCAAACGATAGCCCAGTTGCCTGATTATCACTGTTTCGCGCTCGATTTGCGCGGGCATGGGCGCAGCAGCGCCGCGCCGCCACCTTATTTCTGGAATTTTTTCGCGGAAGATGTCATCGCTGTTGGGGAAGTGCTCGGCTTATCAGGTGCGGTCGGCGTCGGGCACTCGATTGGCGGACATGTCGTGACCCTCGCCGCTGCCAGCCAGCCGAGCCTGTTTTCGCGCCTGCTGCTGATTGATCCGGTCATCCTGCCGCGTGAGATGTACGTCGGTGTGGTCGAACTCAATCATTTTTCAGCGAAGCGGCGCAACCTGTGGAATTCGCCCGACGAAATGTTCGAGCGCTTCAAGGATCGCCCACCGTTCAATGCGTGGGAGCTTGCCGTGCTGCGCGATTACGTCGATTACGGTCTGCTGCCGAACCCGATTGGCGACGGTTTTGTTCTGGCCTGCGCGCCGGACTTTGAAGCCGCCAGCTATAACTATGGCAGTGCCACCAATATCTATCCCGAAATCGCCACCATCGATATTCCGGTGACAATTTTGCGCGCCCACCGCAGTTCCGACAATTTCGTCACCAACATGGCGGACTCGCCGACCGCGCCCGATCTCGCCGCCCAGTTCCCGAACGCTGTCGATGTCTATCTGCCGCAGCATTCCCACTTTATCCCAATGGAAGCGCCGGAACTCGTCGCCGACTATGTGCGTAAGCTGGCAGAAAGTGACTAGCGCTCACTCACTCGTTGTCGGGTCGAAGGCGTCGCGCAGCCCGTCCCCCGCGACGCACAGGCAGAGCACCGTCACAAAGATCAACAGCCCTGGCAGCAGCACCAAATCCGGCCCGCGCACGTAAAAAGTCTGCGCTTTGGTGAGCATATTGCCCCAGGTCGCCTGCGGCGGCTGCACGCCCAGCCCCAGAAAGCTCAGCGCCGATTCGGTCAGGATCAAATTGCCAATGCTGGTCGCCAGCGAAATCATCACCACCGAAATCAGGTTCGGCGTGATGTGAACAAACATGATGCGAAGCGCGCTTGCGCCCAGCGCCCGCGCACTGGTAACGTATTCCAGGTTGCGCAGCGCAAACGTCTGCCCTCGCACCAGCCGCGATGTCCGCGTCCAACCGATCAGCGCGATCACCAGCACCAGCGACTCCGCCGTCGGCGACAAAATCGACGCGATCAGGATCAGCAGGAGCAAGTCAGGGATTGAATCGAGCGTGGCAACCAGCCAGCTCAGCACGTCATCGATCACGCCGCCAAAATAACCGGAAGCGATCCCCAGCACCAGCCCAATCGTCAGCGTGATCACTGAGCCGAAGAAGCCAATCGAAATCGAAATCCGCCCGGCTTGCAGCAGCCGCGCCATCTGGTCGCGTCCGAGTTCGTCCGTCCCCAGCAAATGTCCCGGTGTGCCAATCGGCGAAAAATTATGGAAGGGATCGGTCACATTCGGGTCGATATGGAATCCATTTTCAATGATGAGCGGGCCAAACACCGCCAGCACAATCAGCAGCAGCAGCACACCCAGCGCCACGAGAGTCAAATAATCCCTACTCAGGCGGCGCAAACCTTTGTGAAACAGCGATTCGCCGAAATAGCGCTCCTCGGCGGATGAAAGCTGAAGGACGGTCGTCTTCGGTTGGCTGTGAGCAGTCATTATCTTCCTTACACTTCTGCGCGCCAGATACCTGTAGAGGCACACCTGTGTGCGCCCGGATTTTCCCACAAGGAAATGCCTGCTATTCGTAGCGAATACGCGGATCAATCACACCGTAGAGCACGTCGGAGAGCAGATAACCGAAAATTGTCGCCAGCGCCGCGTAAATCGTGACCGCCATCACCACCGGGTAATCCCGCTGCGTCACCGCCTGCACGATGGTTCGCCCCAGTCCAGGCCACGAGAAAATCGTCTCGGTAATAACCGCCCCGCCCAGGATGCCTGTAATCGCTGGGCCTAAAAACGTCGCTACTGGAATCAGGGCATTCCGCGCTGCATGTTTAAACCAGACCACCTTATCGCTCAGCCCCTTTGCCCGCGCCGTGCGAATGTAATCCTGGTGAATAATGTCGAGCATCGAAGCGCGGGTAAAACGCGAGTAACCCGCAATTAAGGCCGTCGCCAGAATGAAGGTCGGCAGCACCAGATATTGCAGGCGGTCGTAAATCGGCGGGCAGGTGTCCGAGATCGAGGCTTTGCAGCGGCCTTGCAGCGGCAGAAAATGAAGCTGCACGCCGAACAGCAAAATCAGCATCAGCCCCAGCCAGAAGCTCGGAATCGCGTCGAACACGACCGCGATCACCCGCGTGAAATTGTCGAAAACCCCGCCGCGCCGCACCGCCGCTAGAATCCCTAGCACCACGCCCACCACCACGCCAATCACCAGCGATGAAACGCCCAGTTCCAGCGTGGCAGGCAGGCGCTCGAACAGCACATCCAGCACCGGGCGCTTGGCGACAAACGAGTCGCCAAAATCGCCGCGCAGCGCCCCACGCCGCGTCCCCGGCGGCTCCGCTTCTCCATCGTGATCGGCATCCAGCGGCAGCAGAAACGACTGATCTGCCACCCCGTCGCCATTGGTATCCCAGCGCATCCAGTCATCGCCCAGCAGCCAGCGGAGATACTGCACCGGCCAGGGATCGTTCACGCCCAGACGCGCCGCCAGCTTCTCACGTTCCTGCGGCGGCGTCCCCGGCTTGAACGTCATCGCGCTGACCGGGCCGCCCGGTGCAGCCGTCATCAGCATGTAAGTCAGCAGCGTGATGCCGAACATCAGCGGGATCGCCTGAAACGTCCGTTTCACAATGTACCGGATCATACGACCCTCTCTAATCTAGAATCACGGGAAGTCACAGAGACTTGTTTCGACGATTTCACGCTCGTGGCCTCCGCAGCCCTCTTCAGAGTGGCTTGGTTTCCTAGCTGGAGGCTTTGAGCCTCCAGCTAGCGTACATTCCTCGTAAATGACGTGTCTCAGCGCGGCGCTTGCGACCACGTATAAATATTCCAGGTCGTGCTCAGCGGTAGCGGATCCCAGTTCTTCAAATCCGCCTGCGCGACTTCCGGCACAATCGACGTGTTCACGTAATAGATCGGCAGGTCGTCGTAGAGAATCTGCTGAATCTGGTCGTAAATCGCCTTGCGCTTGGCCTGGTCGCAGCCGGGAACGGTGCGCGCTTCGTCGTAGAGTTCCTGAATTTTCGGGTTGTCATACGACGAACTGTTGAAACCGCTGTTGACCACGTCGCCCGCAGTCGTAAACAGCGCCGCCTGCTCGTCGGGGTTGGTCGGGTCGAAGCCGCCAAAGAACAGCATGATTGCGTCGAAGGTTTGTCCGTTCAGCTTGTCGAGCATCGTCTGGAATTCGAGAATGTCGAGCTTCACGTCGAAGCCCACCTGCTTCAGTTGATCCTGCATCAGCACCAACGACGAATCGACCGACGTGTTGCCACTGTACGAGGTGATCGCGAAGCTCAGGGTCGTGCCATCCGGCGCATACAGCGCGCCCTTCGCAACGCGCGGTGTCGCGGGGTCGTTGTCGTCATCGATCCAGCCTGCCGCGTCCAAAAGCTGCTTCGCCTTGTCCTGATCAAACGGATAGGGCTTGAGCGCGTCGTTGTAAGCCCATGAGGTCGTCAGCACCGGGCTGCTCACGGGAATGCCGCTGTTCGAGAACGCCCCCTGATTGAGCGCATCGTAATTGATGGCATAGGCCGCCGCCTGACGCACGCGCACATCTCCGAAAATCGGGTGGTGACCCTGATCAATCGGATTGCCCTGCTCATCGACGCCGTCCTGCGGATTGGTCGGGTCAGCCAGATTGAAGGCCAGATACTGCCAGCCGGAGCTAAGTCCCTTGAAACCCTGAATCTGGTTCTGCGCGACCATGTTGTCGAGTTCCGCCCGACGATCTTCCGGCACACTTTCGATCAGGGTCAGGTTGCCCGCCAGAAATTCGTCCACCTCGACAGTCTGGTTGGCAAGCTGGCGCTGTATGTAACCTTCGGGAATCACGCCGCCCGGTGCATCCGGGTAATTCTGGTTGGCGGTCAGCGTCACCTGTTCGCCAGAGCGGAAATTGCCGAAATCGAAGATGCCGCTGGTCACGGTTGGGTTGAGTCCAAAGTCGGAGTTGTTCATCTTGGCGTAATCAGTGCCATACAACTGCTCGAAGACGTGCGCCGGAACAGGGGGCAGCGACTTGAGCGTACTCAGCGCCGAACAGTTCACGTCCTTGAACGTCACCACAACCGTCTGATCGTCCGGCGCTTCAAGGCTGTCAATCGTGTCGTAAAAACCGTTCAGCGGGCTGTTGGTCTTGCCGCTGACGATTGCATCGTAGGCGTATTTCACGTCCGCCGAAGTGACAGGTGTGCCATCTGACCAGTTGTAGTCGCTGCGCAGCGTAAACGTGTAGGTTTTGCCATCGGGCGAAATCGTCCAGCTATCGACGATCTGATTCGGCGCGTGCTGGTCTATCGTCCCGGTCTGGGGGTTCAGCGCGACAAAATTCGGGAACAACAGCAGCGAAATTTTCTGCGACGTGTCGTCACCCACCAGAATCGGATTAAAAGTCGTTGGGTCACCGCCAAAATTGGGCCACACAATCGGTGCGCCTGCCCCCGGCGCAATCGTGTCCTGCGCCGAGAGTGGTAGTGCCAGCGCGCCCATCAGCAGCGCAGCCGCACCGAGGAACAATAATCGCCCTGTTTTGTACATCTTCTTCCTCTCCCTTCCTTTTCCGCTTCCCTCAATAAGGTTGAACATCGGCTCGTGAACTGGCGGTCTCCTCTCAGCGTAAGCGCGGCGAGAAGATTGCAGCGGCATTCACAGGAGCGGGACGAACGCTCCTGCGACGCGCTGCCATACCGATGCGCTCAATCGCGCGGGGTGAGGAGGAGTGCAGTACAGGATGGAGTGTAAAACAGGTTGAAGCTGAAAATATCCCCCCATAGGAGGATTTATTGACTCAGAAGGATGTCTTATATTGGGAAGGTCGTGTCAGAGGAGATGCGTAGGACTATCGAGGCTACTTGATCATGCGCCGGAAATCATTCTCCATCCGCAGTTGCACCAGATTCAAATCGCGCGCCCGCTCCATCGCCTGATAGCGCGTATCCACGTCGAGTTTGCGATAGATATTCTTGACGTGCGTCTTGACCGTGCTCACCGCGATAATCAGACGGCGTGCGATCTCCGGGTTGCTCATCCCCGACGAAATTAAGTGGAGAACTTCGGCTTCGCGCTCGCTCAGCGGTTCGACCAGCACAGCTTGCGCCAGCCGTACATCTTCGGGCAGACGCGCTAGCCAGTCATCAACCTTAAGCCCTTGCGCGCGACAGCGCTCAAGCAGGACTGTAGCCCGTTCCCAGGCGTGTGCTTCCAGCGCGTGCTCGACAGCCGCCGCCAGATCGCCGCTGTGTTCATACCACGCCGATGCGCGCAGGTGCAGCCCCGACATCTCCCCCATCCCTTGCCGTATCAGACACTCGCGCAGAAAAGACCGGAACAGCGGGTGATAGCGGTAGCTGCGGCGCAGATCATCCAGTGGTCGAATGAACAGGTTCAACTGTTCCAGCCGTTCCAGCATGATCTGACCATCGCTTTGCCCGGTGACGGCGTTGCACAGTTCAGCAACCAGCGGGTCGAGCAGCGCCGTCAGCAGCAGAAAGTTTTGCAGCGCCGTCGGCAGCGGGATGAAGACTTCCTGCATAAAGTAATCGTAAACGTGGCGATAACGCGCGCCAAACTCCTGCGCGTCCGCGCCGCTTTTGAGCCACAGCTTCGCCAGCTTCAGCCCAACAATCCAGCCTTCGGTTCGCTCCACCAGCGCGAGTGCGTTTTCCTCGTCCACTTCCAGAAACTGCGCGCTTTCGCGGACGCTGAAATTTAAATCGTCGATCAGCCCCAACTGTCCCGCAACGCGCAGCCGTTCCAGCGGCAGCAGTGGATACGTCCGGCTGGCAATGATCAGCCGTGAGGTGGGCGCAAGATGATCGATCAGGAAGATTACGGCCTCATGAATCGCCGCGTTACTGATGATGTGATAGTTATCCAACACCAGCGTCAGCGGGGCTTGAGCCAGCACCGTCGCGATGGCACTCATCATCGCATCAACGGGTGCAGCGTGGTAATCTGCCAGCCGATCCTCGCCATCCACCGCCGCGATCAGATAAATCAGAAAGCGCTCCAGGTCGTTGTCAAGTTCGTCGAGCGTCAGCCACGCCACCGAATCGCGGCTCCACTGCACCCACTCGACCAGCAGCGTCGTTTTGCCAGAGCCAATCGGCGCAGCCACCACGATCACCGCCTGCTCGCTCTGAAGCCGATCCAGCAGGTGCGAGCGCGCAATCGTTGTGTAGCGCAGCGTCGGAATCTGAAGCTTGGTTTTCAGCAGCGAAACACTGACCTCCTGCTTCGCTGATCCGAACGCGCTTCTTGTCACCGGCATTCTCTCCTGATCAGATCTATTACTCATTCAAAGGATGCAAGGTTCTGTTCGTATTCTGAGTCCATTTGCCTAATCTCCGCAAGCGGCGCACAATGGAGGCCAAATTCTTAATGGGCAGCCTTGACTGCACTTTGCAGGAGACGTCATGAAACGCTCTGAAATTAATGCCATTATCCGGGATGTGGACGCCTTCATCGCCTCACACCATTTTCACCTGCCACCTTTCGCTCACTGGACGCCGCAGGAGTGGTCGCGCAAAGGCCCCGAAGCCTCCGAGATCGCCATCCACAACCTCGGCTGGGACATTACCGACTTCGGGCGCGGCGATTTCGACAATTTCGGGCTGTCACTCTTTACAATCCGCAACGGTAATCCGCTCAACCTTGATGCTTGCACCGGCAAAATTTATGCCGAAAAACTGCTGATCGTCGCGCAGAATCAGCAGAATCCGCTCCACTTCCACTGGCAGAAAACCGAGGACATCATCAATCGGGGCGGCGGTACACTCCTGCTTGAACTGTTCAAATCGACTGCCGATGAAGGCGTTGATCGGGTCAGCGAGATTACCGTCAGCACCGATGGCATCGAGCGCAAGATTCAGGCAGGCGGAATCGTCAAGCTCAGTCCCGGTGAGAGCATCACCCTGCCGACGGGTCTCTATCACAAATTCTGGACAGAAGACGAGCGCGTGCTCATCGGCGAAGTCTCGATGGTCAACGACGATCATTCCGACAACAAGTTTACGGAACCGCTCGGTCGCTTCCCCACCATTGAGGAAGATGAGCCGCCTGTTTACCTGCTTTGTGGTGACTACGCGAAATACTATCGCGGTATCAAATGAGACTATACCCAACCAACACAGACTGCGTCTGTAGGGACGCATGGCAATGCGCCCTTTGCAGGAATGCTTCTATAGGGGCGAGGCACAAGACTATTTCAGAATTGTAGGCATTACCCAATTTGCTTATGATACGGACAAATGGTAGGGGCGCACCTACGTGTGTGCCCTTGCTTTTCTCCCCTCGCTACCGAAGCGAAGCGACGTGGAGAGGGGTCGGGGGTGAGGTAAGTTTTGTGCATTCCGCCAATTCTGAAATACGCTCACACCTCGCCCATTTAGAAAACACGGAAATCTTTTGCAGGGGCGCATGGCAATGCGCCCTTCGTTCAATCATTTGATCGTCATATCGAGGGGATAACCCATGATTAAAGTCTGGTGGATTGCGGTGCTGCTGCTGATCGCTGCGATTGGTGGAAGTGTCAGCGCGCAGGAAATGCCGTCCAAAGATCAACTGCCGCCCGGTCAGTGGAATCAGATTTCCCCCGGCGGCGCGACCACCTGCGGACATGGCGCGCCCTACAGCTTCTACTACCGCGAAGGCTCCGGTCAGAATTTACTGATCGACTTTCAGGGCGGCGGCATGTGCTGGAACGGGCAGACGTGCAGCCCCACCAAAGACACCACCTTCGATGACAACATCAACCCCGGCGACCCCAGCGATAATCCTGCCCTCTTTCCCGTCGGCATCACCGATTTCAGCAATCCCGAAAACCCCTTCATCAACGACGACATGGTTTTTGTCGATTACTGCACCGGCGATTTTCACACCGGCAACCAAACGCAGGGCTACACCTATAACGACACCTACTACGAAGCCAAACACAACGGCTATGTCAACGCCTCGACCGTCCTCAATTGGGTCTACGCCAATATCCCCGTCCCCGATTCGGTTTTCGTGACCGGGTGCAGCGCCGGATCAGTCGGCGCGGCCTACTGGTCAGCCGACATTAAGGCTCACTATCCAAATAAGCAGGTCACACTCTTTGGCGATTCAGGCGGCGGCTGGCGCGGCATCCTCGGTGATACCTGGAATCTCTGGGGATCAAGCTATCAGGGGGCGACCGGCGCGAACCTCAACATTCCCAAGTTTTACACGGGTGCAGCCCGCGCTGGAGTGCGTGTCGCGCAGTACAACACCGCCAACGACGAAACCCAGAGCTTCTTCACCTACGTCGGCTTTAGCGGTGTTCCCTACCCGGACGCCCTGCGTGCCAACCTGCGCGACATCACACGCGGCGCGCGTAACTTCCGCTCGTATACCGAAGGCGGCAGCCAGCACTGTGTCATCCCCCGCGCCGAGTTCTACACCTACGCCACCAACGGCGTCCGCCTCCGTGACTGGGTGGCGGATGTCGCGGCAGGCACGCCCGTCAACAACGTCGTCTGCACCGAGTGCGCCGAACCCGGCCTCGTCGGTCAATAATTCCGAACCATATAAGGGCAGACCCGTGTGTCTGCCCTTTTGATCCCCTTTCTTTACCTCTTGGCGTTGACGTTTTTCCTCTCCTTTATTTTTTCTCTGTGTCCTCTGTGTCCTCTGTGGTTGAACATCTTTTATCTTTAATCGCTTCGTCCTTCCTCAGTCCTCAGTCCTCAGTCCTTACTTTACTTCCCTTTCGCGCTTAGGTAGTCTGTATATCCCCCCGCGAACTGTCGCAGCGCCCCATCCTCCAGTTCCACGACTCGATCCACCACCCGATCCAGAAAATAGCGGTCGTGCGAGATCACCACCAACGCCCCCTCGAAATCCTCCAGCGCCGTTTCCAGCGCCTCCGAGGCCGGAATGTCGAGGTTGTTGGTCGGCTCGTCCATCAGCAGCAGATTCGGGCGCTTGAGCATCAGCGCCGCTAGTTGCAAACGGCTCCGTTCCCCGCCGCTCAGCGTGCCAATCGGCTGGCGCACCTGCGGGTACGTGAACAGCATCTTCAGCAGAAACGCGACCGCTGTGCCTTCCGGCGTCGGCGACACGTCACGGATGAAATCGAGCGGCGTTTTTTCGCGCCAGGGATCGAGCGTCTGGTGCTCCTGCGCGTAGTAGCCGACCTTCGAACTCGGCCCGATTTTGACCTCGCCGTCCAGCGGCAGCATTTCCCCGATCATCAGTTTGAACAGCACCGATTTCCCCGCCCCGTTCGGCCCAACCAAGCCCACCCGCTCGCCATGTCGCACCAGCAAATCCAGATCGCAGAACAGCAAATCGTCGTCGAAGCCCATCGTCAGCCGCTTGAGTTCAAGCGCTTTCGTGCTCCCGCGTGACCCCGCCAGCGTCAGTTCAAGTTGCTTGCGATCCGTCACCTTCTCGATCATTTCACCGTTGGCTTCCATCCGCTCCAGCATCTTGCGCCGACTGCGCGCCCGCCGCGCCGCAACTTCATTGTCGGCTCTTGCGAGGATGTCCCACTCGTGAATCCGTTCCTCCATCCGTTTGACCCACTTCTGCTGCGCGACGTACATCTGCGCCTGCCGTTCGCGCAGATGTTCCCGTTCCAGCGCATAGGCCGAATAGTTCCCGACATACAGCGTGATCTTCCCGTCTTCCAGCTCGGCAATCTGATGCACGCATTCGTCCAGCAGATAGCGGTCGTGCGACACAATCACCACCGCGCCGCTGTACGCCCGCACCAGGCTTTCCAGCCGCTGCTTCGCCTCCAAATCCAGATGATTGTCCGGCTCGTCCAGCAGCAGAATATCCGGCTGTTCGACCATCAGCCGCACCAGCGCCACCAGTTTTTTCTGACCGCCGCTCAGCGATCCGCTCGGTAGATGGTGATCCGCTGTCGTAAAGCCCAGATGCGTCAGCAGTTCCAGCACGCGGTTTGCGTGCAGCGCGCCACCGAGCCGCTCATAGCGTTCGAGCACGCCTTCCTGTTCCGCCATCACCTGCGCCAGTGTGTTTTCGTCGTTGTAAACTGTCGGATCGCTCAATTTGGCTTCAATCCGTGTCAGTTCGTCCTCGACTTCTGCCAGCGCAGGCGGCAGCAGCATCGCCTCATCAAGCAGCGACAGCCCTTCGGTCAGGGTCACCTGCTGCGGCAGATACCCCACGCGAATCCCACGCATCCGCGCAACATTGCCGGCGTCGGGTTGATACACCCCTGCGATAGCGCGCAGCAGGCTCGACTTCCCCGCGCCGTTAGGCCCGATCAGCCCAATGCGATCTTTGTCGCCAATCACCCAGCTCAAATCCTTGAAGATCAGCCGCCCCGCGTGATTGACCTCTATGTTGTTGACGTGAAGAATGTGCATGTTTGTTTTGCCTCTTAAATCAGCTATGGGCTTTGGTCACGCTCATCCGCTTTTGCTGAAAGCTGACGGCGGATCGCTGCAAGCTCGAATCAAAAACGGCTGAGGGTTCGCCTCAGCCATTGAAATTACGAAATGGATTACAAAATCAACTGGTTAGCAGGCGCACCTGTACAGGGAGTGCGCCACATCGGACGACATCAACTGCCGTGAAAGCGTGAAACTGCTCGTCATGTATATCATGCGCAACATCATAATCCGAAATTCGCGCGCAGGTCAAGCACCACCGGTCTGTGCGTCGGTTTTGCTTTTGCCCCTCGCCCCGCTTGCGTGGGAGAGGGGCAGGACGTCCTGCGTCCGGGGTGAGGGGTTTTGCGTAACTCAAGCCGGAACAGGCGTGCCGCTTTCCAGCCACGCAATTTGATCCGGCGTCAGCTTCAATGCCAGCGCCGCCGCGTTGTCGCGGAATTCGCCCACATTCGCGCAGCCCACCAGCGCGAAGATATTCAGCGGTTGGCTCATCACGTAAGCCAGCGCGATCTGCGGCAGCGTCATCTGGTACTGCTTCGCCAGCAATTCCGCCCGATCCAGCTTTTGGAAATTGTCCTCGTAGCAGTACGACTCGACCGCCAGCTTGTCGAAATAGCTTTCCATCCCTTCCAGGTTGTCGCGCCGGAAACGTCCGCTGAAGAACCCCCCCGCTAGGCTCGACCACGTGAACAGCGCCATGTGCTGCTTCCCGTACCATGCGCGCGCGTCTTTACCCTGCTCCGCCGCAATACTGATGCAGTTCGGCCAGGGCGGCTGATGCTGCGCCGCCAGGCTGAAATTCGGGCTGCTCACTGTGAACGGTGTCAGATTATGCGCGTAAGCGTATTCGTTCGCTTCCTCGATGCGCGTGTGTGACCAGTTCGACCCGCCGAACACGCCGATATTTCCGCTCGCCTGATACTGATTCAGAATTTCGACAATCGGGCCAACCGGCTGCGATGGATCGTCGCGATGCAAAATGTAAATGTCGAGATAGTCAAAGCCAAAGCGCGCGAACGAATCGTGCAAATCAGCCTCGATGTCATACGGTGTCACCCGCTGCCGATCCGCATTGTGGTGCGCGCCCTTGCTGATCAGCACCACCTTGTCGCGAATGCCGCGCTCTCGAATCCAGCGCCCCACCGTGCGCTCGTTATCGCCGCTGCCATAAACGTGCGCCGTATCGAAGGTCGTGCAGCCTTCCGCCAGCACGGCATCCAGCAGCGCGAAGCCTTCTTCCAGCCGCTCGGAACTCGTCATCAGCGTGCCTTGCACCAACCGCGAGATCGGCTTGTCGATGCCTTCAATCTTTCCGTATTCCATTAGCTTTTCTCCGTTGGATACACGAGTTTCCATTCAGCGCGAATCCCATCCATAATGCGCATCAGCGACAGGGTTTCGGCGTGCGTCATCGTCGGGCTTTCCAGCGCACCCGACCGCAGGCAGCGCCCGACTTCAATCGCCTCGTAGTTGTAACCATTGCCCGTAAAGGGCAGCTCATACACTTGATCCGCTTGACCGTTCACCGAAACCGTGAAGCTCTGCGGCATCCAGAAGCGCGACGGAATGTAGATCGAGCCGTTCGTCCCCATGATTCGGGCTTCGTTGGGCGTGCTCGTCAGCGACGCGCTCGACAAAATCGCAATCTGCCCCGCCGGATACTGAAACAGCACGGCGTTCTGTTCATCCGCGCCCGTTGGAGCCATCGCCACCGCCGAAACCACCTTCGACGGCGTACCCAGCACCATCGATGCGAACGACAGCGGGTAAATCCCCACGTCAAGCAGCGCGCCGCCACCCAGCGCCAGATCGAACAGTCGCCCCTGCGGATTCATCTCGGTGCGGAAGCCAAAATCGGCGCTCACCATCCGCACCTCGCCGATCACATTCTGCGCCAGCAGTTCGCGCAGCTTGACCATCGCGGGCGTGAAGCGCGTCCACATCGCTTCCATCACGAACACGCCCTTCGCCGTCGCCACGTCGATCATTTCCTGCGCCTCGCGCTCGTTCAGCGCGAACGGCTTTTCGCAGATCACCGCTTTGCCCGCCTTCAGGCACAGAATCGTGTTGTCTTTGTGGAACGGGTGCGGCGTCGAGACGTAAACAGCGTCTATATCGGAGTCATTTGCCAGCGCTTCATAGCTGGCATGACGACGCGGCACGCCAAACTCGTCGCCGAATTTGTCGGCTCCTGCCTGCGTCCGTGACCCGACCGCCACCAACTCAGCATCATCGACGACGGTCAAGCCACCTGCGAACTTGTGCGCAATGTTGCCCGTACCGAGAATGCCCCAACGAATCTTTTCAACCATAAGCGTTTAACTTTCGATGAATTTTGTCAGTATTCGGATTTTACCGTAACAGGCGGTTGTTCGCTCAAACCTTCTGAATCAAAAGGCGCAAAGCACCATATTTCCCTGCTTTGCGCCTTTCTTTTCCCAAGCCAAACGTGTTTGGCCTGCGCCTTTGCGTTGAATCTTTTCGCTTTTCCTCAGTCCTCAGTCCTGTTTTTGACTCAGCACTCAGTACTCAGCACTCGGTACTTCTCTTCGTCCTACTTCGTCCGCTTGACAATCGCCGCGAAGGCCGCGTTGATGTCCGCCATTTTCGCCGTGTACTTCTCTTTTTCTTCGGGATGCAGGTCGGGATGGAATTCGCGCGCCTTGCGCCGATACGCCTGCTTCACCTCGTCCATCGAAGCATTCGCCGGGACGCCGAGAATCGCATAATACTGATGGTGGCCCTTTGCGCGGCGCGGCTGGCGCTGGCGAAATTCCTCGCCCGTCCATTCCCAGTCGCCCGCGCCTGTACTGTTCCCCCCGTAGCTGTTGTTGAATTCTTCCCAGGGATCCCAGGCGGGTTCCTCCGGTTCTTCGGTCGTGCGCTGCTTGCGTTCGCCATAACTCCAGTTGCGCCACGAGTAATTGAAGCGCTGCTCATCCATCGGCGGACGCTTTGTCCAGAACGCGCCTTCGCCAAAGGTCGCTGATAGAAATGCGCCGTCGATGTATTTACTCGTCAGATAGATCGGCTCGGCGGAAATCGCGTTAAGGTTGATGTCCTCGCCATATTCGACCGTGCGCGGGCTGCCACCCCATTTCCATTCCATGTGGAACGGGCGAATCGTTACCTCGCGCCCTTCACACCAGTAGGCGTAAACCCGCCCATACATGATCGTATGCAGCGCCGCCATCCAGTACGGCGGCTCGACCGCGCTGTTATCCTGCGGCATCATCCGCCCGTCCATGATGTAGAGCGTGTGGATGCCTTTGGTGGCGTTGCGTTCGTAGCGTTCTTTGATTTCCGGCAGGCGAATCGCGCGGTTAATCACGCAGATGCCAATCCGCTTCCCATCGGTGCGCGTGATCAGCAGATCGGCTTCGTCCGTTTCGCGGCGATAATTGGCGATTTGGTTCGCCTCGCCGCATTGTTGCACCAGATAATCGAGTACAAATTGTCTCATAGCAGGCTGTCGGTCGTCTCCCTATCGAGTAAAATGAGGCGACGGCGATGCGATGTTCGTCGCTCGCACTGAGTAGAATGCTGCGTCTGATTGAAATTCATTGTAGCGGCTTTTATCACGATCCTTATGTTACAAAATTCCGTCGATCTTGACAGCGCCCTCACAAAACGTCTCGCGGATTTCAACGCCATCACGGGGAATCCTATCGAGTATCAGGTCGTCGGTCAAACTGCGGACGACAGCGGCGCGATCATTTATCTCAAGCCGGTCGCCGTCAATGGTGAAGCCTATATTGGCGTTGTTGATTGGGCAGTTGCGCTCCATATAGACGCTTTGTGGAACGTATTTCTTCCTGGTGACCCCGGCTATACTGCCGCCTACAATCAACTGCCTGCCGATTTGCTGTCGCGCGCCAGTTCCGCGCCCTATACCCCTCATGCCAACCCCGCGCTGACTGTGAACGCGGTCGACTACCAATTCCCCTGGGACGATAGTACCTGGGCGACCGTCACTCGCAGCTACAACGTGCACGGCACAGGTCGCATCGACTTCGACCTCAGCGGGCGTGATGTCACCGCTGCCAAAGACGGCACGATTATCTACGCCAACGATACCCACAGCACCAATGCTTATGCCAGTGTCGCCTGGTGGTACTGGAACACCATCGTCATCCAGCACGCCGATCACGAATTCTCGCTCTACGGACACCTCGCGCAAGCCAGCATCCCCCAGTCGATCAAAGACGCCTGTTCCGCCGATCTAAGCGTCGCCAACTGTGCCGTCCCCGTCAAAGCCGGGCAGATTATCGCCCAGGAAGGCAGCACCGGCTATTCCTCGAATCCCCATCTGCACCTCGAATTCGGACAGGCTTTCGCGGTCGCCTCCTACATGGACGTCCTCGACGAAGACCGTGACGGCAATCGTGTCGAAGCCGTTCCCGCCGCCTATCTCTACCTCGAACAGAACGTCCCCATCAGCGGCTACACCGCCGCTCAGGTCGCCGCCTGGCCGTTCGGCACGCTCCAGCAGGCAGCTCACCTCGCGCCGCCTCCCGCCAACGTCAACCTGATTCGCAACGGCGATTTCAGCGCCGGAACCGACGGCTGGACGCCCTCCGGTCAATTGAATTGGTCGGTGCAGAAGGGTGCACTGCGCTTCACCCGCCTGCGCACCACCGCACCGCCCCATTGGGCGTTCTTCTATCAGGACATCGACAGCGGCATAGACGCGAATACTCCGTTTGAGTCGACGCTGCAATTGGGCAACACCAGCGGCATTGCCAAGACGATAACCGTTTCAGTTTTTAATCGTTCGGGAAAGCAGTATGGGTCATTCGAATGCGTGTTCAGCATCCCACCAAACACGTCACTTACAATGTACACGATTCGCGCTATGACTGTCAATACATGGGCGAGCCTGCGCTATGCCATCAGCGTCAACCCACCTGACGGATCACCCGCCGCCCTCGCTGACGACATTTCGCTCACTTATCGCCCCGACCTTCAGCTCAGCGAAACCCAGTGTATCGCGCCGCCATAAGATGCACATAAGCGGTTCGATTCCTTTCATTGCTTTTTCGATTTCACTTCGCTATACTTCTATCCAATTGAATAGCGGTTTGTCCAGGGGAGTTCGCGCAAGCGGGCTGAGAGGGTGCGTAATGTCGCACCGACCCTTTAACCTGATCCGGGTCATACCGGCGTAGGGAGTGTCTGCGATCACACCAACACCCCCTTTGAGGGGTGTTTTTTGTTTCGCAGCGAAGCAAAGCCAGTTTGCGAAGCATAACCCCTCCTTTCGCCTACTCATCTTAAGGAGGTTCCACATGAAACGATTTGTCTTTTTTGTCCTGCTCTTGCTGGTGCTTGCACCCATCGCCCAGGCACAGGATGCTACGCCGGAAAGCACCGCGCCATCCGGCGACAACCTACTCACCGTCGTCTCGCATGACAGTTTCACTTACAGCGATGCCGTCATGGCAAAGTTCGAGGCCGACACCGGCATCACCGTCAAAGTCCTGCGCTCCGGTGACGCCGGAACAATGGTCAACCAGTCGATTTTGAGCAAGGACAACCCCCTCGGCGACGTCATGTATGGGGTCGATAACACCTTTCTCACCCGCGCCCTCGACGCCGATTTGTTTGTCCCCTACGAGTCACCCGCACTCGCGAATGTCCCCGCCGAATTTCAGGTCGATGATCAGCACCGCGTCACGCCCATCGACTATGGCGACGTCTGTATCAATTACGACACCAGGTACTTCGCCGATCACAATCTCGCGCTGCCCACCAGCCTCAAAGACCTGACCGATCCCAAATACAAGAGTCTCCTTGTGGTCGAAAATCCTGCCACCTCATCACCGGGACTCGCCTTCCTGATTGCGACCGTCGCCGCCTTCGGCGAAACGGGCGACTATACCTATCAGAATTACTGGGCAGACCTGACCAACAACGACCTCTACGTCTCCGATAGCTGGTCAGACGCCTACTACAATCAATTCAGCGGCGCATCCGGTAGCCCCGGCACGCGACCGTTGGTCGTCAGCTATGCCAGCAGCCCGCCCGCCGAAGTCTTCTTCGCTACGCCCGAGCCGGACAGTGCCCCCACCGCCTCCATCATCGCTGACCAGACCTGCTTCCGTCAGATCGAGTTCGCGGGCATTCTCAAAGGCGGCAAAAATCCCGAAGCAGCGCAGAAGTTCATTGACTTCCTGCTCAGCACCGATTTTCAGGAGGATATGCCGCTCCAGATGTTCGTTTTCCCTGTCAACCCTGACGCCAAACTGCCGGACGTTTTCAGCAAATACGCCCAGATTCCAGCGCATCCTGTCGAGACGCCCATCGACCAGATCGAAGCTAACCGCGACCAGTGGATTCAAACGTGGACAGAAATCGTCCTCCGCTAACCCCAAACCATCGGCACACTGTAGGGGCGCACAGCCGTGCGCCCTTCTTTGCCCATTCCCTACCCTCGATTAGCGGTAAGCATTTCGTTTTTGTAAAGGCAGACCTATGTGTCTGCCCTGTTCTAAATCGCGCATCTTCATCAGCAAAAACTCACTACCAAAATTCTCCCCTCTCTACGCAGTGGGGGGTCGGGGGTGAGAGGTAAATCATGACTCTCCGCCGCCTCCCGCTCTACCTGCTCTTCGCCCTGCCCCTGATCTTCCTGGCCCTTTTCTTCTTCAACCCCCTCCTGGCGATTCTCGGCGTCAGCCTCGCTCCCAACGGTCAGCTTGACCTCAGCGGCTTCGCGCAAATCCTCACCACGCCCTACTACCGCAGCACCCTCTGGTTTACCACCTGGCAAGCCGCCCTCTCAACCCTCCTGACACTGGCGTTGGCGCTTCCCGGCGCGTATGTTTTCGCCCGTTACCGCTTCCCCGGCAAATCACTCCTGCTCTCGCTGGCGACGCTGCCCTTCGTGTTACCGACCGTCGTCGTCGCGGCGGCATTCATGGCACTCATCGGACAGAACGGCCTCGTCAATCAGAGCCTGATGGGTCTGTTTCACCTCGAAACGCCGCCCATCCAGCTAGAACGCACGCTGACGATCATCCTGATTGTCCACGTTTTTTACAATTACTCAGTCGCTCTGCGTATCATCAGCAGCTTTTGGACGAACCAGAGTCCCCGCCTCGAAGAAGCCGCCCGCGTCCTCGGCGCGAATCGCTGGCGCATCTGGTGGGAAGTTCGCCTGCCCATCCTCCGCCCTGCCATCCTCGCGGCAGCCTTGTTGGTCTTTATTTTCACCTTCACCAGCTTCGGCGTCATCCTCATCCTCGGTGGATCGCGTTTCGCCACCCTTGAAGTCGAAATCTACCGTCAGGCCACCGCTTTATTTAATCTGCAAATCGCCGCCGCCCTTTCGCTCGTCCAAATCGGGCTGATGTTCGTCCTGATGATCGTCTACACCCGCTTGCAGCGTCAATCCAGCGCCGATCTCCAGTCCGCGCAGAATGTCGCCCGCCAGCCGCGCACCCGCCGCGAAAAGCTTTTCGTTGGCGCGAACCTGACGCTGATGATCGTCTTGCTGCTCACGCCGCTCGCCGCGCTCGTTTTGCGCTCCTTCAGCAGCGATAGCGGCCTGACCACCCAGTTCTACACCCTGCTCGACACCAACACACGCAATTCTGTGCTGTTCACGCCGCCGATTGAGGCTGTCGGCAATTCGCTCCGTTTCGCTCTGGCGACGACCGCCATGTCAGTTGCACTCGGCCTGATCACCGCCTACCTGCTCACCCGGCGTGACTCCCGCGGTTGGGACGGGCGCTGGCTCGACCCCATCTTCATGCTCCCGCTGGCGACCAGCGCCGTGACGCTGGGCTTCGGCTTCATCATCGCCCTCGGCAAGCCGCCGCTCAATCTGCGCACCTCCGAAATCCTGATTCCGTTGGCGCACACCCTCGTCGCCATGCCCTTTGTCGTCCGCAGCGTCTTGCCCGCCGTTCGCGCCATCTCGCCGAATGTTCGCGGCGCGGCGCGCGTTTTAGGAGCATCGCCGCTGCAAATCCTGCGCCTCATCGACCTGCCGCTCATCAGTCGCGGCTTGCTCGTCGGCGCGACCTTTGCCTTCACCGTCAGCATGGGCGAATTCGGCGCGTCGTCCTTCATCGTTCGCCCGGATACGCCGACCATGCCCATTGTCATCTATCGTTTGCTCGGTCAGCCCGGCGCGACCAATTACGGACAGGCGCTCGCCATGAGTACGATCCTGATGGCGGTCTGCGGCGTGAGTTTTATTCTGATCGAACGGGCGCGCACGCTCGGGATTGGCGAGTTCTAGGGAGTCGCCAACCGAGCGAGTCGGTTGTAGGGACACACGACTGTGCGCCCGAATTTCAGGTAATGTTTGAGCAGTATCCGAGGCTTGTTAATATTCGGTTGGTCTTGAGATTCGCTTGTTTACACTTAGACACCCGTTAGGTACGTTATTGATCACGATTCGCCACATATGCGACAGATATTCTTCCCGTGAAATGGTCGCTATTGTGCTCTTTTTAGCGTACTTCAGCGTCCAGTATCAGCATCCAGGTTGCCAATTTGCTCAGCATACAGCACATCACCCGCACCTTTGACCAGCAGCCCGTCCTGCAAGGGATCGATCTCTCGCTCGCACAAGGGGAAATTCTCTGCCTGTTAGGGCCAAGCGGCTGCGGCAAAACCACCCTCCTGCGCATCGTCGCTGGCCTCGAAACCGCCGACTCCGGCGACGTCCTGCTTGAGGGGAAATCGATCCTCAATCAGCCCGTTCACACCCGTGATTTCGGCCTCATGTTTCAGGATTTCGCCCTCTTTCCTCACTTAAATGTCCTCCAGAATGTCGAGTTCGGTCTGCGCATGAAAGGCATTTCTGAGCGAAAACAGCGTGCTCAGGAAGTCCTCGAATTAGTCGGCTTGAGCGGTTTTGAGGGAAGAGATGTCGCTCAGCTTTCCGGCGGCGAACGTCAGCGCGTCGCGCTTGCCCGCAGCCTCGCGCCGAATCCTCGCCTGCTCATGCTCGACGAGCCGCTCGGCTCGTTGGACGCTGCCCTGCGCGAGCGCCTGGTGGTCGATCTGCGCCAGATCATCAAGCGCGTCGGCCTGACTGCCCTCTATGTCACTCACGACCAGCACGAAGCCTTCGTCATCGCTGACCGCATCGCCCTCATGAATGCGGGACAGGTCGAGCAGGTCGGCACGCCCATTGAGGTCTATCGCCATCCGCAAACGACCTTTGTCGCCCGTTTTCTCGGCCTCAGCAACTTCGTTCCCGTCGAAGCGCTGCACGGAAGCGGCGCGCAAACAGCGCTCGGCACTTTCGATATATCGATTCACGACGACGGCAAACCAACCGCCCTCTTACTCCATCCTGACGGCATTTCAACCGATCCTCAGGGTGAAATCAGCGGCATTGTCACCGAAAGCGTCTTCTTGGGCGACGCCTACCGCATCGAACTCAAGACCCCCCAGAATATTGTGCTTCAGTTCAAACTTTCCACGCGTGACCAGCGCGCGCCATCATTGGGCGACACTTACGGTATCAGGATTGCACAGGAATATATCCTTCCACTTCGGGCATAAATTTCGCGCAAAATCATCGATAATCATATAAAGTGCCTTGCCCCAGCGAAAGGAATGTCGCTATGCCCAACTGGCAGTTCACGCCTATTCACGACGAGCGGCTTGCAGCCCTCCCGCCAGCGTCACGCCAGTATCTCACTGAAGTCGGGCTGCCCGCAGGCATCCAAATCTGGATGGCAGCCATTCGGCGCATCCACTTCACGCCGGAAGCACTCCAGACGCTTCAGGTGAGCGGCATCGACTATCTTCAGATCGGCGGCGCGGATTACACGCCTGTCTTCAGGCATTTGCCGCCCAACCCGCTGGTGATTGAATGTGCCAGCGGTCAGGTTTACCTGCTCAATGGTCTCGAACTGAAGGCGGAACGGGAAGCAAAGCTGCCGCGCTGGTTTTTCAATTCAAGTGTAGACAAGCTGATCGAAAGTTTGGCATGTTACGAGGAAAATCAACCGCTGCTTCGCGCGCACAAGCAATTCACCGCCGAGCACGAGCAGCATCTGACCGGGCTGCACGACGCGCCGCTTGCTGAGGCCATTAAGGAACTGCGCCAGCACGGGCAGCGTACCTATGAGGAAATTCGCCCACAGCTCGAAGCCATTGACCCACCAGCCTTCGCCAGCAGCGAGCGCCAACCCTGCATCTGGCCCGATACCCTGCTGGAGATTCGCTGGAGTTCTCCTACTGCCGCGACAGCTTGATGGGAGTTTCCGCTTCAAGAAACTCGGTCAGGTAAGCCTCGAAGTTTCCGGCGTTACAGGCGTCCACATAGCGCATGAATTCACCCCCGCCAACTGGATAATCCGGGTAACACGAGGTCGGATATGCCCCATGCGGAGCCAGTGCGATATGCGTCGCCCCCGGCGCGGGAATCAAGAGGCCGTCGGTGCTGCGTTCCGCATGTTCGCTTTGACGCTCGACCGTCACGATCACCGTGTCGGCAACTTCCAGCAGTTCCAGATCGACCCCCAGATTATTGTTGAAGCGGATACTGCCGCCTACATCCCCTTCCAGACCGTGCAAAACCGCCACATCGACCGGAATCGCTGGGAAGGCCATCAGTTCTTCGCCCGTGTACGGGTCGATCACGGTTTTCACATCAGGACGCAGGCGCGGCAAATCCGTGCCAATCCAGGCCGTAGAGGGCATGAAACCGACCCCTGCCATCTGTGCGCGCAGCCCCATCGCCAAACTGGACTCGGTTTCTTCGCAAATGTTAATCTCGCCGCGATTGGCCTTTTCGGTGAACATCGGCGCGAAGCCAAACGATTCCAGACCGAAATAAACCGAGCGTACCGTCCTGACGCAGCCCGCGCCAACCAGTAAATCGGATTCATAGCCCGCCGTGAAGCAGAGCAGCGTCAGGTCTTTCGGACGCGGATTGCGGCGCAGCAGTTCGCGCACGAAAGCGACTGGACGGCGGTAAATCGTCATGCCGCCGAGGGCAATCGTCTGCCCATCCTGCACAAGCGCCGCCGCGTCTTTGAGTGAAACCCATTCGGTCATGGTCTTCCCGATAATTCTGGACAGAATTGCGCCATTATAACTGCCAAAATTGGATACATCCATCTCGATTGACGCTAAAGTTTTCATCAAGTACCCTGACAATCAGGTTACTTGAGAAAGCAGGCTCGTTTTCTTCATGCAAACGACAGAGTCAGCCTCCGCCGAACAAATCGCGCGCGAATTGCTGACCATCATTCCACGTCTCAATCGCATTATCTCGCGGGAACTGCGTGACGAATTCGGCGACGACACCACGATTGTGCAGATGCGCGTTCTCGGTGAAATTGCCGGTGGCCCGCTCACGCTCAGCGCGCTGGCACGCAAGCGCGAAGTCAGTATGCAGGCTGCCAGCGAACATATTCAATCGCTGGTGACGCGCGGCTGGGTCGTGCGTGTGGCGGATCCTGAAGATCGGCGGCAGTCACTGCTTCATATCACCGACGAAGGTCAGGCCCGCCTGACAGAAGTGCGCGAGCATATCGCGCTCCGCTTTACACCCTATGTCGAACAACTCGCTCCACACGAAGCTGAAGCCATGCATCAGGGGCTGCTCGGTTTGAGCCGCAGCCTGATTGATGACGACTAACGGCAAAGTCGCGGAGTGTTTTTCACGGTTTTATTGCTCGTCATTTAGGAGTCTTATGGCAACGCTCGCCCAACAGGCTGATCGCCCCCTTGAACGTAAACCCAGCACACTTTCTGCGCTGAAGAACGCCAATTTTCGCATGTATTTCGTGGGGCAGCTCGTGTCGATTTCGGGCACGTGGATGCAGAATATCGCCCAGAGCTACCTCGTATTTCTCATCACCAAGTCTGAATTGTGGCTGGGGATTGTCGCCTGTGCTGCGGGGCTGCCGATGGTTTTGCTATCGCCGATTGGCGGCGTCGTCGTCGAACGGGTGCCGCGCCGCACAGTGCTGATCTGCACGCAAACGATCCAGATGATTCTGGCCTTTATTCTGGCGGCACTCACGTTTACCAACCTGATTCAGGTTTGGCACATCGTCGTGCTAGCGATCCTGCTGGGCATGACCAATGCTTTTGATACCCCGGCACGTCAGGCCTTTGTGGTCGAAATCGTCGGGCGCGAAGATATGTACAGCGGCATCGCCCTCAACTCGATCATGAACAGTCTGGGGCGTGTCCTCGGTCCGACGGCAGCAGGCATTGCGCTGGTGCAGTTCGGCGCAAGCTGGTGCTTCCTGTTTAATGGGGTGTCGTTTGTCGCGGTGCTCTTCAGCCTGATCATCATGAAAGTGCCGTTCGCCATCAAAGCACTCGGCAAGTCTTCGCCGATCCGCCAACTCCGTGAAGGATTAACCTATGCCCGCCGCGATCCGCTGATCGCCCCACTGCTGCTGCTGGCTGCCGTCGCTGGCTTCCTCATCCTGCCGATTCTGCGCCTGCTTCCGGCTTATGCCGACCTTGTGCTGCATTCCGCCGAGCAGGGTTACGCGGCGGTCAGCATCGCCGAAGGAACCGGCGCGGTGATCGCCGGAATTCTGGTCGGTCGGCTCAGCCAGCGCATCGGGAATGGCAGGCTAATTGCAATTGCCATCGGCATCAACGCGCTGGCGAATATTCTGCTAGCCTTCATGACTCAAATACCGGGCGCAGTGCTGGTGACCACTTTCTTCGGCCTAACTATGGTGACGACCTTTGTCACCCTCAACACCGTCATTCAAACCGTCGTACCCGACGGCTTTCGCTCGCGCGTGCTCAGCCTGTACAGCCTCGCCATGCTCGGTTTTTCGCCTTTTGGTGCGCTGGCACTGGGCGCAATCGCCGACAAGTTTGGCACCGAAAACGCGCTTATCCTGAACGGAGTCCTGATTGCCGTCCTGTGCGGTGCAATCCTCGCCCGCTGGCCGACCGTCATCCAATATCGTGTCAAAATCAAGGAGGATGTCACCATCACCAATGAAGTCTCACCAGCAGTCGGAGATTAGCCAGCCACCAGCCGCTCAACGCGGAAATAATTTCGCCTCTTATTGAACACCCTAAAGCTCGACCACAGGAAAAATATGGCAACGCTTGTTCAGGCGCACGCTCCCCTCGCCCCTGCAAAACCCAACATGCTGTCAGCAATGCGCAGCCCGAATTTTCGGCTGTACTTCGCGGGACAAGTCGTCTCGATTTCCGGGACGTGGATTCAGGCTATCGCTCAAGGCTATCTCGTCTTTCTCCTGACCAAATCCGAACTCTGGCTCGGTATCGTTGCCTGCGCCGCCGGGCTGCCCGTGCTGCTGCTTTCCCCGGTGGGCGGCGTCGTCATCGACCGTTTTCCCCGGCGTACGATCCTGATGTTCACGCAGGGATCGCAAATGATCCTGGCCTTCATCCTTGCTTGGCTTACCTTTGCGGGTACGGTTCAGGTCTGGCACATCGTCGTGCTGGCCTTTGGCCTGGGCATCACCAACGCCTTCGACGTTCCGGCGCGGCAATTGATCATCGTCGAGATGGTCGGTCAAAAAGACATGAACAGCGGTATCGCGCTGAATTCGATCATGAACAACGGCGGTCGCATCGTCGGCCCAGCCATCGCGGGGCTGCTGCTCGTCCAATTAGGGGCATCCTGGTGCTTCCTCATAAACGGCTTGTCCTTCATTGCTGTGCTGATCAGCCTGTTTCTGATGAAGGTTCCTTTCGCCGTCCGCTCGACAGGCAAGGTTGAGCCGATTCGCCAGCTACGCGAAGGCGTGAGCTATTCCCTGCATCAACCAGCGGTGCTCTCGCTGCTCCTGCTCACTTCAATTTCGGGAGCGCTGGTCTTCCCATTAACGCAAATGATGCCCGCCTTCGCCGACGTGGTGCTGCACTCGCCCGATCAGGGTTATGCGGCAATCAACGCCGCGACCGGCATCGGCGCGGTCATTGGCGGTGTTCTTGTGGGTTGGCTGGCGCATCGCTTCGGTTTCGGCAGGCTGATCGTAATCACAATGCTTCTGACCGGGCTGGCGATGGTGCTGTTCGCCGCGCAGGTGAGCGTTTTGCTGGCCTCGTTTATCTCCGGCGTCTACGGCATAGTCATGTTGCTGCAATTCGTGACCGTGAATACAAGCCTGCAAATGATTTTGCCGGATGACTATCGCGGGCGCGTGATGGGGCTGTATTCGCTGGGACTTGTGGGCTTAACACCCTTTGGCGCACTGGCGTTAGGGGCAATTTCGAACACCTTCGGCACGCCCTTTGGCATCGCTTTGTATGGCATCATCAGCGCCATTCTGGGGAGTATCGTCGTCATGCGCTGGCCTGCCCTGCTTCAGGGAAAGCTGACCGAGCAGAATGGCGCAGCGCCTGTGCTCAACGAGGTCATTCTCCCCTCAGCGATTGGCGATTAGCTTCCTCAGAAGCCAATTCAGCAAAAGCGGATGCCAGAAAACGGGTATCCGCTGCCAATTGAGCGAAACGTCACTTTGTCCACCTTTGGGAAAGCTGCCAGAGATTTTCCTGCCTCAGGCAGCTCCTGCTGCGTTATCACCAGGAATTGAAACAAAAGCGATAATACCCTGACGACAAGTGTGTAGGGGCCGCCATGGCGTGCCCCTGTTATTAAGGGATAATCCCCGAAACAAATCTACCTTTTACGGAACCTTGACCATCAAGGATACTTAAATTCCTGTGAGGGCAGTACCCCTATGAGCCTAAGCTAAGTGCCCGCATGGTGTAAATTTTGTAAATTAAGAAGCAAAGTAAAAAAATTGATATAAAAAGGAAGAAATAATTAAGGCTCAATTGTAGGTAGTTATACGTATAATTTTGAATGTATCCGATTACGACGCTGACATGGACAACTACTCGGACGGCCTCGCATTCCTGAAGGTCTGAGTAAATTCCAAAGCAGGGGGTTCATCCACTGACGCTGGCTCATTCAGCGCGTCAGTGTTGATTTTGAGTCACCAGATCTAAGCATCACTATTATCATTCTATATAAAAGCATCGTACAGCGCTGTCGATCAGCAGCTTAGAGAGAGAACCATGACTATCTTAGAACAGCACAACACCGCTACCACTATCGTCAGCGACTTCGAAGTAATGGTTCAGCAGATGCGTGACACGCTGAACACGCTGGAAGGACGCGTCGCCAACCGCACGCGCGACCTGCTCATCGCTTCAGAAGTTTCACGGCAGATCGCCACCATCCTCACCGTGGACGAGCTGTTGCCTCAGGTCGTGGAACTCACCAAATCAAATTTCGATCTCTACCATGCGCATATCTATCTCTTTAATGAAGACTCTATGTCGCTCGTGCTTGCCGCTGGTGCGGGCAAAGCCGGAGCGATCATGAGCGAGCGTGGGCATCGCATTTCGCTCAACCGCGAACATAGTCTGGTCGCACGCGCCGCCCGAACTCGCGAAGGCGTTATCAGCAACAATGTTGCGGCAGAACCAGACTTTCTCCCGAATCCCGTACTGCCCGATACACAGTCTGAAATGGCGGTCCCGATGGTCGTCGGCGACACCCTGATCGGTGTAATGGACGTTCAAGCAGATACGATTGACCGCTTCGATGACGATGACCTGCGCGTGCAGACATCTCTGGCGGCGCAGGTCGCCGTCGCAATTCAAAACGCGCGCACGTACGTCAGCCAGCAGGAAGCCAGCAGTGAGACGGAAATCCTCTACAATGCTTCCCGTAAGATTACGAGCGCGGTCACACCCGCTGAGCAGTTGGAAGCGGTCAACGGCTACGCACTTGAAGATGGTGCAGTCTCTACCACCCTGCTCTACATCGACCTGAACAATGCCGGACAGCCTGAATGGGCGGAAGTCGCCGCCAACGCCAATCAGCCCGGCGCATCTCTTACGCCGGTTGGAACACGCTTTTATCTGCCAGAGTTCCCGTTTTCGAATCTCTGGCTGTCTTCGCCCGATCAACCGCTGATGATCACCGATATGCTCAACAGCGAACGTGTCGATGCTGAAACCGTCGAGGTTTACAAACAGCTTGGCATTCGGGGCAGCGTCCTCCTCCCTCTCCACGTCCAGAATCGCTGGGTCGGTGTCATGTTGTTCAACTGGGATGTGCCGCACACCTTCAGTGAACGTGACGAGCGCATTTACGCCAACCTCGCCCAGCAAGCCGCGCCAGCCTTCGAAGTAATCCGACAATTTGAACGAACGGAACAAGAGCGTCAGCGCGCGGAACGAGTGTCTGTCGTCAACGCAGGGCTTTCGAAAGCACAGAACGAAGCGGACATCATGGCAGCGGTAGGCACTTATACCGACGCGCTGAATTCGTTGTCATGTTCACTGAACTTTCTGGAACTGGACAAGAGCGGCACGCCGATTACATCAACGTCGGTCGCCGTCTGGCGCAATGGCAGAATTGTGGAAGATGACCCAACGCTCAATCTGCGCTTCGTGCTGAAAGATTTCCCGATTGCCAAGCTTTATATTGAACAACCGGAAACACCAATCTATATCGATGACATCGAGACGGATCCCCGCTCTGATGACAATCTGAGAGCGGCGCTCGCCCCGCTGCAATCGAAAGCGCTTGCGCTCATCCCGCTCCACAGTAACGGCATCTGGTTAGGCATCCTGTCAATCCTGTGGAGCGAGCCTCATTTCTTCACCAACGACGAAAAGATCATTTTCGACACGATTACGACCACAGTCGCAGCAGCATTCGGCGCACGACGCGCTTACGCGGAAGTTCAGGCGAGCGAGCGTCAGTATCGCCAGATTTTGGACGCCATCCCGGACTTCGTTCTGGTCAAGGGCGAAAAATCCAGAATCCTCTGGGCGAATACCGCTTTCCGCGAATACTACGGCATGAGCAACGAAGCGCTCCAGGGTATGATTGACGCCCCATTCGCCGAACCCGACTATACCGAGCAGTACGTCATTGACGACGAGAAGGTCTTCACCACCGGGCAAGCAGTGGTCATCCCGGAAGAATTCGTCAAACGCCATGACGGCGTCGTGCGCCTGTTCAATACCGTGAAGTCGCCCATTTTCAACGACTATGGCGAAGTCATCATGACGGTCGGCCTCTCGCGAGACATCACCGACCAGAAAGCCGCCGAGCGCGAAACCGTTCGTCGCGCGGCAGAACTCCAGACCATTACCGACATCAGCACGACGATTACGCGTATCCTCGACATTGATGAACTGCTGCAAAACGTGGCTGACGCAACCAAAGCCCGTTTCGACCTCTACCACGCGCACATTTATCTGCTGGACGAAACAGGTGAGAACCTCGTCCTGACAGCCGGCGCAGGCGACATCGGTCGGCAGATGGTGAGCGAAAAACGCACTATTCCTTACGACCGCCAGGACAGCCTGGTTGCGACTGCCGCACGCACGCGACAGGGTGTCATCGTCAATGACGTGACCAAGAACCCGAACTTCCTGGCACATCCGCTGCTGCCCTTCACGCGCTCAGAAATGGCGATCCCGATGGTCGTTGGTGACGATCTGATCGGTGTGCTCGACGTGCAGTCGCACGAAGTTGACCACTTCACCAGCCTCGACGTGAATATGCAGACGACGCTGGCCTCGCAAATCGCGGTCGCGGTGCAAAACGCGCGCACCTTCGCCCAGGTTGACCGAGCGCAGCAGGAAACAGAACGTATCCTCACCTCCTCCATCGACCTGATCGGTTCGGCGAATTTCAATGGCTACTTCACTCGCCTCAACCCTGCCTGGGAAACCACACTGGGCTGGACGGAGGAGGAATTGAAGGCTCAGCCCTTCGTCAGCTTTGTCCACCCGGATGACGTTGATAAAACCAACGCGGAAGCTGCCAAACTCGCCGACGGCGTGACAACGCTCCGGTTTGAGAACCGCTATCGATGCAAAGACGGCAGCTATAAATGGATTTCATGGCGTGCCAATCCAGACTTTGAAAGCGGCCTCATCCACTTCGTCTCGCGCGACGTGACCGACCAGCACGAAGCTGAAGAAGAGCGTCAAATCCTGTTCGAGACCGCGAATGCGATTAACAACGCACAAACACCTGAAGCACTGCTGAACGCAGCGCGCAATTATGCGACCTCTACAGGCTGCGTCGATGCTAGTCTGCTCTACATTGACGTCGATGCGGATGGCACACCAGCATGGGCGGAAATAGTCGCTCAGTGGTACGGTGCAGGACAAGACCCACTCCCTGTCACTCGCTTCTATCTGCCTGATTTTCCGCTGTCTCAAATATGGATGGCGCACCCAGACAACGCAACGTTGATCGCTGACATTGCGACCAGTGAAGAGTTAGGCGACCCTGAACGTGAAATTTACAAACTCACCGGCGCAAAAAGCACCGCGCTTGTCCCGCTGCATTTGCAAAATCGTTGGGTAGGTCTGCTGTCCTTTAGTTGGTCAGAGATACACCATTTCAGCAATACGGAGCAGCGCATCTATGCTGCTATCAGTCAACAAGCATCCACAGCGGTTGACGCCGTGCGCGCCGCTCAACAGATGAGCCGACGCGCGCTCGAACTGGAAACAGTGGCGCGGGTGAGCGCGGAAGCATCGACCAACCTCAACATCACTGAACTGCTGCAAAACGTGAGTGACCTCACCAAATCAAGCTTCAATCTCTATCACGCCCACATTTATCTGCTTGATGACCAGGGGGAAAATCTGGTACTGACCGCAGGCGCAGGCGAGATCGGGCGGCAGATGGTGAGCGAAAAACGCACTATTCCGTTCGACCGCCAGGACAGCCTCGTGGCGACCGCAGCCCGTACCCGTGAAGGCGTGATCGTCAACAACGTCACTCTGAACCCGAACTTCCTGCCCCATCCCTTGCTGCCCAATACAAAATCAGAAATGGCACTGCCGATGGTCGTCGGTGAGACGGTAATCGGCGTACTCGACGTCCAGTCCGACCAGGTGGAACGCTTCACGAACGAAGATGTGCAGGTACAAACGACGCTGGCTTCGCAAATCGCCGTCGCCGTCCAGAACGCGGGCGCGTTCGAACGCCTCGCCCAAGCAGAAGCAGAAACCGCGCGTGTATTCGACCTGTCGATTGACATGATCAGTACGATTGGCTTTGACGGTTACTTCAAGACGCTCAACCCCGCGTGGATAAACACGCTCGGCTTCACCAACGAAGAAATTCTCGCCACACCCTTCATCGACTTTGTTCACCCTGATGACGTGGAGCGAACCAACGCCGAAGCCGCCAAACTGGCAGAAGGTGTTCTGACCCTGGACTTCGAAAACCGCTACAGAACCTTCGACGGTTCCTACAAGTGGATGTCCTGGCACGTCGTACCTGATACGGATCGCGGCCTGATGTACTGCGTCACCCGTGACGTTACGCCGGACAAGGAACGTGAATTCGAGCGTGAGCAGCACCTGCACGAAGCCGAAGAACAGGCTGAACGTGAACGCATCACAGCGGAACGCCTTCGTGAAGTTGACCGTCTGAAGTCACAGTTCCTCGCCAACATGAGCCACGAACTGCGTACCCCGCTCAACTCGATCATCGGCTACTCTGAAATCCTGCTCGATGGCGATGACGGCGAACTCACACCGGACGCCGACGAAGATGTGAACTCGATCTATTCAAGCGGTCAGCACCTGCTTGCCATCATCAACGATATTCTCGACCTCGCCAAGATTGAGGCGGGACAGATGAACGTCGAGCGGCGTGGCGTGGTTCTGGACGAATCGATTAACAAAGTCCTCGACTCAGCAGCGGTGCTGGTAAAACAGAAAGCCGTCAAGCTGGTAAAACAGGCCGATAGTGAAATCCCGGCGGTCTACGCCGATGACCTGCGCTTGCGCCAGATCATCATGAACCTGGTCAGCAACGCCGTGAAGTTCACCGATAAAGGCAGCGTGACCGTCTCCTACGGCTGCTATGACGACCAGAATGTCTATATCAAAGTGACCGATACCGGCATGGGCATGGCAGAAGGCGACCTGGGTGCAATCTTCGAGCAGTTCCGGCAGGTAGATGGCTCTTCGACGCGGCGCGCAGGCGGTACGGGACTGGGCTTAACCATCACGCGCCACCTTGTCCATCTGCACGACGGCGAAATCTTTGTCGAAAGCGAAGTCGGCAAAGGCTCATCCTTCTGGTTCACGCTGCCGATGTTCGTCGGGCAGCCAGAGTAAGCGGAGTAACGTGTCTCACTTCACCCGAATTGTATGCCTGGAATGTGGTTCTGAAATGGCGGCGGATGTCATGTCCGCCGCCTGCCCAAACTGCGGCTCGCGCTGGCTGGACGCGCGCTATGATTACGCGGCGGTCGCGCCGCTCTGGCGCGCCGAAGCATTCGGGCGGCGCGAGCATTCCTTCTGGCGCTATGCCGAACTGCTCCCGCTGGACACGCCCGATCCCGAAATCTCGCTGCGTGAAGGCTATACGCCGCTGATTCGCCTCTACCAGTACGAGCGCATCTTCGACCACCCTCACCTTTATATCAAGGACGAGCGTCAGGGGCCGACCAGTTCATTCAAGGATCGACAGGCCGCGCTGACCGTGACCGCGCTCAAACGCGCCGGGATTGATGAAATCGCCCTCGCTTCGACGGGCAACGCCGCTGCCGCGTATGCCGCTTACTGCGCGCGCGCCGGGATCAAGCTGTGGCTGTTCCTGACCAGCCTTGTCCCCTCCGAGAAAATGCGAGAGGCCGCGCTTTATGGCGCAGAAGTCGTCAAAGTTTCCGGCACTTATGATGAGACCAAGCACGTCGCGGCTGAATTCGCGAAACATCGCGGCATTCACTTCGACCAGGGCGCGAAGGGTATCCCCGGCAAAGAAAGCATGAAAACGCTGGCCTTCGAAATCGCCGAACAGCTTGGTTTAGAGCGCGATGGCGGCGGTTGGCATTGTCCAGATTGGTATGTTCAGGCTGTCAGCGGCGGCATTGGCCCCCTGGGAGTCTGGAAAGGTTTCAGCGAACTGCGTCAGATGGGCTTAATCGACCGGATGCCGCGCCTCGCCATTGTCCAGGCAGCAGGTTGTTCGCCGATGGTACAGGCTTTCGCCGCCGGGAAAGACACCGCCGATCCGGTCGCCCCCAAGACACTCATCACCGTCCTGGCGACGGGCGACCCCGGTTACAGTTATCATCTGCTGCATGAAGCTGTCCTGAGCAACAACGGCACCATGATCGCCATTGAAGACGGGGAAACCTTCGTGGCGATGCGCCGTATCGCCAGCAAAGCCGGTCTTTCCGTCGAACCGGCAACCGCCGTTGCCTTCGCCGGGCTGGAAAAGCTGCTTACGGAGGGACTTATCGGCGCAGGCGAATCGGTTGTCGTCAATTGTTCCGGTCACACCTTCCCGGCGGAGAGTCACGTTCTCGGTGATCAATATCTGCTGAGCCTTGAACTGGGCGCACGCGAAGAAGGGCTAGGCGCAGCGCTGCATCGTTTGGATGAACAGATCACCACGGTTTTAGTCGTAGACGACAACGCCAACGACCGCCGCCTGATTCGGCGTTTGCTGCGGGCGCAGAAAAACTATCGCATTCTCGAAGCCACCAACGGCGTTGAAGCGCTGCAACTCGCGCAGGATAACCTGCCGAATCTGATCGTCACCGACCTGACTATGCCGGAAATGGATGGTTTCAGTTTATTGGAACGCTTGAAGCACGACCCGACAACGGCTACTATTCCGGTGGTGGTCGTGTCAGCGAAGTCCTTGTCTGCTGATGATAAAGCGCTGCTGGAACCCCTGTCCCAGTCGATCTGGACGAAAGGTGGCTTCAGCACCCGGCAGCTCGTCGATTCGATTGTCAATACGCTCGGCGATGCTCCGGTTCAGCGCCAGTCAGCACCCGGCGAAGAACCGCGCACAGTCGTCATCATCGACGACAATCCGCACGATTTACGTCTCGCGCGCCGCATGATCGAATCCAGTGGTCAGTTTCGCATCATCGAATCGCAGCACGGTCGGGATGGCCTGAAAGCGATTTACGAACATCATCCCGACCTGGTGATCCTGGATTTAAGCCTGCCTGATATGGACGGTCTGACGGTGCTTGAAACCATCCAGAACGACCCCGCGCTGCGCGAAAGCGCGATCATCGTCTATTCTGCGCGTCAATTGAGCAGCCAGGAACAGCAGCGGATTAGCCTGATGATCCCGAAGGCCGATTTCGACCGCAAGCGCTTCATCAGCACCGTCCAAAAAGCGTTGCTCAACTAAGTATGTGATCGTGATTTATTCACGGATGGAGACCTTTGCCATGAACCACCCAATTTTGTATGTGGAGGATAATCCACAAAACATGCGCCTCGTTCGCAAAATGCTGATGAGCGCCGGTTATCAGGTCATCGAAGCCTTCGACGGATTCTCCGGGCTGGAAGCCGTCGAAACCGAACATCCCAGCTTGATTCTGATGGATGTGAACCTGCCAGACATTGACGGGCTGGAAGTCACGGCGCGGATTAAGTCTGACCCCGATCTGGCAGCGATTCCAGTCGTCGCCCTCACCGCCAACGCCATGCACGGTGACCGTGAGCGCTGTCTCGCCGCTGGCTGCGATGGCTATATTCCCAAACCCATCACCAAGAATGAACTTCTCACGACCGTCGCTTACTTCCTGAATGTTGCTGCCAAGTCATAAGGTCGGTTGACAACCATGAGCTTGATCGTCATCATCGAAGACAATGAGCAGAGTTCTCGTCTAGCCGCTCGGCTGCTCCAGCGTGACGGTCACGAGGTTTTGGTCGCCGACGACGGCGAAATGGGTCTGACGACCGTCCTCGAAAACCAGCCCGACCTCATCCTCATCGATCTCGGTCTCCCGGATCTCGATGGTCAGACGGTCGTGGCAATGCTGCGCCAGCACGGTACACTCCAGCACATACCGATCATCGCCTTTACGGCCTGGCCTGAAACGACCGCCCGTGAAATGGTGCGTGCCTATGGCTGTGATGGCGTCATCAGCAAGCCGATTGATACGCGCCAGTTTGCGCAGCAGGTCAACAGCTTTATCCAGGCGACGACTCGGGAATAGGAGTCTCGGATTTGACGGGTCAATCAAGCACCTTTCAATCTGCGGAAAGCAGCCCCGCCCCGTCGCTGGTGCGGGCCAGTGAATATTCGTTCAAAGACCTTGCCCGAATTTATAGCGAGACGCGGGTCGATTATATTGTTCCCATGCCCATGAATGCTCGGCGCATGGAAGAATATGTTCGTCATTACGATGTTCAGTTAGAGTCTTCGTTTGTCGCGCTCAACAGCGCCGATGAAGAAATGGGCATCGGAATGCTCGGCTTACGCGGGACACGCTCATGGATCACCCGTCTGGGCGTGATGCCCAATCAGCGCGGTCATCGCGTCGGGCAGTTTCTGGTCGATAAACTCATCCAAACCGCGCGTGAGCAGGGTGCAGAACAGATGCAGCTTGAGGTGATTGAGGGGAATGAACCCGGTCATCGCCTGTTCGTAAAACAGGGTTTCGACGAAGTTCGCCGTCTGCTGGTGATTCGCCGACCACCCGCCGAAATCAGCGACAGCCTCGTCTTCGAAAGTAAGCTTTTGGAACCGGACGCCGTGCGCGAGAAGCTGGCTTCACGCGCGTCTGGCGCTTCGTGGATCGAGGAAAACGCCTCGCTGCTCAACATCGGGCGGCTAAGCGGCTTACAGGTCAATCTGCCGTCCGGGCAATCCGGCTGGGTCGCCTTTTACGAGACCGCCTTCCAGCTTTCGCATCTTGTACTCGGCAGCGACAACGCGCAGGTCGCCCTCGCGCTGCTGCAAGCGGTTCATAAACGCTTTCCGCTGCAAGATACCAAAGTTGAGAATCTGCCGGTGACCAGCCCGCTCTGGTCGGTCTTTCAGCGGGTGGGCTATGTCGAAACCTTCCGGCGCATCGAAATGCATCTGGCGCTCTAGCGCACGCACCCATCCCCGCCAAAGCATAGCCTATCAGCGATTGCCTGTTGACCTTGGTACTCACGCTTTTGATTGCAGATTAGCAGACAGTAATTTACAATAGCGCCTTCACCCACAGAGTGGACAATCAGACAATGCCGATCCTCGTCGAATGGGATACTGAAAGTCAGAATGTGATCGTGTCGACCTACTCTGGTCGCTGGACATGGGAAGATTTTTCCAACTCCGATGCCGCTGTGCGCCGCTTGGTCGATGAGGCGAAGGGGCGCGCTCACCTGATCATTGACGTGACCCGTAATGTCTGGTTTCCGCCTGATATGGCAGATCACGCTGATCAGGTGGTCAATTCGCTCGACCCCCGCTTAGGCATGATTGTTGTGGTCGGGCGCGAAATCAACCGGGAACTCATGAACCTGCTTGCAACTGAAAATGACAAGATTACGTCGCGTTACAGTTTCGCCTACGATCTCGAAACCGCCGAGCGCGTGATTGAAGAATGGACGAAGGCGTATCAGGATAGCTGACCTCAGCCTCTGCTATCGCTTCGGCGCGACAGCATCCGCCATCCGCAGCGCCAAATCGCTCAGATAACCCCGATTTTCGCAGCGTTCGCGCCATGTCAGCGGAATCGCCGCTAAGCCGAGCCGCGCTCCGCTGATGCTTCCGGCAATGCAGGCCACCGAATCGCTGTCGCCGTTGCTGTTCGCGGCACGACGAACACAGGCCACATAATCGTCGGGCCATCGAATGACGCAGTAAAGCGCTAGCGCCACCGCTTCTTCCCCCACCCAGCCCTGCCCAATATGGTCGAGCGCAGCTTCTTCATCCGTCCACGCGCCGACATGCGCCACCCGATAAAGCGCGGCATCGAAATCCTCGCTAATGCCATCGACAAACAGCATAATGCGCGGCAGATATTCCGCCACACTCACGCCGTCGAGCGCCAGTTTGACCGCATAGGCCGCCGCGATACTCGCCGCGACCGCCGCTGGGTGCCCGTGTGTGATCAACCCACTGGCTTCGGCAACTTCGCGTAAACGCATCTCATCATGCTGGTAGAGAAATCCAATCGTCCCCACCCGCATCGCCGAACCGCAGCCTTTTGAGGTTGCAATGCCTGCTTCGCGCCAGGCCATCCCCGCCTCAAACCGTTCGACAGCGTTGATGCAGGTTGTACCGGGCGCGCGATCATTATCCTGGCTGTTCAACCACGCCACAAAACGCATCCCCACCGCGTTCATCTGTGTGTCGAGGTCGGCATCAAGACCCGCATCAAGCAAACCTTCGGTCAGCGCCAGCGTCATCTGCGTATCGTCGGTATATAACGCAGGATCGGGCGGCTCCTGAATCCCGCGTCCGCCATACTGCTGCTTGATCTCAGCCAGCTTCATGAACTCGGTCGGCGCTCCCAGCGCATCGCCGAGCGCCAGCCCAAACAGAATCGCCTCGGCCTCTACTCTCATCGCCTTATTACTCACATTAAGCACATCCATGAATTATAATCATACCAACAGAGTCTTACTGGAGCACAGCAATGAACCTCCCAAGCATCCCGCGCGGGCGTCTACAGCATTTTACGGCGGCGTTGATTGTCGCCTTGATTTTCTTTGTTGGCTTCGCGCTGGGCAATCAGTACGCGGTCATCAGAGCGCAGGGCAGCAATACCAGCGCTCCGCCCGACGCGGAACAGGCTTTTCAGCCGTTCTGGCAAGTCTATAACCTGATCCAGAGTGAATATATCGACAAAGTGGATACCGCCAAGCTGGTCGATGGTGCGACCAAAGGGCTGGTCGATTCGCTCGGCGATCAGTTCAGCGGCTACATGGATCCTGAAACCTACAAGCTCGTCAACAGTGACCTGACTGGCGAATTCAATGGCATCGGCGTCATCATCCACACCGACGATACGACCGGCGCGATTACCGTCGTCGGCCTGCTCGACGGCGCACCTGCCGCCAGCGCCGGAATCCAGCCCGGTGACATCTTCACCGCCGTTAATGACACCGACGTAACCGGTATGAACCAGACCGATCTGGCGGCGCTGGTACGCGGCGCGGAAGGCACTGACGTCAAAATTACGGTCAAACGTGGTGACCAATCTATCGATTTCACCATCAAGCGCGCTCACATCACTGTACCCAACACCGAATCGAAGGTGCTTGCCGATAACGTCGGCTATATCAAACTCAATCAGTTCACGGCGACGGCGCGGCAAGACCTCGACGCCGCTCTCAAGGCCGTTGACGTCAATAATCGCGCCGGACTCATCCTCGACCTGCGCGATAATCCCGGCGGACTGCTCACTGCTGCCATCGACATCGGCAGCGCCTTTATCAAATCAGGCACGGTCGTCACCGAGGATTTCGGCAACGGCAATACTCACACCTATAACGCAACCGGCGCGTATGCCGACATCAAAGTGCCGATTGCCGTGCTCATCAACGAGGGCAGCGCGAGCGCGTCGGAACTGCTCACAGGCGCGTTGCAGGACGATCACCTCGCAACGGTCATTGGCGCGCAGTCCTTCGGCAAAGGCACGGTGCAGTCGTGGCAGGATTTGGTCAACGGCGGCGGCGTTCGCCTGACGATTGCCAAATGGCTGACGCCGACCGGTCGCTGGATTCATAAGGTCGGCATCACGCCAGATATTGTCATCGACTGGAAGCCAACCACCTATGATCCTACGCAGGATGATCCGCAGCTAGACGCAGCGCAGCGCTTCCTCGAATCACAGTCCGGCACCCAAACCGTACAATCGACCGAGGAAGTCCCCGCCAGCACCGTCATCCCACAGTAATAATCAACCTCTGGGGCAGGCGATTGCCTGCCCCAGACGAGGGTTTGCATTTACGCCTGCCCATGCTACAATGCGGGCACTTTTTACGCTGTTTGAGGAGTAAATGGGCATGGAACGTGCCTTCATGATCGTCTCCATTATTATTTCAATTCTGCTCGTCGTGCTGATTTTGCTTCAGGTCAAAGGCGCTGGCTTAGGGGATCTGCTCGGTGGCGGCGGCGACAACGGCGGGATCACCCGTACCCGGCGCGGCCTGGAAAAAACCTTGTTCCAAATCACGATTGGCCTGGGAATCGCATTCATGGCGATTGCTATCCTCTCCGTTGCCTACGCAAAATAAGCCTTTCTTGAAGACCCCAACGCTGGTGTTCTGGGGCCTCGGCCTGACAGAACACCACTTTCCCAGATCAACGAGGTAAACTATGCTGCGTGGTTATCGCTGGCAACTGCTTGCCCTGTTGCTATCCGCAGTCCTGTTTGTGGTCAGTTTGGCGCTGCGTTCCTCTGAACCGACACCGGATCTTCCGCCAACGGTCACGTCTGCGCCCAGTGATGCCAGCCCCACGCCTGATAATATTGTTCTCCCACCCACCGCCATTCCTGATATTCAGGCGGTGCCTACCGCCGCACCTGCGTCCAGCAATGGTTCCTATCGTGAAGCACTCGTCGGTAAGATTCAGCGACTTAATCCACTTTTGACACAGCTTAATCCGGTTGACCGCGACATTTCTTCGCTGATTTTCGAAGGGCTGACCAAGACCAACAGCTACGGGGAACCCGTTCCGGCATTGGCAGAACGTTGGCTTATTTCGTCGGACGGGCTGCAATATGTCATGTTCCTGCGTCAGGATGTTTTGTGGCAGGATGGAGTGCCGTTCACTGCCACCGATGTCTCCTACACCATGTCGCTCCTGCGCTCACCGGATTTCCCCGGCGATCCGGCGCTTGGCTCATTCTGGCGCACCGTCGAAACCGAGCAGCTTGGCGATTATCTGATTCGTTTTACGCTGGCACAGCCGCTTGGCAATTTTCTGGATCGGCTGCAAATCGGTATTCTGCCGGAACACGCGCTGCGCGGTACAACGGCTGCACAAATCGCGACCCATCCTTTCAACCTGACACCGATTGGCACGGGGCCGTATCAGCTTGAAGGTCTGCACACCAGCGACGGCATCAACGTTGATGAAGCGGATTTACGCGCCGCGCCCGTTTATAAGCAGCGCCCCGAAGGTCAGCAGCACGCCTTCGCGCTCGACCGGGTGAGTTTTAAGCTTTACCCCACGCCCGACGATGCAATCAAAGCCCTGCAAGACGGCGCAGTCGATGGCTTCGCCGCCCGCGACCGAAGCGAACGTGGCCCGCTGTTCAATGTCGCCAATAATGCCGACCTTGATACCCATAACGCGCTGGAGGCTACCCTCGGCGTAATCATCTACAATTGGCAGAAAGACAGCTTCTTCAAAGATCAGCGTGTGCGTGCCGCGCTGGAAACAGGGATTGACCGCACTTCGACCATCGAGCGCACCATGTCGAATACCGCCAGCGAGGCTAACAGCCCGCTCATGCCGGGATCGTGGGCTTACCTGCCAAATCTGCAATGGCCTGCCTACAACCCCGATCTGGCACGGCAGCTTTTGCAAAGCGCCGCCGAACGGCTTCAGCGCGCCAACACCGACGCACAGGCAACCGAAGAACCAACCGCCACCAATGGCGCGGTCTTCAGCTTCACCATTCTGACGCCGAACGATCCCGCGCTGGTCAGCCTGTGCAATGAAATCGCGACGCAGTGGTCACAGTTAAATCTCCAGGTCGCCGTCGATGCGGTCGATGCCAACACCTATCAATCGCGGCTGACGGCACACGACTTCGACGCTGCCCTGGTCGAATACTCGCTCGGTGGCAGCGCCGATCCCGACGTTTACACCTTCTGGCATGAAGGGCAGTATCCCGACGGCAAGAATTATGGCGGCGTCGCCGATACCCGCATCAGTGAACTGCTCGAAAAAGCGCGCCAGGATCCGTTTGGCATCAATCGCGTCGGCTATTATCAGGATTTCCAGCGCGAATTCGTGGCGCGTGCAGTTGCCCTACCCCTCTACAATCCGCTGTTCACATTCGTTACCGCGCCGAAAGTACAGGGCATTCAGTTGGGCTTCATCGCCTCGCCTGCCGACCGCTTCCGCAACATCGGCGACTGGTCGATCAAACAATAGTACCGAGTACCGAGCTAAAAGAAACGCGTGATCATGCCAGCTTGATCACGCGTTATTTGCTGCTTTCACTTGTTCTTATTCATAGATGACCTAAATAGATACGGTCTAATCTGTAGGGGCAGACCCGTGTGTCTGCCCTGGTTCTTGTAGGGGCGCAGCGTGCTGCGCCCTGTTTATAAGCCACCAAAATCAGGCAGTGTCTATATCGGTTATCTATCAGTCCTGTTTTACTCATCACTCAGAGCATTACCGTTAAAACAGTATTACGCTTAATTGCTCTCCTAAATCCGAGAACAGCGCAAAGAAAAGCGCCGTTTTCTCCCCTCTCCCCGCTTGCGTGGGAGAGGGGTCGGGGGAGAGGGGTGTAATAAAACTTTAAACGGTAATCC
>DAOUCB010000176.1:0-2779 GCA_034432495.1 Anaerolineae bacterium | reverse complement strand
GCAGCGGGTCAAGCGGCTTTGCTCAAGCGTCGACCTGATGGCACCTATGTCCGTCGTTGGAGTTTATTTCGCGAAGGCTGTCAGGCTTTTCTCGCTGCTAGCCCTCCTCTCTAAACTTACTGTCGCCCCCTCAGCCTATGGAGAGGGGAAGCTGTCCCGCTTTTGGACAGCCGGGGTGAGGTATCGTTACGCCACTTTGACCGCCTCGATCACCTGCGCCGCCAGTTCATAGCGCCCATATGCCGGGATGATGTACGTCCCACGCACCATGTCCTTCAGGTCGTGCAGCAGTTCCTGCGCGATGCGCACGCCTTCCGCTGCCGCGTCCTCGCCTGCATCTTCCAGCCGCTTGAAAATCGCTGGCGGAATATTGATCCCCGGAATTTCGTTATCGAGGAACTTGGCGTGCTTCAGGCTGTAGAGCGGCATCACGCCCATCAGCACCGGCAGCCTCAGCGGATGCCCCTCGACTTCCTCGTAGCGCCGCAGGAAATTCTCGGCGATGTGCGGCTCGAACACCGCCTGACCGAGCGCGAAATCCGCCCCCGCGTCGAGCTTCTTGCGCAGCACGTCGATTTCCTTATCCACGTCGTCCGCGCCCATGTTCAGCGCGCAGCCGACCGTGAAGCTCGTCGGCTGACCAATCGAATTTCCCGCCTGATCGACGCCCGTATTCATCCGCTGGCTGATCAGCTTGATCAGCGCCGACGGCACGATGTCGTAGGTATCGTTGGCATCGGGATAATCGCCGATCCGTGTCGGATCGCCCATGCACACGAACAGGTTGCGCAGGCCGAGCGCGTGCGCGCCCAGCAAATCGCCCTGCACCCGCAGCAGATTGCGCCCGCGTGTCGGGAAATGCAGCACCGTTTCCGCGCCCAGCCGATTTTGCAGCAGGTTCGCCACCGCCCAGGGAGAAACACGCATCTGAGCCGCCGGGCTGTCCGCGATATTCAGCACGTCCGCGCCCACATCGACCAGCATCTGCGCCGAAGCCAGCACGCGGTCGAAGTTGTGTGAGCGCGGCGGCTTCATTTCCACGCTCACGATAAACTGCCCCGCCGCCAGCTTGAAGGCCAGTTCCGATGGGCGCTCCGCTACCCCGTGATCTTCCTCAGCATGGACTGCAACTGTCGAAACGTGCGGCAGCGGACGCGAATGGTCATCGAGGGCGGCGCGCATCGCCGCGATATGATCGGGCGTTGTGCCGCAGCAGCCGCCGATGATGGTCGCGCCGATGGCTTTCGCCGTCAGCGCGTATTCTGCGAAATACTCGACCGTCGCCGGGTACATCGTCCGCCCGCCCATCGTTTCCGGGAAACCCGCGTTTGGCATCGCCGAGAAGATCGCCTCCGGCGCGGCCTGCTTCATCATCTGCAAAATCCGCGAGATATGCCCCGGCCCCGCGCTGCAATTGACGCCAACGACAGCGGCTCCGGCCTCGCTCAGCTTGCGCGCCACGTTCCCCGGCAGATGCCCCGTCAGCGTGCGATCCTCATGCCCGAAGGTCATTTCGCTGATCACGGGCAGTTCCGGCGCGACCTGTTTCGCCACCTCCAGCGCCAGCAGCGCTTCGCCCAAATCGGTGAACGTTTCGAACAGCAGTCCGTTCGCGCCCGCCTGCACCAGCGCCAGAATCTGCTCGGCGTAAATCGCGCGCGCGTCTTCCTGCTTCAGCCGACCATACGGCTGCACGCCAACCCCCAGCGGGCCAATCGACGCCACAACATAGACGTCGCGCCCGCTCTCTTTAACGGTCTTGAGCGCCAGTTCGATGCCCGCCCGGTTGATCGCCTCGACCTGATCTTCCAGCCCGAATTCCGCCAGCTTCAATCGGTTCGCGCCAAACGTATTGGTCTCGATCATCTCCGCGCCCGCCGCGATATAGGCGCGGTAAATCTCGCTGACCAGTTCGGGGCGCGTCAGGTTACAGCGCTCGAAACAGTCGTTCATCGGGATGCCGCGTGTGTGCAGCAGCGTACCCATCGCGCCATCCGCCAGCAGCGGACGATTTTCTTTGAGGCGTTCGAGCAAAGGTTTCATGATTCGACTGCTTTCTTACTGCACACACGTACCGTACAAAATGATCTGGCTGCCGGAATCGTTCTCCGGGTCGTGCGTCACATCGACCTGCCCCTGCGCCATGCGGAAGAAGGGCGAATTGTTCCTCAGCGATTCGCGCAAATACGCGCCCGTATGCACTGCATACCAACTGCGTACCTCGTCCGGCGCATCCGGCGAAGTCATGACCACCACCGTGTTGCCCATGCCAAATTCGCTCAGAAAATTGTGCTCGCGTGACTTGATGGTCGCGTTCGGGTAAATCGGCAGTCGTTGACTCAGATTGCCGTAGCAGATGCGATCCGCCACGACGAAGGTCACGCTGCTGCACAACAGCACCGCCACCAGAATCGCCAGACAGCCGACTGCCATGCGCGGCAGTTGGAAACGCCCGATGCGAACCGGGCCTCTCGGCTTGCGCGGCGGCGGCTCGTTGAACGGCTTAAAAATCGGGTCTTGCGGGTCTTGCGAATTTTGGGACACGTTCTTTTCAGCGTACTAACGCTGCCTCTGATTTTCTGGTTCTTTGCTGCGCACTCTCTTGCCTGCCGTCATGCCTCCTCAGTTTTCTGCTCAACACGTTTGAGCCTCTGGTGGCAAACAGCGCTGACCCCACCCCTGCGCCCAAAAGCAGGGCGCTTCCCCTCCCCGAATTCAAGGAGGGGAAAGAACAAAACGACGGATTGCATCGAGCGATTCATCATCGATTGTTTATTTT
>DAOUCB010000175.1:0-130076 GCA_034432495.1 Anaerolineae bacterium | reverse complement strand
GCAGCGGGTCAAGCGGCTTTGCTCAAGCGTCGACCTGATGGCACCTATGTCCGTCGTTGGAGTTTATTTCGCGAAGGCTGTCAGGCTTTTCTCGCTGCTAGCCCTCCTCTCTAAACTTACTGTCGCCCCCTCAGCCTTGATCCGGCGGATTGCCAAATTCGACGGCGCGTTCAATCGTGAAATCATCAAATCCCACGACCTCTGGCATTCCCTCGGATCGCAGCAGATACTGGGCGAAGAATCCCGGCCCACTTTGCACACCCATCAGCGTTGCCATTGTCAGACGGCTGGCAGCGCTTTTGCTGTCCATGAGGCTGGAAAACTGCCCCCACGACGTAATCTCTGGCACATCGGGGCGCGACGCCAGCAGCGCCCGGTAGTCGATATAGCTCAAGTACTCGCGCGATCCTGAGGTATCCGGGATGCGCGCCAGCATTCGCAGCAGTGGATTGTCGGTCTCGTTCGTCTGCGCAAATGTCGGTACTGCTCCAAAGACCAGCAGCACCATCAACACAAGAACCCATTTTCGCATGACAAAACTCCTTTGCTCAAACCACGCACGGCACTATACTACATCAAAAGTTGTGCGGGCATTTTAATTTCTACATCAATCATAAGGATAATTTCATGCTGACTCTTACAGGCTGTCGCACGAGACAGCAGCGTCTGCGTCAGGCGCTCGCTGACAATAATCTGAATGCTGCCATCATCAGCGATCCGCTCGACATTTACTATTTCACCGGGATGCTTCTCCCGCGTGTACCGCATTTACTGGCAGCCTTCCTCTGGGTCGATGCCCAAAGCATCTGGTTGATCGCGCCCGTCAACATGGGGCAGGCCGCCGTCGATGAAGTCATGACTTACGAATGGGCGCATAACTTCACCACCAACGCCGATTGGGTGCGCCGCATCAACACGCTGCTCGCGGCCCGCTTGAGCGGCATGAGCGCTTCGCGCATCGGTTGGCAGGCCGAAATGCTGCCGCGTCTGCTCGGCTCAACTGTCGATTCCGTCGTCCACCCCGACGAATGGATCGCCATCGACGATCTGATCGCCGACATGGAAAGCCGCAAAGACCCCGACGAAATCGAGTTGATTCGCCGCAGTGTTCAAATCAATGAGGCTGCGTACAGCGCCGTCCGTCAGGCTGTTCGACCGGGCGTCAAGGAACTCGATGTGCTGCTGGCAGGGCAGCAGGCCGCGCATCATGAGGCGGACGAAATCGTCGTTCACATGGGCGACTATACCAGCGGCACGGCGGGCGGCTGGGCGCGGGATCGCGCGATTGAAGCGGGCGAACTCTATGTGGTCGATGCCTGGACGTATGCGGGCGGCTACTGGGCGGATATGTCGCGTACCTTCATCGTTGGTGACGAGATTACCCCCTTGCAGCAGTCGATTTTCGACACCATGAAGCATGTCCACGAGCTGATTCCGAGCGTGCTCGTCCCCGGAGCCGATGGCATCGAAGTCTGGAAATTCATCGACGGTCTCATCCGCGAGAATCCCGTCTTCGCCGAGAGCGGTATTCCGCATCATGGCGGGCACAACATCGGCCTTCGCGCCCACGAATTGCCCGACCTCAACCCGGATCGCGGCGGTACGCTCGAAGTCGGCAATGTCGTCTGCGTCGAACCGGGTGGCTATACACCTGCCGCCCGCATCGGAGTGCGTCTTGAAAATATGTATCTGCTCACCGAAAATGGCACCGTGAGTCTCTCGGTTTTCCCCATGAGCCTGCGTTGACCGGATCGGCTGCGGATGCTAGACTTGTTCGCGCGAAAGTGATGCGAGATTGAAACGACTGCTTTTCATCATCCTGCTGCTGGGGCTGTTCACGTCGCTTACGTCGACCTCAGCGCAGGACACTCGTTTCCAGACGACGGCCTATCGCTCCGTCTACGTCTTTCAGGGGCCGGGAGTCACGTTTCTGCTGCTGGGGCAGATTCCTGGCGATGTCCCCATGACGATTATTGAGCGCAACAACATCGGTACCTGGGTGCATATTCAGCGCAAGGATTCGCATGGCAACCTGTTAATCGAAGGCTGGATCATCAGCGGCTATTTGCACTTTGACCTCGATTTTCACTTTAATGAAGTCCCTGTCAACACGAATCTGCCTGATGCGGATCCCAACGCCGATAAATCTCAGCTCCACGATCTCTATGTGGTTCCCGTCATACCCTCAACCATCAGCGACGCCATGCGCGAAGTCTACCGTCATGGGCATGACGATTTGCACAATTACAGCCATGTCATCACCAAAGTTGGTGACAGCATGACCGCCGACGATCTCTATCTCAAGCCCATGAGCCGCACCGATACCGTGCTCGGCCCCTACGATTATCTTGGCGACACCATCCTTTACTTCGGCGCGTCGACAGCAGTCGATAGCGTGGCGGCGCGGGTCGGCATGACCAGCTACACCATTTTCGACCCGGCTTGGGCGGACAAGAAGATTTGTGAGCCGAACGAGTCGCCCCTCGACTGCGAGTATCGGCGCAAGCGACCCAGCATCTCGCTGATTCTCTTTAGCGCCAACGATCTCAAAGCGATGGATGATGCGCGCTTCGATGTTCAGATGCGCGCGGTGGTCGACAATACCATCAGTCACGGTATCATTCCGGTGCTTTCAACCTTCAGCTATGATCCGAACGGCGGTCTCTGGTTTCAGGCGGTCAATTTCAATCGTCGCATCATCAAAATCGCCGCCGATTATCAGCTTCCGGTCATCAATCTCTGGCTGGCGGCGCGCGCGCTGCCCGCTTTTGGGCTGGAAGTTGACGATATTCACATGAAACACTGGGGCAGTGAAAATCTGCGTTTTGACAACGGCTCGGTCGCTTTTTCCGGCGCAGCCCTCCGCAACTTACTTTCGATTAAGGTACTCGATGAGATTCGAAATGATGTCATTCTTCCTGCGGCAAATTCGACCGACTCTGGCACGCCTGAAGCGACCGCAGCGCCCTGAGATTCGTCTGTCCGGGGCAGCTTTCATCCTGCTTTTGGGGATCATGCTCCTCGTTTCCTGTAGCTCGTCCGGCGCGGGCGACCCCGCGAAAGTCGTTGCCGACTATTTGCAGGCCAAAGTCGCCGCCGACCAGAAGACCATGCAGGGCTTGTTGTGCAGTTCAATGGAATCCGTGCTGGAGCGTGAAGCCTCATCCTTCGCGGGTCTCGATGCCAAAACTCAGGATATGACCTGCACTCGTCAGGGCGACACCGATGTCGTTTCCTGCACCGGCAAAATTGTCGCCACCTACGGCACGGAGCAAACCGATTTCCCGCTTGTCTCCTATAAGGTCGTGCAGGAGGATGGCGCGTGGAAGTGGTGCGGCGAAGCCGACGCCCCATGAGACGCCATCTGTTCACCCGTGAAAATGCTTATGCCCTTGCCCTCTGCCTGATCGTGATTCTGCTGATCATCGTTACCAGCGATACCTCGCCGCAGTGGATTTATCAGGGCTTTTAGGCATGTCGATTTCGGCTCCAATGCCGCCTTCCCATCCCGTCATCCGTAGGGGCGAGGCACGAGGCTATTTCAGAATTGTATTCCTTGCCCGACCCGATCCCGCTGTTGTGCAACGTTGTAGGGGCGCACGGCTGTGCGCCCTTGCTCTTCTCCCCCTCCTTGAAGTCGGGGAGGGGGTCGGGGGCTGGGGTCATTTTGTGCAAATCGCCAATTCTGAAATGACCTCACGCCTCGCCCGTTACCGATTCGCCCTAACTACATCCAATCAAAAGACGCGGGTTGTTCTCGTAGGGGCGAGGCACGCCTCGCCCGATTGTCAACCTACAGAACCTGTGTGGTTGTCCTTCGTAGACGACCAAGCGGAATGCAGTGGGCGTTTTGTAGGGGCGAACCTACGTGTTCGTCCGGTACTTATTGGGGCACAGCACGCTGTGCCCACCCACCAAAAGCCGACAGACCGTCTACGAGGGAGATTTTCTCCCCTCGCTGCGCAGTGGAGAGGGGTTAGGGGTGAGGTAAGCTCTGCTCCTCTCCCTGAGGGGTACGCCTCGTGACCTTTGATCTCACCTTTATCGCCGTCTTCATCGTCGGCGCGCTGCTCTACGCGGCGATCCTGCCTGTCCGCTGGCGCGGCTGGGTGCTGCTGATCGCCAGCGTCGTGCTAATCTATCGCCTTCAGCCGCCGTTGCCCATTCGCTTCACCGATTTCATCCTGCCCACGACCACGCTCATCCTGACCGTCGCTTGCTGGTGGTTCACCCGTATTCCCGCAGAAGTTGCCCCCGACGGCACATCGACCGGCACCATTCGCGAGGATCGCATCACCTTCGGCCTGATCATTGTGCTCGTGCTCATCATGTCGTTGATGCGCTTCATCGACGCCGATTACCGCCTGACCGCCTCGCGCCCGCCTGATCCTTTGCTTGTGGTGATTTCTTTGGCGCTCATCACCGCCATTGTGCTCGGCGCGTCGCTCCTGATCCGTCGCCTCACCACGCCGGACAATCAGCCGCGCGTCCAGAAGCGCACCCTCACCATCATGATGCTGATCATCATCGTCCTCTTTGTCCTGCTCAAAAGCGCGCCCCTCGCTACTGAGGTCAGCCGCTTCTGGCGCGGGCAAACCGGGCAGGACACTACCCTCGCCACCTTCGTTGATCTCAATTGGTTGGGCTTTTCCTACGTTGCCTTCCGCCTCATCCATACCCTCCGTGACCGTCAAACTGGGCTGCTGCCCGCGCTCTCCCTGCGTGAGTACGTCACTTATGTGATATTCGCGCCCGCCTACACCGCTGGCCCCATCGACCGCGCCGAACGGTTTGTTGAAGATTTCCGCGCGCTCCCCGCTAAAGTTGGCCTCGATGGCGCGCGCTTTACTGAAGGTTTCACCCGCATCGCTATCGGTGCGTTCAAAAAATTCGTCATCGCCGACAGCCTCGCAATGGGCATGGCGCTCAACCCCACCAACGCCGCGCAGACGCATTCGGCGCTTGGGATGTGGCTGCTGCTCTACGGGTATGCCCTTCGCCTTTATTTCGATTTCGGCGGCTATTCCGACGTTGCCATCGGCATCGGTATTCTGCTCGGCATCAAACTGCCGGAGAACTTCAACCGACCCTACCTGCGCAGCAATATCACGGTTTTCTGGCAAAGCTGGCACGCCACGCTCAGTGCTTGGGCGCGCTCCTATATCTTCTCGCCGTTGTCGCGCTGGCTTCTGAGCCGCAAACCCAAGCCATCACCCACACTCATCGTCCTCGCCACCCAGACGGCGACGATGGTCGTCATCGGCATGTGGCACGGCATCTCGCTCAATTTTCTGGTCTGGGGCATCTGGCACGGAGTAGGGCTGTTCGTCCACAAGCAGTGGACAGACCGCACCCGCAAATGGTATCGGGGCCTCGCCGATAAACCCGCCCAGAAACGCGCCTGGACGCTCGTCGGCTGGTTGATTACCTTTCACTTTGTTGTCCTCGGCTGGGTCTGGTTCGCCTTGCCCTCGCTCGATCAATCGCTGCACGTTCTCGGCGGCCTCTTCGGGATCGGCCTGCAATGATGACGATCCAACGTTTCTCAATCACGCCTGCCGCTAATCGGCGTATTGCCTTTCGCTCCTCCCGACGAAGTGGAGAGGGGTCGAGAGTTAGGTATGTATTTGCCCTTTCCCTCTCCCTGAAATCGGGGAGGGGAAGCTGCCCTGTTGTTGGGCAGCAGGGGTGGGGTCAATTCCGATGAACTCGTGGCGCTTCCTCCTCCGTGTAATCTTCAAGGCGGCGATTCTCTTCGTCCTCGCCAACCTGATCTTCGCGCTCCTCAACCCGATTGAGGCGCTCGGACACCTGTCGCTCTACAATGGCATCCTCCCTGGTCGTGAGCGTCTGCCCTACGGCGAAAATCCGTCCGAGTCCTACAACCTGAATCTCTACAGCATCCCGGCAATGTTCGCCTCGGATATTGTTGCTCGCCCCAAAGCCAGCGACGAATACCGCGTCCTACTCATCGGCGATTCTTCGACCTGGGGCTGGTTTCTCGCCAACAAGGACACCTATTCAGCCAATATCAACGCCGCGAATCTGAAGACGGCGGACGGCAAGCGGATCGTCGCTTATAACCTCGGCTATCCGATTGAGTCGGTCACCAAAGATTTGATGCTCCTCGACGAAGCTATGCAGTACCAGCCCGATCAGATTGTCTGGTTGGTGACGCTGCAATCGCTCCCGCAGGATCAGCAGTTGTATCCGCCCATCGTCCAGAACAACGCGCCGCGAATTCGTGATTTGATTTCGCGCTATCAGCTTGGTATTGATCCGAACGACAGCCGTTTGAATCATCCAGTTATTGTGCAGGAATTCTGGAGCAGCGACACGCTTGTATTGCCGGAAGCTGTCGATAGAACACTTATTGGACAGCGCCGCGCCCTCGCCGATTGGCTGCGCCTACAACTATACGGCTTCTCATGGGCGGCAACGGGCATCGATCAGACCATCCCCGACACCTACACGCCGCGCAAATCCGACTTCGACACCGATATTTCGTGGGATACCTTCAAGCAGGAAATGACCCTCACCGACGCCAATCTCGCCTTCGATGTGCTTGCCGCTGGCATCCAGCGTGTCGGAGACGTTCCCATCACTATCATCAACGAGCCGATGTTTATCAGCAGCGGCACCAACAGCGACCTGCGTTACAATGCCTTCTATCCACGCTGGGCATATGATCAGTACCGCGACCTCCTTCAGACCTACGCGGATGCTCATGACTGGCGTTATCTCGATTGGTGGGATCGCATCGACCCGAACGAATTCACCGATAGCCCTGTCCATCTGACTCCGGCGGGATCGCGTCAGCTAAGCGGCTGGCTTGCCACCGCCATCACCGCTGCCTCTGAGGTATCATCATAATATTTCCGGTAAATACATACGTGTAGAGGTGCACGGCTGTGCACCTCTGTCCGATAAACATAAGGAGTCCACGATGGACGAAAAAGCAGTACGTGAAAACCTGCGTCAATATATCAAGCGCGAACTGATCCGCGACGACAGCTACGACCTGACCGACACCGAAGGCATCGTCACCGGTGGTCTGATGGACTCGTTCGCGCTTGCCGAGTTTGCCGTCTACGTCGAAGGTGAGTATGGCGTCTACATCCCTGACCCTGACCTGACCGTCGCCAAAATGGACACGCTCAACCAGATGGTCGCGCGCGTCATGCGGGATGCAAAATAACGATGGCTGACATTTCTCACAACACAGGTGACTCCCTGCGCGATCTTGCTCAATCGACGCTCGACTTTTACGACCGCTTTGGCGTCACGCCCCAGATTGACGATACGATTCAGAATTTTCAGGAAGAAGTTCGCGAACTGATCGAGGCTGGGCGCGAACACCACGATCAGGATCACATCGCGGAGGAAGCCGCCGACGTGTTCGTCACCGCGATGGGCGTCTGCTTCGCCAGCGGCGTTGATGTGGATCGGCTGATCAGGCAGGTTTATGCTGTCATCGCCAAAAACGACGCTAAGACTCACGAAACCCATGTCGTCCATACCGGCAAAATCCGCCGCCGTTCCAGCATTCCGCAGTCCTAATCCCTGTGCGAAATGCCTTTCGTAGAGGCGAGACACGCCTCGCCGTTTTTGCTCTTTTCCAAATGAAAATGGACTTTATCGAAACGACCCGCCGTTTTTCTCCCCTCTCTCCGCTTGTGTGGGAGAGGGAACAGGGTGAGGGGCTGTAGGGGCGCAGCGCGCTGCACCCTTTTCCCAAATCCCTCCGGTGGCATTCCGAGGACAAGCTTTGCTAAACCTATCCACCCGCACCCAATTCCAGACACTGCTCGACGCCGTGACTCTCCGCGCTCCCGACTCGACTCCTGCCATCATCTACCGCAGCGTCGAAGCCGAGCCGATTACCGTCACCCGCGCTGAGTTTGTCCGCGTCATCACCACTTACGCCGCCGCTCTTCAGCGCATGGGCATCCACCCGCGTGATTTGGTTGTCATCGCTCACACCCAGGATTTGGAAAGTGTCTACGCCTTCTGGGGGGCGCTCCTCATCGGCGCGATTCCTTCGATGTTCTCGACCCTCACCGAGAAGCTTGATCCCGACATCTACACCGCCAACATGACCGAGCTGGTCAAGCTCTCGAACGTGCGCGCTGTCCTCACTACCGACGAATTCGCGCTCACCTTAGCTGAGAAGATCGGCTGTCCAGTCTACGGCTCGCAGACACTCCTTGCCTCGCTCACCGACTCGCCATCTTTCACCCCCAACGTCCCAATGCCTGATGAGATCGCCTTGTTGCAGCATTCCAGTGGCACGACGGGTTTGCAGAAGGGCGTTGCCCTCACGCATCGCGCCGTCCTTAATCAGCTTGCCAGCTACGCGGACGCCATTGCCCTCACCACCAGCGATGTCATCGTCAGTTGGCTCCCGCTCTATCACGATATGGGACTGATTGCGGGCTTTCTCATGCCGCTCATTCAGGGGATTCCGCTCGTCCTCATGTCGCCTTTCGAGTGGGTCAAAAGCCCCGCTATGCTCTTTCGCGCCATCGACACCTATCGCGGCACGCTCTGCTGGCTGCCGAATTTCGCCTATAACCACTGCGCCCGCCGCATTCGCCAGCGTGATCTCGAAGGCTTGTCCGCTGCCTCCATGCGCATGTTCATCAACTGTAGCGAACCCGTTTTCGCCGAGAGTCACGCGCTCTTTGCCGAACGTTTTGCCCCGCTTGGCGTCACACCAGCCATGCTTGCCGTCAGCTACGCGATGGCGGAGAACACCTTCGCTGTCACCCAAACCGCTCCCGGCGCGCTCCCGACTCTCGACACGATTGATCGCGTCGCACTGCAAAGTGACTTGCGCGCAGTTCCTGTCGCCGTTGATCACCCCAATGCGCTCGTCAAAGTTTCCTGCGGCAAGCCGATTCACAATGTTGAAGTCCGCGCCATTGACTCCGAAGGCCAACAGCTTCCAGAGCGCATCATTGGCGAAATCGTCGTTCGCAGCGACAGTATGTTGAGCGGCTACTACCACCGTCCCGATTTGCAGCCGTTCCGCGATGGTTGGTATCTTACCGGAGATCGAGGCTACCTCGCAGAAGGCGAAGTCTATATCGTCGGGCGCTCTAAGGACTTGATCATCAACGCAGGCAAGAACGTCTACCCCGGCGACATTGAGGCCATCGTCAACACCATCAGCGGTGTCCATGCCGGGCGCGCCGTCGTCTTTGGCGTCCCCGATGAGCGTGAAGGCACCGAACTCATCGCGGTCGTCGCTGAAGTCGAAACCGACGACCTCGACGCTCGCAAGACCATAACTCAGAACATCCGCCAGGCCGTTGCTCAGCGCAGCACCGTCACCCTCAATTACGTCCATCTGGTTGATTCGCGCTGGCTGATCAAGACTTCCAGCGGCAAAATTGCCCGCGCCGCTAACCGTGACAAATGGCTATCCGAACGCGCCGCCAATTGACTATCAGCCTTCGTAGGGGCAAGGCGCGCCTTGCCCTAATCGCATTAAAAGGACTTTCCTCAATCCCCAACACGCCATCTTTCTCCCCTCTCTCCGCTGGTGTGGGAGAGGGATTGGGGGTGAGGAGGGCATTTTTGTTCCTTCCACTTTTTGTTCTTCTTCTCTTTTCTGTTCAGTTTGTCTCTGCCCAACCCTCGACTCCTGTCCCTGATGCTCAAGTCGTCGCCGACGACAGCCTTCGCCTCCGCGCCGCTCCATCGACCAACAGCGACATCCTCACGCTGCTCGAACCGGATACCCCCTTGACCATTCTCGGTCTATCGCAGGATCGAAAATGGCTGCGCGTCCAAACGGAAGCGGATCAGATTGGGTGGGTTTTCGCCCAGTATGTGGATGTTCATATCGATCTCGACACCCTCTTTCCCGTAGGTGGCAGCACGACTCGTCTGCTCCCCGCCGTCGTGGATCACATTCGTTCGGTCTACGCCAGCGGTCAGCGTCTCGGCAACCACCCGGATGTGTTCGCCAAAATCGGCGACAGCATCACCAAATCCATCCTGACGCTCGACCCCATTGGCGATGGTCTTTACGAGTTGGGCGATTATACTAACCTTCAGGGCGTGATCGATTTCTACTCGCGAACGCCCACCCGCGATGATCACAATTCCTTCAACGACGAATCGCTGGCGGCGGAAGTCGGCTGGACGACCTATCGCGTCCTCAACCCTGCCGAGAGCAATCCTGACGTCTGTGAGGAAGGCGAGTCGCCGCTCGTCTGTGAGTATCGCGTTCTTCAGCCCTCGGTTGCCCTCATCATGTTCGGCACCAATGATGTCAGCGTCCTTGACCCCGATAACTTTCGCGCCAATCTGAATACCATCGTCAATCTCACTGAAGCGCGTGGCATTATCCCCATCCTCAGCACCATCCCCGTCCGCATCCACTACGAAACGGAATGTCAGCAGTTCAACGCCATCATCGTTTCTGTCGCCACCCAACACTCGATCCCGTTGGTGGATTACGGCGGCGCGATGCTTCCGCTCGGCAGCGACGGCTATGATCTTGATAAAGTCCATCCTTCCGTTCCGCCCAAGGGCTACGTCGGTGCTGCCGATTTCCGCGCCGCGAATCTGCATTATGGCTACGTCATCCGTAATTTGACCGCCCTGCAAATGCTTGATCTCGTCTGGCAAGCCACCAGCAGCGCCAACTAGCGCCATGCCCTCGCTCCGTTGGCTTTGCCTGATAGCGCTGATCGTTGCCGGAGCGTGTGCACCCCAGCCCGATCTCAAAGTTCCGACGCAGGCTGTCCTACCTTCACCTGCGCCCACTTTGACCGCAGCGCCCACTCATCCGCCAACCAAAACGCCTGCGTCAATCGTCCCTTCCGTAACGGATACGGACACCCCGCCGCCCACCGTCGATCTCCCCACCAATCCGCCCCCGCTGACCTCGTTTCCGGCGCTCGTCGGCAATATCAACGTCACCAACGCGCCGGGGATCATCCTCCGCAGCGATCCTTCGCTCTCCGCAGACGTCATTGCCACACTTCCCGGCGGATCCGTCGTCACCGCTCAGGTGCGCACCGACGACAGCCAGTGGATCGCCGTCGTCACCGATCAGGGTGTATCTGGTTGGGTCGCCGCCAGCGATGTCTACGCCCTCCAAAGCCTGACCATGCTTCAGTCAGCAGGGCAGGGGCAGTCTGATTTTCCGCCCACCCTGATTGTTGCCGCCCCTTCAATTGCTCCTTCGCTCACCATCACGCCGACCAGCATCCCTGTTCCAACGCAGGTCACCCTCGGCGACATTCCCGCGATGGAGCAGCGCCTCCAGACCACGCCCATCCTTGCCAATCTCACCGCTGAGCGTGTCCGCTGGATTTTTGAGCGTGGGCGCGATTTCGGCGTGCAGCCGCGCATCTTTACCACCATTGGTGACAGCAACACCACCAACGGCGATTTTTTGCAGCCTATTGGCATGGGCTTTGATGTTTACTGCAACTGGGGGATTTACGGCTACTTGCAGGCGGTCGTTGACTATTTCTCGGTCGCGCCCAGCGAAGCTGATGCCAACTCGTTCACCCACATTCGCAACAGCCTCACGGCGCGCAAGGGCTTCAATTCTTCCGCTGTCCTCGATCCATTCTGGGCGACCAGCGGCGCGTGTTATCCCGGTGAATCGCCGCTGCTGTGCGAGTATCGCATCATCCGTCCAAGCGTTGCCATTATCATGCTCGGTGGCATCGACGCCGCCGATCTCAAGCTCACCACCGCCACTTACAATGCCAATATGCGCGCCATTGTCCAGACCTCGATCCAGCAGGGGATCATCCCTGTGCTGACCACCTTCGTCGTCCTGCCGGATCGCGGCGAAATCTACGAGCGTTCGCTCGAATTCAACATGATGCTGCTCGACATCGCCAACGACGAACAAATCCCCCTCATCAACCTCTGGGCGGCGGCGCAAACCCTCCCTGATGACGGCATCGGCCCCGATCACACGCATCTCAAGGCGCAGGTGGGCAGCTATTGCGCGTTTGATGGCGCGCAGCAGTTGTACGGCGGCACGCTCCGCAACCTGCTCACCCTCCAAACTCTCGACCAGCTCCGCCAGAACGTGCTGACGCGCTGAGTTAGCGCCGCTTTTCCTGCTGTTCCTGCACGCGAAACTGGACAATCCGGCGGATCAGCGGCAGCGGCAGCGGCTGATCGAGCGGAAACTGGATCGTTCCCTTGCCGGAGTTTTTGTAGTCGGAAATTTCTCTGATGGCATCTTCCATCGTATGCGTAATCGGGTAAAGCGAAATATGTTTCTTCCACGCCGCGAAGTACACCAGATTACCATGCCAGACGAAAGTTGGCATGTCATATTTGATCGTTTCTTCAGCTTCGGGCGCTTCTTCCTTGATCGTCTCGCGCAGCGTTTGCAGAACGCCTCTCACCTCCGGCGGAAACGAGCGAATATAATCGTCAATTGTCTTGAATTTCTCGGCGTTTGCCATCACATTCTTCCTGGAACTCGCTGGAAAGGAGCGAAATTACGAATCGACTCCAATTATGGATGAATGACTCGAATTTCGCTCACCGTGATGGTCAATCTGAGGGGCTGCTTGGCTTTTAGCTGACCGCTGACTCCTGATGGCTGACCGCCACCTGCTCCCGAACCAGCGGCTCGATTTCTTCCCACTCGATGCTTGTCTGCCGCCCGTTGTCGAACTCCGCGACCATCCACTGATAGACATGCTGTAACCCCGTGTCGTCCTTCGCCAGTTCGACGCCCATGTGCTGCTTGATCAGGAAGATCAGCCCCGCGATCCCACTGTCTTTCGTCAGCGACACTTCCAAAGGCCGTCCCAGCAAATCCGGCACGTTGAACGGCGCATACATCCACCAAAATTTATTGAGCCCGTCGGCGTGAACGCCTGCCCGTGTCCGGTGTGCGTCCCGTCCGTAAAGCGGATACTTCGCCGGAACACCCTGACCCATCGACTCGTACAAATCCGCCAGCGCGTTCAGTGCCTTGAAATCCGGCTTGTCGTCCGCGAAATAGCCCATGCCAATCAGGTGCATCAGGACGGCTTCGAGTGGGGCGTTGCCAGTGCGCTCGCCCTTGCCCAGTGATGTCCCGTTGATCACCGCGCAGCCTTCGCGCACCGCCGCCAGACAGTTCGCCACCACCAGCCAGGTATCGTTGTGCGGGTGAAATTCGAGATCTTCCGACTGTAAACCCATCGCCCGCAGTTCGCGGAAAATGCGCGGGATGCTGCGCGGCAGGTCAACCTCATCATAGGGCAGGCCGAGTCCCATTGTGTCGCATACCCGAAACTTCGGGCGCAGCGCGTCACCATACGGCGCGCAGATTTCCTGCACCGCGTCGATGAACGGCTTCATAAAGTCCATCGGCGCGCGCGTCGCGTCTTCGAGATGCAGACGCGGGCGAATTCCCGCTTCGACGGTCACGCGCACGGCATCGAGATAGGTGTTCGCCGCCTGATTGCGCCCTCCCGGTTTGAACTTGTGGAACGTGTGGTAGTCGGACGCCGAGGCCAGCATTCCCGTTTCGCGGATGCCCAGGCTGCCGATCAGCGCCACGTCCTTCGCTGTCGCCCGAATCCACGTCGTTGGCTCAATCGGCGCGCCGCCGTGATAGCGTTCCAGCGCGCCTTCCAGCGCCGCTTTGTCGCTCGGTCGGTAGACGAAAAACTCCGCCTGCCGAATCGCTCCCGTTGTTCCTGTGAAGTCGCACAGGATGTCGTAGATTTGCAGGCTTTGTTCCGCTGTCAGCGGCAAACCGCCTTGCTGACCGTCGCGGTGGGTCGTTTCGGTTGTCCACGCCGACGCGGGCAGTGTCTTTGGGCGATCCGTCCACGAGTAACGCGGAAAATCGTCGCGCGGGAAGCTGTCGAGAAAATACTCCGGTTCCTTCGGTTCAATCATCATGCTGAATTCACTCCTGTTTGATACTTGGAATCATAGATTTTTGCAGATATACTGTCAATCTTGATTGAAAAATCAATATATCGTCTTCTCTAATGACGTTAAAATTTCGGAGAAATCACGTTGCTTTTCGGTTTGTTTTTGCGCAAAAACGCTGCGTTACTGGGTTGCTTTCGCGTTAATTTGGGTTGGTTTTCAGTCTGTTTTTCCCGTACCACATAGCCGCTCAAACCAGTTTCTAACCTGTCCGCCTGTTTTTATGGTTTTTGAAAAAATTTGGAGTCGTCCATGAAACGCTATCTTTCCGCCGACGAAGCCGCCGACCTGCTCAGCGTCAGCAAAGCCACCCTCTACGCCTATGTCAGCCGAGGACTCATCCGCTCCGAAGCGTTCGGCGGACAGAGCCGCGCCCGTCGCTACCTGAGCGAAGATGTCCGCAAACTGAGGGAGCGCAAGGACTACCGCCGTGACCCCGCTCAGGTCGCGCAGGATGCCCTCCACTGGGGGACGCCGCTCCTCGATTCCGCCCTCACGCTCATCACCGATGAGCAGCTTTACTATCGCGGTTACGATGCTGCTTCTCTCGCTCAAACCAGCACCATTGAGCGGGTCGCCGCCCTTCTATGGACGGGTGATTTACGGGAAGAATCGTCGCTTTTCCCCCCTCAAACCTTACCCGCCAGCTCGTTTGACTCGCTTGCTTCTTCCCTCACGCACATGCAGCGCATGACCATCGCTCTCACCCTCGCCGACGATCTCGCCGCTTACGATCTGCGCCCTCAGGCGGTCGCTCGCACGGGAGCGCGCATCCTCAATCTGCTGGCCTCCGCCGCCACTCTTGATCCCTTGTCTGAGGGGGGAATTGCCGCGCATCTTGCTCGTGCTTGGCAGCCCGCAGACCCTCGACTCATGCGCCTCCTCGACGCTGCTCTCATTCTCTGTGCTGACCACGAACTCAACGTTTCTTCCTTCACGGCACGGGTCGTCGCCTCTGCCGAAGCGACCCCCTATGCCGTCGTTACGGCGGGGCTAGCCGCCTTGCAAGGCGTCAAACACGGGGGAAACACCGAGCGCGTCGAAGCCTTCTTCCATGAAGTCGGCTTACAGGATCGCGCTCAGCGGGTCACGGCGGATCGCCTGCGGCGCGGCGAACTGATCCCCGGCTTCGGTCACTCGCTCTATCCACATGGCGATCCGCGTGCGAAGCTCCTCTTAGGTCTGCTGGGGAATGCCTACCCCAACGTCCCCGAAGTCGAGTTCGTCCTCACGCTGGCGCGGCGCGTTGCCACCATGATCGACCACCAGCCGAACATCGATTTCTCCCTCACTGCGCTGGCCTACGTTGCGCATCTTCCCTCAGGTTCACCCCTGACACTTTTCGCGCTCGGTCGCACCGTCGGCTGGATCGGTCACGCTATTGAGCAGTACAGCAGCGGCGCACTCATTCGCCCGCGCGCGCGCTATGTGGGTGATCCACCGCGCACTGAAACCTCCATCGGGGAGGAACACAGCAGTAGCACCAATTTTCGGCTACAATTTGACGAATGAGCTTTTGAAGAACAGGAGATAACAACGTGGCGACGAATATGGGGCCGGAAAAGCTAGTCGGTGTATGGCACGAGAGCAAAGCCAGTCCGCGTTTCTGGCTGCTCTCGATTGTGACACTTTCTCTCTATTACTGGCTTGTCTTTAAACACAACGAAATTCGCCTGACAACCCGCCGCCTGACCCAGAAACGCGGCAACTTCTTGACGACCAATGACACGACCATGAGCCTCGAAAACATCACCGATGTCAGCGTCAATATGTCGGCGATGGGGCGACTCTTCAACTATGGCGATATTTCGGTGCAAACGCCGGGTTCGGGAGGAGCCGAAATTACTGCTGTTCGCCTGAGCAATCCCGATAAGCTGCGCGAGGCTATCTTCGACCTGCGCGATGGTAAACTGGACGAAATCAAACTCTAGCGCATTACTCCGAGAGTAAGCGGGCGGGGTCGGCGCGGCGATAAAAGGCGCGATACGCGGCAGTTTCACGCAGATGTGCTGTCAGGCGTTCGCCGATTTGGGCATGATCAGGCGCGATCTTTCCCGTGCCTTGTCTAAGTTTGAGCAAGTCGCCGTTTTCAGGGCCAAAGCTGAACTGCCCGCGTGCCTCCAGCCAATCCAGTCCGGCGCGCACGGTCATCTCGCGCTGCGCGGTGGCTGCCGCCAGCGTTGGCAGTGTCACCTCGCCGTTTCTATTGCGGATTACATACTTGACCAGTCCCGCCAGCCGCTTGCTAAACGCTGCGCGCTCGTCGAGCGCAGGATCGACGGCAAATAGATAGATTTTCTCTGGCTTCACCTGCCGGAGAACCACGCGCATTTCGGCGCTTCCCGGCGGGATCGTCCAGATGACAAGGCGCTGCGCGGTTGTCAGTTCAAGCCGCGTTTTTCCGTCTGACGTTGCATCCGCTTCGCTCCATGTGAGCACCTCGCCGAGTGTGCTCAGCCGCGCCACTGGATTCGCTTCGGCGCGATAATCGACAATCTCCAACTTTGCCTGCTGGATTTCAATCACACCTTCCGCCGCGCGCGCGTCAATCCACTCAACCTGTAAGCGTGCCTCGCCGCGATAATCGCTGCTGCGTGCTGTGAACGCCAAATCGAAGCGTCCCGTCGGCAAATCGCCGCTCTGCCACCACAGAACCCGCTGCTTGTTCCCGACTTGATCTTCAACAGTTATCTGTGCATGGTCGCCGCTGCGACCAATGGCGCTGTGGCTCCGCATTGTCAAATTGCGCGCTGCCAGCACCAGCGGCGGATTGCCCGCACCGAACGGCGCGAGTCGTTCTATATCGTTCACAAAATCCAGCGACAGTTCCGCGAGATCAACGTAGGCGTCGATTTCAAGCGTTGGTTTGGTTGTTGGCAGGTGAATGGCACGCGAGAGGCTGCGCCGCAGTGCTGAAATATTCTCCGCTGGCAGGCTCAGCCCCGCCGCCATCGCGTGACCGCCGAACTGTGTTAGCAGTGGACTGTTACTTGCCAGCGCCGCCGTGATATTGACGCCTTCCACCGAACGCGCCGAACCATGCGCTTCTTCTCCCGGCGGACTGACCAGCAGAATCGCCGGACGCTGATATTGCTCAACCAGTTTGGTAGCAACGATACCGAGTACACCGCTGTGCCACTGCGAATGTGCCAGCACTAATACAGGCGCGTCCAGCAGCGCCTTATCATGCTCAATTTGCGCTTGCGCTGCGTTATAGACCTGCTCCGTCAGCAGTTTGCGCTGAGCGTTCAGCCCTTCGAGCCGCTGTGCCAGAATTCGCGCCCGCTCCAGGTCGCGTGTTGTCAGCAGTTCAACCGCGAGAGTTGCATCTTCCAGTCTTCCAAGTGCGTTCAGGCGCGGCGCGAGCGCGAAGCCGATATGTTCTTCGGTGATCCGTGCCGGGTCGATTTCCGCCAGTTCGATCATCGCTTGCAAGCCCAGCCGCTGCGTAGTGCGCAGCGCTGCCAGACCGCGCTGAAGCAGATACCGCGTATCATGCACCTGCAATGCCACGTCTGCGACGATACCGAGTGCGACCAGATCGAGCAGGGCAGGCGCATTCTCGTTCAGTGCTTCGATCAGCTTGTAGGCTACGCCCACGCCGGGCAGTTCGCGCAGCGGGTGATTATCTGGCAGGCGCTTGGGGTTAATCACAGCGAAAGCGGATGGCAGCGTCGGTGGAAGTTCATGATGATCCGTGATAATGAGGTCAACGCCGCGCGAGTTCGCATAGTCAACAGCCTCATGCGCACTGATGCCGGTATCACAGGTGATAATCAGCGTTGCGCCAGCATCGATGATCCGTCTGAGGCCGGGAATATTGACGCCGTGACCTTCCTGCTGCCGGTGCGGAATATGGTAGCCGACCTCCGCGCCCAGTTCGCGCAGCGCCGAAACCAGCAGCGCTGTCGAAGTCTGCCCATCCACGTCAAAATCGCCCCAGACACAAATGGGTTCGCGCTTTCGCAGCCCCAACCGGAGCCGAGCCACGGCGGAATCGATGTCGGGTAAGGCGGAAGGGGAGACCGGAGCATAGCGGTCGGGGAACAAAAAGCCTTCGACGGCTTCTCGCGACCGGATACCTCGGCGCACAAGCGTTTCCGCTGCCTGCGGATGCCCGCCGACTGCCTGCCGCAAATCATCAGGCACAGTTACTTGTACAGGATCAATCCAGCGCTTCGCCAAGCCTAAAACTCGATTTCCGCGATCTGATCAAGGTCAAAGTCGAGGTCGAAATCATCGTTTTCTCCCTCATCATTCGTATCCGCTGCCAGTAGATTGCCCGCTTTCGCCCCACGATCATTCAACGAACGATAAGCGCAAAACTTGCACAGGTCGAGGTTGTCCGTAAGTGAAAAATCGCCTTCGTTTCGCCGCAGTATATCCGCTGCCATACCCTCCAGCAGCACACCATCAGATTCAAACTGAGCCATGCTGTAAGCGAAAATCTCTGGCTGCTGCGGATATTCCGCGAACCAGTAGATCATGCTGATCTTGTCCGGAGAAATTGGCTGCTTATCATTGAGATGAGTGCCTGCTCGCGTCAACAAATAGGGATAGACAACCGTTTGCAACCGATGCTGTAGGCGTTCACGCTTGGGACGCTTGTGAGCCGTCTTCCAATCGACGATCACCGCGCGGTCGTCGCCGATTGCCAGAAGGTCGTATTTCGCAACCAATCGGCGTCCCGCCAGCGGCGCGCTCAGGGTAATTTCGGGGAACCGGCGTGCTGGCAAATCCGCGAGTGCGTTGTTCAGATAGTTGTTCCACCACACCTCGGTCACATCATCCGGGATCGTCTCGGCGAGCGCTTCCGTCGGGATCCCAATCTGATGCTGATGAATGAGATGATGAAACTGCGCGCCGCGCTCCATACTGGCCTCGAATGCACGCAGCGGCGCGGATTCAGGCGCGGGGTAGCGCAACTGACGGATGTATTTCAGGTAAAAGCGGCGCGGGCAGTCCACGAAATCCTGTAAGCTGCTCTGGCTGAACTGGAAATCATCTGGCAGCCCAATTGGCGAAGTACTCACGGCATCTTTCACTCCGTTTTGTTTGAATGCATTTAATTCCCAAAGGAGATAGAGAGCCTTCGGGTTTCCGCCGTCTTTCGAGAGGCGCAATCAGTCCCCTAGACTGACGCCGAGGCTCCGAGTCGTATCAATCCAGGGATGATCCAGTGGAACTGTTTTGCGTTTGCCGACAACTTGCTCCAGCGGCACGGGTTCGGTCGAATCGCCGCGCGCAGCGACCATCACGCCGAAGATGCCATCATGGATATATCTCGCGCAGGCCGTACCAAGGCGGGTCGCCAGCAGACGGTCAGCAGGTGACGGGGTTCCGCCGCGCTGGACATGACCGAGGATCGTTACGCGCGACTCCAGCCCGGTCAGCGCTTCAAGCTGCTGCGTCAGTTTTTGCGTACTGGTCAGGCGTTCGGCTTCCAGTGCCGCCAGTTCTGCTTTGGCCTTTTTGCTTTTCACGGTTTCGTTTACCAGCCGAATTCTTTCTGATAAATCCTGAGGCATCGCCCCTTCCGAAACTGCCACGATGCTAAATCCCTTGCCGTCGCGTACACGCTGACGAATGGATTCAGCGACTTTCTCTGCATTGTAGGGGATTTCAGGGATCAGAATTACATCGGCCCCGCCCGCGATGCCTGCGCCTAACGCCAGCCAGCCGGTGTTATGCCCCATCACTTCCACGACAATAATACGGTGATGGCTGTGCGCTGTGCTATGCAGGCGGTCTATCGCCTCGGTCGCAATCGTCAGTGCGGTGTCGTAGCCAAACGTGATGTCGGTCATCGCCACATCATTGTCAATCGTCTTGGGGAGCGTAATGATGTTCAGGCCCTGCTGCATCAGGTGGTAGGCGTTTTTCACGGTGCCACCCCCCCCCAGACAGACCAGCGCGTCCAGATGATGATTGTGATACGTTTCGATCATCACATCGGTCATGTCCAGCGTTTTGCTGCCAATCGGCATTTTTTGCGGCTTGTCGCGGCTCGTCCCCAGAATCGTGCCGCCGAGAGTCAGAATTCCTGAAAGCGCGCTGCTGTCCAGCGTGACCGTTCGGTTTTCCATCAAGCCGCGAAAACCGTCACGAAAACCGATGATTTGCATCCCGTAAGCGTTCGCTCCGGCTTTCCCGACACCGCGAATCGCGGCATTCAGACCGGGACTATCGCCACCAGCAGTCAAAACCCCAATATATTGTGTCACGTGAAACTCTTTTCAATACTTTGTCTCGTTCACTCGTCATCCCGAATGGGAATGTGGAGTGATTATAACAACTCCATCGTCAGATGGACTGAGAACTGCCAACCAGCGTTGAAACACGGCTCACGGGCGTGAATTCTCTTCGACGTAAGTTTGCAGCGCAACAAACGGAATCGCCTGCTGTTGGTCACCGCGCCGCCCGGTATTCCACGTGACAACGAGTTCCTTGCGCGCCCGCGTTATGCCGACGTAGAGCAACCGCAGCCGTTCGGCAATGTATTCGAGGCGAGCGTTCTGTGTGGCTGCACCCTCGCGATACTCGAAAGTGAGCGGATCGCTGGACGCGTCCAACTGCGCCAGCGCTTCAGCTTCAAGGTTGAGGCGGTCGCGGATGAACCATTTCTCCGACATATACTGCTCATTGGGCATCCCTGACGGAAAATCGTAGCTGTTGATCGACAGCAGATAAACCCGATCCCATTCCAGCCCTTTGGCGCTGTGCATTGTTGTGATTGTGACTTTCCCCTTGTGTCGTTCGGGATCGAAGCCGCGATTATCATCGTCCACGCCGAGGAAACGCCGTTCGTTGCGCGCGATCACCGCCAGTTCGTCGGTGAAATTGGGCAGTCGCCAATCGGGATGCTGGTCGCCATACTGTCGCAGCACAACGGCGATACTGTGCGCAATCGCCAGATCAGCCGACGCCTGGAATAGATCTTGCGCCAGAATCAGGATCAGTTGGTCAATCGGCAGCAGCACCGCTTCGTGCCAGCGCCGCACCAGTTCGCGAAAAGCGATTAACTGGGCGCTCAGTTCGGCGTCAGCAGCCGTCAATGTGGCGATTTCGGCATCATCGCGCAGCCAATCGCGCCCCAACTGCGGCCACAGGAAATCCTCGACTCGGGCGCATTTACGAATCAGTTTGACAACGTTATCGAGGCGGGCGGCAGTCGTTTCGTCGTCGCGTTCGTTGCGCCGCCAGACTTTGTAAACCGTGCCCAGCAGCTTCGACGAACTCGGATCGGCGAGGTATTGCAGAATGTTGCCAAGCGCGCCTGCCGCTTCACGAGTGGAAGTCGTGCTTTGCAGCAGTTCGACGTACTCGATGCCGGGATTGTGCAGGCTCTTGAGCGCATCGACAATCTCGTAGCCGCGTTTGTTGCGCGGGACAAGCACGGCGGCAGTATCGTTGGGATGTTCTGGCAGCCAGCGCGTCAGCGAATCGACCACCGCCTGAATTTCCTGTTGCGGCGTGAGCGCTTGCCCATAAAGCGTGATTTTGGCGCTTTCAGTAGGGGGATTGGGCTGCGGATCGCCAGGAGGAGCTGGTTCAATGAATGGCGGTTGCAGCGGCTCGCGCCTGCGAATTTCGAAATCGGGATGGCGCTCCTTCGTCCAGCGAATCAGCGTATTGGCGAGATCGATGATCGGCGCTGTCGAGCGACCAGAGTTCGGCAGTTCGCGCCGGGTGACGCCTTTTTCGTTGAGGAAATTCCACAGATGTTCCGGCTTGGCGGTCGTGAACGTCTCGTAAATTGCCTGATTAGGATCACCGACACGTACCCAGTTGCCTTTGTTGCCCACCAATAGGCGAATAATCTGCTCCTGAAGCTGGCTGCTGTCCTGTGCCTCGTCTTCGAGCACGTAAACCCAGCGTTGACGCAGCCGTTTGAGGTAACTTTCGTCCAGTTCGAGCGTCTTGAGCGCCAGCCGGATCAAATCCTGAAAATCCACTGCGCCGCGATAATTCAGCCCGCGCTGATAATTCGCGTAAATCGACTGGCACATATCCGCCAGCGGCAGCGCTTCGCCAAAACGATCCAAATTGTAGCGAATGTCCTCTGGTGTGAGGCGCATATCTTTCGCTGAGCGGACAAAATTGAATGCGATACTGGTCACAAGGTCGGACCACTGTTCGCGGACGACCCAATCGCGGCGATTTTCGTCTAATTCAGGCGCAAGGTAAGCGTTCGCACTATTGGGGTTGGTGCGCGCCCAGGTTTGTGCTGCTTCCTGCAAAATTCCGGCTGCCTCGCGTTCGTCCACGATCTGGAAGCCTTCTTCAAGCGCCACCAGGCTCGGACGGTCACGCACGATGTCGTTGCACAGGCCATGCAGCGTCCGCACGCGATAACCGACATTCGGCAGCAGCTTATACTCTTCTTGCAGGAAAATCCTCACCTGCCGCGCAAAATGATCGACGGCGGAATTCACAAGCGTGACGATCAGCACTTCCTGATCCGCTTGCAGATTACCTTCCGCAACCAGCTTCGCCGCCAGCGCCGAAAGCGTGCGCGTTTTGCCACTTCCCGGTACAGCGGCGACGCCCATTTTCCCGCGTTTGTAATTGAGAACTTCCTGCTGCTTCGGGCGCGGGTTAAACATCGGTCTTGTCTTCCTGTGCTTGTTCCGCGGCGAGACGGCGCAGCATCCGGTTGAACACCTGCAACAGTTCCCCCTGATTCTCGTAGCCGTTTTCGCCCAATTCGCTCATGCCGAGATAAACGCCCTTGCGGCAGCGGCGCGTCAGGCCGACCAGCAGTTGATAGAGGGCTTCACGGCGAATCTCGAATTCGCGCTCGTCCGTCCATTTGTCGCCTGGCGTCCACTGCTTGCTGAGGACATAGGGATGCGTCAGCGGTTGGTATAGGCGTTCTGACCAGCCTCGGCTGCCAATGTCGATCCAGAATTGGTAGCTGACCGCCTGATTATTCATCAGGAAGGTGTAGGCAGGGGCGATTAGCACACTGTCGTGATCAGGACGTTTCCATTCGCGAACGTACTGGTTGGCGATGACGCCGCTTTGCACCATTTCGACATATTCCTGTCCAATTGGCCTCGTGACGATAGTGGCGACCGCGCGGCGGAAATTCCGTGCCGATTCGATCAGATTCCAGGCCGTGTCAGCAATTTCAAAATCACGATAGAAGCCGAAACCGCGCTGCGACAGCACTTCGCCAAAGATCAAACTGAAGAAATGGTCAAGTTCGGGTTGGGGTGGCGCTTCAACGACCGGTTCTGGCGCATCTTTTTTCTTGCGTTTACGTTTCGGCTTGGCTTCGGGCGCTGGTGGGGGCGGTGGCAGCAGGGCTTCATTGACTTTAATGTAGTCTTCAAGCCACTGGCGCAGTGCATCATAGCGCTCGCCGAGAACATAAGTCACGCGCTCCTGCGTTTCGACGGACAGGCTGTCAAACGGAGCGAGGCCACATTTGCTGTTGGTGTGGGGATAGGCTTCCTGTGCCAGCAACTGAGCGCGCACAAGGTCAATCGTGCGGTCAGTCTCAAGCGTACCAATCGCCTGCATCAGCGCATACGCGACGTCAAAAGTTGTTGGCTTGAGTCCCCAGTCAGGATGCGCTAGCTGCGCCAAAGTTAGCAGACAGCGCGCGGCGGGTTCGTCGCGCAGTGCGCGCGACGGGCGATGCGAACGCACAGGTATACCTTCGAGCCGCTGCATCAGCGAGAAGCGCAGCGCGTCGGATAGGAACGGCGCGAGCACGACGATTTCTCCCGGCGGCACGTGCTCGTCTTGCACCAGACGACGGATTTCTGCTGCGACCCCATTCAGCATTTCGGGGTAGTAGCGTTTCACCTCGTAATGCAGGGCGTCAAACGCTGTTCCCTGCAAATTCTCGGCATATTGATCGAGCGCCCGCGCCAGTTCGTTGCCCAGCGCAGCCATATCTGGCGAATTGACGAACGAGTCGCTCAGTTCAACTCTGTCGTCGCAGGCTTTACTCAGGGTGTAGCCGTTGTCGGCGTCCGCGCCCAAAAAGCGTCGGTAGCCCGCCTCGCTGTCGTAGATCACGAGCGCTGACTCGAAGTGTGGAATCCACTCCCTCAGAATGTCCTGTGCGGCGGCGTTGTCTTCCTCGACATTCTCAGCGATCAAGTGGCGAAAGCGCCCGGCTAGATGATCGCGGCAAGCGGGCAATTTCCACAACAAATTGATGAAGATTTCCATTTGCAGCGAGAATTCGAGCAGGTTGTGTTCGAGGCAGTAGGCGCGAAAACGGGTTGCGCAGTCCTGTACCTGCGCGAAAATGTGATACTGGGACGCATCACCGAGCCACGCTTCTTGCAGTCGGTCACCGATTTCGGTATAGGAGAAGCCGACGACCGCCGCTTTGTTCAGGTTGTCAAGGATTTGGCTGTAGAGGCGGTTGCGGTCAATCGTGACCGACTCAAAGTAGCCTTGCTCGTCAATCAGGCTGCTGATGACGTGTGCCATAATGTACTGCGACGTTTCCAGGCTCAAGAACGTCGGCAGTACATCTGGGGATGCGAATCCCGCCTGTTTTGCCAAGAGAGGCCAGAACAGTTCGACCATCTGTACGGCGATACCAGTCATGGTTGTGACGGTCACCTGACCACCCGGCGGCAGTTCAACCGTGCGCAAGGCGTGATGATAGGGCAGCGCCAGCGTCCGTTGCGGGACGAGCACGAGGATCTCGTCTGCCGAGACGCCCTCGTCGAGTAAGCGCAGCATCCGATTGACCGCGACCGTCGTCTTCCCCGTTCCGGCATTGCCTTCAAGAAACAGGCGTCCAGTATGGGCGATCAGGTCGCGCTGCTGGCGTGTGAGTTGTTCTGAATTTTCGAACATAATTGCTATAATTATAGCCTGAAAACTCCGAAAAAGCTATCAGCGGTCAGCAGTCAGCAAATGCAATTTTTCGTAGGAATAAGTTATTAGTTGCCAGTTCCTGTTAAAAACCCATAACGAAAAACCAATAACCTGTTTTTGCTGTCCGCTGATAGCTGACTGCTGATAGCTAATCGCTCAAAAACGAGTTTTGAACACTTTTTGAACCACCTCCGTAAATCAGAATAGACAGGCGCAGCAGGGCAAAACGCGAGTGGATGAACACGAACTTCTCCGATTGGCACAGCAGGGCGATGATGAGGCTTTTGAGCAGCTTCATGCGGCGCTTGCGCCGGGGATCGGGCGGTTCGTGCGGCGGATGATCGGTGATGGGCAGGAATCCGAAGACATTGTGCAGGATACACTGCTGGCGCTCTACCTCAACCTGAACCGAATTGAACCTGTCGAGAAACTGCGTCCCTACGTCTTTCGCATCGCCCGTAACCGCTGCTACGACCTGCTGCGGCGCGGCGGACGCTACGAAGAAGTTTCGATAGATGCCGACGAAGACGATCCTGTTCGGGTGCGAGTGTCCTTCGAAATCGCTGACGAACGGGCAACGCCGCCGGAAGAAGTCGCTCACTGGCTGCTGCTGCAAATCGAAGTGCGCGACGTGATGGACAGCCTGCCAGAACTTCAGCGCCAAACGCTGATGCTCTTCGCGGAAGAAAACCTGACTTATAACGAAATCGCGGAGGTTATGGGGGTAAGCATCGGCACGATTAAATCACGGTTATTCCACGCCAAGAAGAACCTGCGCGCTCGCCTGAAACCGGAAACGCTGGCGGCGATTATGGAAGATCTTGGCGACGAAGACACAGAAAACGAGTCAGATAAACGGGAAGAGATCCCGGCATAAGGAGCAGGGAAATAACATGGACGAGCAAATCTACGCAAAAATTCAGCAGTATCAGCAGGCACTCAAGGCGCTTCAGCGTTCGGTGGAGCGGTCGCTGCAAGAAGGCACTTATGAAGGTACCGGCAAGATGGGGGTCAAAAGCTATCAGGGCATTCAGCGCAAAATCGCCGAACTGTTCCCTGAAGACTTCTACATCACCGAGACCCTTGTGCTGGAAGTGAGCGGCGACGATAAAGAGCGTCATATGCTCAGCCAGGTGCAGCTTGCTGCCAGCCAGATGATTATTTACGTCGAAGGGCTGCTGCGTGACTACCGTGTCTCAACTGGAACGGTCGGCGCGGATCCTGCCGACTGGCGCAGCCTCGGCAAGAACATCGGACGCGATTTGCAGGAACAAATCATCAACATGACCCGTGCGACCATTCAGCGCGCTGTCTCGAACATCGACGTTGATATTCAGGGCGCTCCGGATTCGCTCCGGGGTGCCGACATGGAAGGTGCGCAGTTGGAAGGCGCGAACTTTAGTGGTCGTAATATGAAGGATGTCAACCTCAACAACGCAAATCTGCGCGGCGCTGATTTCTCTGGTTCCAACCTGGCGAACGCCACATTTGAGGGTGCGAATGCTGAGGGCGCGAACTTCTCTGGTGCGAACTTGAAGGACACCAATCTGCCGAAGATGAACCTGACGGGTGCCAATCTGACCGGCGCGAACCTGAAGAATGCCAATCTCGAACAGGCGAACCTGACTGGCGCGCAGATTATGGGCGCGAACTTCAAGGATGCCTCACTTAAAGGCGCGACCATGCCGCAGGGACGCGAGTTCCGCAACGAGGGCGATCTGTATCAGTATGGCGCATCAGGACGCGGCACTTCGACCGGACAACGCCACGTCCGCATCGAGATCACCCACGATGACGATGAGGAAGAGAAGCGCAAGAACGATGAGGACGAGCGCGACGAGCGATAGGATTTCGCAGCGCTTTATTGGCAACACAAAAGGCGATCCGACCGGATCGCTTTTTTATTCCTGTACCAATGGGCATATCGAAATTTGCAGGCTTCGATTATCCTGTAGAGGCTTTAGCGAAATTAGAAAAAGTGACTTTCCATTCATGCGTAATTATGCTCAACTTCTGCGCGAAAATCCCGATTACACGCGCCTCTGGCTCGCACAGGTCATCAGTCTGCTCGGTGACTGGTTCGATACGATCACATTGCTGGCGCTGGTCGCCGTTTACAGTCCGGAATATCAGGGGTTAGCCGTCAGCGGCCTGCTGTTGGCGCGCTATATCCCCGCGATGGTGCTCAGTCCGTTTACTGGTGTTCTGATTGACCGCTTTGATCGCAAGCGCCTGATGATCTGGAGCAACTGGCTGCGGGCGTTGGTCGTGTTAGGACTGGTTATAACGACCCAGGGGCCCCAGTGGTTGCCGCTAATCTATCTGCTGACCGTGTTTCAATTTAGTCTGTCTGCTGTCTTTGAACCTGCTCAGTCCGCCATTACCCCATCGCTGGTACAGCCGGACGATTTGGTGGGGGCGAACACCCTCGGCAACATTACCTGGTCGGCGATGCTGGCGTTTGGTGCTGCGATTGGTGGTCTCGTGAGCGCGGTTGTCGGTGCAAATGTCGCGCTGCTAATCGACTCGCTGACGTTTGTGGTTGCGGCGCTGCTGATCATGTCGATCAAAAAGCAGCATATCGAAGTTGAAGTCACTCACGAGACGAGAAACGATACCAGTTTTCGCGAAGGGCTGCGCTTTCTGCGTCGTAATCCCACAACGGCGGCGACGCTGCTCATCAAATTTGGAGCAAGCCTGGGCAACATCGACACCCTCATGACGATTTTCGCTACGCAAATTTTCATCCTCGGAACTAGCGGTCAGCTTTCGCTGGGGATTATGTACAGCGCCTTTGGCATAGGGGCAATTCTCGGTCCGATTCTGCTCAACCGCTTCAATGACGGCTCGGTTCCTGTCATGCGCCGCCTGATTATCATCGGCTTTCTGTGGGCAACGCTGGCATGGTTTATCCTGGGCAGCGCCTGGTCGCTGGTCGTCGTCTGTATCGGGCTGATTCTTCGAGGGATGGGCGGCTCGGTTAACTGGACTTACAGCACCGTGATGATCCAGAAGCTGGTTCCCGATTCCTATCTGGGACGTATGTTTTCCCTCGATATGGCTTTTTTCTACCTCGCTACGGTCTTGAGCACACTGACACATGGCTCATTGATTGACACCCTGGGTGCGCAGAATATTCGCCTAATTGCCCTTGGGACGATGGCTATCAGCCTTATTCCGCTGATTGGCTGGATCTGGTTTACGCGGCGTCTACAGCAGAGACAGCAGGCTGCCGTTCCTCAAATCTGATCTTTTTGCCAGTTCAGATTGTCACTTTCGTACAGACCCCACCTAACATTCCACAGCGACTAATAAGTCATTGAAGTGTCATGGATGAAAGTGAGGGTCTAACTTTGGCTTGTTCTTACAACTTACACAAACTGAATTTAACGAATTTATTGTATGCTAATGACAGGTGTGATGTAAGCCGATGATTAGAAATTCTAAACTTGGTAAATATTTCGTTTATAATGACGGTAACGTGAAAATGGACCGTTCCGTGAGGCAAACAACCATGCACACGTCGAGCAATTCTTCAGTGGAGGATAAGATGGAGCGTTACAGCGGAGAGCCAGACGAAAATATTGGGCGCATTTATCGACACTGGAGTCCAGTTTCGGAGAAATACACAGGTGGCGATGCTTTGCTGACGGCGATTGACGAAGGCTGGACGGTGGAAGGTGTGATATTTCGTCAGGAATTTTGGCTGGCAGGGGTACGGCGTGTGTGCATTTTCCACATCGACCTGCTGCGTGATGGCGAAACAGCGAAAATGCTGGTGATGCAAAATCCTTATGTTACCCGTCTGGTTCATGAACTCGGCAGCCAGGTTGTCTTGATTAATCAGCGCAAAATGACGGATTACGACCGTCTCTCATAAGCTAAACAAGCGTAATATTTCGCTCATCATTGTTTAAACGCTGCTCATCGGTTCGCTTGACAGTCCTTGTCAGGCTGGCTATGATGAGCGGCGTTTTCTTTGTCCCCCAGTCGTTTGTTCAAGGTGAAAATCGTGCTCGACCTCATCAAAACCATCATTCTCGGAATTGTCGAAGGCGTCACCGAATTCCTCCCTATTTCCTCAACGGGGCATCTGATTGTCGCGACTGCGCTGTTGCAACCGAACTTCAGTGCGACTTTCAAAGACACATTTGATATTTTCATTCAATTTGGTGCGGTGATCGCCGTTATCGCTTTTTACCGAGCGGATATTTGGAAACAGGTCAGAACGGTACGCACTGACCCGAAGGTGCAGCATTTCTGGATCGCCATTATCATTGCCTTCATTCCGGCGGCTGTGATCGGTTTAGCAACCCGCAGTTTCATCAAGACTCATCTGTTTTCTCCGGCGATTGTAGCCGTTTCGCTCATCGTCGGCGGTGTTCTCTTTATCGTCGCCGAACGGGTGCTCAGTGGCAGGAAAGAGGAGCAGCCAGAAGCGCTGATGGACGTGACTTACCGTCAGGCGGCGATGATTGGCGTTATTCAGGTGCTCTCGCTGATCCCCGGCGTCTCGCGCGCGGCGAGTTCCATTCTGGGCGGTATGTTTAGCGGATTAAACCGCGAAACAGCGACACGCTTTTCCTTCTATCTGGCGATTCCTACTCTAGGTGCGGCTACTGTCGTTGAACTGCTGCTGAGTCTGAAGGACATTCAGGGCAGCGATCTTGTTTTTCTTGCCATCGGAACTATCGTTTCGGGGATAGTCGCGTGGTTCGCGGTGGGTTGGCTCCTGCGCTATATTTCCCGCCACGATTTCACGCCCTTTGGCTATTATCGAATTGCGGCAGGAATCCTCATCCTGTTATTGATTGCAGCGACGGTGCTTTAGCTTCATCCGCCTTTTCCATCTATAATTGTAATGGGTCGGAACTCTTACCGACCCACTGCTTATCTCACGATGAAATTCTTCCGTAGGGCGGCAGATTGTTGCTATCCTTTACGACTATTCATTTCGGTTTCCTGTACTATACAAGATATGTTTTCGACCATTGACTCTTTGTGTCAAGGTTAGAAGTAGAAGGCAATGGAGAATACGTCTCAAAAAGCTTCCGTCGTTTTGATTGCTGACCACGACGATACGCGTCGTCGCTTGCTGCGGGAAGCCTTCGAGGCGGGTGAGTTGACGGTGATTGAAGCAGCAGACAGCGAGAGCTGTCTGCTGACTTGTAAACATCTGCGCCCTGATTTGCTGCTGCTTGCTGGCGATTTTTCGGATGCGCTCACGATCAGCAAGACCATCAAACACAACCCTGAACTTCAGGTGATTCGCATTCTCGTGCAGCTTGTGATCAACGGTGATGATCAGATGGATGCTTTCTTCGACGCTGGTGTAGATGATTGCCTGCGTTCACCGCCGCGCATGACTCTTACCCTGCGCCGCGCGCAGGCGCTTCTTCGAGAAAAATCATTACGGAGCGAAGTAGACTTTCAGCGCGAAATTCTTTCCCAAATGGCGGACGCGGTCGTCGCCGTTGATGACAACTCAAATGTAATCTACTGGAATGTCGAAGCGGAGCGTGTCTATGGCATACGCTCAGAAGATATTATTGGTCGTCCGGTCGAGAAAGCATATCGTATTGAGGGGTTTACGCCCGATCAGCGGAGTGTAGTGGTCGCGACGGCATCCAGGCAGGAAGGTTGGCGCGGCGAAGGCTTCCATATCACGCGCAGCGATGAGCGGATTGCTGTTGAAGTTTCAGTACGCACGCTGCGCAACAGCGCCGACATCGCGTTTGGTTACATCACGGTGATTCGTGATATAAGTGAACGCAAACGGATTGAAGCTGCGCTACGCGAAGAGCGCGAGTTTTCTGAGGCGCTTCACGATACCATCGCTGCACTGACGCGCACGCTTGATCCAGAAGGCGTCATGGGGTTGATCCTCGATCATCTGGAGCGTGTTGTTCCGCACAAGATGGCGAACATTATGCTGCTCGAAGGGGATAAAGCAAAAGTGGGCTTCGCACGCGGCTACACGCCCGAAGTCGAGATTAATTTGCGCGAGAATCCGCTTTCCGCCTTCGATCTGCCGACTTTTCAGCATATGTTAACCACTGGTCGGTCATGCCTGATTTACGATACCTCCGTAGATCCGCTCTGGATGCCCAAAGAAAAATGGTTGTGGGTGCGCTCCTATCTTGGCACGCCCATCAGCGCCTATGATCATGTTATTGGCTTCCTGAATATAGATTCCGACACCCCCAACACATTTACACAGGTTCATGCAGAGCGTCTGCAAATATTTGCAGATCAGGCGGCCATTGCGATAGAGAATGCGCAGCTTTACGATGCGATTTATCGTGATGCCGTCGAAATGCGTACATTGCACAAAGCCACCGAATTTCTCTACGCGACCAATGTGTTTGCGTCAGACAATCTCGGCGATATGTGCCAGCAAATCGTACAGGTGGTCGTTAGTGAGTTTGGCAAAGTTGACTGCGGTGTGCTTCTGGTCGATGAAACAGGCATGAAGTTGGAGCGAGTCGCGCGGGGTGGAGCCTTCCGTGTCCATGCGGATAATACACTCCAAATCGATGGGAATGGTCTCGTGCCGATGGTGGCCCGTTCAGGGCAATTGATCTATGCTGCCAATGTCCACACCGACCGGCGCTATGTTGCTACGAATCCTGAGACTGCCTGCGAACTGGCAGTTCCATTGCGAACTGTGAAGGGCATCATCGGTGTCCTTGATCTGCAAAGTGCGCAGATCGATGCTTTTGATGAACACGATGTGCGATTGATGCAGGTTTTTGCCGACCGCGCCGCGACTGCACTCGAAAATGTTCGACTCTACAGTGAAATTCGCCGCCACGCCGAACAATTGGAAGAACGGGTTCAGGAACGTACCAGTGAACTGAACCGAGTCAAGGAACGGGTCGAAGCGATTCTGAACCACAGTAGCGATGCGATTTTACTCGTTCGCGTCACAGGAGCGATTACCCAGACGAACCGCGCCTTTGATATGATGTTCGGTTACGCAGAGGACGAAGCCTTTGGCAGACCCCTCACCCTGGTCGCTGAAGCGTCGTTTCAAAGCGCTTTGAAGCAGGCGCTTGAACGGGTACTCGAAAAGAAGAATGCTGAACGTTTGGAGATCGTCGCGCAGCGCCTAAATCGGCTGACGTTCGATGCAGACGTTACCCTCTCTCCTGTTATCAGTGTCGCACAGCAGATTACCAGTGTCGTTTGCAGCCTGCGCGATATTTCGGCGCGCAAACGTTTGGAAACAGAACTGCGAGAGGCACTGCAAAAGGAACGCGAACTGAATGAGCTGAAATCCCGTTTCATCGCGCGGGCATCGCACGAATTTCGCACGCCGCTGGCTGTTATTCTGACATCGAGCGATTTGCTTAAGAACTACGGCAATCGCATGTCGGAGGAACAGCGTGATGAAAAGCTTAACCGCTTGCAAAAAGAAGTGCGTGGCATCGCGCTGATGCTGGATGATCTCCTTACGATCAGCAAAGGGGAAGAGCTAAAAGAGTTCAACCCTGAACTCGTCGACCTGCAAAGTATGGTTCGGGAAGTCGTTCAGGCCGTCAGCGAGGGGATCGGGGGTCAGCATGATTTGAGCGTCGACTGCCAGGGCAATTGTACCAGTGTCTACGCTGACCGTAAGCTTGTCACGCGGATTGTTACGAACTTGCTCTCGAACGCAATCAAATATTCTCCGGTTGGCAGTAAAATACAGGTGAATGTCACCTGTGAAACCGCACGTCACATCCTGGAAATTCGTGATCATGGAATTGGTATCCCGGCAGAAGATCAGGAACGTCTTTTTGAGGCTTTCCATCGCGCCAAAAATGTTGATCACATTTCCGGTACGGGTTTGGGCTTGGCAATTGTTAAACAGGCTGTAGATTTACATGGCGGTGAGGTCTCTGTGAAAAGTCAGCTTGGCGAGGGGACTGTCTTCACAGTGACGTTACCCAATTTGGCGGTGAGGGAAAAATTGCCATGAAAAAGATACTCGTCGTGGAAGACGCGCAGTCGCTGCGAAAAGACATCCTCGAAATGCTCGGTTTCGAAGGATTTCAGGCTATTGGCGCAGAAAACGGGTTGATTGGTGTGGAGCGTGCCCGCGAATTTCTGCCTGATTTGATCATCTGCGACATCATGATGCCGGAACTGGATGGCTACGGCGTCCTGGAAGAACTACGCAAAGATGCTGCGACGGCGACTATTCCATTTATCTTCTTGACGGCGCGTACTGACCGCACGGATATGCGCCAGGGGATGGAAATGGGCGCAGATGATTTCCTGACCAAACCATTCCATGCTGTCGAACTGCTGGCTACGGTGCGGACGCGCTTGCGCAAGGTCGATATTGTCGAAGAGATTGGCAAGCGGCGTATGGAAGAACTGCGCGAGAATATCATGATGGCGCTGCCGCATGAACTGCGCACTCCGCTCAATGTCATTCTCGGTTTTTCCGATCTGCTGATGACCGACTGTCAGATGATGGAACCTGAGCGCATTGAGATCATGTCGCGGCACATCAATTTATCCGCGCTTCGTCTATATCGCCTGATTGAAAACTTTCTGATTTACACACATACCGAGCTGTTGATGACCGATGAGCGGCAGGTGGAGTATCTCAAAAATAACTACATGGTTTATCCGAGGATGACGCTTGAACACAGCGCGATCCAGAAAGCGGAGGAAGCCGGGCGCTTCGCCGATTTATGCTTAGAGGTGCGCGATGTCGAAGCGATTGGCATCGGCGAAGACTATATGCGCAAGATCGTCGAAGAACTGATCGACAATGCTTTCAAATTCTCGACTGAGAATAGTACAGTCTGTTTAAATGCGGCTGCCGAAGGAGACTTTTATCTGGTTTCGGTAACCAATGAGGGGCGTGGCATGACCCCGCAGCAGATTGCGCTGGTGGGTGCATACATGCAGTTTGAGCGACGGATACATGAACAGCAGGGCGCTGGGCTGGGTCTCATCATTTGCAAGCGCCTCGCTGAATTGCATGGTGGCGAGTTTGCGATTGAGAGTGTTCCGGGTTCGGCGACAACAATTGCTGTCCGGTTGCCGTTGAAACATGTCGAGTTAAGCGGCCTATAAAGATGCTCGCGTTTTTGTGCGTGAAACAAACTTCAGTATAATCAAGAGTAGTGAAGTGCTGCTTCGCGCCTGTCCTGAGGAGGCCACTGAATGCACCACCATTTAATGCGCAGAGTTTGGCTTACAGGCTGGATCGTTGTCCTTTTCCTGGCGGCGGGATGTTTCCAGCCTGCGGGTGGGGGACTTGAAGCGACCAGCGTTGCGCAGGCGCTGCCAACGTTCACCCCCTACCCGACAGATACGCCCAGTCCCATTCCGATACCGACCGACACTCCCACCGACGACATCCCGCCGACAGATGTACCGACGATAGAAATTATCGAGCCTTCGACCCAGGTCGCGCTGCTGCCTGATAATCAGGATCTTGACCCCATCTGGCAAACGGCGACGGCAGTTTTCCTGATTAGCCAGGGACAGCAGCCGCTTGATGTGGTTCCGCTCGACGTTCCAACGCTTGATCCGCTGTTGCAGCAGGCGACCGATATGGTTCGGCAGGCGACCGAAACTGCCGCTATGCCGATGACGCTCACCGCTATTGCTATTCAGGGCGGGCCAACCGAGACGCCGATCTTCATCAACCCGACCTTTACGCCTCAGCCGTCTGGGCCAATTCCGTCTGGTAACGACTGCATTTATGAAGTCCAGCCGACGGATGTCAACCTCTACCGCATCAGCTTGCTCTTCGGCATTCCTTACCTGTCGATTGCGACTGCGACGCACATGGTCAACCCGAATTTGATCCACGTTGGCGATAAGCTGGTTATCCCTGGCTGCGGTACGACAGGTTATCAGCCCCCGCCGACCAGTATCCCGACCTATTATCCTGGCTATACGCCGAATCCTGGTGGCGGCAGTGGACAGACCTATACGGTAGTGTGGGGCGATACGCTCTTCGCGCTTTCGATCCGCTGGGGTACGACCATTAATGCTATCGCATCCTTAAATGGCATTCAGAACGTGAACCTCATTTATGTAGATCAGGTGCTGACCATCCCGTAAGTGTGACCTTTTGCCAGAGAATATAATCAGGGGCGGAAAGCTTGCTCATCAAGCCTAGGCTTGCAAAGCAGGCTTTCCGCCCCTGCGTGTTTCATGAGGAGACAGACATGGAAGAAATCACTCTGCGCACAACGCCAATCTATGACGGGCGTATCATCAAGCTTGATGTGCTCGATGTGCGTCTGCCGGATGGCAAGGAAGCTCGGCGTGAAGTCCTGCGCCACCCCGGCGCGGTCGCGATTGTCGCGCTGGATGAGGCCGGAAATGCTCTGCTGGTCAGGCAGTTTCGTGCGGCGGCTGGCAAAATTTTGCTGGAAGTTCCTGCCGGAACGCTTAATCCCGGCGAAGTTCCACTGAGCTGTGCCCTGCGTGAACTTCAAGAGGAGACGGGTTTTCGCGCCGCCAAACTCGATCCGCTGGGCGGAATCTACACGGCTCCCGGCTACACGACCGAGTTCATCCATCTCTTTTACGCGACAGGATTGAGTGAATCTCGCCTTGAGCAGGACGCCGACGAGTTCATCGAAGTCGAACGGGTTCCGTTTGCCAAAGCGCTCAGTATGATTGACAGTGGAGAGATTGCCGACGGTAAGAGCGTTTCAGGTTTGCTCCGGGTTGCGCGGCTTCTGGGATCGCCCTTGTGAGAAGGGGTCACGCCGTGCTATAATTTCGACCGCATTTGGTAAACTCAACAGTAACAAGCGCGCCTTCTGGCGCACTTTTTGGGAGGCAAGCGTGAGCAACCTGGAATTGATTAAATCCCTCGATGCACCGGATCGTGGTCACCCCGAATTAGGGCCTGGCGATGCGGTCAAAGTGCATATTCGGGTGGTCGAAGGCGACCGTGAGCGTATTCAGGTCTTTCAGGGAATTGTGATTCGTCTGCGCGGTGGTGGCAATGACGCCAATTTCACCGTGCGTCGTATTGCGTCGCATGGCATTGGCGTCGAGCGTACCTTCCTGCTGCGCAGCCCGCGCATTGACAAGATCGAAGTGACCCGCCGTGCCAAAGTGCGCCGCGCGCAGTTGTATTATCTGCGCGAGGTTCGTGGTAAAGCCGCTCGTTTGAAGGAAAAGCGCTAACCCCATAACACAAGGACAGAGCTTGTGCGACCTTTGATCGGAATTACATCGGCCGATTTTACGCGCGAGTTTGGCAAACCTTATCACGGTTCGTATGCCCGCAATGCCTGGGCTATCGCTGACGCGGGAGGTTTGCCTGTTTATATTCCTACTGGGCTGGACGAGGACATTCTCCATGACCTGTATGAGCGCGTCGATGCGGTGCTGCTTCCCGGCGGCCCGGATGTCGACCCCGCTATTTACGGACAGGAGCGCCACCCAGAAACCAAAGTCATCGACGATGCCCGCGACTCGCTCGAACTGACATTGGCGCGCTGGACGTACGCGGATGATCGCCCACTTTTTGGCATTTGCCGGGGGCATCAGGTCATGAACGTCGCGTTTGGCGGCACGCTGGTGCAGGACATCCCCTCGATTGTCGAAACCGGGTTGAGTCACGACACGCCTGACACTCTGCCGCGCAGCACACTTCAGCATGAGGTCACGCTCGATGCTGACAGCCATCTCGCGTCAATTCTTGGCACAACGCAGGTCGCAGTCAACAGCCTGCATCACCAATCGGTCGAACGCGCCGCTCCAGGTGTGATGATCACCGGTTACTCGCCTGATGGTGTCGTCGAGGCACTTGAAGCGCCAGACAAACGCTATGTCCTCAGTGTGCAGTGGCATCCCGAAGACCTCTACGCGGGCGACGATGGCATGAAGCGCCTCTTTGAGTCCTTCATCGAGGCTGCCCGTGAGAGCGCAGTCCACAAGCTCGCCCGCTAAAACAACCAGCCCGTTCGTCGGAGTTCTCGACTCTGGCGTCGGCGGCTTATCGGTGCTGCGCGAAATTCATTGCCTGCTGCCTGATATACCAACCCTCTACTATGCCGATCAAGGGCATTTGCCTTATGGGCCGCGTCCCGCGAATGAAATTTGCGGCTTTGTCGAAGCCATCGCCGATTTTATGATTGCTCAGGGTGCAGTCATGATTGTGCTGGCGTGTCACGCCGCAAGCGCTGCGGCCTTAACCCATTTACGCACCAGTTATCCCGACATCCCAATTGTCGGCATAGAACCTGCTGTCAAGCCCGCTGCCGAAGCCACGCGCAGCGGCGTAATTGGTGTACTGACGACACAGGCGACCGCCGATGGTACGCTTTATCGCCGTGTCGTCACTCGTTATGCCGCCAACGTGAACGTAATTACGTGCGTCTCGCCCGAATTGGTAACAATGGTCGAGCAGGGGAGTCCCGATGAAGCTATTTTGCGTCGCTGTGTCGAGCCGATGCTTAAAGCGCGAGCCGACCAGATCGTGCTGGCCTGTACCCACTTCCCCTTTTTGAAATCTCAGCTAGCGCGAATTACGGATGTGCCGCTGGTCGATCCGGGGCCTGCCGTAGCGCGGCAAACCAGGCGCGTCTTGCCAACAAAGGTTCATTTTGAGACGGGTATCAATCGCTATTTCACCAGCGGTTCGCCAGAGCAGTTTCAATCAATGCTCAAAGCGTTAATCGCCGTCGAGTCCGAGGTCAATTTATCGCGGTTGTAAGTCACACCTGTGACTGTTGAAGCGTTGATTCCTGCGTGACCGGTTCGGGCAGCGGCAGCACGCGGCGCGCATCCTCTGGCGGCGTAATCGGCAGTACGATGTAGAAGATCGTGCCGGGGTAGGTTTCCATATTGTGACCGGGACTTTCCGCCCAGATTTTCCCGCCGTGACCCTCAATTACACCTTGTGCGATGGTCAAGCCGAGTCCTGGCCCAGCCCCCATGAATTTGTACGTCCCGGTCGAATGTAGGCTGGGATCGTAAGCGCGGTAAAACTTCCTGAAAACCAGTTCTAAATTCTCTCTGTCGATGCCAACCCCTGAATCGCTGACGGTAATCAACAGATGATCCTGCTGACCCGGCAGTTCAGCAGGCTGAAGCACCGCTTTTATGTCGATTTTGCCGCCATCCGGCGTGAATTTGATCGCGTTGACGACCACGTTACGAAAAGCCTGCACCAATCGCTGCATATCGGCCTGAATCACAGGCAGGCCGCGCAGCCCACGCGCCGAAAGCGTCAGTTTGCGCTGCTTGACAGCATCGGTCAGCGGTTCAATTGCCATGCGCATCACGCTTTCAAGCGACGTTTGCGCGAAGCGCAAATCCATCGCGTTCACGTCAAGTTGGCTGACGTCGAGCATGGCGCTGATCAGTTCTTCCATGCGTTCGGTCGCCTTACGCAAATTGCTGACCATGCCCGCCACCTGATCCTGATCGAGCATTTCCTGTTCGTTGAGCGTGTCAATGATGTCGGTATAGCCGCGTACCTGGGCCAGAGGCGTGCGCAGTTCGTGGCTGGCAATTGTGATAAAGTCGGTTTTGACCGAATCGAGCCGCTCCATTTGGTCTTTCGCGCCTTCCAGCGAACCATTGAGCGTGCTCATGCTGGCGTTGAGGGTGCGTAGGTCGGCGACAAGACGAGCATTGCGCAGCGCTGCCCCGGTCTGGTGCGCCAAAGTCGTCAGCAGTTCGAGATCACGCGCGCTGAACGGCGCGTCGCTGAGCTTCGGCCCGCACGCAAGGATGCCAATAAGCGCATTCTCAAAGACAATTGGCGCGTACACGCTCATCTGCGTCTCGCGGAAGTAGCTGCTTTCGCTGGTTGGGACGCTTTTGTAGCTGGGGTTGAATTCGAGGTCGAACTGGGAGACACATTTGCCATCCGTGGCAAGCTGGCGATAAAGCAGCCCCGTTTTGCTGATCGCGCCTGATCGCGCATCGCTGGAAAGCATTTTCAGGTCGGCGCGTTCGACATTCGTGTCGTTGACGAGAATTAATGTCGAGCGGCGTACCCGAATCAGCATGTTGATGGCGCGCGTTGCGTTGTCGATCAGCGTGGGGAGTTCGAATGCGCCTGAAATTTCCTGACTGTAGCGGCGGGTAATCTCGGTTGGGCTGAGCAGCGATCCATGTAGGGCGCGGCTGATGAGCGTTTCCGTGAGTAAGCGCAGCGGCGTATAGAGAATCGCCGCCAGCAGCGCCAGACCTGCAAAAATCAGCGGGCTGCGAGTTTCCAACAGGTTGGTTGCCGATAGGACAATGAAGATCACAATCGTCGTCAGAATGAGTTGTAGGATGATCCGCAGCAGTGGCCCGAACTGACCACGAATGTCGATCACACGGTACGAGACCTGCGCGTAAACAGCACCTGTCAGTCCAATCAGCGCAATCGGCTGTCCGATCAGGATCAGCAATTCAGATTTGCTGATCAGCAGCATGGTCGCGACCAACAGGAGGACTGCATCGACTGCCCAGTACAGGGCACGGTTGGCAACTTCTGGCAGCAGAGCTTTGTAGAAGGCGTAGAAAATCGTTGTCAGCAGCGCCAGCCCAGCGCCAAACAGCCCCAGAACAATCAGAATGGGTAGGGCACTGGGAGCGCTGAACAGGTTGACGAGCCAGTCAGTTTGACCAAGTACGCTGGCATCCGTCAATGCACCTCCGGCGATGAGCGCGGTGAACCACAATCCGCCACTAATTAGCCAGGCGCGCGGTGTGCGTTTGGTCACATCGTAGAGGACGAGCGTGCCATAGACGATTAGAAGAATTGTTTGGGCAAGCACGACCAGATAGCCGTCGAGCATCCCAATGGAAGGAATGAGAAAGATAATTACCGAGAGCAGTGAGAACAGGATTGCCAGCAGCAGCCACCAGCGGCCTGTGCGCAGGCGCTGGCTTTGAGTCTGCACGTAGATCAGCAAAAGCCCGTGAGCAATCAGGCTGGCGACCATCACTGTGCTCGCGAGTGGCGTCATTCAATCTTCCTCGGACGTTACTTGAGGATGTAGTACGTCCCCTTCTTTGAGCCGACCTTCAACAGAATACCGCGTTCGACCATATCCGCCAAGTCGAGGCGCAGCGTTTCCGCCGAGACGCCCTGGCACAGCGAACGATATTCGCGGTTGGTAATTGAGCCGTGATCACGGATATATTGCAGCGCCCGCGCCTGCCGGTGATTGGTGTTGCGCACCCAGTCCGGCACGACCTGCTTTTCGCGTGAATTGTGCAGGGCGACTGCAAAGCTGTAAGGTCGCGCGTCGAAACTCGGCGGCAGATGCCCAGCCTGCTCCATCACTTCCATCATCCGGTCGATGCCGAGGCCAAGTTCCTCGATGTAGCCCCACTGGAACAGCCCGTTGACGATGCGCGGGTTGCGGCTGAAGTGCTCATCGACGATGTTCTCGACCGTGATAAAACCGGGCAATCCGCCGGGTGAGATCACTTCCATCCGGTCAGAGTACATTCGGATTTCGATGCGTCGCCCCTTGATACGGTAATCGCGGTGGCAGATGGCGTTGACAATTGCTTCGCGCACGGCGAACTGGGGGTACTCGAACGTTTCTTCACGTTCCAGCCCCTTGACCACCGCGCTGACCGCCATCTCGCTCCAGATGAGATTCCAGGCGGCTTCGATCAGGCGGGGCAGAGGACCGGTCAACTCTTCGCGGCGCGAATACCCGGCAAGACCATTCTCCCCACGAGGTGTCTTGCCGACGAATTTCGCGAACACAACACCGGATTGCGGCAGCCAGTGCTGCGGATATTCGCAGAACAGTAGAATCCCGCTGACGGTTGGGCGTTCAGCCGAGTCAAGCGCACCGATTTCGCGCAGAAGGTCATCGACCTTGCCGTTATAGGGGCGCTTCGTGCGTTCAGCGCGTTTGGCGAGGTACTCGTCGATCATCTTGCGGCTGAAATCGTCTTTGGTCGCGCCCGCAACCGGTTCGGATTCGTAGTCGCCCGTGCTTTTGGCGCTGGCGAGTTTGAGAATTTCCTGCCCGCCGAGCGGTTTGTTCAGCTTTTCATTGCGAATCAGCACGCGACCGTCGCTCAGCGCGTGCAGTTCGATGCTGCGTGGCACGCGCAATGCATAGACGGTGCTGCCCGTTTCCATTTCGACAGGTTCCCAGTTACCCGTGACAATCGACGGGCTGCACAGTGAGTCCGCTTCTTTGAGGACTTTGGTCAGCGTCTCGTTTTCGACTTTCGCCGCCGCTTCGCCGCTCTCTTTTAAGCCAACCACCAGCGTGCCGCCTTCGGTATTGGCGAAGGCGACCAGCGTTTCGGCGATCTCTTTTGCATCCGGCCCCTCAAGAAAATTGAGACGAGGGCCGGGGCCATTTTTGAGAAAATCTGGATTGAGCATATTGAGTGTTTCTAGATCATCAAGTTGGAATTTTGTCTCATTTTATCACGAAAAGCTCACAATCATAGGACGCCGAACAATTGTTTGACGTTTGTTTCAGGTACTAAATCGGTCTATACTGGCAGCATGAGTACAAAACACCTGCTCAACCTACGAGGCGACCATTTAAGGACGCTGCCAATTCTCGTCTTGTATCTGACGGATGGCTGTAACAGCCGCTGCGTGACCTGTGACATCTGGCGCAACCCGCGCCGTAACATGAAACTGGAACTGGTCGAACAGATCGCTGGCGAACTCAAGCCGCTGGCGGTGCGTCAGGTCGTTTTGAGCGGCGGTGAAGCCATGCAGCACCCCCAGTGGCCGGAAATTGCCCGCCGTTTTCGCGCCGAAGGCACGCGCGTTTCGCTGCTGACCAATGGTCTGCTCCTGCGCAAACAGATTGACGAGGTGCTGGCAAGTGTCGATGAAGTGATCGTCAGCCTTGACGGTGGTACAGCCGAAACCTACGAAGCGATTCGCGGCGTTGATGGTTTCGACCTGATTCTGGAAGGTATTCGCCTCGTGCGCGCAGGTAGGATTCCCGTGACCACGCGCACGACCGTCCAGCGCGCCAACTATCGCGAAATTCCACAGATCATTGAAGCCGCCAAATCAGCAGACGTGACCTCGATCAGCTTTCTGACCGTCGATGTCAGCAATCCCTTCGCCTTTGGCGAACGTTTTCAAAGCGCCGATTTTCGCGGCGACATCCCTCTGATTGCGACACTGGGTACAGAAGCTCCGCCTGAACATGGGCCGCCTGCTTCGGCGCTGACTGCCGATGATGTGATCGAACTGGCGCAGATACTCGATGGTGTCGAAGCGCGCTTTGCCGACGACTTCGCCAGCGGGCGGATTGCCGAATCACCCGCCAAGCTGCGTCGCATGGTCAACTATTTCGGCGCGATCCTCTCGCAACAAGCATTCCCGCATGTGCGCTGCAATGCACCGCATCTTTCGACGATCATCGAAGTCGATGGATCGCTGCGCCCCTGTTATTTCTTGCCGCGTATGGGCAAAGTCAATGGCACACCGCTGCACGAGGCTATCAACGTGCCTGCTGCGCTCGAACTGCGCCGCGCTTATCGAGCGGGGGAGCGCGCTGAGTGTCAATCGTGCGTCTGCCCACTCTACAAGGGGGGGCGTTCTCTTTTGAGGATGTAGCGCGATGCTGGTTGCATTGATCTTCACTATCCTGAGCGCCTGTTATCTGGTAGCGCTCATCCTGATTGCGGTCGGCCTCTACAAAGACCCGATATTGCATCATTTTGAACGCTATGCCGAGATCGACGACGGTTTTTATCTGCTTCCGCGCTTGCTGCTGGCGAGCGGCCTGTTTGCGCTTTCGGGCGGGATTTTGTTTACGGCGACGGTCGCGCCACGCGTTCCGGCCTTTCTCATGGGCGGGATTTTCCTGTTACTCGCGTATCTATCTCGTGAGTATCGTCGCTATATGCGGCTCTATCCGCATGTTTTCCTGTCCTTTCCGCGCTGGTATGCGGAGCTAAGTGAACGCACCACGCGCGAAGAACGGCGGCGCATCGCCTATATGTGGCTCTGTCTGCCGCGCTCGATGCGCCTGCATCTCAACGGCAGCGACCGCCACTTTCTGGTCTGGGCGGATCAGGTGATACTGGCGACCGTCACGCAGACCGTAGAAGATCAGGAAGCGAAGGCCGAACGCTCCTACGAATATTATCGCGCAGACAGCCCACACCATCCTTATCATATGTAAGGCGGCTTTCCGCTGAATGAGACATTGTTGTCAATTAAATCGCTGCTGCGCCGCGTATTGCCTGCGCGTCCGCTGCGCACGCTGGCAAGTCTGGATGCTTATGATCTGTGGGCTGCGAATTACCCGCCGCAGGCGCACAACGTTCTCATGCAGACTGAACAGAAGGCCATGCTCGATGTGCTGCCCGCACTTGAAGCAAAAATTGTGCTCGATCTCGCCTGTGGGACGGGGCGCTACGGTTTAATCGCGCAGGAGCGCGGTGCGCAGCTAGTGCTCGCCATCGACAATAGTCCGGCGATGCTGGCAGGCAATCCGCTGCGTCAGCGGGTGCAGGCGACCACCGAAATCATTCCGCTGGCAGCCGATTCAGTTGACGTTGTACTCTGTGGGTTAGCCTTAGGGCATTTGCCGCATTTGCAGCCGTCGCTTGACGAGATCGGACGGATTCTCAAGCCGGGTGGTGTGGCGCTGGTCAGCGATGTGCATCCCTTTATCGCGCTCAACGGCGCGCAACGAACCTTCGCCGCACCGGATGGAAAAGTCTACGCCGTTGAGCATTATCCGCACCTCTACGCCGATACACAGCAGGCCGCGTCACGCACAGGGCTGGTCATCGACGCCGTGCTTGAACCCGTATTGGATCGTGTTCCGGTGGTGATTGTCTATCGCTTTTACAAGCGAACGCAGTTATAGCGGGCGGCGCGACCGGGTGTAGAAGATATAGGCCAGAATCAACAGGCCGATCAGAGCGGGGGGGATACAGAGCGAGAGGAACAGGCGCGGAATTTGCTCGGCTCCCGCTTGTCCCAGCAGAACCCAAAGGACGACAAAGGCGACGATCCCGAACACGCCAAGCACGGCCCCGGCGATACTCGCGCGCTTCAACGCTTGCGGGTTGACTGGATTGGGTGTGTTGCTCATCATTCCTCCAAAACGGACGATTCTCATTCTAACTACAAATGCGCTGGAAAGATACACTTGGTTCTAAGGACGTATTTATCAGCACCAAAATGTCGCTATCCTTTGAGAATGCCGAGCGATTGAAGCGAGAACCACAATGGAACTACGCCAGCTCAAGACCTTTCAGACGGTTGCCGCTACGCTGAGCTTTACGCGCAGCGCGGAACTGCTCGATTATGCCCAATCGAGCGTGACTGCCCAGATTCGCGCGCTGGAAGCTGAACTGGGCGTTCCATTGTTTGACCGTCTGGGGCGGCATGTCGCGCTGACCGGTGCGGGAATCAAGCTGCTCGACTACGCCGATCAAATTCTGCGCCTGGTGGATGAGGCTGCGCTGGTGGTGACTGACGCTCTGGAACCGACGGGGGAGCTCGTCATCGTCGCTCCGGAAACGTTGTCCACCTATCGACTGCCGCTGCTGCTCAAGCAGTTTCGCATCCGCTTTCCGCGCGTCCAGTTGATTTTGCGCTCACTGGCGGTGGGCGATGCGCTGGCTCAGTTGAGCGATGGGCGCGTCGATGTCGCCGTCCTGCTGACTGATTCTCCGCCAGACGCCAGCGGCATCGTCATGCTTCCGCTCGTCGTGGAGCGTCTTTTCCTGCTGGCTGCACCGGAACATCCGCTAAGTCAGGTCGCCTGCGTCCAGCCAGACGATCTACGGGCGGAGACTTTGCTGCTGACAGAAGCAGGTTGTACGTATCGGGCTGTCTTCGAGAAGCGCCTTCGTGCAGCGGGTATTCATCCAGCCACAATCATGGAATTCGGCAGCGTTGAAGCGATTAAGCAGTGTGTCATGGCAAACCTGGGGATTGCGCTGCTGCCAGAGATCGCCGTATGCAGCGAGATTGAGCAGGGACGCTTGGTCGCGCTGCCCTGGTTCGAACGCGATTTTCAGATGTATACACGCCTGTTCTGGCACAAGGATAAATGGCTCTCGCCTGCCCTGAAAGAATTTATCGATCTGACTGAGCAACTCCTGGTTCTTGTGCCGAATCAAGCCTGAATATGGAGAGGGAAATGATGAATCTACCAGAGGATGTGTTACGGCGGCGTGCAGCACTTCCCGTCAAGCCGCAGGCGGTGACGCTCGAAGGGCGCAAAGTTCGCCTCGATCCGCTTGATCTTGACCGCGATACGGCGGCGCTCTATGCCGTGAACAATGGTCAGCCGATTACGCTGGATAATCGTCACGTCGATGCCTACGACGCCGATGCTTTGATCTGGCGCTGGATGTTCGGTGGACCATTTGCGTCGGTGGATGACATGCACGCTTACCTGAAAAAGCTGGTCGATGCGCCCAACGGACTGGCTTTCTGCGTCTGGGACAAAGTATTGAATTATCAGATTGGCGTCGCCTGCCTGATCAACAATTCGCCCGCTGACCTCAAGATCGAGTTGGGGAGCATTTCCTACAGTCCGATTGCGCAGCGCACCGGAGCCAACACCGAAGCAACCTATCTCATGCTCCAGCACATCTTTGCGCTCGGTTATCGGCGTGCCGAGTGGAAGTGCAACGCGCTCAATGAACGATCACGTCACTCAGCCCTGCGTATGGGCTTCCAGTTCGAGGGCATTCAGGAAGCGCACATGATCGTCAAGAATGCCAACCGCGATACCGCCTGGTTTCGCCTCCTCGATCACGAATGGGCGGGTGTGAAGCAGCAGCTTGAAACCATGATGCGATATTGAGCTATCCATCACTTCTGTCGATGGAAAGCATCAAAAGTCTTCGTCGCCGTCGATAGCTGCCCGAAGTACACTGCGCTTGCATGAAATGAGGACAGGATCGATTATGCTTACGACTGAAGAACGACAGCGCCGCATTGCCATTATCCGTGAATTCCCCGCACGTTTGACCGAACTTGTCACTCCATTGAGCGAAGAACAGTTAAATGCGCGCCCGCTGCCGAATGAGTGGACCGTTAAGCAGATTGTCCATCATCTGCCCGATTCGCACATGAACAGTGTCACACGCCTGAAGCTGATTCTGACCGAGGAGCACCCGACACTTCAGCCTTACGATCAGGATAAGTGGGCGCTGCTGGCCGATGTCGATTTGACACCCATTCAAGCATCGCTAGCTATTCTCACAGGGCTGCATGAACGCTGGTGTAATCTGTTCGACAGCCTGACCGACGAGCAGCGCCAGCGCACAGGCTATCATCCCGAAAATGGCGATATGACGCCGGACGATTTGGTTGTGATCTATTCGGATCACTGTGACGCACATGTCGAGCAGATTACACGGACGCTGGCAGCAGGCAAATCGAGCTGAAATCAAAAAGGAGCGCAGCGTTTGCGCTCCACCCTGAGGTGAGAAATTTCGAGTTATGCCCAGCCAAGCAGTCGAGCGACTGTCGCCGTAATCAACGTGACGCCGAACGCCAGCGTCAGCGGCAGCAGAGTGGCAACCGTCGTCCACTTGAGACTCTTGGTCTCTTTGTAGATGGTCATGATGGTCGTACTGCATGGGTTATGCAGCAGGCTGAACAGCATCAGGTTGATCGCGGTCAGGAGCGTCCAGCCGCCAATTTGAGTCAATACCTGATATACCTGAGCGTCTTCCAGTTCGAGCATAACGCCCGCCTGCGCCCCAACAATGTTCTTGCCGAGCGTCAGCGTCAGCATAAGAATCGTCGGGATGATGATTTCGTTGGCAGGGATAGCGACGATGTAGGCCAGCAAAATCACCCCATTCAGACCAAACAGGATGCCAACCGGGTTAAGCAGGCTGACCGCGTAGCCTGCGATACTGGTGCCGTTGATGACAATGTTGCTCGCCAGCCAGATGATTGCGCCTGCCGGAGCCGCCATGACAACAGCGCGCCAGAGTACGATGCCGGTGCGGTCGATCATCGATGTGTAAATTGTCTGCATGATACGCGGCGGACGATAGGGCGGTAGTTCAAGGCTGAAGGTTGAGGCTTCGCCTTTGAGCCATGTCCGCGACAGGAAAGCTGAGACCAGCAGCGTCACAATCACACCCAAGACAGCGACCGCAACGACGCTGGTCGCAGCGATGAAGCTTGCCAGTGCGGGTGGAGCGGTTGCGCCAATGAAGATCGTCCCCATCAGAATCAGCGTCGGCCAGCGCCCGTTGCAGATGCTGAAGTTGTTGGTGATGATGGCGATCAACCGTTCTCGTGGGCTGTCGATGATACGCGTGGCGATTACCCCGGCGGCGTTGCAGCCATAGCCCATCATCATCGTCAGCGCCTGTTTGCCATGCGCCCCCGAACGCTTGAAAAGGCGATCCAAGTTGAAGGCGACGCGCGGCAGATAGCCGAAATCTTCGAGCAACGTGAACAGGGGGAAGAAGATCGCCATTGGTGGAAGCATGACCGCGATCACCCAGCCTGTCCCCAGATAAACCCCGTCGATCAGGAAACCAGAGAGCCACCAGGGGAAACTGAGCGCCGTCGCGAGGCTGTGCAGCCAGCCATAGACTGTACCGAGCAGGAAATCTGCCAGGAGCTGCGATGGAATATTCGCTCCGGCAATGGTCAGCCAGAAGACGCCCATCAGCATCAGCACCATCAGCGGGAAACCCCAGGTCTTGCTTGTCACCAGTCGATCCAGCGTGCGGTCAAAGTCGAAGCGAGCTTTTTGGCCTTCGCGCTGCACGGCGCGGTCGGCGATTTGCCCCGCATCAGTGTAAAGTGACTCCATTAGGCGGTCGTGGAACTCGCTACCCACATCGTTACGCAGTGCCTCGGCCATTTTGAGCAGTTCTTCGTTGGTCGCCATGTCAGCCTACCGCCTCCAGCTTGATAAACCCTTCGTCTTCGGGCGATTTTGTCTGTGTGAGGCTGCCGAGTGTTCCCTCGCTTACGGCTTTGACGATACTGGCATCACCATCGAGCAGGCGGAGCGCAACCCAGCGCGCATTCGGCACATTCGGAAAACTGGCCTCGATTTGCTCGACGAGCGTACGAATGGCTTTCTCGACCTTCGGATCACGGTATTTGACGTGGTGCGGTTTAGCTTGGAATTGCCCTTGAGCAACCTGGGCAATCGCGCTCAGCAGCTCTGGCACGCCGACGCCGCTTCGTGCTGCCATTGGAATGACTGGCACACCGAGATCACGGGCGAGACGACGGTCATCGACGGTCAGACCGTGCCGCCTGGCTTCGTCGATCAGGTTGAGGGCGATAACCACGCGGTCGGTGATTTCCAGCACTTGCAGCGCCAGATTGAGGTTGCGCTCTAGATGTGTGGCGTCGGTCACAACAACTGTTACAGTCGGCTGACCGAACAGGATGAAATCGCGGGCAACTTCCTCGTCGGCGCTGGTCGAAAGCAGCGAATAGGTTCCCGGCAAATCGACAAGTTTGTAGCGTTTCTCGCCGAACAGATAGCCGCCTTCGGCGCGGCTGACAGTCTTGCCCGGCCAGTTGCCCGTGTGCTGACGCAGACCCGTCAGGGCGTTGAAGACGGTGCTTTTCCCTGTGTTTGGGTTGCCCGCTAACGCGACGATGTAGTCAAAATTCTCCATGCTGATGCCGAGCTTGACCAACTGAGCATTGTTGAAGAGGGGACAGGTCGCGCATTCAGCGGTAGGCGCAGGGGCCGCAGGAGCTTGTGCGTTCATGTGGACGGTTCCTCAATTGAAATCTGGATCAGGCGGGCTTGTTCCTGGCGCAGTGCAATCGTTGCGCCGCGAATCAAGTAGGCGGTCGGGTCGCCAAGCGGATTATTCATGGCGATTTCGATCTTCGCGCCGGGCAGGATACCTAAGTCCATGATGCGGCGGCGCTCACTTCCGAGGCTGGTCAACCCGGTGACGATGGCGACTGAACCATCGCTCAGGTTAGCTAAAGTAAGGTCGTCAGTTTTTGTCATCGAGTTTTCCCTAATTGGATTAGGTGTAGTTTCTAAAACATATTTTAGGCTAATCTAAAAATATTGTCAAGCAGTATTTTGAGGAACCTGGAAATTTCCTAAATGAACATAAATTTTGATTGGATGAAAGTGGTGAGACGCAAGAGGAAAACGGAGGGAAGCGCCATAACAGCGCTTCCCTGTGGAGGAAATACTTACCGGGTCGCAGCAGATTTTTGCAGCTTCGCCCATTCGTCCTTGAGCGTCACAGTGCGGTTGAAGACCAGCTTTTCCGGCGTTGAATCTTTATCGACGCTGAAGTAAGCCAGCCGCTCAAACTGATAATTCGTTTCTGGCGCTGCGCCCTTGACACTCGGCTCGATGTAAGCGCGCTCGATGATTTCCAGCGAGTTGGGATTCAGATAGTCAAGGAACTCCTTGTTGTCGTCCATGTCGCTCGGCAGCTCGACTGTCAGCAGATGGTCGTAGAGCCGAACTTCGGCTTCGAGCGCGTGCTTTGCGCTCACCCAGTGTAGCGTCGCCTTGACCTTGCGACCATCCGGCGCATCGCCGCCGCGTGTCGCCGGATCATAAGTGCAGTGCAATTCGACAATCTTGCCATCCGCATCCTTAATGACTTCTTCGCACTTGATGAAGTAGGCGGCGCGCAGGCGAACTTCTTTCCCCGGCGACAAGCGGTAGAATTTCGGCGCTGGCTCTTCCATGAAGTCTTCCTGCTCGATGTAAAGCACCTTCGAAAAGGGGACTTTACGCTTGCCCGCTTCTGGGTCTTCTGGGTTGATCATGGCCTCCATTTCTTCGGTCTGATCTTCCGGGTAGTTGGTCAGCACCACCTTGAGCGGGTGCAGCACCGCCATCACACGCGGCGCGATTTTGTTCAAATCCTGCCGCACGCAGTAATCGAGCGTCTGAAGCTCAACAATGCTGTTCGATTTGGAAACGCCAATCAGATCGCAGAATTCACGCAGCGATTTCGGCGTTACGCCGCGCCGCCGCATCCCAGAAATTGTTGGCATTCGTGGGTCATCCCAGCCGCGAACGTGCTTCTCGCGTACGAGCTGGATCAGCTTACGTTTGCTGAGAATGGTATAGGTCAGGTTAAGGCGCGCGAATTCGATTTGCTGCGGATGGAAAATGCCCAACTGATCCAGACACCAGTCATAGAAGGGACGGTGATCTTCGAATTCCAGCGTGCAGATTGAGTGGGTGACTCCCTCAATCGAGTCGCTTTGCCCGTGCGCCCAATCGTACATCGGGTAGATGCACCACTTATCCCCGGTACGCGGATGTGTCGCGTGCAGGATGCGATAGAGTACCGGGTCGCGCAGGTTCATATTCGGCGAACTCATGTCGATTTTTGCGCGCAGCACGCATTCCCCGTCTTTGAACTCGCCTTTGCGCATTCGCTCGAACAGGTCGAGATTTTCGGCTGCCGAGCGGTCACGATAGGGGCTTTCCTTGCCCGGTTCGGAGAGCGTCCCGCGATACTGGCGAATTTCCTCCTGCGTCAGATTGTCTACGTAGGCTTTGCCATCTTCAATTAGCTTGACCGCCCACTGATACAACTGCTCGAAGTAGTCCGAAGCGAAACGCAATTCTTCCCATTCGAAGCCGAGCCAGCGCACATCATTCTGGATCGAATCGATGTATTCCTGTTCTTCTTTCGTGGGGTTGGTGTCGTCGAAACGCAGGTTGGTTTTGCCCCCGAAATCGTCGGCGAGGCCGAAGTTCAGGCAGATCGATTTAGCATGACCGATATGCAGATAGCCGTTTGGTTCTGGCGGAAAGCGCGTCTGCACGCGCCCACCAAAGCGTCCGCTGCGATTGTGTTCCTCGACAATCTCGCGGACAAAATCGGTTTTGCCGCTGGCATTTTCGTTCTCAAAGGTATTGGGTTCGGTTGACATTGAATCTAACTTTCCATTGGTCGCTGGTTGAGATCGCATTCTAATGAGGTCGTATTGTACCATTCTGTCGCTAGAATGGCGGGGTGTGGACTGTTTTGGCATTTCTTCACAGATGCAGCGTAAAATTTCATTGAGACTGGCATATTTGATCTCGCCGCGTTCAGCATTAGTTGTCTTCACTTCCTCACGAAAAGGCACAGCACTTGAATACTCCAAAGATGACGAATGTCACCGAGCTTGCCACGCTGACATTCGCACGCCTAATCATCCAAATGACACGACGCTTTCCTTATCCCTTTCTGCCCGAAATTAGCCGCCAGTTGAGTGTTCCGCTCGACAGCGTGCAGAATGTCATGGCGGTCAATGCCGGCGTTGGCGTTGGCAGCCCGCTGCTGGGGCCAATTGGTGAGCGCTATGGACGTAAGCGCGTGATGATGGGGACGCTCGTGCTGATGGCGTTTACGAGTGTGTTAGGCGCACTTGCACCGCAGTTTGCCTTGTTCGCGGGCGTGATGATTGCTTTTGGGGTTGTCAAAATGGTCTTCGATCCGGCGATTTCCGCCTATATTGCCGACCGTGTCCCCTACGAGCGGCGCGGCACAGCGATTGGCGTCACCGAACTGAGTTGGGCGGGGTCACTGCTGGTTGCTGCGCCGCTAGCAGGATTTCTGCTCGGTGCGTCCGGCTTGCAAAGTGTCTTTCTGATGTTGGTGGTTGCCAGTCTGCTGGCGTTGGGCGCGGTTTATCGCTACCTTCCGGCTGATCACCCCAGTGGCGGTGACATCCCGCGCAGTATCACTCCAGCGGCGACCTGGCGCGCCCTTCGCAGCGATCCGGTGGCTTTTCGAGCGCTGGCCTATGCTTTGCTGTTGGTGACCGCCAACGAGATTTTCTTTATCAACTACAGCGCCTACATGGAAGCGACTTTCGGGCTAGCGCTGACGGCACTTGGCACGGTTACGATTGTGGTGGCGGTTGCGGAGGTCTGCGGCGAATTTGCCGTCATCGGCCTCGCGGATCGCTTCGGGAAACGGCGCGTCGCCCTGATCGGCGTTGGCCTATCGAGTCTCGGCTATATCATTCTGCCGTTGTTCTCGTTCAGCCTGCCCCTGACGCTCGTGATAGTTTTCATCATTTTCCTCATGCTCGAAAGCGCGATTGTCGCCTCGCTTCCCATGTTCACCGAGATTCTGCCCAATGCGCGTGCCATCATGATGAGTAGTTACGTCGGCGCAGAATCATTTGGACGTTTGGTTGGGGCGGCATTGGGGGGCTGGCTGTTCGTGACACTCGGCAATTTTGAGACGACCAGCGCGATTGCGACCGCGATTGCGCTCTGCTCGTGGTTTCTGCTGTGGCGCTTTGTCCACGAGAAAAGTGAGACAAATTCAACGGCGTAAGCCGCAGCGGCAATAAAAAATCGGCGAAAGTATCTTCGCCGATTTTTGACTGGGGGACCTGGATTCGAACCAGGATCGATGGCTCCAGAGGCCACAGTTCTGCCGTTGAACTATCCCCCATTAATGGGCGTGATTGTAGCACGCCCCCTTTGAGCGATCAAGACTGAGTCTTGGCCTGCTCAATCCGCTGCTCGATGCGAGCTTTGCCGAAGGTTTGCAGAATTGCGTAAAGGTCGGGTGTATTGGTGCGCCCGGTCAGTGCCACACGAACGACCATCATCAAATCGCCAAAGTGTCCTTTGTAAACACCGGGATTCTTCTTGAATGTCTTGGCGTCGCGAGCGAAATTAAGCTGTTCAGCGAACCCGCGCATGTCCTCGATCCAGGCTTCTTTAGGCATAGTCGGATCGAACTCGCGGACGTGATCGAGAATGCAAACCAAATCCTCATGTTCGATGGTTGGCATCGGATAACCATCAGCGGCGACGCTTTCTGTGAAGAGTTCATCGAAGAAGAAGCCATAGACATGGGCAATGTCCGACCAGTTGATCAGGTCTTTGCGCGGTGCAGTTCCGGTACGCTCCACGTTGAAGACGGCTACCGTGTAGGCGGGGTCAGCACTCAGAAGGCGAGCCAGCCGTGAATCGTACTGCTGCGACCATTCGAGTCCGTCGTGATAGACCTGCTCGGCGCTGTAGGTGGCGATGATGTCTTTACTGATGTCGTTGAGCTTGACAATGTCGAAGAGTGGCATGGCGACGCCCATTTCGTCCAGCTTGAATGGGAATTCCATGAAGGTTTTGTCCGGGTTGACCTTCTGCCAGTCGTAGAAGCCGGAATTTGCCAGATTGAGCATGTATTCGATAATGGCGCGTGCAGAGTAGCCAGCTTCATAGTAGAACATGACGTTGGCTTCGGGGTCTTTGCGTTTGCTCAATTTGCGTTTCGATGTGCCGTCCATTGTGGCAATCGGGGCGACGTGCGCGAAGTCGGGCAGTGGCAGGCCGAGATACTGGAAAAGCTGAATATGCAGAGGCGCAGACGGCAGCCATTCATCGCCACGAATGATGGTTGTGACGTGCATGAGCGTGTCGTCGACCACATGGGCAAAGTGATAGGTCGGCAGGCTGTTTGATTTGAGCAGCACGCTGTCGAGATCATTGACGGGAAGATCGAGGTCGCCCTTGATAACGTCGTGAAAACGGACGCGATCTTCAGTCGGGTAGGGCGCGCGAATCCGAATCACTGGGCGTTCACCCGTTTCCAGCTTGGCCTTCACCTGTTCGAAAGAGGCTGTGCGCCAAATCGCCCAGGGGCCGTAATAACCGGGCTTGGCGTGCTGTGCTTCCTGGTCTTTGCGCAGACGCTCTAATTCTTCTTCACTGCAAAAACAAGGATAGGCCAGGCCCTGCGCGACTAGAAATTTGGCGAACGTCTCGTAAATCTCGACACGCTCGCTCTGCGTATAGGGGCCATACATTCCCACTTCCGTAATCGGATCAATCTTGATCACGCCCTCGTCCGGTGACAGCCCAAAATTGTTCAGGTTTTGAACGATCTCTTCGACGCTGCGATCCTGCTCTCGTTTCTTGTCCGTATCCTCGATGCGTAGAAAATAGACACCGCCGCTCTGCTGCGCCACCAGCTTATCAACCAGCGTTGTCATCAGACTGCCGATATGGACAAAGCCCGTTGGGCTGGGCGCGAAGCGTGTCACCTTTGCGCCTGCCGGAAGATCGCGTGATGGGTACTGGCGATAGAAATCGTCAGGCGTCGTGTGGATGTGCGGGAAAAGCAGTTCCGCCAATTCCAGATTGAAATCGGTCATGCGTGTGTGAACCTTTTGTGTTTGCGAACGCGCAGGCGTTCACTTCGAAGCTGAAACTAGATGCGGCGGCGGCGCATGATCACACTTTCGGCAAGACCGATGCCTGCCAGTGTGGAAAGTAAAGATGTACCGCCTGAACTAATAAACGGCAGCGTCAACCCAGTCACGGGCATCAGGCTGAGATTCATGCCAATCGAGACAATCGTCTGGAACATAATAAACGTGGCGACGCCATAGCAGATCAGGCTGCCAAGCGGATCGACCGCCAGCCGTGCGCCCCGCAGTATTCTCAGAATTACAAGGCCGAGCACGGCCATCACGACTAGCCCGCCAACGAGACCAAATTCCTCGGCGATAACGCTGAAAATGAAGTCGGTATGGCGCACGCGCAGAAAACGCCCGACATTCTGCGGCCCCTGAGCATAGCCTTTGCCAAACAATCCGCCGGAACCGATACTGATCCTTGCTTGCAGGATGTTGTAATAGGAGTCGGGGTCGCTTTCAGGGAAAATAAACGACGTGATGCGCTGACGCTGATAGCCCTGAATGTGTGACCACGCGAACGGCAGTGTGATTGGTACTGTGATGCCGAGAATCAGCAGAAAGATGGCAATGTGTTTAATGCGCAGTCCCGCCGCCCAGACCATCACCAGCCACATGACGCCGAAGACAATCGCCATTCCCAGGTCAGGCTGGATGAAAATAATCGCTGTGGGGATTCCGATGTGGATCAGCGACTTGAAGACTGTCGTGATATGACCCATCTTCTCGTAATTGGTCGAAAGAAAATAGCCGAGCGTGATGATGATTACGACTTTGGCGATTTCCGATGGCTGCACACGAATGCCGATGTTGATCCAGCTTTTTGCGCCCGCGTCGCCTTCAACTCCAAAGAAGAAGACCAGCACGAGCAGCACAATCATAATCAGGTAGAGCCACTGGTGCAGCCCACCGAGCAGGCGGTAATCGACGGCGGCAAGGCCAAACAGGACGAACATGCCCAGGATAGCAAAACGGATTTGATCGGGGACGCGGTTGATCAGGTCGGTGTCGATGGCGTTGAGCGTGGCGCTGCGGATCATCAGGATACCGAAGACGGTCAGCAAAGCGGCAGCAAAGAGCAGGACGAAATCAAACTGTCGCCAGATGCTCCCGGAATGACTCATGCGCAGAAGACTCCAATATCGACATTCGCGTCATTATAACAACCGCTGCGCGTGAATTACAGTCTATTTTGTGGTGTCAGCCTGGGTGCGGGTTGGGGGATCGTCTTCATCGTCGTCCTGTTCGATGCCTTCGAGGGTTTTAAGGAAGGGAATTTCGGCAACGAGCAGGCTGGCACGTTCACGATTTTGCAGATTAATATCGACGTTATCGCTATCAATCGATACATATTTGGAAATGACCGCCAGAATTTCCTGTTTCATGGCTTCCAGGCGTTCGGGCGGAAGATTAATCCGGTCGTGGACGAGGACGAATTGTAAGCGTTCTTTCGCCATACTCCCGCTTTTTTTCGTCGGCGTGCGTCCCAGGATGCGATCCAGGAAATCAGGCATCATCGAACCCTCTCATCATTTACCGCTGAACAAACGTGTGAGCCGCTTGAACAACCCCGCTGACTCGCTGAGCTGCATGAAAGGGACTTTTTCGCCCATCAGGCGGCGCGCGATATTGCGATAAGCCATGCCCGCGCGTGAATTATCATTCAGCGTAACCGGGATGCCGCTGTTTGACGATGGTACAACATTCTCGTCTTCGGGGACGATGCCGATAAGCTGGATCGCTAGAAGGTCCGTGACATCATCGGGCGAGAGCATTTCGCCACGCCGCACCATTTCTACATTGACGCGATTCAGGATCAGACGACCAGGTGTTTTATTTTCCGTTTCCAGCAGGCCAATCACGCGGTCAGCGTCGCGTACGGCGGAGATTTCGGGGTTCGTCACGATTAGCACTTCATCGGCAGGGGCGACGGCGTTGCGAAAGCCGCGCTCAATCCCGGCAGGTGAATCGATCATGATGTAGTCGAAGTCGTCACGCAGCATATCCGTCAGTTGGATCATATCCGCTGGACTGACTGCCGTTTTGTCGCGGGTTTGGGCTGCTGGGATGAGGTAAAGTTCAGGGAAGAGCTTGTGCCGAATCATCGCCTGACGCGGTTTGCAGCGCCCTTCAACAATATCGACCAGATCGAATACAATCCGGTTTTCCAGCCCCATGACAATGTCGAGATTGCGCAAGCCGATGTCGGCGTCGATCATGACAATCTTCTGGTTGTTGCGTGCGAGTGCAACTCCCAGATTCGAGGTCGTCGTCGTTTTTCCGACGCCCCCTTTTCCTGATGTAACCGTAATGACTTTCCCCCCCACTGGCGTTCCTCTCCTGGCTCTAACGCCATGCTTCCACGATGATCCGGTTGTCGCGGATCAGTGCCATTTCCGGTTTAGGCTTATGGCGCTTATCTTGCGGTGAAATACTGATGTAGCCAGCGATCCGTAACTGTGTGGGAATCATGTCGAGCGCGCAGACGAAGGCGCTTTCGTCACCGTTTGCGCCCGCATGAACGTTTCCGCGTAAGCGGCCCCACACAATCACGTCGCCGTTGGCGATAATTTCTGCACCCGGATTGACATCGCCGAAGATGACGACATGCCCCTGGCTGCGGATTGTGCGCCCCGAACGCACAGTCCGTCGGATCATCACGCCATAGGTGCCATCTTCTTCAGGATTGGGGCCGTGATTGTTCTCCGGTTGAGCGGTAGCGGTCAAATTTGCCCGCAGATCAAGTGCGCTGGCAGAGTCTATCGTCGTGTTGCTCTCGCTCAGCACCGCGTAGAGTGTCAGACCGCGTCGTTCGAGCAGCGCCTTCGCTGACCCCAGTTCATCTTTACGCACCGGACGTGATCCAACGTCAAGGGTAATACGCGCGCCCGTGAAGAAGGCGCTTTGCTGATCGATGCGTGCGGCGAGGTCTGCCATGACACCCTGCCATTCCTCAGTTTCGCTCAGTGAAATGAGCAGGCCGTCTTTGCCACCCTTGATTGCGACTGTTTGCATTGCGTCGTTACCCGATTCGCGAAGAAATTCTAACCATTCATATACTATAATGGATCGACAAACCGCGCTACACCATCCCAACAATTCTTAGCAACATGAAGAGCGGCAGCAGCGTAAACGCGGCGGCTGCCACCCAGCCCACGCGCCTTGGTCTGGCGCTTTTTTGCAGCCATTGACTAAAGGTATAGACAGCGTAGGTCATCCAGAGAAGCTGAATCATGAGCAGTGGCAGCATCAGAACAGGGCTGTCTGCGCCAAAGTAGATCAGGCCGAAGGCGGCATAGGTGCTAAAGGCGATCATCGTCACCACGCCGACGGGGGGATGCCAGCGTGAAAGCCGTGCCAGTCCCAGCACACCCAGCGCTAATCCAACTGCGGTGAACTGCCCAACAATCAGGTCAATCAGGCGAATCCAGCGCTGTGGTTCGCGCCAGACGCCGGCGATCATGTAAGGATAATTTCGCGTCAGCGCCAGCGCCTGATCGACCGGGTAATTCCACCAGAAATCGGAATAATACGTCTGGCTGATGCGATACAGCCCGAACACCAAAATCGCGCCGAGACCCAGCCAGTACCAGATAGGCATAGGTTTACGCGCCAGGAACAGGCCGAGCATGGCGGCGGGGACAAGGAGCACGAACAGCGGATCGTTGAGCACGCCGATAATTAACAGCAGCAGCAGGCCAAAGGTATGCTGCGCGCCAAGCTGACCATTGGACGGTTCGTCTGCGCGAGGATTGCTCACGAGCAGGCCATCCACCAAAAGATAGAGTGTCCAGGCGGTCAGCAGGGTGGTGAGGCGCAGGCTGCGTGGTGTTCCGACAATTGTCAGGAACAGGATTGCCAGCAGAATGATGCCGCCCACCGCGCCGAGCAGAGGGCGCTTACTGAAGCGCAGAATCGCTGCGCCGAGCAGCATGGCTCCAACGAATGCGCCGATGACCTCAAGCGGGTTCAGGCTTTCCGCGCCGCCTGTCTGTATCCAGAACGAAGGGCTGAAAGCGAGTGCTACCCCACCGATAAACGCCAGCGCTGGCCCCATCGTGCGCAGCGCCATCGCCATGCCGATCACCGCGAGCGCCATGCCAGACGCCCGGATGATCGGCGTATGCCCGATCAACAGGAAAGCGAGCCAGGTAATGATCCCTGCGCTCACGGCGGGAAGCCAGTCGCGCGCCAGCGTTTCCTGTTGAGGGTTCAGTCGCATCATGGGTTGGTCACTTCCGGCGTTGCGTCAGGCGAAATTACGGTGATCTGGCTGGTTGTCTGGCCTTTTCCGCGTAAGTAGGCTTCCATCGTCTCCATAACCATCGGTAGGGCGTTCGCCGAGCCTTCACCCCCGTTGTAGATGAAACCGAGAATCAGGATTTCCGGCTTTTCATAGGAAGCGTAAGCAGCAAACCAGGCGTGCGAAGGCCAGTTTCCCGGCTTGCACAGGCCGAGCGGACGGGCGATTTCGTCGCAGTATTCCGCTGTTCCGGTCTTGCCTGCGATGTCGATATAGGGCAGGTTGGCGGGCGTCGAAGTGCCGTTGGTGACTGCCAGGCGCATCCCCTGACGAATAATGCTCAGATTCTGCGTGCTAACAAAGGCTGGGCGATAGTTGGGGTCGAAGCGCAGCGGGCTGCAAATACCATCATTCCATGTATAGTCCAGAGGAACGTGAACCGAGTAATTGCGCGGCTCGTAGAGTAGCGGATTGGAACTCACGTTGACGGTATTGACGTAATGTGCTGGGTCGCAGCGGGTTGCATTGTAATAATCGCTGTCCGGTTCGCAGATACAGGGCAGGCTGTCTGCCCCCTTCATGATCATGTCCTCGACCGGCAGCAGAGTAAGCGGTGCATCGGTCGGAAGAACATCAGAGTCGATGTTGACGGTGCGATCCACAATTGGCGTGAAACCCTCGATGACGTTGCCGTTCGGGTCGAGGAAGTCGTGGATCAGCGTGGGTTGGTAGAGTGTCCCGCCGTTGACAATCGATCCGACTGCGCTGACCAACTGAAGCGGGGTCACGTTGACGTAGCCCTGCCCAAAGGCCGCATTATAGGTGTCGCCGGTTGACCAGTTCTCGCCGTAGAGGCGGCGTTTCCAGTCCTGATCAGGCATACGACCAGAGTTCTCAAACGGCAGTTCGATGCCCAGCTTGGAGCCGATGCCGAGTGCGGTCGCATAGCGGAACATGTCGTCGATGCCCAGACCGCCCGGCTTCAGCACCTGTGGGGAAACTTCCGGATTGCCGCCACCAACCTGATAGAAATAGACATCACAACTCTGGGCAATCGCGCCAATGATGTTGAGGTTGCCATGTCCTCTCGGCAGCCAGCAGACGAAACGCTGGTCAGCCGCGCGGTCGAAGGGCGCGTATTTATTCGGCAGCAGCAGTTGACCGGGATCATTGAGCGTCGAGTTCGCATCGATGACGTGTTCTTGCAGCACCCCTGTTGAGGTGATCAGCTTCCAGACTGACCCAGGCGGATAGAGCGACTGGGTCACGTGATCGACCAGCGGCGTCAGCGGGTCGGCAACGACTTTTAGGTAGTAGTCCACGTCGATGTTACGAGCGAAGCGCGAGTTGTCGTAACTGGGGTAGCTGACCATCGCTAGAACTTCGCCCGTCATCGGGTTGATGGCGACAATCGCCCCACTCTGGCTAACGATTTTCCCGGCGTTGGCGTTAATCAGCGAAATCCGGTTGCGCAGGGCGGTTTCGGCGGCTTTTTGAAGCTGCGTATCTATCGTCAAACGGACGCTTTCGCCGGCTACAGGAGCGATATTCACAACCGGGTCACCAATTGGCTGTCCAGCGACGTCCACTTCGTTGACGATGCGCCCGCGCTGCCCGGCGAGTTCGCTTTCAAGATACGCTTCCAACCCCGCGTAACCAATGCGGTCGTAGGCCGGGTCGTAGCCTTCCTTGATCAGTTCCAGTTCGCGCTCTTGCGGGATGCGCCCCATATAGCCGACAATCTGCGAGGTCAGTTCGCCGGTCGGGTATTCTCGCACCGACCCGGTATCGATGTCTACACCCGGCAGCGTATACGATTCTTCGAGAATCTGCATTGCTGTTTCCTGCGTGACGTCACGTGCGATCACAACCGGGCGATAGGGCGCGATACCCTGTCCTTCCGCGACCAGTTCTTCAATGCTGCGGACATTCTGGGCGGATGCCAGCGCAATCGCCCGTGTTGGTGGCACACTGGTGAGCGCTGACAGGCGGTTGTAGATGCGCAGAACTTCGTCCTGGTTGCTTGGCAGCAGTGCCGGGGTTACGCGTACATCATAGGCGGGAACATTGATTGCCAGCGCGACGTCGTTGCGATCCTTGATTGTTCCGCGCGGTGCGGCGACGGGGACTTCACTGAGGCGGTTTTGATTTGCGCGATCCTGATACTGCGCATTTTCGACGATTTGAAGCTGGTACATGCGGAAGCCGAAAATCACGAAGATCGCGAAGATGATTCCGGTAAAGAACGAAAGCCGCCAGCCTTGAAATGGATACAGCCGCTGCATTCGAACTACTCCTCAAACCTTTACAACGAGACTTGCAACGCACAATGTTCGCCTTAAGGCGAAACGATGTGCTGTTCGCGCGGGGCGCGGCGCTGAATGCGGCGAATCAGCGCGTATATCGGCCAGATGAACAAGAGATTATAGGCGACGGTGGGCAGGATGACGTAGGTAAAGTTTTCCACCGGGTAAATCGTGAACCCAGCGAAGGCCACCACAATCATGAACATCACTTTTTGCAGCACCGTTCCGGCGATGACCAGACCGACGATCAGCATGAAGCCGATGCGATATACCTGCTGCTTTAAGCGGTCGATGCCAAAAACCAGAATCAGCACGCCTAACACGGAAGCGCCCGTTGGTGCCGCCGAAAGTAAGTCCTGAGCGATACCACCGACAAATGACCACGCGACTCCTTGCTCCAGGCGACCATTGATCGACCATGAGAGTGTCAGTAAAAAAACGAGGTCGGGTTCGCCTCCAAGAATGCGAATCTGGGGGATGACGGTGGCCTGCAAAATCACCGCCAGCGCGATGAGCGGAACGCTCCAGTATGTCCCCATTGATCAGGGCGAGGGCGTTGCTTGCTGGAAAACAGACAGGTCAACCGGCTGAAAGTTGGTCACAATCAGCACGAATTCCAGCGTATCAAAGTTGATCAGGCTGCGTACCTGCGCGACCTGGTTCAGCCCGTCGTCGGCAAGGCGCGTGTTTGTCACCTGCCCGACGACAATATCAGGTGGGAAGTTGCCGCCGAGGCCGGACGTAATCACCAGATCACCATTGGTAACCTGCGAATCGAGCGGCAGCATGTCCATTTCCAGCGAACCGGCGTGCGTCCCGCGTACACTGCCTTCGACACGGGTGGTTTGCAGGCGTGTGCTGACGGCGCTCGACGGTTCAATCACCAGCATGATGCGCGCGGCATTTGCGCTGACCTGAATCACTCTGCCGACCAAACCCTGTCCGGTGACGACAGGCATCCCGATGGCGATGCCGTCGCGTGTCCCGCGATCTACGGCAATTGTGCGCAAAACCCCGCTCTCATCCACGGCGATCACGTTCGCGGTCACGAATTCCTGATTGGTGGCGCTGGTGGTGTACTTGAGCAGGTCTGCGAGGCGCTGATAATCGCTGTTGATTTCGCGCAGTTCGACCAGTTCGGACTGGTAAAGTGCGAGCGCTGTTTCCAGATCGCCCACGCGCTTTTGCAGCGTTTGAACATCTGAAAAACGCGAAACATTATCGTTGACTGTCAGCGTGACGCGGTTGAACACACCAGAGACAGCGTTCAACGGCGTTGCCAGCAAGTCCTGTATCGGTGTGAGCAGCCCTGCGCGGCTGGCGACAATCAACCCGATGGCGATGACGAAGCACACGATGAAAAACACCATTCGATTTGAACGCCAGTTTCGCCTGAAACCTGATCCTTGATTCATCAATCGATGTCTCTTTGGTCGATATACTTCGGCGGGGCATTATAGCACTTTGATCGGATGATGATAATAGGGGTGTCCGTTGGGGTTGGAGTGGGGGAATACCTAATGTCGTGTGCTGCCGCGTTCGAGACCAACCAGCAGGCGGCGCAGGTTGTTGTAATCTTCGAGAACGCGCCCCGCGCCGCGCGCGACGCAGGTCATCGGGTCTTCAGCGACCCAGGCGCGAATGTTGACTTCTTCGCTGATGCGAGCAGCCAGGTTGCGGATTTGCCCACCGCCGCCTGCCAGACAGATACCGCTTTCCATCAGGTCACCGACCAGTTCCGGCGGAGTATCGTCGAGCGCATCCTTGATTGTGTCGATGATAATGCCAACCGACCCGCTAATCGCCTCGCGGACTTCAATCGAGCTGACTTCAACCGTTGTCGGCAGTCCGTTGACAAGATTGCGCCCCCGCATCGGCCAGATGCGCTCCTGCGCCATCGGATAGGCCGAACCGATCTCCATTTTAACTTTTTCGGCAGTCGGTTCGCCCACCAGCAGATTATGCTTGGTGCGCATATACTGAACAATGTCTTCGTCCATTTCGTCGCCTGCCACACGAATCGAGCGGCTGATGACGATTCCGCCGAGCGAGAAGATTGCGACTTCGGTTGTGCCGCCGCCAATATCGACGATCATGCTGCCGCGCGTTTCCTGAACGGGCAGACCCGCACCAATCGCAGCGGCGACTGGTTCTTCGATCAGGTAAACTTCACGTGCGCCTGCGCTGACGGCGGCGTCATAGACGGCACGTTTCTCGACCTCAGTGACGCCGCTGGGAATGCCGACGACGACGCGCGGTCGGGGAATGGGTACCCAGCTTTGCTCGTGCGCCTTGTGAATCAGGTGGTTGAGCATGGCTTCGGTGACTTCAAATTCACTGATCACGCCGTCGCGCAGGGGGCGGACGATCAGAATATCTTTCGGGTTCTTGTTCCACATTTCTTTCGCCCGCGCGCCGACTTCGATGGGACGACGGGTTTTTCTCTCGATGGCGACGAACGACGGTTCATTGATCACAATACCCTTGCCGCGTACACTCACGAGAGTATTGGCTGTGCCGAGGTCTATGCCGATGTCTAGTGAGAACAACCCAAAGAAATAATCGAGCGGACTTAACACAGCGTTCTCCTGACGGCATGAAACAGCGCGGCATTATAACATGGGCAGGAGGGAATACAAAGCAAGCCTATGCGCCAAACGAACCTGATCGACACCGTTTCCAGAACGCTTTTGAAGAAGGATTTACTTCCAACTTCCAATCATGTGATCGTCGGGGTTTCAGGGGGGACGGACTCGCTGGCGCTGCTGCACATCCTGGCTGCGCTGCGTGAACGAATGCCGCTGCAACTGCACGTCGCCACCCTTGATCATGGGCTGCGTGGTCAGGCGGGGGCAGATGACGCACGCTTCGTCACAGAAATTGCACAGGCGTGGGAACTGCCGGTGACTGCGGGTACTGCCGATGTCGCTGCGCTCGCTCAGCAGCAGCAAATCGGCATTGAAGCGGCGGCACGACTCGCCCGCTATGAGTTCCTGGCTTCAGTCGCCGATCAGGTCGGTGCAACTCATGTCGCCGTCGCTCATAACGCCGACGATCAGGTCGAAACGGTGCTTTTCCACCTGCTGCGCGGCACAGGCTTGACCGGATTGGGCGGCATGGCCTATGCGACTCCGCTGCCACGACGTCCTGATCTGACGCTGATTCGCCCGCTGCTGGATGTGCCGCGCGCTGACCTTGACGCTTATTGTGTTGAACACGGCTTGCAGCCCCGCCACGATGCCAGCAACGATGACACGACCTATACCCGTAACCGTCTGCGCCATCAGATTATCCCTTATCTGCGTGAGGTTTCGCCGCAAATTGAGCGCAATTTGCGCCAGCTTGCTGATATTGCTCACGTCGAGGACGATTTTGCCGACGTTGCACTCCATCATGCGATTAATCTGCATGTCACGCAGGAATACAGTCGCATTCGTCTGCCGCGAGCGATTTTCAAGGAAATGCACCCTTCGTTGCAGCGACGGTTTGTCCTGTGGGCTGCTCATTCGCTTGCCGCAGCAGATAACCTGGGCTATATCCATACTGCCGCTGCCGTCGAATTGGCGCTGCGCGGTGAGGTTGGCACACGCGCGCAATTAACAGATGGCTTGCAGCTGAGGAACGATTACGCGCAGATCGTTGTTGAACGCGAGGATACGCCTGTCTCGTCGGATCGTCCTTTGCTCCCTGTTGGGGCTGTCATCCCGGTTGTTATCCCAGGAATTACTCAAGTTGAGTCGGCCTGGTCGCTCGAAACTTCGCCGACTTCCTTTGAACGTGTGGGGATCAGGCTTGCGGTTCCCGATCACGCAGCCGTCGTGCTGCGTGGTCGGCGCGAAGGCGACCGTATCGCGTCGCTGGGACTTCATGGACACCATCATAAAGTCACGAAGTGGATGATCGACTGGCAGGTGCCGCGTGAACTACGGGAACGGGTTCCACTGTTGGTTATCGATGACGAAATCGCCGCGATTTGGTGGACACCTATGCCTATCATTAGCCAAAAATTTGCTGTAACGGATGAGGCTTCGTGGGTTGTCTATTTCCGGTTTGCCAAGAATATTCAGGAGGAGTAAATTGGACTGGTAAGATGAGTACTATGCAAAGTTGCCAATTTTTGACGAATATTGTATCCTTAAGAAAGCATAAATTCACCAATAAACCATATAAATGTAAAGATTAGGCTCATAACCGATGATCGACAACAATGAAAACTCATCAGTCCTGGTTGTAGATGACGAGGCTGCTATTCGGTATTCCGTGAGCAAGACTTTACAGCGGGTGGGCTACAGCGTCCGCGAAGCTGCCAGCGGCGAAGATGCCCTCGACATCATTCGCGGAGAGCCGTTCGATGTGGTGCTGACCGACATTCGAATGCCTCCCGGTCTCGATGGCGTCGAGCTGATCCGCCGTATCAAGGATACCGATCCCGACACTATCGTTATTCTGATGACGGCATATCCCAGTCTGCCAACGGCGGTTGAAGGGCTGCGTCTCGGTGCGCACGATTATCTGATCAAACCGAGTTCGAGCCAGGATATTCGTTCGAGCGTGGCGCGCGGTATTGAACGTTCGCGCAACCTCAAACGCCGCCGTGCCCTGCTGGATGCCATTCGCAGCAATGTGAGCGAACTCAGCCGTACCGCTCAGGAGTTTGTGCCGCCCGTCAATCTGGATACGACGATGCAAAAGCAGCCCGCCGCCGAAGCACTTGGCGAGCCAGTGGTTGGCAATATCATCACACTGGGGCCGCTGACGATTTATCCGGGTCGCTATCAAATCTCAGTCGATGATCATCCGATTGACCTGACACCGACCGAGTTTGACCTGCTGCTCTATCTGGCGGCACACCGAGGCCGGGTGGTATCATGCCACGAACTCGTACGCGAAGTGCGCGGCTATGCGGTTGACGAGGCGGAAGCCCGCGAAGTCATTCGCCTGCACGTTAGCAATTTGCGCCGCAAATTGAAACAGGCGGGGCAGGATGCTGACCTGATCGTCAATGTGCGCGGGATTGGTTATCGGCTCAGTGAGCAGGTCGAGTAAACATTGAAACGAAACAATTTCATAGGTTTGATCCTCTGTCTGCTGACGGCAGCTTTTACTTCAATTTCGCTCCAAGCTCAGTCCGCAGCTACAGACGTTGATGCTATCCTCGCTTCAATGTCTTTGGAACACAAAGTCGCGCAGATGTTTATGGTCACGCTGCACGGCTCCGTCCTCACTGAAATCGGCGCAGAAGATTTGCGTACCTGGCAGCCTGGTGGTGTTGTCCTGTTCGACACCAACGCGGGCAAGCCTCCCGCCATGACACAGTTGATCAACGGTTATCAGCGGACTATCACCGAAGCGGGTGGCGTGCCACTGCTTGTGTCTGTCGATCAGGAAGGCGGCGTTGTCACGCGCCTGACCGATGGCTTCACCATGTTCCCTGCGCCGATACTGATCACAGCGGCAGGTGATGACATGGCCTACAAAGTGGGGCAGGCCTCTGCGACCGAATTAAGCGCCATTGGCGTCAATATGAACCTCGCGCCCGTTGCCGACCTCGAAACTTACAAAGACAATCCGATTATTTTCCGGCGCGCCTGGGGCAGCGATCCCACGATTGCGGGCGATGCCATTGCTTCATTCATTCGCGGCTCTGAGTCGCTCAATGTGCTGACGACCGCTAAACATTTTCCCGGTCATGGCGAATCTCATCAGGATTCGCATGGCACGCTGCCGACGATTGATCTGCCGCTGGATCGGCTGGAATCGGTCGAATTTGTTCCCTTCGAAAAGGCGATTGAGGCGAATGTCGCCGCGATTATGGTTGGGCATCTCTACATGCCTGCGCTCGAACCTACGCCCGGTTTGCCTGCCTCGCTCTCACATACCGTCATCACGGGTGTACTGCGAGGGCAGTTGGGGTACAAGGGTCTCGTGATCACCGACGCGCTCGACATGAACGCGGTCGATCTCAATTTCAATTTCTACGATGCTGCGGTGATGGCGATTAATGCCGGAGTTGATTTGCTGGCGATGGGGCCGGGAATTGGTCAGCAGGTGTTTGAGGCCGCCATGCAGCGTGTCGTCGATGATGTGCGCGCTGGGAAAATCCCCGAATCGCGCATTGACGAGTCGGTGCGTCGCATCTTAGAAACCAAAAAGCAGTATGGTATCCTCGATTGGCAGCCGCTCGACCCCGCGACAGCGGTGGATCGGGTCGATCAGGTGGCGCATCAGGAATTGTCAAATCAGTTGTACAACGCTGGGGTTACGGTCGCCTACGACCGCAATAATCTGGTGCCGATTCCCCCGGAGCGTAAGGTCGCCATGATTTTCCTGGCGACGCGCTATCAGATTCAGCAGGAGTGTTCGAAGTACAGCACGAGCATTAAATGGACGGGTGTTTCCGACAACCCCTCGCAGGAAGAAATCGGCTGGGCGCTCGATAACGCCAAAACTGCCGATACCGTTGTTGTCTGGACGCAGGATGCTGACAAAAACCCGGAACAGCAGGCGCTGGTCAATGCGCTGCCGCCGGAGAAAACGGTTGCGGTCGCGCTTTGGTCAATCTACGACTGGCAGACTTATCAGGGGGTCGCCGCCTATCTGACGACGTATACGCCAGCGCGTCCAGCAGTTCCGGCGGCCTGTGCGGTTCTGTTTGGTGCAGCCCCCGCGACAGGAATCCTGCCTGTGACCTTGGGGCCGAATCTTGTCGCGGGCAGCCACGACACAAATTAGTAGTGAAGCAGACGAACTTGTCGGAACATTGGGCTGCTCTGTCTTTATCTTGCTAGCTGAGCAGCCGTTTGCCTTCAGCCATCATTCGCAGCGCTTCCTGTAAACGGCGAGCGCGCGTCATTGGCTGTCGTGCTTGTTCGATCCAGCGAACGTATTCCTTGCGATGCGAAGCGCTGATTTTTTGGAAAGCTGCGTATGCAGTTGCGTCGGCGTCGAGCGCCCAGAGTAAATCTTCCGGGATTTCTAGCGCAGGTGGATTCACGGGTTCCTCCTGTTCAGATATTCTGAGTTGCTTAGAACATATATTCTTATTATACCAAATCTGTTATACCGCGCAAGCGATTCAAACCTTTTGGTGTAAATCTTAACATCCTGCTGGATTTGTTAACGGACTTTGTCGGTGCCAACGAATGACACTAACATCCTGCTGGAATGTGCTTTAATGCCCGCTTTACTGCGCTTATTTGCCCTGTGTTCCGCCACAAAGCGAGCGTACTTTCGAGTAGTTCCACTCAGTCCGGAGAATCCGTAACGAGCTATAATCGATAGGCAAATTGTTATTTATATGAGAGAGGGTCTGAGATGGCTGAGCATCGTTTGAGTAGCGATTTACCGGGCGAGGGTGAAATGACGCGCCTCGAACTTGAGGGGAAACCTGTCGTGATCACCCAGGTTAATGGACAATATCATGCCTTTGGGGGGAACTGTCCCCATTATGGCGCACCGCTCGAAAAAGGGATGCTCAAGGGAGAAACGTTGATGTGTCCCTGGCATCACGCTTGCTTTAATGTGCGCACTGCTGCCCGGTTGGAACCGCCTGCGCTCAACGATCTGGCTCGTTTCCCCGTGCAGCAGGACGGCGATGGTATTGTTGTTACGTTGCCGAACGACAACGAACGTCAGCCGCAGGGCAAGGCCGATCCTGCGGATGGACGGCATTTCGTGATTGTGGGTGGCGGCGCGGTCGGAAACTCGGCAGCAGAAGAACTCCGACGGGTGGGTTATCGTGGCAAAATCACGATCCTCAGCTCGGTCGAATCGACGCCGATTGATCGCCCAAATCTCTCGAAAGATTATATGGCAGGCGAAGCCGAACCCGACTGGATTCCGCTGCGGGATGCTGAATGGTACTCCAAGCGTGACATTGACCTGCGCCTGAAGACGACAGTAACTCAGGTCGAACCGCAGGCACACATGATCACGTTGGAGAGCGGTGAAACGCTTCATTATGACAAACTACTGCTGGCAATGGGCGCACTTCCCCGTGATATGAAGAACGTTTCCGGCGGCGACCTGGAGGGTATTTTCACGCTGCGCACGCTGGCGGATGCCAGCCGCATCGTTGAGCAGGCTCAGGAACACAAGCAAGTTGTGATTGTTGGTTCGAGTTTCATCGGTATGGAAGTGGCAGCGGCGCTGGCAAAAGGCCAAAACGCGCATGTCACGCTGGTCGATATGGTCGATCTGCCATTTCAGAGGGTACTTGGTAACCGGATCGGCGCGGCTTTCCGCGATCTGCACACGGCGAATGGCGTTCAGTTCCGCCTCGGCGCGCTGCTGGAAGGTTTCGTCGGTGAAGATGGGCATGTGACCGGCGTTCAGATTGCCAACGAAGTGCTGCCCGCAGATTTCGTCGTGATTGGCGTGGGTGTTCGTCCAGCGACCGATTTCCTGAGAGACTCCGCAATCAAGCGGAACGAGAAAGACAGCTCGGTCGAGGTCAATGCGCAGCTTCAAAGCAGCGACCCGGACATCTACGCTGCGGGGGACATCGCCCGCTATCCGGTTGACGGCGGGACGCAGCGTGTCGAACACTGGCGCGCAGCCCAACAGCAAGGCATAGTCGCGGCACGCAACATGGCTGGTCAAAACGATGATATGAACCACCACGTACCGTTCTTCTGGACAAGTCAGTGGGGTTTCAGCCTGCGCTATGTTGGACATGCTGAAGGATGGGACGAGATCATTTACCGGGGCAATCCCGACGAGAAGAATTTCATCGCCTTCTATATCAAAGAGGGCAAACTGAAGGCCGCGGCGGGTTCGAAACACGATCAGGAAATGGCAGCGATTGAGTTCATCTTGCGCGATGTTCTGCCGCTAACACCTGATCAGATGCGCGACGAAGGGTTCGATCTGGTGGAATATGCGGTGAGTAGCTGAAATCCGTTGCTCGCAGAGGAACAATATGCTGTTCCCCATAGACACCTCGATAAGCGGTCGCGTAGCACGCGACCGGAAAAACGCGATTTTGAAATTTCTTCCCTCGTTTCGCGACCGGATGAAGGTGAAGGGGAAACGAGGGAAGGCATTCGCTTCCGGTGGGGGCGCTGGCTTCGGAAAAGATGCAGCCGAGATGCGGGTGTGATGGCGGCGAGGAGCGCCGTCGGCGACTGATTTCTCCCATGAAAGGCGGAGAGCGGACGGGAAAAACGAGCGCATTTGAGTGACCGGAAGGCAGCGGACGGGAACAACGGACGGGAAGGTAATTCGCTGATCGCGTGGGGAAGCAAAAACACAGGTCGTTAGCCTCTTCCAGTGTTATTCGGAGAAAACGGTCGAGAAGTGATTCGAAGACGGTTTTCAAAGCTGCTGTATTATAGCACAAAAGTTCTATTTGTCAAGAGGCTAATTCGATAAGCATCGAAATGAGCGCGCCTGTGCTTAAGTTGGTGGGTATGGTGCGCAATATATTGTTCCCCTGCACAGCCTCGCGTTCTGTACTCGTTGGTCGCTATTCCCGCTTGTTCAAATACTTGTTTCAAGTTACCTTATAGACTATTCCGAAAGACCAATCAGGACACTTGCATGGGAACGCTCAATCCCGATTTGCTCTCAAAAGACCTGGACACGGTGATGAACGACGCTGTCGTCCTGAAAGATCAGTACAAAAAGTCGGTTCTGATGCCGGAACTGCTGCTGCTGGCGCTGCTGCGCAGCAAAGATACCGCTGCGGCGCGTCTGTTACAGATTTTTAAGAACAGCCGAGGGGTCGATCTTGACCGCCTGACGCGGCAAACTGAACTCGCCATCGACCAGCGGCGCGACCAGGACGGCAATCTGGAATTCGTCGCGGCGGCGAACCGGCATGTGCCGCTCTCGCGCCAGACGATCATCCTGATCGACGATGCACTCAGTCAGGCGAATGCCCAGAACGAAGTCCGTGTGGATACGGACAGCGTGCTAAGTGTGCTGGCAGAAAGCACAATGAGCACCAGCGGCTTATTGCGTCAGCACGGCATCACGCCAAAGGCAATTTCGGATCTGCTGGCGGACACGTCACAGGTGATTCGCACTGATGGCACGACCCAGGATTTCGTCGCGGGAGCGAAGGCAGGGAAGCTGAAAGCAGTCTATTTTCGAGAAGAGCTGCTGCGCGATCTGATCAATATTCTGACGCAGTCTGTCAATCGCCATGTGATTCTGGTGGGGCCGGATGGCGTCGGTAAGCGGACGCTGGCCTACAGCCTCGCACTGCTGATGTCTGAGGGCAAAGGGCCGAAGCAGTTAAAAAGTCTGGTGCAGGTCGATGAAGGGGCGCTGCTCGACAGCGACCAGAAAGCTATCCGCGCCGGGCTAAATCAGGCACGCGGCGGAGTGCTGTTCGTGCCGAACATTCACCGTTTTTTTGGCGGGCCAATTAAGGCAGAGTTCTCTAAATCGACCCCGCTGATTCAGAAGGCCTTTCTGGAAGATGATCCGGTGATCATCGCGACGACGACCGAAATTGAATATAACCAGCGCCTGGCTGGTGTAGGAATGATCGCCGAACACAGCCAGATTTTGCGCGTGCCAGAGCCAACACTCGATGAGACGATTGAAATCCTCAAGGTACTGCGCCCGCATCTCGAAAGCGACTACGGACTGAAAGTTTCGGAAGACGCGGTTACTGTCTCGGCGCGGCTGGCAAAGCGTTATATGACGACGACGCCGCTGCCGCGCAGCGCCGAACAACTGCTGCATCGTGCAGCGGCAATGGTTTCGATGAGTCAACAAACGCAGCTTGCTTACAAAAATGATGTGGGCGATTCGTCGAGCCTCGACGCCGAAGACGTGACGCTTGCCGTCAGCCAGATGACGGGCGTTCCGGTGAGCAAACTGGGGCAGGACGAACGTGCTCGCTATGCCAGCATGGTCGAATATATCAAAGAACACATCATTGGACAGGATCAGGCGGTGCTGTCGGTCAGCCGCGCGATCAAAACGGCGCGCGTCGGGCTGAAAGACCCCAAGCGACCGATTGGGGCGTTCCTGTTCCTGGGACCAACCGGCGTCGGTAAGACTGAACTGGCGAAAGTGCTGGCGGAATTCATGTTCGGCAGTGAAGAAGCGATGCTGCCGCTCGATATGAGCGAGTTCAAGGATGAGAGCAGTCTCAACCGCCTGATCGGTTCGCCAAGTGGTTATGTGGACAGCGAAGCTGGTGGTCAACTCACCGAGCGCGTGCGCCAGCAGCCTTATGTGATCGTGTTGTTTGATGAGGTTGAGAAGGCGCATCCACGCATCCTTGATATTCTGCTTCAGGTGATCGAAGAAGGCCGCCTGACCGATGGACGCGGACAGGTGACCTATTTCAGCGAAACCGTCATTATTCTAACGAGCAATCTGGGGTCGCAGGAACTGGCGGTTACAAATATCACCGACGACATTCGCGAAGCGGCGATGGAGGAAGTTCGGACGTTCTTCCGCCCCGAATTTCTGAACCGACTTGACGAGATCATCATGTTCAACGCGCTGTCGAATGAAGACCTGTACAACATCCTCAAGCTGCTGCTTAAGACTGAAACGCGTCTGGGCGCGGAACGTGGTCTGAAGCTTGACTTCACCGAAGCAGCGATTCAGTGGATGCTGGAACAGAACGATGAACCGGAATACGGTGCGCGTCCACTCAAGCGCATTATTCGGCGCTCGGTGCGCGAACCGCTGGCCGATTTTCTGCTGCGCGCCAACCCGCCTGCGGGAACGCAGGTGACGGTCGATGCGGGTGCGGATGGATTGCATTTCGCGGCAACAGTCGATGGCAAAGAAATTAAAGTCGAAGCGAGTTAAAGCGTTTCAAAACGGGGAATGTTCGATAGCGAAGTAAATCTTTTGGGGAGCAGAACATGACACAAGTCGATACCAGCGTTTTTCGCAAGTATGACATTCGTGGGACAGTCGCGGGCGACAATATACAGATCACGCCCGATTTGGCTCGGCTGGTGGGCAAGGCGCTGGGGACGTACCTGCCACGCGAGTTTGGCACGGATCATATGTTTGTGGGGCAGGATAATCGCGCGTCGTCGCAAAGCCTGCGAATGGCGCTGATCGAAGGTGTCGCCTCGACCGGGTTGGATGTGACGAACATCGGCGAAGTGATGACTCCGACCGTTTATTTCGCGTCCGCCAGTTATAGCGGCACAGGCGCAGGCGTGATGATTACGGGCAGTCATCTCGCGACCAAGTACAACGGTATCAAGATGGCCTACGGCGCGCTGGCACTGGCAGATCAGCAAATTCTGGATCTGTTGGCGATCATCCAACAGGATGCCTTTGCCGTTGGTCAGGGTAAGGTCGATCAGGACTTCAACATGCTGCACGAGCACATGGAGAAGATCAAGAGCATGGTCAAGATTGAGCGCCCGCTCAAGGTGGTGCTCGATGCGGGCAACGGGATGAGCGGCGTGCCTGTTCCGCCTATGCTGAGCGATCTCGGCATCGAAGTGACCTGCCTCTACTGCGAATCGGATGGCACCTATCCGAATCACCTGCCGAACCCGGAAGACCCGGAGACCACTAAAGATCTGGAAGCGAAAGTGGTTGAAGTGGGTGCCGACCTGGGCCTGGGCTTCGACGGTGACTCGGATCGCTGCGGGTTCATCGACAACAAGGGACATCACATCGCGGCGGATCGGCTGCTAGCGCTGCTGGCACGCGACTTGCTCACCCGTGATAAAGGCGCGTCGATTGTTTTTGACGTGAAAGCCTCGAAGGCGCTTGCTGATGAAATCACCAAAGACGGGGGTGTCCCCGTCATGTGGAAGACTGGTCACAGCCTCATGAAGCGCAAAATGCACGAAATCCATTCACCATTGGGTGGGGAAGTCAGCGGTCATTTGTTTATTGGCGAAAATTACTACGGTTTCGATGATGCGCCGCTGGTCGCGCTCAAGACGCTGGAAATCATTTCGCGCTCGAACAAGAGCGTCGCGGAACTATTCGCGGAAATTCCAACGCTGCCTGCCACGCCCGAAATCATCATGGACGCGCCGGATAACGTGAAGTTCCAAATCATCGACGACATGGTCAACGAACTGGAGCAGAACTACAAAGTCATCACGCTCGACGGTGCGCGTGCGGAATTTGACAATGGCTGGGGGCTGGTGCGTGCCAGCAATACACAACCTGCGATTACGATGCGCTTTGAAGCCTACAACAACCAGCAGTTGGTGGAGTACATGACGATTTTCAAGGGATTGCTGGAAAAACACCCGGAAGTCGATTTGAGCAAGCTGCAAGAGCAAATCGTCGCCTTCAGCCATTAAAAATGCCGGATTATCAGGCGATTTATCAAAATCAGGCGGCACAGTACGAATTGATGGTGTCGCGCGAGGATTATCAGGGCAAACTTCTGCCAGCGCTGAACGCGATTCGTTCGCTGAACGGGCTGGATGTCATCGAACTGGGCGCAGGAACCGGTCGCTTAACGCGACAGATTGCTCCACTTGTGCGGTCGCTGGTGGCGCTGGATGTGTCGGAGTCGATGCTCGACGTGCTGCGCGAAAAGCTGCCACAAGTTAGGGTGATGGCAGCAGATAACCGGGGGCTGCCGCTGAAGCGTGGGATTGCCGATGTGGTCATTGCCGGATGGAGCATTGCTCACTCGGTCGGCTGGTACCCGGAAACATGGCGTGAGGAAACAGGCAAAGCTCTGGCTGAAATGTTCCGACTGCTGCGTCATGGCGGCACAGCAATTTTGCTGGAAACGTTGGGTACAGGCAACGAAACGCCCGCACCGCCCAACAAAGGCTTAGCGCAGTTTTACAATATGCTCGAAGATGAGTACGGTTTTGAGCGTACAGCACTGCGCACGGATTATCAGTTTGCATCGCCAGCAGAAGGACAGGCGCTGCTGCGCTTTTTCTTCGGTGATGAACTCGCTGACCGGATTGTCGCAGAACAGCTCACGATTTTGCCAGAATGCACGGGCATTTGGTCGCAAACAGTGCAATAGATCGACTTATAAAATTTAGGGGTTCGTGATGGCAGACTGTACGGCAACGATTCGCAGCGCTCCGGATAATTCGCTGGCCTATGCCCGCAACGCACCAGGGATGAATGGTCTGATACTCGGCTATTTCCCAAATGGTGTGAGCGGTTATCGCGTGTTGGAATCGCGGTTGGACAGCACGGGTTTCGCGTGGCTGCGCTTGGATGTCCTGGCGGGCGTTGGAGCATGGGTCAAAAGCGACCGGATCAACATTGTGGGCGATTGTTCGACCGTAGGCTACGGTGTGGTCGCGCAGCCAACACTGGCTTCATCGTTAACGCGCAACGAGACGCCAAAAAGCCCGCAGCCGCCAAAACCAACACCGCCCCCCGCTCCAGCTCCGACACCTGCTCCTGTGCCAACGCCCACAGACTCGCTGGACCGTATCCGAGCAGCCGCTTTTAATATCACCAGCGGATTTGAGGGCGGCGCTTACGACACTTATCAAACCTATGATGCAGGGATTGTGTCATACGGGCGCTTCGGTTTTACGCTGGCATCCGGCAGCCTGTTTTCTGTGCTGGATCGCTATCTTAGCAAGGCAACCAGCGCCGTTGCGGGGCAATTGCGCACGCTCTATCTCCAGCGCATCCATGATCGTGATGCTTCCCTGCGTACCGATACACTGCTGCGAGATTTGCTCAAAGCTGCTGCGCCGGACGTGATTATGCAGGCGGCGCAAAATGACATCGCAACCGAACTGTACTGGAATGTGATACGTGACGTAAGCATCATTCCCCGAAATATCACGCTGCCGCTGAGTATGGCCTTCTTGTTCGATACGGGCATCAATAATGGCGTCTATCACAGTATGATCACGGATGCGGAGCAGGCGCTTCATGTTGCGTCGCACTCGCGGCTGCCAGATAACGGCATCACCGAGCAGCAGTTGCTCACCAAAGTGGCGAGTATCCGCCATGACCTGCTCTATAACATTGCCAATTCGCGCAACTTGCCGGGCCTAAAGCCGCGCGCCGATTTTTGGGTGAGCATCATGCAGGCGGGTGATTGGAATTTGCAAGGCGATGGCAGCGGCAACGTGCTGATCAAGGCTGGAAGATCGGTGCAGGTGCGCAACCCGTAATTTATGATTTCCCCGCAAGCTCCCGATACAACGCGCGTAATCGTTCGGCGGTGTGCTGAATCGACAATTCATTTTCGGCAGTTTGTCTTGCCGAATGACCTAACGCTGCGCGACGTTCGGGATCGTCCAGCAGACTCTGAATTGCCTGTGCTAACGCAGGCACATCACCAACTGGAACACTCACACCGAGCGCAGGATAACCTGGCACAATGCCGACGTTTGTGCTTACGGTGGGTACTGCGCAGGCAGCAGCCTCAAGCGTGGTCATGGCGATGGTTTCGTGGCGCGAGGAGAGCAGATTAAGCGCGGCCTGTTGGTAATGACGCGGTAAATCGGGATGCGAGACTGCGCCGAGGAAGCGCACACGCTGATGAACGGTCAGTTCATGCGCGAGCGCTTCAAGCCGAGTGCGCTCTGAGCCTTCCCCAAGAACGTCAAGCGTTGTCCGCTGATCAAGCAGAGAAAATGCCCGGAGCAAGGTGGCCTGATCTTTGACAGGGACAAGTGAGGCGACGTGAAGCAGGCGGTAGGTTTCGGGCGGATGGGCGGGTGGTGTGAAGCGCGCGATATCGACACCGAGGGTGATTGAAGCGATCTTGGCGTCGGGTACGGAATGGGTCGCAACAAGACGACGCACATAAACGCTAGGGGTGATAATGCGCGTTGCATGACGGAGCGCCTGCTGGACGACCCAGCGGCTGAAGCGGCTGCGCTGAAGGCCATAACCGATGTCGTGCAGGCCGACCAGTTCGCCGCCGAGGATCGAAACGACGACGGGAATACCGAGCCGTTTTCCCGCCCAGCCCGCGATCAGTCCAGTTTCGTCTGCCCACATGGCGTGGAGTAGGTCGAAGGGCTGCTCGCGATGCAGGCGTTCGATGATACGAAGCGCCTCCCACCAGAGTTTGAGACGCTGCGCGGCACGCACCTGTCCCGCGCCCAGTGAATAGACGGTTGTGCCGTCGAGGATGTATTGGTCGCGGCGGTGTGGATAGCGCAGAGCGATGATGCGCAAATCATCGCTTGCGCTGAGTTCGCGAGCGAGGTTCTGCTGCACCGGAATCGCCCAATCATCCGGGTGGCTGCTGAATCCCGGCAGTAGGATGCCAATCTTCATTTTCGATCCTGAAAAGCAAATAATTGCCGCTGCGATCCAGATATTGCAGACCAACGACATCTCGCAGCCAGTGATAGACTACCTGCAACTCGCGCCCCTGCCACTGATTTTCAATTGTCCAGACGTTGATGTAAAGAAAGCTGACCTGTGGATAAGGCGTGGCGAATTCGGCGGTGAGGGAATCAGGCGTTTCGTTGTAGAGTTCGTGAACTTCAAATGATGAGTAAGCCTTGAAGGGTTCGGTCAGCTCAAAGGTGTAGAGGCGTGCCTGAGCTGGAATGGTTTGAAGCGCCCACTGAACAGACGTTTTGTCGCGGGTCTGGTTGGCGACAAATGTGGTTAGCATAGGTTTAGCGGTACTCAGCATCCAGGCGAGACCAACGACCAGTATGACCGCGAACAGCAAGACTCGGCGGCGGTGATGACTGAAGACTGCTTCCAGCCCAATTCCAGAGAAGACGGCGACCGCTGGTGTGACAATCAACGGGAAGCGAATATTCTGGTAGGGGATGCCAGCCAGAAACAGATAGGGAAGCACAGCCCAGCCAAAAAGAAGTATCAGCGCCAGGCGCTTGCGCCGAATTACCCAGAGGCCGACGAGCATGAAGAGCGTGAAGATCGGCGCGAGGAAATAGGCGTCAGCGTAAGGATGAGCGTAAAACTGGGCGTTAATCTGCTGATAAGCGAAATGCCCATCGACGTTATCGAATTCGCTGCGCAGATAGTTGGCGGGCGACCAGCCTTCGACCCAAGCATGATCGAGCACAGGATACGGGGAGTGGAGGCTGACTGCCGCTTGTGGGAGCAAAATGAGCGCGGCTGCGATGCCCGCGCCCAATGTCTCGCGCCAGCGCACAGCACGCCATTCGCTGAGAACTGCAATGATCCAGATTGGAATCAGCGCAAGATATAACCAGCGTGTCACACAGGCGATTGCTAACGTGAGCGCCGCCAGATAGAGCCAGCGGTGGCGATCCGTGTGTTGCAGATAGTGGAGGAGCAGCAGCGCGCTTAGCGTCGCCCAGAAAAGCGCGGGAATGTCCGCCATGACGACGAAGCGCGATTGAATGGCCTGTCCACCGAACGCCATGAGCAGGGCGGCAGCGCTTGCCCCCAATGGTCGTACACCGACCTGCCGTGCCAGCCCGTAGATCATCGGCGCAAGCAGCGCCCCAAGCAGCAGACTGATCGCCTGAGCTGTGACAGCAGACTGACCGAATAACGTAAATCCCAGCGCAAGCAGCACCGGGTAGCCGAGAGGCCAGAAAAAAGCGGGCAGCGTCTGACCGAGGGACAGTCGCACCGTTTGTGCGTAATTGTAATAAGCGTAAGGGTCTTGCCCATAGAGACCGTCAAAGCCGACGGTGAAAGCAACGCGCAGGGCGAGACTGAGCGTGAATAACCCCAGAAGCAGCGCCAGTTCAAGGCGCTTTGAGGAACTCATGCTGGCGCGGTCGCTGGATTGTGCCAGAGCAGCACCAGCGCTGCGATTTCGATGAGGACATGGATGCCCGCGACACCGAGCGCACCGAATGACGGGATCAGGAGCAGACTCAAAACGATCTGGAGGATGATCACAATGCCATTGACGCGGTTGACTCGGCTTTCCTGACCCAGCGCGTAGAGGTAGAGGGTGCGCGCGCCACGCAGAAGGCTGAAGAAAAGTGACCAGCCGAGAATTTGCAGCACCAGCGCTGCTGGCGCAAAGCGGTCGCCGTAGGTGAAATGGAGCAGCGGCAGCGCCAGCAAGGTAAAGCCTACTCCGGCGGCGAGACCGAACGCGCCAATGCCAAACATGCCGCGTCGAAAGGTTTGGTTCAGGAGCAGACGATCAACGGCGAGCACCGCCAGCGCCGGAAAGAGCGCCCCGAAAAAGGCATTCGGTATCAGCCGTGCGGCTTCGACGAAGCGCGAGGCAGCGCTGAAGTAGCCGACTTCCGTCGTGCTGGCGAGGCGTTCGAGCAGAATCACGCTTAGGCGAGTTTGCAGGGTAGCGAAGAATGCCGCTAGCGCGAAGGGCAGGGCGCGACGCAGCATCGGAAGCAGGGCAGGCACAACTTGCAAGTGCGCCCGCACAGCATCGTAAAACCGCCAGCGATAAATCCACCAGGCGGCGACCAACTGACCTGCCGAGGTGATCAGATTGATGACGAGGACAGCAATCACGCCGCCACCCGCGCGCAGGGCGAGAAACGTCAGCAGCACCTGAGCAATTAACATGCCAATGTTCAGATACGGGATGGGCCACATCTGGCCTCGAACTTTGTAGATCGCGCTCAAGGCGCTGAAAAACGAGCCAATAATCACCAGTGGTGCGGAGATTTGCAACCCGGCCACGACGAGCGGATCGCTACTGATCAGTGGTGCAGCAGCGATCAGCAGCAGCATGATCGTGCCGCCGAGCAGCAGGCGCGAGCGCGTGACGGTTTCGAGATAGGGATGCGCACTGTCAAAATCGAGGGCGATTTCGCGGGTCATGAGTGTGCTGAGGCCAAATTCGGCGATCAGGCTGAGTGGGAGCAGCCAGGCCATCGTCGCGGCGTAGACACCCAGTCCTTCGACACCAAGTGTTCGCCCGATCAATGCCGAAAGCAGGAAAGATAACCCCGCGCCGCCGAGATTGCTGATCAGCAGCGTGATGGTATTGCGCGAGAGGCGGGTCGTGGCGGTGGAAACAGCAGACTCGGCGCGGCGCGAGGTCAAATGATGCTAATCCAGTTTGTAGGTCGTCGTCATGGCGATGTAATTGATCGCAACCTTGTAGGCGTCGGGATCGGTCAATTGCAGAATAGAATGCATCGTTCCGTCGGCGTAGATTTCGACGAACGACTCGCCGCCTGCGGCAACGTGCCGGAAATGGGTTGCGTGATCGAGATTGAAAATCACTGTCGCATTCTCGTTATTCTGGTATTTGAGCCACGTAGCTGCCATGCAAAACTCCTTTTGGTGCGGATTCAGGTAAGAGACTGCCCGGTGACTTTCTGTGCGTAGGCGACGACTGTCTGGAACGATTTGGCATCCAACTGCTGCTGCACAACGAACGTCTTGCCGTCCACGAAAAAGGCGACATTGGTCGCGTTCTGCATGGCAAAACCGGCGGCACGGTCGAGATCGATGATAGCGGTCTGGTAGATGACGAAATTGCCGCCGACTTCGACGTTGGGACGGGTGATTTTGAGCCATGCGGTCATGAGCGGGTTCCTTTTATTTGGGTTTGTTCGGCGAAATCAGAGATGAAACCAGATGGAGCAGCCAACGCAGCGGATCGCGATCACGCTGATCAGGTTCTGCCTCGGCCTGCCGGGCAGCAGCTTCTTCAGCCCGGATGCGATCACGTACCTGCCGGATCGTCAGAATCGTTGAATCATTCTCGTCATTGTGGTCGACGTCCGCGTCCGTGTCGAGTTTGGCGTGATCAGGCGGCTTGCTTTTGAAGGCACGAATTGAAATCGAGTCCGAGCCGACCAACGTTTCTTCGTCACTCTCTTCGTCGTCTTCGGAACGATTTTTGCTGGACGGATGTGGGCGCAGGCTGCGTTCATCCTGGAGCGCCGAGCGCAGCGCCATCGATGGATCAGGGTTGGTATCGTCCTCGCTGCCGTCAATTGTGCCGGAAACGCTGTTGGTGCGGCGGTTGCGAAAACTGGCGCGGTCGGTTTTGAAGAAACTGACAATATCGATTTGACCCTGCTTGCCTAGCTGAACTAGCACGTCTGAGTTTGTGCCGAAGGCGAAAAAGGGCGGTGTGCTGAATCGCCTGTCCGCCAGCGTGGTGATCAACATCTCGCGCCCACTCGCTGTAAAGGGGAGGAAAAGCCGATCCTGATCGCGTCGCTTCAGAAAAGTGCCGACGAACGGTTCCATTGTTTTGACCGCTGCTCCACGCCAGTCATGCTCGGCGGAAACTTCGCTCGCCTGCGTTTCGATGTCGGTCACCGTCCCAATCACGTTGAGCAGACTTGCCTGCTGTTCGACAAATTGAGCGAGATCATCCATAAGACCGTTTTCGGTCTGCTTGACGGCGATCCCTTCGATGACGCCGATAGCGCGTCCCGCGTGCTTGCGATCACTGCTGTAGTGGCGCAGTATTAGCGTATATTCGCCGAGCGGAAAGCAATAGAGACTTGGGAAGTCGGGCGTCAGGCGAGAAATATCCGTGATGTAATTGAAAATAGCGCCGATTCTGCTGACATCTCTATTGGTCAACAAGGATGGACGGATAAAAGCGGTGAAATCCTGCCGCTGATTGCGGGTGAACAGTAACGTTTCGTAAAGCATCACGCGCTCTCAGCTAGACCAGCAAGGGGCGCATTTTCTTGTTGGCGGTTCGCGTCACAGTTCTGATTTTGGGTTCAAGTTCTTTCAGGCGCTCCGCAGTTTCCTTGCGCTCGTCTTCAAGCTGCTTAATCGACCGCCCACGCAGAATGCGCGAGAGGACGTTGCTGTCGAGCTTGGAAAGCCGACTCTCAAGGTCGCCGATTTCTTCTTCGAGCGTCAGCGCGTTACGGTCGAGTTCGTTCCCAATTGCATAGAGGAAAGGGAATTGAATATCTTCAGGTTCAGGCGAACCGATCAGATTGAAACTGGCAAGATCATAGCCCTGACCTTCGCTCGCGACAGCGGCATTGCCATCACCGACAATTGAGACTGCCAACATTGCCGAGGGGTAGAGCCAGGGACGCAGGCTGCTGACCTTTTCGCGTTCGTCGCGCACGAAGTCGTGGATGCCATGAAAGACCTGACGCGCTTTGGCGTAGAGCTTCTCATAACCATTGGCTTTGAATTCGTCAGGCAGGGCGTCGGCTTTGGTCAAAACGATGGCGATGGTGATGCCGTTGTTCAATCCTTCTTCGCCTTCTTCAGCAGGTTTGAACTTGTAGCTGTTGAGCAGATGGAAGATGAGCGGGGCGGAGGTCAACATGCGTGCTTCGATCAGCGGGCGGGTAGCGATGGTGTAGGCGTCGGCAACGATGATGACGGCGTTGCTTTCCTGAATGTCGGCGTGAAGCTGCGCTGCCGCGTCGGATTCATCGGTCGGTTGGTTGATTGCGCCGCCTTGATAATCGACCCAGAGAAAGTCGGTGATGAACTGATCCTGAAAGTAGAGCTTGAAACGATCCTCGCGCCGACCCATCGTTGGGGCAGGCCACTGTTTGACCATGACGAAGTCGCTCCAGGGTTTCATGTATTTGGTCGTCGTGTCAACGTCTTCGTCTTCGATGCGGAAGCCGTCGATGCCTTCGACCATCAGGTAAAGCAGCCCCAGGGTGTAGGTGGTTTTCCCCTGGCCTGTGCCGCCAAACAGGGTAACTTTGAGGGACATCGTTTTTTCCTTGTATGCGATCCCAGATGCACCCTTAGTGTAACTTTTGTATGAACCCTGTCAACGCATGTTAGGCGTTTGTTAATTTATGAGATGATGATATTGGGGACGCGGGTTGGTTCGTGGGGAAGCTTTGCCAACTCGTCCAGCCTGGCGACTGCCGAGGGCAGCGTCACCTGATGGTAAATCATGGCGGCGGTGCGGCGCAGGAGACCTGGTGTCAGGCGGCGGGGGTCGTGCAAAAGGGCGTTCAGTTCGCGCCACGTTTTGCGCGAGCGATAGTCCTTATGAATGACGGTATGGAGTTGGCGATAGAACTCGGTGCGAAACTCACCTTTGTAAAGCATGGCGAGGTCTTCGCTGTCGATCCAGTTTTCCTTTTCGCCGAGTTCATGCTTGACTGCTTCGTAGAATTTTGTCCCTGGCAGCGGATAGCTGACGGAAATACCAATATCGTCGGGCATCAGGTCGCGCACCATCTTGAGCGTAAGTTCGATGTCTTCGCGCGTTTCGCTGGGGTAGCCGAATTGCAGAAAGAACGCGACTTTGACGCCGTTCTCATGCAGTTTGCGCGTCGCCTCGTAAATCTGCGACACCTGCGTGCCTTTTTCCATCGCGTCGAGAATTTTCTGCGAACCGCTTTCTGCGCCAACCCAGACGATTTGCGCGCCTGCTCGCGCCAGCGCCGGAATGGTCTTGCCGCGCAGCAGCAGATCGACTCGGTTGAGACTTTTGAAGGGAATGCGCAGCTTGCGCGCATCGAGCAAATCAGCGAATTCTTCGATCCAGCGATCCTGAATGCCCATGATGTCATCCATGAACCAGATCGAGTCGGGGTTGAAGCGCTGCTTCAGCCAGGCCATTTCTTCGACGACGCTGCGGGCGCTGCGCACATTGTAGCGCTGCCCCCAGATCGGTTTGGCGCACCAATTACAGTGAAACGGGCAGCCGCGCGTCGTGACCATATTCATCGAATAATAGCCATGATGCTTAACCCAGAGGGCGCGGTAGGTATCGCGGTCAACCAAATCCCAGGCAGGGAACGGCAAATCGTCCAGTTTCGAGATCACAGGGCGGGCCAGCGTGCGCTGAATGCTGCCGTGAGCGTCACGATATGCGATGCCCTGTATGCTTTCCAGAGGAGAGGAATTCTTGCCTTCGAGATGATCGATGAGTTCGCGCAGCGCGAGATCGCCTTCGCCAATCAGCACGTAATCCGCGCCGCGCACGAGATATTGATCCGCATGATCGGTTTCATCTGCGCCGCAGCAAATGACGATGCAGTCGCGCGCCTTTGCTGCATTGATCATAGTAAAAGCGGCTTCGCGCATTCGCAGCAGCGACATTTTGCTCAGGTAGTTGAAATTGTCCTCGAAGAGCAGGGCATAGCGCGGTTTGTACTGGTCAAGCGCTTCTGTCCAATCGTCCGTCGATTCTGCGAGCATGGCGTCGAACAGCGCCACGCTGTAACCCGCGTCTCGCATGATGCTGGCGGCGTAAAGCGTGCCGAGCGGTGGATAGGGCTGCATCGCCGCGTAGAGTTTGGGATCGAAACGCGGATAGTAGGATTGACCGAAAAGAATGTCCGTCATTCAACGTTCCCGCGCACATGCAGCGGTGTCACACGGATCGGCAGTGACCAGGTTTGAATATAGGTTTCGGGTGTGTAGCCGATTTCGGTGATCAGATCTTTGTATTTCTGGAAATAGGCGGACATCTGGGTTGCGGCGGGAATCGATTCGTCAATTACCGCTTCGCCCTGAAGCACAAAATAATCGCCAGCATCCTCGTTCGCCAGACTCAGCGCGACTTTTGAGTTTGCGCGGATATTTTTGACTTTATAAGCGTTGGGCATGGAGTAGGTAACCAAGCTGTCGCCGTCACGGACGAACCAGACAGGCGTCGGCTGCGGCATCCCATCCTCGCGCACAGTCGTAAACCAGATGAACTCGGACTTTTCGATCAGATCATTGAACTTCTCAGGGATCGCGATGCTCACAGTTTGCGCACTCCATTCCAGAGACGGGTTAAAGAGGACTCGCTCGGCACTTCCAGTAATTCTAACCCCGCTTCATGAAGCGTGCAGCGTGCAATCCGCCGAGCGAGCTTCACGTTAATCCTCTTTTCAGTATCGTCTAAACGTGCGCGAACGGTTTCAACGTGCGGGAATTTCGCCATCACATCGGGGTCGCCGATTTGCGGTTCGCCGCCGCGCACGACGAGCGCGAGCCGCTGGCGGAATTCTCCTTGTTTACCTACAACATAATCAGCGTAAGCGTCTGTATTCAAATGTCCTGACTGGTTTATGCCGAGAATAGCAGGCGGATGCGCGAAACATGCGTCGAATACAGGCACAAACTTTTCTGCCATCTCCGTGTTGGTAGCATGAACGAGCAATAATACGCCTAAGATACCTACTTCGTCGGCCAAATCCCCTTCTGCGGTGAGGCGCGAATCACTGCCTATGGCGAGTTTCCCGCCAGAATCAACCCATTTCTGTATATTTGCAATTTCGTCAAGTAAATAGAGATTTGTTGTCGGACACCAGATTAATCCGCGAACACGCGGCGCGGCGTCGGCGATGTCCTCATTCGTTAATCCAACACCGTGAACGAGAACGGTGTTCGAGCCGATGCATCCGAGGGCTTTGAGGCGCTGATATTCGCCTTTTGCCTCCTCGTCTGTGCCTTCGGCAAGATGGATGAACCAGGGAACGTCCGTCGGGGTGGCTTTATAGGAGGCAACGATTTCTGCGTCAGACGAAAGATAGAGTGAGTGCGCCCAGCCGTACTTCTTCAGCACACGCACCGGAAAATCGCTGCGAAACAGACATTTATGCGGCGGATTATGATGTGCGACAGTTGTCGCGCCGCAGAGCAGATTTTTTAATCCGCCAATAAAGCAGCGATCTTCGAGTGGGTAAGCGCGCAGTTCCTTGAACGGCGAAAAGTTCAAGTGCGCGTTCATATCGCGGCTCCACTCGCTGGCATTGTCGTAGCGCTCGCGGTATTTGATGCGCGGATAGTGGTTGAGTTCCAGATGGTCGTGAGCGTTGATCAGGCCTGGGAAAATCGTGTAGCCGCTCAGGTCAACGGTGAGCGCATTGGGTGGGCGCTGCTCCACTACTACATCAGTTGTGAATAAATCACGCTCATCGCAGCGGCTTCTTGCCGTCTCATTGTAAATCTGAGCGCCACGAATGTGAAGCGGCTGGACTCTAGTCACTGTTGCTATTGAGGGTCGGCGCGTATTTGCTGACGACTTCCTCGCCGAGCTTGCTGACCAGTTTCTCTCTCAGTTTGGGGGTTTCTTCCTGCCACTTTGCCTGAATCTGCTCTTTGGTGGCGGTGCCGCCGCGTCCGGCATTGGCGCTCATCCCCTGCATAACACTCGGCGCGCTGGTGATGACGCGCTGTACCTGCGCCTCGCCGCAGACCGGGCAGGCGGGCGCAGGATCGTTGAAGCCGTGTCGGGCCTCGAAGGTGTGTCCGTTGGCGCATTTGTAATCGTAGAGGGGCATGGAAACCTCAAATTATGCTGATTTGACTCTATTATAATGCGGCGCGAAAAACAGCGTTGAAATACGCGGAAAAAAGCAAATAAGTTTGTGTTTTGGGATAAGTATTGTGTAATTTTATACCGAAAAACAACGCGTTTCCCCTTGAATTTTAACCCGTTTTTTACTCCAAACGGATACGCGGATTGAGGAGCGCGTAGACCAAATCGGCGACGAGGTTTGCCAGCACGACGAAGAAGATGATCATCATGACACAGGCCTGCATTAGCGGAATGTCCTTGCGCTCGACGGCGTTGGTCATCAGGCGACCGAGGCCGGGGAAGCTGAAGACATTCTCGATGACAATCAGCCCGCCAATCAGCCAGCCGAACGAGAGGGCGATCACGGTGATGGTTGGCAGTAAGGCATTGCGCAGGACGTGTTTGAAGATGACTTGGCGCTGTGGCAGCCCCTTGAGGATGGCGGTGCGGACGTAGGGTTTCTTCATCTCATCGATGACGCCTGCGCGGGTCATGCGGACGACGTAGGCCATCAGCACGAACGTCGCGGTGATGGCAGGCAGAATCAACATCCTCAACCAATCACCGAGGCTTGCCCCCGGCGCGATATTCGAACTCGCCGGAAGCCAGCCGAAACCGAGGGCGAAAACGTTAATGAGAATCAACCCGGTGACGAACTCCGGCAGACCCACGACCGAGAGCGTCAGCACAGAAATCAGGTTGTCAATCCACTTGTTTTCGTTCAATCCCGCTAAAACGCCCAGCAGAATCGAAATGGGGATGCTGATGAGGAGCGTGAGTCCGGCGAGACGAAGCGAGTTACCGAGACGGTCGAAGACCAGCGGGCGAATGGGCGCGTTGCCGCCGCTGAATGATTTGCCCCAGTTACCGACGACGAAGCCTGTCAACCAGTTGGTATATTGAACCGGGACGGGATCGTTGAGGCCAAGCTGCTCACGCAGATTTTCAAGGGCGGCAGGCTGTGCATCGCGCCCCAGAATCAGGCGGGCGACATCACCAGGGAGAAGCTGCGTCAAGCCGAAGACGAAGATCGACGTCAGGAACAGAGTGATGAGCAGCAGGAAGAAACGGCGAACGAGATAGCGCAGCATTTAGGAGGACTCCGTTTCGCGTTGAGCCGGAAGCGACTGCTGCAAGACCTTTAATTCATCGACCGGGATGTGGCAGCGGATGAAGTGGCTATCGCCCGCATCACGCCAGGGTGGATTCTCCTGTTCACAGATTGCTCCGATTTTGCGCGGGCAGCGGGTGTGAAAGCGGCAGCCTTTGGGGATGTCGCGGGCGCTGGGGATGTCGCCTTCGAGCCGGATTTGCTTGCGTGTGATGGTGGGATCGGGAACGGGAATCGCCGAGAGCAGTGCTTCAGTGTAGGGGTGTGACGGCGCGGCGTAAACCTGTTTGTCTGTCCCTTCCTCCACGACTTCACCGAGATACATGACAGCGATCCAGTCAGCAAGATAGCTGACCGCATCGAGATTGTGCGAGATAAAGAGATAAGACGCGCCCTGCTTGGCGCGCAAATCCTTAAGCAGATTGAGGATGACCGACTGCACCGACACGTCGAGCGAGGAGGTTGGCTCATCGGCGACGATCAAGGCAGGATTGGTGGCAAAGGCGCGGGCAATCGCGACGCGCTGTTTCTCGCCTCCGCTTAATTCGGCGGCGTAGCGCGTGACGTACTGCGGCGTTAGACGGACGGCGTTGAGCAGTTCGACCACACGGGCGTCAATCTGCGCTTTGGTCAGATTGTCGTTGTTGAGGCGTTGAATGGTGCGCGCAATCTGCTGACCAATGGTCAGGTAAGGGTTGAGCGCGTCGTTGGGATTCTGAAAAACCATCTGCAAGTCACGCAGAGCTTCACGCGGACGCTGCTTCAGGTCGAGGTTGAGCGGCAGATCAAGCAGTTCCATTTGACCTTTATCAGCCGTTTCGAGGCCGACAATGATGCGCGCCAGCGTGGTTTTGCCGCTGCCACTTTCACCCACCAGTCCCAGTGTTGAGCGGGCGCGCACGCGCATCGAGACATCATCGACCGCGCGGACGACTTCAGGTTCGCGCATGGTCAGGCGGTCAAGGACGGATTGAGTGCCGAAATACTTGTAAAGATCGGTTGTTTGCAGAACGTAGCCTTCACGGGGCGGCGCGCTGGGGATGTCTATTTCCGGGGCAGTATTGATGCTGAGTGAGCCGTCGGCAATTTCGCGCCAGCGGTGGCACTTGACCGTCCGACCCCCGTCGATGGTTTCGAGCGGCGGCTTGACCTGACGGCATAAATCGAGCGCTGCCGGGCAGCGGTTGGCAAAAACGCAGGCTGGTGGACGTTCTGCCAGCGACGGCGCAACCCCTTCGATGGTCGGCAGGCGCGTTTCAATGCCCTCGGTTGGGCGTGGCAGACTCGCAAGCAGACTCAACGTATAGGGATGCACGGAGCGCTTAAAGAGATCAATCACCGAAGCGCTCTCCATGACTTCGCCGCCATAGAGGACGGTCACACGGTCGCACAACTGGGAAATCAGGCCGAGGTCGTGCGAGACGTAGAGGGCTGCCGCCTGATTATCGCGAATAAGTTCGCGGAATAAATCGACAATCACTGCCTGGGTGGTCACGTCGAGCGCCGTCGTCGGCTCGTCAAGGATCAGCAGGCGCGGCTGCGTGCTCAGTGCCATTGCAATCGTGACGCGCTGCTGCATTCCGCCGCTCAGTTGATGCGGATAACGTTTGGCGACGACTTCGGGATCGGCAATCTTGACTTTGCGCAGCATTTCGACGGCACGCGTCCACGAGTCAGCACGGGAGAGGCCTTGATGCAGGCGCGTGATCTCGGCAATCTGGTCACCAATGTTATACGAAGGATTGAGCGAGGCCAGGGCGTCCTGTGGCACGAGGCTGATGTGCCTGCCCCAGATAGCGCGCATCTCGGCGGTCGATTTGGTGAGCAGATTGTCACCGTCGAGCAGCACATTGCCAGAGGCGATGCGCTCGTTGGGGCTGAGATAATTCATCAAGGCGAGCGCGAGAGTCGACTTCCCGCTGCCACTTTCGCCGACCAGGCCATGAATCTCCAGCGGCTCAATCGTCAGCGAGACATCCTTGATCACGCTGAGCCAGCGCTGATCAAGGCGGTAGTCGATATTCAGGTTTTCAGCGCGGATAACAGCGGTAGTACCTGTGCTTGGCTCGGTCACTCGATTTGCCCTTCATAGCGGAAAACACGGCGCATTCCGTCGGAAAGCAAATTGACCCCAATAATCAATAGAGCGATTGCAGCAGCCGGTGCCCACAATGCCCAGGGCGTCTGCCCGAAGGAGGGACGCGCTTCATTGACCATCCGTCCCCAGTCCGGCGACGGCGGCGGCACACCCAGCCCCAGAAAACCGAGCGAGGCGGTCAGGAAAATGGCGTACGAGAAGCGCAGCGCCCCTTCGACTGCGAGCGCGGGTAAAACTCCCGGCAGGATTTCGCGAAACATGATGTAGAGCGTTGATTCGCCGCGCAGCCTGGCGGCTTCGATGAAACCATAAGTACGGATGTTGAGCGTGGCGCTGCGGACGACGCGCGCGACAATCGGCGTGTAGAGGACGACAATCACCATCACGATGCCGATCTGCGATGGCCCAATTGTGCCAAGCATAACCAGCGCCAGCACGAGCGCCGGGATCGCCAGCAGCGCATCCATCGCGCGAGCGATCAGTTCGTCGATCCAGCCGCCGTAAAAGCCCGTGAACAAACCGATGCACGTCCCAAAGAATACCGAAAGAATCGACGTAACCAGCGGCAGGGCAACAATATCGCGCGTTCCCCACAGGACGCGGCTAAACACATCGCGCCCCAATCGATCCGTGCCGAGGATGTACTCTTGCGAGGGCGCATGACGCGCCGCGCCGCGAATAATTTCATCGTAGCGGTAGGGTGAAATCATTGGGCCAAAGATGGCCAGCAGGAGAAACAGAACCACAATCAGCAGCCCCAAGAATGAAAGCGGGCGGCGTACTAACAGACGCAGATTCAGTGCAAACGCTCGCAGGAAACGAACGGGCGCAGAAGGAATCGCTGGCACTGAAATTTCGGATTGAACCGTCGTCATTGGGCGTGGGTAGGGGCACAGTGCAAACAAGTTTGCCTTGCTGTGCCCCTCCGAATCACTAGCTGCTGACCGTAACGTCGCGGTAGTCGGTCAAACCGGGGAACGGAGCCATCGTCAAACCGCTGACCTTCGAGCTAGTGGCTCCGTAGAGCGGCTCGAAGTAGGGGATGATGATCGGCCCCTGGTCGGCAAACAGCGCGGCAATCTTGTCGTAAATGGCTTTGCGGGCAGCGGTATCTGCCGTCTGGCTGGCCTGAGCGATCAGCGCGTCCAAATCGGCATTGCTCCAGTGACTTTCGTTGTAAGCACCGTCGGTTGTGAAAGCCTGCTGAAGTTCGCTCTGCGGCGACGGCTGCGCGCTCCAGTTGGTGATGGCGACCTGAGCCTTGAGCCAGTTGTTCTCATAGCTGTCGTCATAGTACTGGCTGCCAGGCAGGTTTTGCAGCGTCACGTTGATGCAGCCTGTGCTGCTCCACATTTGCTCCAGCGCGGGGGCAAGGTCGTTAAAGTCGAGCGTGTCCTGTGGATAATACAAGGTGATGTCGAGCGGATTCTTGCCCGCTTCGGTGAGCAGGTCGCAGGCTTTGGTCGGATCGTACTCCTGAGTCGCGATGGTATCGTCGTAATACTGGGAGAACACGGGTGCAATCGGATCGTTGTTGCCGACGACGCCGTTGCCCTGCGCCGCGATGTCGTTCAGGGAGGCGCGGTCGGTCGCATACTTGAGCGCCTGACGCACACGCACGTCTTCACCAAGCGAACCCGCATCCGCGCGAACGCGAATGACGGCGTGCAGGTCGCTGGCCTGATTGATGGTGGTGATGCCGTCCCTGCCGTCGAGTGAGGCGAAGATCGTCGTCGGGATGCGGAAGACGAAATCGACCTGACCGCTCTGAAGCGCATCGACCTGCGCCTGCTGGTCGTCCATGTAGACGAAGTCCAGTTCATCGAGCTTCGGCGTGCCTGCTTTCCAATAGCTTTCATTGCGCACCAGCACAGCACGCGCACCGGGGTCGAAGCTTTGCAGTTTGAAGGGGCCAGTGCCATTGAAGTTGGTCAGGCTGCCATCGTCGCCAATGACGTTGGGCGTATCCTGCCCGTCCTTGAGAATGACGGCCTGACGCGCACCGACGCCATAGAGGAAATCGGCATTCGGAGTTTTGAGAGTGAAGGTGACGCTGCTTTCATCGGGCGCGGAGATGCTGAAGTCGCCGAGCAGATTGAGCGCCTGTGAACTCTGGGCAACCAAACGGTTGAATGTCCAGACTACGTCTGCGGATGAGAAGGGCGACCCATCCTGGAATGTAACGCCCTTGACCAGATTGAACGTGTAGGTCAGGCCGTCGTCGCTGATCGTCCAATCAGATGCCAGGTTAGGGCCAACCGTTGAATCGGGCAGAACGTCCACCAGATAATCGTAAATCGCCTTATTCAGCGCAATTTCCGAGTCGTCGGTCTGTAGAGCCGGGTCAAGCGTGCCGGGGGGCGTGCTGACGGCAACACGGAGCGTGCCACCCCCGCCAGCCATCGCATCCTGTGCGCCGACAACCGCAACCCCTAACATTAACAGGGCGATAGTTACAAAAAATGCAATGTGGCGAAATGTTCGAGACGCCATTGCTGCCTCCATTGTGCTCAGGAAAAAGTGATGTCGATAAGCTACTTGTGGCGAGAGAATTGGTTCGCTCAGCCTTAGACGCTGGCAGATCGACCAAAGTTACCCCAAACTTCGACCGAATTGAAAAACCTGCCCTGAATGTCTGCGACTATAACATCTTTTCTGACGACATACTCGCTTTCTGTGTGGTTCTTAATCTGGCAAGGCAAAACGAAAGGACAAGATGATCCTGACCATCTCTAATGTCTTTGTCTGCGCCGGATGTGAATTCGTTACAACTTTTGGGTCAGAAAATGAAAATTGGCTGCCTGAATTCCTGAAGTAGTCAGGTAGCCCAGCGCGGCGGACGTTTGGCGCGGAACGCCTGCATCCCTTCTTGCGCATCGCTGCTCTGGTGCAGGGTGTTGAGCAAATGGGTGCGAAAGGCCAGCGAGTCAGCAGGCGAGTGATCGACGGATTCCCAAATCAGACTTTTGCAGGCGGCGAGGGCAGTGGGGCTGCATTCGCGAACTTCGGTCAGGATGGCATCGACGCATTGGTCGAGGATTTCTGCCGGGCAGACCTCATGGACGACGCCGTATTCGTGCGCACTGACGCCATCGAAGCGGACGCCCGTGAGCATGAGCAGGCGGGTGCGCGTCAGGCCGATGCGCTGGATGACATAGGGCGCGCTGATGGCGGGCGCAGTGCCGAGGCGTGCTTCGGGCAGACCGAACGAAGCCGTTGTGCTGGCGATGGCAATGTCTGCCACGCAGACCAGCCCGAAACCTGCGCCGAGCGCTGCGCCATCGACTTTGGCGATGACGACTTTGGGAGATCGGCTGACTGTGCGCAGCAGCATATCCAAGCGTGCCAGCCGCGCCTCGCGGTCACTTTGGCTGAGTGAAGTGCTTTGCAGTTCGGAGAGATCGCCACCCGCGCAGAAGTGACCACCCGCGCCGCTGATGACGACAGCGCGCACATCGTCGAGCATGGCGAGTTCCTCGAAGGCGGCAATCAACTCGTCCACCATCTGAAAATTCATGGCATTGCGCACACGCGGGCGATTCAGCGTGATTGCGGCGAAGGGTGCTTGTATGACGACTTCAATCGTTTGATATTCTGTCACTAGAATCCGCCTGTATTTTTATCGAGAACAGCGCTACTCAGAGCAGCTTTTGTGTATTGCTGAAGAAGGCTCACTAGATCATTCACCGCAGCTTCGACTTCGGCGCGGCTGTTTTCGTGCTGGGCTTCGACGGTGACGAGCAAATCGGTTGTGTCTTCGCGTGAGGCGCTCTGATCACTTTGACGCCAGCACCAGCGGCGCGCAAACACCAGATTCGCTTCGTCAGCAAAAATGACTTCGCCAGAGTCGGGATGGGTAACTTCGGGCTGACCGAGATTGGTGAACGATTCCGTGCCGTCGGCAAATTTCACGGTGATTGCGCCCGTCGCCGAGCGCAAATCGACCATCGCGACGGGCAGTCCATAGCGGATGCTGACCAGATTGCCAATATCGACCAGCGTATTAATCGAGGGAATGTCGCCCTGCTTGGTCAGGCGGCGCAGCAGCGCTTCGCCAGCGCTGCGAATCTGGGTTGGATCGACGCCGAAGCTGCGAAAGACAGTGCGCCAGGCCGCCAGCGAGTCGATCTGGCTGAGCGGGGTACTGCCGATGCGGACGAGCGTCGCCTGCTGCTCGGCCTGATACGCCGCCAGCAATTCCGGCGGCGATGCGCCATTACGCACCCCGTGCGCGACGATCACACCGCCGATCACGTTCGGGTAGCGCGTGAGAATGTCAGGGTGATACTGGAAGGTGGTCATCGTGGGCGCTGCATCCCGCGTTCCGACAGCAATCCGACGACGATCAGCAGCGCAACACCGCCGCAGCAAACCAGCGCGACATTGCGCCCGGTTTCGGATGTGAAGAATGCGATCAGCCCGACCACAATCATCAGCGCGAGGATGATCCAGAAAATCCGGCGCGAACTGCTCGATAAATTGCGATAGCGATTCATGCGCTTTTGTCCTTCGTATTGACTGCCTGAAAGTATATCAGGCTGGCTTGCCTCGCAACTACTGTAAAGAAATGATCAGGATTTGCAAGTTATTTTGGACAGCGTTGAGATACCCAATGGGCACGAGCGCCGAAGATGTGTGCAAACTGTCTGAGGGAAGAATACTATGAACGTAAATGGTTTCTGTGCTCGTGCTTTTGTGTATACCCCCTATATTTGGGAGGGTGTTTTTTGACCAAAACCCCTAGATCTTGATAGTTTCTTGATATACAATGAGTTTCGTTCATCGTCCGAAGAAAATATAAATAAACCAATGGCTACCCACGGATGGTCGTTACCATCCTCAGTTGCACACCAGAGAGCTTTGTCCGTTTACGGACGTTTTTATGCTCTCTCCACCCTGTACCACAACTTCCATTCATTGTCGTTCATCAGACTTTTGAACACAGCGTTTGATTTCCCGAAGCGGGACTCGTTCTTTCGGCGCGTCCCGGTTTTTTGCGATCATTTGTCTTACTCAAGGGCATAAAAGGAACGTACAGCTATGGCTGTAAATGTTAGACGATTGCTGCTCGGCAAACGATTACAAACCGATGATCTCCCGCATCAATCCATCAGTAAGAAAGTTGGACTGGCGGTTTTCGCATCCGACGCGCTCTCATCAACGGCCTATGCGACAGAGGAAATTCTCGTCATCCTCTCGCTGGCAGTCGGCGGTGGCGCGGGTGCGTGGGCGGGCCGGGACGGTCAGATTTTCGGGCTGTCCATTCCGATAGCGATTGCGATTGCCGTGCTGCTGGCAATTGTGACAATCTCGTATCGCCAGACGATTTACGCCTATCCCAACGGCGGAGGCGCGTATATCGTCGCGAAGGATAACCTTGGCGAAATTCCGGCGCAGGTCGCGGGTGCGGCACTGCTTACCGACTACATACTAACGGTCGCGGTGAGTATTTCATCAGGCGTCGCGCAGATCACCTCGGTGTTTCCAGCGCTGCTTCCCTTTCGTGTCGAAATAGCGGTCGCTGTAATCGTTTTGCTGACCGTCGTGAATTTGCGCGGCGTCAAGGAAAGCGGGCGCGTTTTTGCCGTGCCGACCTATTTCTTCCTTGGCATGATGTTCCTGACGCTGATTGTCGGGCTTGTACGCTTCCTGACCGGGTCGCTTAGTCCAGTCACGGGCGTGATCGAGATGCAGCACGAAGTCATCGAACCGCTCGGTCTGTTCCTGATCCTGAAGGCATTTTCAAGCGGCTGTACGGCCCTGACAGGGATTGAAGCAATTTCGAACGGCATCAGCGCGTTCAAACAGCCCCGCAGCCAGAACGCGGCAAAGACCCTTGCGGTCATGAGTACCATCCTGATTTCACTGTTTCTGGGCATCACATTGATGGCGAACCAGATTCATGCGCTTCCCAGCGACACTGAAACAGTGATTTCGCAAATGGGACGCGCGATTTACGGACAGAACAGCATTTTCTATCTCCTTCTGCAAGCCGGAACCGCCCTGATCCTGCTGATGGCAGGCAATACCAGCTACGCGGACTTTCCTCGATTGGCCTCACTGGTCGCAGCCGATGGTTTTCTGCCGCGTCAACTGACGTTTCGCGGCGGACGTCTGGTCTTCTCATGGGGCATCGTTGCGCTCGCGGGTCTGGCGATTGTCCTGGTTGTGATTGCGGATGCACGCACCACTGCGCTGATCCCGCTGTATGCGATTGGCGTGTTTCTAAGCTTCAGCATCTCACAGGCAGGGATGGTGATCCATACCCGGCATGTCGGCAAGCTCAAGCCCGGTGAGACCATCCAGGGGCTTGAAACAACGCTCGAATATGATCGTCACTGGAAGACAAAGGTCGTCATCAGCGCTATTGGTGCGGTGAGCACGTTCATTGTCATGCTGGTCTTCGCCATCACCAAATTTAGCAGCGGAGCCTGGTTCGTGGTGCTGCTGGTGCCGACGCTGGTGCTGATTTTCTTCCGCATCCACCGCCACTATAAAGAAGTCGCCCACGCTCTGAGTACTGGCGCGTCCAGTACACAGGTCGATCTGGTGACACGACCGGTTTTGACGCTCATTCTGGTTGATGACGTTCATGCCGAGACGGTACGCATGGTTAACTTTGCCAAATCGCTGGGGCATCCCTGGCGCGCTGTGCATATCGGCATCAATCCTGGCAAAATTGATGTGGTACAGGAGAAATGGAAGAAGCGCGTTGGTGAGGGCGAACTGGTGATTATTCCGTCACCCTATCGTCTGCTGGCGGAACCGCTGCGCGACTATATCCTCGAAGTTCAGGAGCAGACCCCTGGATCGTTTGTCCACGTCATCATGGGGCATCTGGTGATGGACACCTACTGGGAACAGGCGCTCCACCAGAACAGTGCGCTGTTATTTACGTTGGCGCTGAGCCGCCTGGAGCGTGTGGTTGTGACCAGCGTGCCCTATCAGATTCATCATCACCTCGATGAGCAGGGACACGATGAACTGGTTGCTGGCGAGGCGAGTCAGGAAACTGAATCCGCCAAGCTGTCCCCATAGGCGCTGTCAAGAGAACAAAAGAGGGCATTCGACCAAATGCCCTCGCAATAAATCACACATAATGAGGCACAGGTTTACCTGTGCCTCATTATGTTTTAAGCGCCGTAGATTGGAAGTGTGACGTAAAAGGTGGTTCCCTCGCCGAGACTGCTTTCCAGACCAATCTGCCCGTTGTGCGCCTCGATTAATTTCTTAACAATAGCAAGCCCAAGCCCGGTGCCTTCGATATTTTCAGTTTCGGGACGGCGCACGCGGTAAAAGCGGTCAAAGATGTGTGCCTGATCTTCTGGGCTGATGCCCATGCCGTTGTCTTTGACCATGAAGCGCAGGTTACGATCCAGCCGTTCGACCGAGACCCAGACTTTGCCTTGCGCGGGCGTGTATTTCACCGCATTCCCGACCAGATTGCTGAAAATCTGCTGAAGGCGATTGGGATCGCCTGCGAGTTCGGGCAAGGTGCCTTCAATATCGACTTGTAATTTCATGGACTTGCTATCTGCCAGCGGCTTGACTGCATCGACACACTCGTTAATCAGTTGATTGACGACAACGGGTTGAGTCTCAAGCTCAATTCCCGACTCGATCTTGGCGAGATCGAGCACGTCATCGATCAAATGACGCATGTGTTCGATGGAGCGAGCTATCATCCGCACGAAGTTTTCGCCGCGTGGATCGAGCCGCTGCTGCATTTGCAGCAGTTCGAGATAGCCATTCATCACACTCAGCGGCTGTTTCAGGTCGTGCGAGACCGTCGCAACCAGCTCACGCTTCAGTTCATCGGTCTGCTTGAGCGGCGTAATGTCATGCATAACCACGATCAAACCAATTTCTGGTTGGGTCGCCAGTTCGGCGTAATAGGTGCGATTACTGTTCAGCTCGATTTCGGCAACCATAATCTGTCGTGATGAACGTGCTTGCTGGATCACAGGCATTACGGGCGTGTTTTCGAGGGCTTCAGTAAAAGGACGTCCTATCAGCATATCTTCGGCAGGCAGGTTGAGAGCCGCGATTCCCGACTGGTTGATGACAACCACACGATCATCGCCACCAATGACCATGACGATGTCGGCGATTTCGCTGACAATATGCGACAGTTTCTCGCGTTCACGCACCGCTTCGCTATAGAGGCGGGCGTTGTCGATGGCGACTCCGGCACGCGCAGCCAGTTTCGCGACAAAACTCAGATGATCGTCGGTGAAGGCGTTTAGGCGGCGATTTTCGACCGTGATAACTGCGATCACGCGATCTTCGCGCATGACTGGAACGGACATATGCGAGCGAATGGCGCTCGATACCGCGATATAATCGTTGTCGGTGGCTACATCGGGGATGGCTTCGGCGTGTCCAGAACGGGCAACCCGCAGGGCAATGCCGCCGTCGGTGGCGCGCACAATCTGGGTTTGCTCAAGGTCAACATTGTAGCCGAGATCAGCGACGAAGCGCAGTTCATCGGTTTCGTCGTTGTAGAGCGAGAGCGACGCGCTTTGGGCAAGGGTATAGCGCAGCGCCCAGTCGAGCGTGAGGTCAAAGACGCGATCCAGCGCGATGGTATCGCTCAGTTCGCGGTCAATCTGGCGCATCATCTCGACTTCGCGCACACGCACGTCAAGCTCAGTAATCGTCTGGCTGTAAAGGCGTGCGTTGGCGATGGCGATTTCGGCACTGTCGTGGATAGCGACCAGAATTTCACGTGCTGCCGGGTCAATCTGCGTGTGACTGGTCGGGTTGTCAACAATAATCACTGCTGCCAGTTGGCCTGAGATGTGGAGTGGAAGGCTGTAGAAGCTATCCATGTCCAGCGCTTGAGCAAGATGATGAAGTGACGATTGTGGAGCCAGAGTGCCCGGTTCGCTCACAAACGGCTCATTGTGCAGCCATGCGTCGATGCCGGGAGAATCTTGGTTGTGGATCGAAATCGTGCGTTCGATTCTGACAGCCTCATCAGCGGCGACCGTTGCAATGGACAAGGTCGCATTTTCGTCATCCGCCAGCAGAACCAACGCGCGTTCGCTTTTTGCAAGTTCACGAGCCGCTTTTGCGAGTTCGCGCACGAGTGCCGTCAGACTCAAAATCATGCCCAGACGTTTGGTCAGCGCGTTCGCAGCCTGTAATTTTTCGATCAATGAGGACTCCGCCATGTGCGCAAAAAGACTGTTAATAAACCTCACTATACGCCTATTATAGCGGATGAGAACGATTTCGCGCTCGTTCTAAATTGTCGATTCGGATAAAGTTCTGTAAGATTACTAGGGAAACGGAGGAAAGATGGACGATTTCAGAGACATTTCGGCACGTTTCAAGAAATCGCACGACGCGGAAGATGAAAATAGCCAAGCGCAAGTAGTCGATCACGCCGAATCGTATCGGATTCGTGCCAAAATGATCGGCGTGCTGCTGTTGGATGCCCGTGTCAAGGCGGGGCGCAGCCTCAGCGACTGCGCGACGGTTCTCCGCACCAGTGCCGAACAGGTCGAGCGCTGGGAATTTGGCGCGGAAGCGCCGTCACTCCCCCAGCTTGAACTGCTGGCCTTTTACCTCGACGTTCCCGTGAGCCACTTTTGGGGAGTCGATACGCTCGAAGCGACCGCCGATGATTATGTCAGCGCGCAGGATGAGTTTCTTTCACTGCGCGACCGTATGATTGGTGCGCTGCTGCGCATTGCTCGTGAAGAAGCGCAGGTTGAATTGGATGCGCTGAGTGAGGAAACGGGGATCGCTGTCGAACAGATCACAAGCTATGAAATGGGCGAAGTCGCCGTACCGATTCACGAATTGACGGTGATTTCGAACGCGCTGAAGAAGAACATCAGTTATTTTCTGGAAAGTGGCAGTCACCTGGGAGACCGGCTGGCGATGCGTGAGGAGTGGAAGCATTTCACCAATCTGCCGCCGGAAATCCGCCGTTTCGCTGCCAATCCGCTCAATATCGGATTTCTTGAGATAGCGATTATGTTTAGCCAGATGCCCGCCGATAAGCTTCGGCGAATTGGCGAGAGTGTTTTGAATATCAGCCTGTAAGTATAAAGGAGTAGGGAGTGGTTGCTGTGAGCACTGCGCAAGAATTACAAGAGCAGGGTGTCAAGCTGTTCGGGCAAAAGGAATACGAAGCTGCTGCGCGTGCGTTTTCGCAGGCAATGGAGCAGTATGAAGCCGAAGGCAAGCAGGATATGGTCGCCGAGATGCAGGTTAATCTTGGCCTCGTCCATCGCGGTTTGGGCGAGCGGCAGCAGGCGCTCGATGTCATGCAGGAAGCGCTGCATACCTTCGAGACCATGAACGACAAGCGGCGCACGGCCATGACACTGGGCAACATCGGCAGTGTTTACGCAGGGCTGGGCGATAAAGAGCAGGCTTATAACTGCTATCGCAATGCCGCTGACCTGTTTGATGAAATTGGTGAAACGAAGCTGCACGGCGAAACAATGGTCGCGATGGCGGACTTACAGGTGCGCGATGGCAAGCTTTCGGTAGGTGCGGCGACTTATGAAGTGGGCCTAAGCGAGATCGACGAACTGAGCGCCGGACAGAAAGTCCTCAAGGGCTTGATTGGCGTCCGCAAGAAAATTATGGGCGGCTGATCACGCAGTCGTTCGCTTGATGCCGAAACCTCTGCTTAACCAGCAGCGCTCACGCCTGCTGGTCGCTTTGTTTGTAGTGCTCGCCAGCCTTTACATGATGACCTACAGCGCGCGCATCGAAAGCGGTGATACGCACCGCTTTGTCGATGCCGTCAGCAGCTTCGCCGACTATGGCGACTTTTATCTCGACCTCTCAACCTGGCAGTTCCCGCCTGAAACATTCGATGCCCATTTGAAATTTCCGCTGCAAACCGGAGATGTCGAGCCACTGCAAGTTATCGTCGCTGTACCGCTTTATCTGCTGGCAAAAATTACGCCTGGCATCGGGTTGGTACAGACCATCTACTTATTCAATGTGCTTGTCTGCGCGGTGGCGGGTTGTGTGCTGTTTCTCTATGGGCTTGCGCTGGGCTATCGCGAGCGAACTGCTGTGCTTGCGACGCTGGCCTTCGGCGTAGGTACAGCGATTTTCCCCTACTCCAAATCATTTTTCCGCGAACCGTTGGCGCTGCTGACTCTCCTCATCTGCGCGCTGCTGTTCGAGCGGCTGCGTGCCGTGAACTATCGTTCGCTGCCGTTGGTTATCGCGGTAACGGTCGCCTTGCTGGCGCTGCTGCTGGCGAAGGCTTCGACGCTGTTCGCACTCCCCGCGCTGCTGGTAATCGGCGTGCCGACAATTCGAAGTGGGCAGTTTCGGCGCGTCTTGTTCGCTGTGGTGCTGGTGGTGGCACTGGTGATCGGCATTATTGCGCTGCTGAGTGCGGTCTCGCTCTTCGGCGAACGCTATAACCTGCTGCGTGTCCTCAATCGTGACTGGTCGGCGTATCTGGCGACAGCGCTGCAAGCCTATTTGCTCAGCGTAGGAGGCAGCATCTGGGGCACGTCGCCGATTGTGCTGCTAGCGGTGCCGGGAATATTGATGTTGGTGCGGCGCAGACAGTGGCGCTACCCGCTGGCGATTGTTCTGCTGGTGCTGGTCTTCTCCGCTAGCTACGCTGCTCTAAATGATCGCCATTGGTTCGGCGGGTTATCATGGCCGCCCCGTTTCCTGCTCCCGCTGCTGCCATTTCTGATCATTGGCGCACTCCCGGCGATTGAACGTGCCGAAACGCAACTGCGCTGGGCATTGGTTGGGGCGGCGTTGATGATTTACAGCGTCTGGGTGCAGTTGAGCGGCATAACGCTCGATTGGCAGGTGTATTCGTCACTTCTGCCACCGGAGGCACATGGCCTGATGGAGTGGGGCGGCGGTTTGAATGATCTGCGCTACCTGCGTTGGGTGCTAATTCCGCAGCAGTGGCGCAGCGTTCCGCTGGATATAGCATGGGTGGTCATTCATGCCGAAGGCTTTATCCTGGCGTTCGCTGGGTTGGCGGTGGCGGCGGGCGTGTGGATCACGCGGTCTTTACGCACAAAGGCGGGTCGCGCGATCCTGGTGCTGCCCGTGCTGCTGATCGGTTTGGTGGGTGCGGGTGAACACGTCCTCTATGCAACCGATCCCCGTTACCTTGCTACAGATGACAGCCTGTATGCCATGCTGCCGATCCTCGAAGCAGAAACGCAGCCCGCGGATGTGGTCTTGTTAAGCAGTCCGCGTTATGAGCCATTTTTCCTGGCTTCAGGCAAACTGTTCCACGCCGGGCGCATGGTTACACTGCCGCTTCAGCCCGGTGAGCAGCCCAGCCCCGAACAGCAACCACTGATTCGTTCAGACAACCCCATGCTGCTGCTGACGACCGACACAATCCAACTGATCTATAATCTCGCGGCGACCCATGATCGCCTGTGGGTGCTGGTCGATGGGGGGCCGGACTTACCCTGGAGCGTGCGTCCGGTTGAACGCTTTATGTCGGCGCATTACTATCCGATACGCACCCTTGAAACGGGGCCGATTACGCGCCTGATCGAATACAGCACAATCAGCGCTCCGAATATGTTCGCCTACCGTGAGCCGGATCACCCGACCGATCTGACGTTCGATACGCACATTCATCTGATCGGTTTTGATCTGCCGCAGGGGACAGCCTATCACGCGGGGGATGTATTAGCGCTGACAACCGCCTGGAAAACGGATCGGATGCTGGACAGGAATATCACGATTGGGCTGTATCTACGCGATTCAAACGGCAATGCGGTGGCTCAGGTCGATGAGCAGCCGGGCGCTGGTTTTTATCCGACAAGTCAGTGGCAGCCGGATGTGCCCATATGGGATAATCGCGCAATTCGGTTACCAAGCGATTTGCCTGCCGGGAGGTACCAGGTATGGATCAAACTTTACGATTTCAACGATGATCTCTCCGTCCACGATTTAACCGTGACTTCCGGCAACAAACTGGATGACAGCATCGGTATTCTACCTTTTCAAATTCAGGTGAGTTAGACGTTATGGGAACGTGATCCATGACCGAGGCGAAACGTTACGACGACATGATGCAGCGCGGGATTTTGTCTGACGCCAAAGTAATCGCTGTCGTCGGCTATTCGGATGATCCGTCGCGTACCAGTTATCAGATCGGCAGTTTTCTCAAAGATGTAGGGTATACAGTCTACGCGGTTAACCCGACCGTAGACAGCATCGACGGCGAGAAGGCGTATGCATCGCTGGCAGACGTCCCCGAACCAATTGACATCGTCAACGTCTTTCGGCGCTCACAGTTTCTTGACGGCGTGGTCGAAGATGCGATTGCGGCGGGTGCAAAGGTCGTCTGGGCGCAGCTTGGCGTTGCTGACGAGTTGGCGGCAGCGAAAGGTGAGGCAGCGGGCGTTGCTGTGATTATGAACACCTGCATCAAGGTGTCATATCTGCGGACGCAGCCGTTTGCTGCTGACTAACGCCCGACAACCGAGCGTTTGTCGGCGTCGCTCATCAGGGGATTGTGCAGAATTGCATTCTTGTAATCGACGGTGTGCAGCACAACCTGCATGGTCAGGAACAGGGTAATCAGCGCTATAACGAACAGCACGCGCGGCTGCCACTCGATGCCGATCCGCGCCCAAAACCGCGCCAGCAAATCGCCTGCCAGTACGCACAGAAGCGGCAGAAACAGGAGCAAGAAGCGCGGATCGTAGGAAACGAAGAGCCACCACGCCGCGAAAAACGGGAGTGTCCACAACAGGAGCAGCATTTCGCCTGGTTTGCGCTGTCGAAGCGCTGCGGGAAGTGCCGCGAAAATCCCCGCCAGCATGAGCCAACCCGGTGCGCCAAAATTCTCCGGGTGCGTGACCAGGACAAAAATGCTTTCGAGCGTTCGCTGGGCTTTGTCCGTCCAGGCGGTCGCGGGCATCAGGAAGCCCGCGCCAACCAGGTTGCGGATGTACCAGGGCGCGGCAACGAGCGCACAGATCACAAGGCTGAGCATTACTTCGCGCCAGCCAATGCGTTTGTTGAGCCAGCACCAGGCGAGCCAGAGCGCCAGCAGGAGGATGCTGATGAGGGCAGCGTTTTTCGTCCAGGCGGCGAGACCGACGAGTACGCCTGCCAGCGCTGCATCAATCAACGACCGCTTTTCGTACAGGCGCAAGGCGAAGACTGCCGCCAGCGTGTAGAAGAAAGCCATTGGCAGATCGACGTAGCCGGAAGATGTCCAGCGGCTAAAGAACGGTGTCAGCGTCAAGATCATCGCTGCCAGCCAACCCGTGCGTTCGCCGCGCAGTTTTTTGCCCAGGACGTAGGTCGCCGGGATGCAGGCGAGGCTGAGCATGGTGGCAATCGTTTTGGCGAGATACTCATTTTCCCAGCCAGAGGCGAAATAGGCGTAGCTGTAGTTGAGCGGGATCAAGATTGGATAAGCGCGGTAGAGGCTGTCCGCGCCGGTGAGCGGAACGAGCGTTTGCGTCTGGTATATGGCCTGCGCCGCTGGTTGGTAGATGCCAATGGTATCGTCACGATAGAAGGGCCAGTAGGCTCCGTTGAACAGTTCGAGCGCGCAAATGGTCAGCAAAATCAGCAGCGCGAAACGTTTTTCCCAGCGCGCAGGGATACCTGGCAGCGAGAGCCTGACACGCCACCAACCAGGGAGCATCAGCGCGAAATAGGGTAAGGAGATGCCGACCAGCGAGAAGGAGATGCCGAGCAAGCCTTCCCAAAGCATGATCAGCGAGAGTAGGCCGACGCTCAGGGCGAGACCAAGCAGAACCGTCAGCCAGTTCTGTTCGCGCAGCAGGCGCGCTGCCCAACCGTAACCCGCTGCCACTGTCAGCGCGACGAGAAGCCAGCCGAAAATTGTCACGGCGCGAGGTTGTAGATCGTCAGACGCGGGCGCTGCACATCGATGGCAGATACAACTGTTCCCGGTGCGCTTGCTGGCGCGTAGGGGATGGTTTCGAGGACAGCGTAGGTGCCTTCGGAGCGGCTTGAGGCCAGCTGAGTCGTAAGTGTCTGAATGTCCGCGCCACCCGGATCAATACGGGGACACTCGACAGGGAAAGGCGCAAGATCGTGCAGGCTGAAACAGTTGGCGAGAATACCGATGACTCGCGTGGGGTGGAGCGGCTGCAATTCGGCGACGACCTGCGCCAGACCGAAGCCTGTCCCTTCCGAAGCCATGTACTCATTGCGATCATCGAACGGGATGGCGAGTGCTATGGGGTTGGTGGCCTCGGTGACGGCGAAAGGCGTCCAGAGCAGAAGCCCGACGACCGCCACTAACACGAGCGCAGGAATTTGTATCTGGCGATAGCGCTCCACGAAATCGCCAAGGGCGACGGCAGCGCCAAGCAGCAGCAGGGTCATCGGTGCAATCAGGTGGCGCGAGTCTTCGCTGGGGTTGAGCCAGATGACTCCCAGCGGTAACAGCAGGCACAGGGGCAGAAAGAGACGCCGCCGAAGCAGCAGCACTACAATCGCTGCGACGAGCAGGAGCGTAATGGGAAGCCCGAAATAGCCGATCAGGGTTTGTGCGGTTCGACCAAGATTTGTGAACACGACTTCGAAACGCGAGAGACTCGAAGCCGATTCGAGGTGAAACAATGGATTGTAACCGCGCCAGTAGAGCAGACCGAGGAACGCGCCAGTTAGCCCTAGTCCAACGATCAACGCTGCGGCTGCCCACTGGATGGCACTCTGACTGCGACGCAGAGCCAAGACTGCGATTACAGGGATGGCAAAATAGGGCAGGGCAGAGACTTTCAGTCCGACGGCGACGAACAAGGCAAAGCCGCAAAAGGCAGCATCGCTATAACGGGCGCGCCTTTTCAGGCGAGAGGCAAAATAAACAGCACACATGACGGCTGACGACGAGATCGGGTCAGCCAGCGCCAGTCGCTCAAAAAAGTGATGGTAGGGGCTGAAAAGCATGAACAAAGCTGTGAAAATTGCAGCCCAGCGGTTCGAAAGCAGCTTCGCCACGCCAATCAAGGCGGCGAGGCCGGGAAGAAGCGCGATAATGCTGACGGCGCGGGCAATCCAGAGCGAGGCGTTGCTCTGCGCGCCAAAGAGGATATACCACCAGACCAGAAATTGACGGCCTTCTTCGGAGCGCGCCAGCGGTCCCTGCGCCAGCACCGTACGACCATAATCAATGTGGGTCGATTCATCGACAAAGGGCGGGAATGCGCTGAGAGCGGTCAAGCGCGCCACTAGATAGATCAACAACACCGCGACAACGATCCAGGAGAAAGCTCGTTTATTCAAACGTCTAGGCTCCGATGGAATGTGGCAGCGAACGTCCGTTGATGCCCGCCAGCAGGTTGTCGATGGCGATGTGCGCCATTTTGCCGCGTGTGCCAATCGTCGCGCTGCCGACGTGCGGCACAACCGTGACATTCGGGAGCTTCAGCAGCGGATCATCGGCGGGCAGCGGTTCGGGGTCGGTCACGTCAAGGGCGGCCCCAGCGATCATGCCGCTGGACAGCGCCTCGTACAAGGCGGATTGATCAACGACAGCGCCGCGCGTGGTATTGATCAGGATAGCGCTTGGTTTCATGCGCGCCAGCGTCGAAGGGTTAATCAGGTGACGAGTTTCAGGGGTCAAAGGACAGTGGAGCGAGACGAAATCTGCGCGGTGAAGCAGGTCATTGAGTTCGACGCGCTGAACCCCCACTTCAGTGGCTTCGGCGTCGGTAAGATGTGGGCTGTACGCGAGCACTGGCATGTCGAAACCGACCGCTCGTTTCGCCATTGCGCGACCAATACGTCCGAAGCCGACCAAGCCCAGCGTTGCGCCAGTCACATCATGACCGAGTAGGGTGGTTGGGTGCCAGGTTACCCATTTGCCTTCCTGAATATAGTGAACGCCTTCCACCAGACGTCGAGCCGAGGACAGGAGCAGCGCGAAAGCGAGGTCAGCGGTCGTTTCAGTCAGGACACCGGGTGTATTGCCGAGCGCAATTTTGCGTTGGCGAGCAGCTTTCACGTCAATATTGTCGTAACCGACCGCCATCTGACTGATGACTTTGAGGCCGGGGCCTGCGGCATCCATGAGCGTGCCGTCGATACGATCCGTCAGCATACACAGCAGCCCGTTGATGCCACGCACGTGCTCCAGGAGTTCGGCGTAGGTGGGGGGCATCTCATCGGGCCAAACGTCGAGATCGAACTGACCTTGCAGGCGATCTAGTCCCGGTATCATGCGGCTGACGAACACTTTTGGCGCGATGATAGTTCTCTCCATTTAGCTTCCTGTGTTGCGCGACTATAATTGCGCAAGTTTGCCGGAAGTACAAGGTTTCGCTTTATGCGCGCACGGATCGATCATCATTGGGGGCTGGCAGTTCTGGTTATCGGGGTGGTCGCTGCTTTTCTGTTGATTGCGGCATGGCAGTTGCAGATGCACCCTGACGAGGTGCTGTCGTATCGCTCGACTGATGGCGATCTGGCTTTCACGCTGAATATGCAGACGAGCGTCCACGATAACCAGGCTCCGCTGTGGTTTGTCAGCTTCTGGACGTGGCGACAACTCGTTGGCGATGGTGAGTTTACCAGCCGTGTCTTCGGCGTTCTGGCGGTTATGCTGGCGCTGTCGCTGACGTATCAATTGGGACGGCGCTGGTTCCACTCTGACTGGGTGGGATTGCTCGCGCCACTGCTGCTGATCGGCAACGGGTTATTTTTCAACTACGCGCTGGACATTCGCCCGTATCCGATGGTCATGCTGAGCGCGGCGCTTTGTATGTGGGCGTTTACGCTGTGGCTGGATCGACGGACGACCCGAAGCGCAGTGTTTTACGGGCTGACAATTACGCTGATTCTCTACCTACACTACCTGTTGATTTTTCTGGTGGTCGTGCAGGTGATTTATTGGCTGACGCAAAAGCCTCGCCTGCGCGATTTCGGGCAGGCGGCACTAGCAGGGATCGTGGGCGTGGTCTTGTGGCTGCCTTGGTTTCCGACGTTCTTGAATCAGATCACGGGTCTGCACCAGATTGAAACACAGTCGGGGACGGTGCGCGGTGTAGCAGGGATCGGCGTCAGCACGTTTGCGACAACGCCTGCGACGATTCTCGATCTGCTGAACAGCATGACCAATGGACAACTCGGATTGTACGGGCTGGTATTGCTCATCGGCGGGGTACTGCTGTGGCGCAAGGGACGTTACTGGCTGGCACTCAGCTGGGCGCTGGGTCTGCCGCTCGTTGCGCTGGCGGCAAACTTGGTGGCGGCGGTCTACGCGCCGCGCTTCGTCTCCAATCTGATGCTGGGTTTGGCGCTGGCGCTGGCGGCGGCGCTGGTCAAGCTGCCACAACGGCTCGGTGTGATTGGCGCGGTGGTGCTAATTGGCGCGAATCTGCTAACCTTTAGCACGACGATTCCGGTGCGGGTTCCGTATCGCGACGTGTATGCTCAGCTTTCCGTGCAGGCGAAGCCGGGGGACGTGCTGTTTAACGCACCCGCTGGCCAGTTTGATACCTATCTTCAGTGGCAGCAGGAGCATTATCTGGCGGCTGATTTGCAACCCGAAAGCGGCACCAATTTTGAACAGGCAGAGAAAGCGCGGCGAGTCTGGTTTATGACAGCGAGTTGGTTTGACCCGATAGTACAGGCACAGGTCAAGCAGCTTGAGCCGACTCATCCGGTGCAGCAGGTGATAGGTCAATGCCCTCAACACGGTTGGTGTTATATCGCGCAGTTAATGGAAGCACCCCCTTTCACGAATGCGCAGCGTTTCGGCGCGAACATGGATTTCTGGGGCGCGGATGTGGACACTGTGACCGCGACCGAGATCAGGACGCGGCTTTGGTGGCGGGTTGAACAAGCGCCGGACAAGGACTACTCAATCAGCCTGCGACTACTCGATAGAGCTGGAGCGCTGGTCGCGCAGAACGATGGGCCAATCAACCACTATGGCGTACAAATTGTTCAGACCTCGCAGCTTGAGCCGGGAAAAATCTATATCGACTGGCGTTCACTCAACCCGCCCACGACGCTGCCCGGCGGAACCTATACGCTGGAACTGGTCGTCTATCAATCATGGGACGGTCAACGTCTGACACTGGCAGACGGCTCCGATTCGCTCACTCTCCAAGTCTTAACCATCCCTTAAATTAGAAAAACATGGAAATATACAGGTTTCCTGTATTTTTAAGCAAATTGGCGATACTTGGTCTTGTATACTTTGCATTAGGATTAAGCTCGTTTGTTACAAACCTTCAGGAAGATCAATGGCATCTGAATTTATTGCTCGCCGGTCACTCAATACTGACCACAGCAGTCCAGCACGTTTCGTCATTTCGCACATTCGCCGCCACTGGTTTTTCGGTATCACCATGATTATCGGTGCATTCAGCAACGCGGCGCTGGCAACGGCAGTCCCCTATTATATTGGCCTGGCATTTAACGCCATCATTGCGGGGCAAGCCATCGACGCCGTCGTCCCGTTCGTGTTCGCGATTATTGGTTCCCAGTGCCTGCGCGGTGCGCTCCAGTTGATGCGGAATTTCTCGGCAGAAATGTTTGCGCAGCGCATCGAACGGGATGTGCGCGACGAACTCTACGCCAGTTTGCTCGGCAAGAGTATGTCTTTCCATGATACGCAGCCCGTAGGTGAGGTCATGGCGCGCGTCACGAACGACGTGCGCGAAATGAATTTCATGATGAACCCCGGCATGAACCTGCTGATTGGCTCTGGCATGTTTCTGGTCGTGCCGATTATCGCCGCGCCACGTATGTATCCGGCATTGATTATCGTGCCGCTGTGCTTTCTGATCTGCTATATCGTGGTTCAGGTGCGCTACGTGCGCCTCTTGAATCCGGTCGCTCAGGAAGTGCGCTCTGGTTTCGGGCGCATGAATGCCAGCGTGGCGGAAACGCTTGACGGATTGCAGGTCGTCAAAGGATCGGCTCAGGAAGCCCACGAGCGTAGTAAGTTTGGGCAGTTGGTCGATGAAGTGCGCAATTTCACGGTCGCGCAGGGCAACATCGAATCGAATTACCTGCCGATTCTGCTGTTGGGACTGGCGACTTTTGGCGGATTTCTGCACGCTGTCTATCTCTACGAAAATGGCCTGATCCCGATTGGTACGGTTGTGGCATTCGTCGGGCAAATCGCGTTGTTCGGCTTCCCGGTGTTTTCGTCGCTGTTCTCCTATTCGCAGATCGCTAGCGGATTGGCAAGCGCCGACCGCATCCTTCAGATCATCAACGCGGAAACGCCGCTGGATCAGAATCTGAAAGGCTACGACCAGCCGATCAAAGGTGAAGTTACTTTTGAGCACGTTGATTTCGGCTATGCGACTGGACACACAAAAGTCATCAATAACGTCAGCTTCACGATTGAGGCGGGAAAAACGGTCGCCATCGTTGGGCAGACGGGAACGGGTAAAACCACCCTGACCAAGCTGATCAATCGCACTTACGATGTGAATGCTGGACACGTCCGGGTTGATGGCGTGGATGTGCGCGACTGGAATCTCGCGGGTCTGCGTTCGCAAATCAGCATTATCGAGCAGGACATTTTCCTGTTCAGTCGTTCGATTGCCGACAATATTCGTTTCGGTAGACCGGGTGCGACGCTCGAAGACGTCGAGGAAGCAGCACGCAAAGCGCAGGCACATGACTTTATCATGAGTTTTCCCGAAGGTTACCAGACTGTCGTTGGGCAGCGCGGCGTCACCTTGAGCGGCGGACAGCGGCAGCGTTTAGCCCTGGCACGCGCTTTTGTCACCAATCCGCCGATTCTGATTCTCGACGACAGCACCAGCGCAATTGACAGTGCTACCGAGGATAAGATTCAGAAGGCGATCTGGTCGGCAGCGAAAGGCCGTACCACGCTGCTGATTACCCATCGTTTGTCGCAAATTCGCTGGGCGGATCACATTGTTGTGCTGCGGCGCGGTCAGGTGGTCGCGCAGGGAAACCACGAAGATTTGCTCAATTCGTCGGACGCTTACCGCCGGATTTTCGCGCGCTACGAAACGCCCGCCGCAGCGCCAGCGCCCGATCAAACACTTAAAGTCGAAAACTAACCAGGGAAGTATACGGATGTTCGGTGGTCTCTCCTCGGATAAATACGACCGTCAGTATGATGACGGTTACCTGATAAAGCGCCTTGCCAGCTATTTCGTGACGCATAAGCGGCGCGTGCAGGCAATTATCGTTCTATTGATGATCTTTGCGGTCGTCGCTGCGAGCAGTCCTGTGATTGTCTCCAGTGGTGTTCAGGCTCTTCAGGACAAGAACGGCACGAATCTGCTCAGCCTGATCATTGGCGGGCTGCTGGTGATCGCGCTGGTCAACTACGGTATCTATTTTCTACGCCGCCGCCTGACGGTGCGTGTCGTTGCCGACGTGATTAGCCAACTGCGTAAAGACGCCTTCAGTGCGGCTGTCGAGCGCGACCTAGCTTTCTACGACGAAAACAAGTCGGGCAAAATTGTCAGCCGTATCACGAGTGATACGCAAGAACTCAGCCAGGTGATTGTCATCTGCACCGACCTGTTTGAGCAGTTGATGGAATTCCTGATCATTTTCGTCGTCCTCATCACCCGCGAATGGCGACTGACGCTGCTCCTGCTTGCCATGATGCCGATTGTTTTCGGCATGACGCTGCTCTTTCGCAAATTTGCGCGTACCGCCACGCGGCAGGGTTCGCGAGCGATGGCGGCGGTCAACGACAACATTCAGGAGAGTGTGACGGGCATCAGTGTCGCTAAAAACTTTCGCCAGGAAGCGATGATTTACGACGCATTCACTGACGTAAATCAGCAGTCTTACACCATCAACTTGCGCCGAGGTTTTGTGCTGGCGACGATCTTTCCGGCACTCAACCTGCTGGCTGGTTTCGTGACGGCGACGCTGCTGTATGCTGGCGCGGTCGCCGTGCTAGGCGCGGCGATTGACATCGGCAACTGGTATTTGTTTATTCTGGCAGTGGATCGCTTCTGGCAGCCCGTGATCAACCTGTCGTCGTATTGGAGCCAATTGCAGCAGGGCTTGAGCGCGCTGGAGCGCATTTTCGCGCTGATCGATGCTGAGAATCAATTGAAGCAGGTCGGCGATGCGCTTCCACCGGAAGTGATGCACGGCGAAGTTGAATTTGACGACGTTGTTTTCCAGTATAAGACAGGCGAAGTTGTCCTCGATCACTTTAACCTGAAGATCAAACCAGGTGAAAGCCTCGCGTTCGTTGGGCATACCGGAGCAGGTAAGAGCACGATTGCCAAAGCGCTGGCGCGCTTCTACGAATTTCAGGATGGGACGGTTCGCGTCGATGGGCAGGACATTCGTACCTTCAATCTGCAAGCGTATCGGAGCCGCCTGGGAATTGTGCCCCAGCAGCCCTTCCTGTTTAGCGGCACGGTCAAGGACAATATCCGTTATGGTCGCCCTGACGCGACTGATGAGGAAATCGAAGAAATTGCCCACAGTATTGGCAATGGTGAATGGCTCGAAACCCTGCCTGATGGGTTGGAGAGCGATGTGGGTGAGCGTGGCGCGCGCCTGAGTATGGGACAGCGCCAACTGGTCAGCTTACTGCGCGTGCTGGTTGAGCGACCGACGATTTTCATTCTGGACGAGGCGACCGCTAGCATTGATCCGTTCACAGAGACACAGATTCAAGAAGCTCTTGATTTGATTCTGTCGCAGTCAACCTCGATTCTGATCGCGCACCGCTTGAGCACGGTGCGCAGCGCTGACAGAATCATTGTGCTGCGCAACGGAAAAATCATCGAGCAGGGCAACCATGAACAGTTGATCGAGCAGGGCGGTCACTATGCGGAACTCTACAACACCTACTTCCGCCATCAATCGCTGAGTTACATCGAGAACGCGAAGGAACTGTTCACGGAAGCAGGAGACTAGTGCTACTGAAGGCTGTTCTTTTCGACCTGGATGATACACTTTTTGATCACCAGCATTGCACGCGCTCGGCGCTGGCTGCGCTCTATGAGCAGCAAACCGCTTTCCACGTGATTTCGCTGAAAGAACTCGAACGTCAACACAGCGAACGGCTTGAACACTATCATTTGCGGCTGCTGAGCGGCGAAATGACGCTTGATCAGGCACGCTTAGCCCGTTTCACGGATCTCCTGCGGCGGTATGACGAAGATGTCACGCAGCCTGTTATCGAACAAACGGAAACCCTTTACCGGACAACTTATGCGGCGTCCGGGCGGGTCGTTCCCGGTGCTGTCGCTTTGCTCGAAAGGCTGCGAGCGGAAGGACTTCGGATTGGCGTGCTGACGAATCACACCGTTGCTGAGCAAACAGGCAAGCTGAATCGGCTGGGGTTGACTGATCTGATCGACAGCCTCGTGATTTCGGAAGCGGAAGGTATTGCCAAGCCCGATCCACGTATTTTTTCACGGGCGCTGGATCGACTGGGTTGTCAGGCTGACGAAGCTGTCATGGTAGGCGATTCGTGGTCGTCGGACATTGAGGGTGCTCACGCTGCCGGTATACGCGCGATTTGGCTGAACCGCTACCAGTACACCTGCCCGAATCCTACACTCGCGTTCGAAATTCAAGCGTTGGATCCGCTCGAAAGTGTCGTCCAGTTGATTATGAGCGATGCTCCTTCGCGCAGGACGCAGTGAGCGACGAAGAATTCAGGATTTCGTGGCTGATTTGGGTGTCGATAAGCAAGCTTTATTTTGCCGTGAGCGCAATATCGACCCAGGGGGCATCGTTTCCGGCATCGTTGTAGGCATTACTGCCTATGATTTTCCCGTTCACGTAGCGATACATGCCGATTCGCAGCGTCACAGTTCCCTGCGGGGGAATCAGCGGGATGAAGGTAATGATGCGGTCGCCCGTACACCAGCTTTTACCAGGGTAAAAACTGGGATCGTGCTGGATTAGTTTGTCCCCATTAGCGTTGAGTAGATGAACGAAATATTTGTAGTCCGGTACGCCCTGTCGTGTGAGTGACCAGTCTAGGTACAAGCGACCACCAGTGAAGCGATAGCCCTTCAGGACAGCCCCATTATCAAATGATGCTGGCTGGATCGGCATGAGTTCTGGTCCAGTCCAGACGGGTGGTGTTTCAATTTGGTCAAGGACGTAACCGCCTTCCCCTTCACGTAAGGGGAATCTTATTTGCTGGGCACTGTGATACATATCTGCGAACTCGTAGGGAGTCGCATTTGGTGCACGGAGCAGCGAAAAAGGATGGTCGGGGAGGATGGCAATTCCACCATCTGCGACGGTTAGTTCGCGCAAACAATCCACTTGACCATACAATAACGGCGACCATAGATCGGGCAATGCCTGTCCAATCGATCCAGCAATCATGATCACATCTTTGCTTACCCTGGAGCGAATGTCGAGATAGTCATGCAGGGGCGTTGCATAGCTGTTATTCATAAAACCGGGAGCATAGATATAGTTTGTGTCCGCAAAGGAGAGGAAGCTGCGCCAGTCCAAAATTTGAGTAAGTGTGATAAAGCTGAGCAACACGATGGTTACCCAGCGTCCCAGTGATTTCCAATTGTTCTCTTGCAGGAGGAGCCAACTTACCCCTAAGCCCGCTAAAAGACAATAAACGGGAATACTGGGAATAAAATAGTGGGGCTGGGTCATATATAACCCTGTAACCAAGCTCAGTGGCGTTATAAAACCCCAAAGCAAGAGAAAAAATGCATATTTGCGAGACTTCCTCCAGCTATTCAACAAACCTATGCCAATGAGCGGGATCATCAACAACCATACGATTCCAATGACAGGATACTGCGAGACAAGTTCAATCCCTGTAGGGAAAACGAAATGCTCTCCCAGACCAAGCCCGGTGGCGAGCCACGCAATTTGCTGGAGAGGAAGTAATGTCAGGCCGATCCCATCGCCTCCGAAGTCACGCGTAATTTTTGCCTGCATTATGCCGATCATAAACGGAACCAGAGTGAGTAGTGCGAGCACAATACTTACGGCGAGAGCGCTCCGTGAAAGTCGCTTGCGTCCGATCCAGAGCAAGCAGAGGTAAGCGGGCAGCAGCGTCCAGGCAGCGAAATGAACTTGCATGGCAAAAACGAGGATGGGCAGGCATACGACTTGCGCCCAGCGCTTTCCTTCGACGAAGCCGCACAATGCGAGCAAGAAACTCGCTAGTATAAGGGGGGTGTGCATATCTTGTGCCCAGATTTTGCGACCGTAGATCACGGCCCAGGGCGATACGGCATAGAGTAGCCCGCCCACGAACGCGACCAAGGGACCGAAATAACGCTGGGCAATCAGCCACAATAGCCCAATCCCAATTACATTCAGCAACACGACGAAGCCCACTGCGACCAGCGGATTTTTGGAAACAAAATAAGGAATTGCCAGGAGATAGACACTTGTCGGGGGGTTGGGGATGCGTGCTGATGAGGTGATACCGAGGAGTGGCAGCGCTTTTCCCGCTGCCATGTTTTGCGCTAAAGTGGAGAGTGTTGCTTCGTCATACCAAAATTCGCTGCTGTCCAGATTGCTGAAGCGAAGCACGGCTCCCACGATGAGTATGAATGCCAGTCCAACCAAATGCTTCCGCTGAATGGCGTAGATCAAGCTTCGACCTCGACTGCCAGTGCGACCGCTTCTGCGCCGCCGAGACACAATGCGGCAATTCCACGTTTCAGTCCACGATCCTTGAGTGCGTGGATCAGCGTGATGAGAACGCGCGCGCCGCTTGCGCCAATCGGATGACCGAGCGCAATCGCACCGCCATTGACATTCATCTTTTCCAACGGCAGATGATAACCGTCTTGTTCCAGACCCTTCACATCCGCCACGACCTGCGCGGCAAACGCTTCGTTGACCTCGAACAGATCGACATTGTCCATGGTCCAGCCTGCACGCGCCAGCGCCAGCGGAATCGCCTTGACAGGTGCGTAGAAAATCCACGATGGGTCGACGGCTGCCTGCGCATAGCCGACAATTCGCGCGAGCGGCTGATGCCCGTGTTGTTCGGCGTATTCGCGGCTGGTGACGACTAACGCGGCTGCACCATCGTTCATGCCAGGGGCGTTCCCCGCCGTGACGCTGCCGTTCTCCTCGAAGGCAGGTGCGAGCTTTGCCAGCGCTTCGAGCGAAGTGTCGGCACGGATCGACTCGTCTTTGTCAATGAGGGTATCGCCTTTGCGTCCCTTAATCGTCACAGGCGCGATTTCGGCACTGAATTTTCCATCGTTCGTTGCTGCGACCGCTTTCATGTGGCTGTTATAGGCGAGTTCGTCCATTTCCTGGCGCGTGACCTTGAGTTCGCGCCCGATGAACTCGGCAGCGTTGCCCATGCCCCAATCGCAGAGTGCGCACCACAGGCCGTCGCTTTGCAGGGAATCGCGTAACTGGACGTGACCGTATTTATGACCCATGCGTTGGGTGTCGTTGAGGTAGGGTGCGCGGCTCATGCTTTCAACGCCGCCTGCGACGTAGACCTCACCATCTTCAGCGCGAATCATGCTCGACGCCAGCATGACGGCTTTCAGGCCGCTGCCACAGACCTTGTTGATAGCGAGGCCGCCGACTTTTTCTGGCAATCCGGCGGCAAAGCTGATTTGGCGAGGGAGCGCCTGCCCGACACCTGCGCTGACAACATTGCCGAGGATTAGTTCGCTGATGTCGTCTTTGGTGATGCCACTGCGCTCGACGGCAGCACGCACCGCCACTTGCCCAAGCTCGGCGGCGCTGAGCGATGACAGCCCGCCGAGAAATTTACCAATCGGCGTGCGCGCCGCGCCGAGAATAACTGCTTCGTGGGAAGACTTGCCATTGTTCGTCATTGAGTTTCCTGTCCGTAGAGTTCCTGCCATGCCTGTTTGACTTCGTGATAGGTGTTTTCGAGCGTATCTGGGATGACGCGAGTATCCCCCACCACGCTCATGAAATTGGCGTCGCCGTTCCAGCGCGGGACGACGTGGAAGTGATAGTGTTCGGCGATGCCTGCGCCTGCCGCCGAGCCGATGTTCGCGCCGAGGTTGAAGGCGGCGGGATTGTAAACTTTGCGCAGCGCACCGATGCTACGATTGACCGTCAGCATCAGGTCGGTGAGGGCTTCGGTGGTGAGCGCTTCCTGTGTTTGAATGTGATCGTAGGGGACGACCATCAGGTGACCGTTGTTGTAAGGATAGAGGTTGAGCGTCACGTAGACGAACTTGGAACGTGCGATCACCTGTGTATCGTTGTGAACGTCTGCGGCGAGGTTGCAGAAGACACAGCCCTCCGCCTTTTTATCGCTGCGAATGTAGGCCATGCGCCAGGGTGTCCAGAGATGATCCATAGAAAAATGTGTGCTCCCGGTAAGCTTGAGAACAGCCGGATTATAGCACTTGCCGCTGGGATTGCTTAACGGTTTGATAGAAATTTCGCTATCAAAACCTCTCGGATCATGGTGCGTTACTGCCCGGCTTCGTAATCCTGCTGCACAGCGTTGACGAACGCTTCGGCATCGAGCTTGTGTGCCGCGAGTGCCTGAATCTGCTGAGCGATATTGGGCAGTACGGAGTCCAGGGGCTGCCCGATTTTGTCTGCCGCTATGAGGGTTGTCCACGCATTGACAAGATCGGCGCTTGGTGTTCCGTTAGTCAAATCTATCGGTTCGACGATGGTCGCGGGCAGGATGCTGAGGACCAGCAGTGCTTTGGCTGTCTCTGAGTTGGTCATATAGTCGATGTACTGTACGGCGAGACCAGCATTGGGGCTGGCAATTGGAATTGCGTAGCCGAGATCAAATCCGCCAATGGTGGGTGTTGTTGCGTCGCCAATTGGCGAAGGCAGCAGGAAGAAACCCGTTTGATCGCCCAGCTCAGCCACAATCGCTTCAGAATGGTTGCTGCTTGTTAGCCACAGGGCGCTTTTTCCGCTTGTAAATTCCGCGAAAGCGGTGTCATTGTCTATTGCACTGAAGTTGGGCGAGACATCGCCTTTGTCGATCCAGTCACTGAGGTTTTGGGCTGCTTCGAGATTGCCTTCGGTCAGGAATGCCGCGCCGGGGGTGTGGCTGATTAAGCCGTTGATGTCCTGAATATCGGAATATGCATAGGCCAGCGCGCCGAACATATCGACTCCGGCTGAGCCATCCGCATTGCCGAAGGTCATCGGGATGAAACCACTGTTTTTGATGGTAATCAGATCAGCTTCGAGATCATCCCATGTCAGTGGAACGCTCAGGTTAAGCTGGCTGAAAATTGCTTTGTTGTAGAACACAACGACCATTTCTGCTGTGACGGGTACGCTGTAAAGTTCGCCAGAAATGCCGGTAAGCCTCTGCAAATCTCGACCGGAACGATCCCACCAGTCGTATTCATCAGCATAATCACCGAGCGGCAGCAGCAGGCGTGCCTGCACCAGCGAAGCCGTTTGATTCAGTTTGATCATCACAATATCGGGTGCATTCGGCTGCGCCAGTGTGTTCGGCAGCAGCGAAGCGAGGTCGGCGGAACTATTCGCTTCGCGCTGGACAGTCACGCCGGGGTTCGCCAACTCGAGCTGCCGGTCAAGCTGGTCGAGGAGGGTTTGCTCGGCGTCACTCGTCCAGCTATCCCAGACGACGAGGGTTACGTTCGATTGCGCGTCAAGTGGAAGCAGCCCAATCACGAGCGTGAGCAGCGCGATGAGCATCAAAAGCCGTTTGCAAAACCGCATAGAGAAATCCTTCGCCTGAATGCTGGTGCTGACTGTGCCAAAAATCGACTATAACACATCTGAGGCGGAAATTTTCGCTATCTGTGCCCGTTCAACGCATAATCGTGTACTAGAAAAAGAGGACGATTCATGCTCGACGCGCTGACGACACCCGAAAGACTACCGCTGCTGATTTTGCTGGTCGCCTGGGCGCTGCTGCTGTTTGGTGGCTTTATTTGGGGCAAACCTTCGGCGGACGGCGCACGGCGGATGCCGACCTGGACACGGATAGTCTCGTCGCTGGTACTGGTGATCGCGGCGTGGTATTGGGTGATCCTGGTTCGGGCGAGCGATGCGGCGCGCTTCGCGATCCCTGTGGCAGTCGGCATGACGCTCGGCTTGATTGGCGACCTGTTCATGGCGAAGCTGATCATCAAATCCGATAAGCACGTTCTCGGAGGGATTGGTGCGTTCGGGTTGGGACACATCGCTTACATCGGCGGCTTTGTCGGATTTGGCGATGCAATCGGCGCGAACGGTGATCGGCTGGTTGCTTGGCTGATGTGGCTGGTTATCGGCGTCGTTGGCTGGTACATTGCGGTCTATCGCGGGCAAGCGAAACGCGGTGTGCTGCATTACACCGCGCTGCCGTATGCGCTGTTGCTGGCGAGTTCGGCGGGTTTCGCAACCGGGTTGGCGCTGAATGTGAATTTGTTTATCCCGCTGGCAATTGGCTGCGCGCTGTTTCTGCTCAGCGATTTAGTTCTGGCAGCGGAGTTGTTCGCAGGACTCTCGTTTCCATTGATTGGCGATGTGGTCTGGTTGACTTATGGCCCGGCGCAAATGCTCATCGTCTACTCCATCGGCGCGGCCCTTAAAGCATGATACAATCGCCGGTTATGGCGACAGACTTCTCTCTCGAACGGCTTCAGCAGGCACTGAATGGGCGTTCGTTCCAGTATTTTCCGCAGATTGACAGCAGCAATGAACGAGCGCTGAACTGGCTCTCGGACGATGTGCCGAGCGGCAGTCTCGTCATCGCTGATGAGCAGACACGTGGTCGCGGGCGGTTGGGGCGAGCCTGGTATGCGCCGCCGAATACCGCGCTGATGCTTTCCTACATTTTGCACCCCATTCCAGACGAATTGCCTTACATTGGTATGTTGGGCGCGCTAGCGGTTTGCGAAGCCGTCGAAAGTCTCGGCGCAAAGGCTGGCATTAAGTGGCCTAACGATGTGCAAATCGATGGGCTTAAGCTGTGCGGTGTGCTGCCGGAAGCTTCATGGCAAGGCGATCAACTGCGCGGAGTCGTGCTGGGTGTTGGCCTCAATGTGCGGATTGATTTCACGGGTACTGCTTTTGAAACGACCGCCATCAGTTTAGAGACGGCGGTCGGCTCGGTGGATCGGATTGATTTGCTGCTGCGGCTGCTCGAACGACTCGATGGTTGGGCAGGCCGTCTGTCCTCAGACGCCTTGTTTGAGGCATGGCAGTCACGCCTGAATATGATCGGCAAACCCATCAGCATTTCCAATACCAATGGCGCAGCCCAGGGCATTGCCGAAGCTGTGGATCGGCAGGGCGCGCTGCTGCTGCGCGATCAGGCTGGAGTGCTGCAACGAGTCATTGCTGGCGATATTGCGCTCGGATAGCGAAGGAAGAATTATGGGTATTCGGCTGGATTGGGACATCGAGGCCGAACAGGAACATCATCAGCAAAGTGGCGGCGAAGATCCGGAAAATCGGCGCAGGCGACGGCGGGCGCGGACTCGTTTCCTGATTGTCCTGTTCGTGATGCTGGGGTTGATCGGCGGCGCTGTCGGTGCGGTTGCCCTGCGTTTGCGCCAGGTCGAAGCGGAAATCGAGCAGGTAGTGAGCGATACCGCGACCGCTGAAGTCGCCGCGCTGCGCCTCGGTGACCGCGAAGCTTTTATGGATATACAGCGCAGCGCCACCACTGACTGGATTCAACAGCAGGATGCGAATTTCTCGCGTTATCAGGCGCTTAAGCAGACGACCGATGTGAACCTGAGCGGGCGCATTATTAGCGTTCAGGTCGATGGTGCACGGGCGCGCGTCCTGCTCGAAGAGATTATCGGCGGTATTCCTTACGGACACGCCTGGTTCTACTGGCGCTATGATGATGGCTGGCGGCATGTTCCGCCTGATTACACCTTCTGGGGCGAGGCAAAGTCGACGCAAGCGGACAATGTGCTTGTCAAGTATGATGCGGTCGATGAGGCTGAAGGGCAGGCGATTGCGCAGCGTGTTTCCGAGTGGCTCAAGATCGGTTGTGCGGCGCTGGCCTGCGCCAATATTCCTCAGCTTACCGTCGAAATTGTTCCTGACTCGGCGCAGGCGATTGCCTGGTCGTCGCCGGACGCTGCTACACTGCGCTTGCCATCACCCTACATCACCGCTGCGCGCCTTGACCAACCTTTTGACACCGATTCCCAAATCAAAGTGGCGACGCTGCTGTCGGAACGTCTGGTTGGCGACTTCAGTCCAATCTATCCAGCGGATGCTTATTATCTGCGGCAGGCGATTGTCTCGTGGCTTGTCAAGCGCTTCGCTGAAGTCGAAACAAATTCTTTCCTGGTGAGCAGTCTTGCGGCTACCTATGGCGATCCTGCGGTTGGCGCGCTGCTGCACACGCTCCAGCCAACTTCGGCAATTGACATTTTGAGTCAGGCGACCGGTCAGCCGCTGGATGCGTCCAGTTTGGATTGGCGCGATTTTCTGACCTGGCGCTTAACCGTCGAAAACGAACTGATCACTCGACAGGATCAAACGGACTTCCTCGAACTTTACGATCCTTCGATGCGTGATCAGGCGATAGCTCGTTACAATGCCGGGGGCAGCACGAATCAGCGAACCGTGATTTCGGCAATACCGGAGTTGGTGAATGGAACTGCGCAGTTGCGTGCACTGGTTCAGGTGGGAAATCCAGCCACGACACAGGAAGAAGTTGTCTTCCGGTTGGTAGATAATGTTTGGAAACGCGCGAGTTAAGCAAATTTGCGTTAGAATGAGGAAAAGTTAAGGAGAGGCATTATGAATCTGGATGAACTTCGCAGCAGTACCAGCCGCCCGACCGCTGAAGAATTTGACCCGGAAGAGAATTTTAGCTTCGACGACGTACAAGAGGAACGCCATTTCCTCGGCATGACCGCCGTCGAGCGCATGTTCCTCTCGATTTTCCTGTTTATGAATGTCTGCGTGTTGGGGCTGGCGCTGCTTCTGGCGACGAACCGACTCGTATTTTAAAACGAGGCTCGGCGCAACGAAAAGTTGCCTAGCCTCATTTGTGTAATAAGTCTAATTCCCCGGGCTGAGAATCAGCCGTTCATTGGCTGCTGCTTCAACCCTGTCGCGACTCCAGAGCATCGGATGGTATTGGATCGCGCGCCACGCATCAATCATGTCATTGTAGTGTGGGCTGGACGGATGCCCACTCTGCCCGGTCGTGTGCATCGCCAGGCTGTCGTCAAAGTTCGCCAGATCGACAATCATGCGCATGGATGGCAGTGACGTCACCCCAAAACTTCCTGAAGCTGGACTCCAACTGGTCGCGTTGACCGTATCATTGCTTCCGCTGACCGCGACCGGGCCACGATTGACGAGCGTCTCGATCAGGTCTATGCCGCTTGCGCCGAGGGGATTGCTCACAAATGTCGCTCGATGCAGATTGCCCCACTGCCAATTTTCCGATTTGTCGCCCAGCGCCGCCGTTGTAGCATCAACCGCTTGCTGGAGCGAGCGCAGCAGAATGTCGTCGCGTGTCTCGACTTTATCAGTCGTCGCGGCGTCATCCCACCAGGGATTATCTGGCTGAGCCATCAACTGAACGGCTGACCAGACCTCATGATTGTCAAAGGTAACATCGTCGGGAAGTTGGTCGCCAAACAGATTGCTCAGCAGTTTCGCATTGAATTCCCCAAACAATGCAGCCTGACCGCTGTTCATGTCCATCTGAAAATCCCACGAGGTCAGGAAATCACGCATCTCCGCCAGATGACCTGCATCGATGTTCAAGGCGGCAAGATAGGGCATCATCAGTTCCGCGTTGAGATTTTTGTTATCTCCCTGAATTTGCTGATAGCTGCTAATGGTGTTCGGCGCGTTGTCCTTGAGCATTTCGGTGATGCGCTGCGCGCGTTCACCATAGGCCCAGTCATAGCTGAACTGGTAATTGGCATCCTGACCGAGTTTGGCGGCAAGCAGATCGTAATATTGGGGCGGCACGACGGCCTGATTTGCCGTGACGATGTAGTTGCGCGCCGGGTTGAGGATGCGCGGCAGGTCGTCAAAGGGGATGAAGCCCTGCCAGACATCGGCGTCGCTCGCGGCGGCTTCCGGCGTCAGGCCGCTTCTATTTTGGGGGCGAATTGGGATACGTCCCGGCATCTGGTAGCCAATGTTCCCCTTTACGTCGGCGTAAACGAAGTTCTGTGAGGGAATGTCCCATAAGCTGAGCGCGGCACGGAATTCATCCCAGTTCGTCGCCTTGTCGAGCTTAAGAACGCTGTCGAAGAGTGTACTCGGATCGCTGCCTGTCCAGCACAGCACCAGCGGATCCTGGTTGTTGAAGCCTTCGACTACGCCCGTTTTCTCATCGATCTGATTGTCGTTGATGATCGGGCCGAGATGCGTCAGACGTACCTGAATTTTAAGCGGCGTGGTTCCGTCGCCAAAATTGATCGTCTCATCGGCGACCGTTATATCGCGCCATGCGCCATTCCATTGATACTGAAGCGGATTGTCAGGGTTCACCGTAATCTGGTACAGGTCTTGCACGTCGGCACCGACGTTGGTCACCCCCCAGGCGATGCTGGCATTATGCCCAATGACCACACCCGGAGCGGGGGAGAGCGCGAAGCCGACAACATTGAATGGACATTGATCACTGACTGGCAGGCAATGTAAACCAACCTCGTACCAGACTGACGGCATTTGAATGCCCAGGTGCGGGTCATTGGCGAGCAGTGGCTTTCCGCCTTCGGTCATGCTGCCCGTCGCGACCCAATTGTTGCTGCCAATGCCGACATTGCGACTGAACATGAAGTCGCCGGGACGGATATTGCCGGCCATCACGCCGCCGACAGGTGTATCGTTCGGCGCGCTGATGTCTGGCAGGTGGGCGCTTGCGCTGGCGTCGCTGACCGGGAGGTCTTCAGGATAGAGGATCGTCGGTCGGTCGCCATTGTACGGCCAGGGCGGGGCGAAGTCAGTCATCATCTGCTGACCAATCGTTTTCAGCAGCGTTTGGCGTGTGGTCTTGTATTCGGTCGTGTCAGTCAGATTCCAGGCCATCACTTTTGCCCAGACCAACGAGTCTGTGATTGTCCAGGGCTGAATCGGGATATTGACGCCTGTTACACTGAGTAGACGATACTGCATCGCTAAATCGTTGGCGGGTCGGTCGAGGATATAGGCATTGACTCCATCGGCGAAGGCTTGCAGGATGGTTCGTTCATCGTCGCTGATTGTCGTCACTTCCTGTTCAGCGGTACGTCGCCAACCCACCGTGCGGATGAAAATGTCGGTACCAATCAGATCGCTGGTTTTTCCGGTCAGTTCCTCGATGGAGCCGCTGCCAGTATGCCGGAAGAATTCCATCTGCCACCAGCGATCCTGTGCCTGTACGTAGCCTTGTGTGAAAAACAGATCGTGGCTTGTGCTGGCATATATGTGGGGGACGCCCCATTCGTCGTGCAGAATTTCGACCTGCGCGTTCAACCCGCTGACATTGAGCGAACCGCTGGTTTGCGGGAGCGGGCCGCGCACGGTATCGCTGTAAAGTAAAAAGCCACCGCCGACGACCACAACGAGCAGCAGCAGTAGAATCAGCAGCAAAAACCGAATAATTCTCATGAAGGCTCCAGTGATACGCGCTATGGAAATTATTGAATCAGGATTCGATTATTGCAGAGAATTTTAACCGTACTTTCGTGATTTGTTCAATAGCAAAGACGCTCGATTGCATTAGGTGACGACCTTCGCTTAAAATTTTCGCTAAATGACGGTTAGAACACGGTAAGATTACGGCTTGAAAAACAGACCATTTGTGCTAAAATAAGTTTATTAACGTGTGGGATACGAGCGCAAATTAAGCTGGATTTCGAGGACAAAGTCGAGTATACTATATATGTGAAAACAGACATCCTTTGTCCACCGAGATTGAATCCGATCTTGACCCATCAGTGGCGAAATTTCCCGCGTTTTACGCTTATTTGCACGCTCACCGTTACTCAACATGATCGAAAGGAGTTGGCGTTTTTCTCTGCTGGTCAGAAAGAAACGCTGTAAACCCTATGGTGGAAAACATTGGTTCCGTTCGTCCTGTCAACATCAATGAGGAGATGCGCGGCAGTTACCTCGACTACGCGATGAGTGTCATCGTCGCCCGCGCGCTGCCTGATGCCCGTGACGGCATGAAGCCAGTGCATCGACGCATCCTTTTTGCCATGTATGACATGGGCATTCGCGCAAATACAGCCTATAAAAAGAGCGCGCGTATCGTCGGCGAGGTGCTGGGCAAGTATCACCCACATGGCGATGCTTCAGTCTACGACGCGATGGCTCGTATGGCGCAGGATTTCTCGCTGCGCTATATGCTGGTCGATGGGCAGGGGAACTTCGGCAGCGTTGATGGTGACAGCCCTGCGGCGATGCGTTATACTGAAGCGCGGCTCTCGCGATTGGCTGAAGAAATGCTCGTCGATCTCGACATGAACACGGTCGATTTCGGTGATAACTATGACGGAACACAGCAGGAACCGCTGGTGCTGCCTGCCCGCCTTCCGAACATGCTGCTCAACGGGGCAAGCGGCATTGCTGTTGGTATGGCGACGAATATTCCGCCGCACAACCTGCGCGAACTGGCAGGCGCAATTGCTTACTTGATCGATAACTACGACCGTTACGAAGACATCACGGTCGATGACATGATGCAGTTCGTCACGGGACCGGACTTCCCGACCGGTGCGATGGTGGTCGCGGGTGACGAACTGAAGGAAGCCTACGCGACCGGACGCGGGCGCGTCGTTATTCGCTCAAAAGCGGACGTGGAAGAAACCAATACCGGACGCTTCCGAATTGTGTTCACGGAGATTCCCTACCAGATCAGCAAAGTCGCTGTCATCGAGCGGATTGTTTCGCTGGTGCGCGAGGATCGTATTACACAGATCAGCGACCTGCGCGACGAATCTGACCGCAACGGGATGCGTCTGGTGGTCGAACTCAAGCATGGTGCGCAGCCATTGAAGGTACTGAACCAGCTTTACAAATACACCCAACTTCAAAGCACCTACGGCATTCAAATGCTGGCGCTGGTTAATGGCGAGCCGCGCACGCTCAGCCTCAAGCGAATGCTGCAAATTTATCTGGAGCATCGCTACGAGGTTATCGTGCGCCGTTCCGAGTTTGAATTGGGCAAGCGGCGCGCGCGCGCGCACATTCTCGAAGGGCTGCTGAAGGCACTTTCGAGCCTCGACGCGATTATTCAGACGATTCGCGCAGCGGATGACGTGGATGTGGCACGCACTAACCTGATGACACGCTTCGATTTGAGCGAACTTCAGTCGAATGCCATCCTTGAAATGCAGCTTCGCCGCCTCGCCGCGCTCGAACAACAGAAATTGCAGGACGAGTTCAACGAAGTGGCGGCACGGATTGCCTACCTGGAAGATCTCCTGTCTTCGCAGGCAAAGATTCTTGCGGTTATCCGCGAGGACATCGTTGAAGTTGGCGAAAAGTACGGCGATGACCGTCGTACCGAAGTGATTTACGGCGTCAGCACCGAGTTCAAAGAGTCTGACCTGGTGCGCGACGAAGAAGTGGCTATTCTGCTTTCGCGCAATGGCTATATCAAGCGCGTACCCTCCAGCGCCTATCGCGCGCAGCGACGGGGTGGCAAGGGTGTCACCGGGATGCTGACCAAAGAAGAAGATGGCCTGACTGACATTGTCATCGCCAACAGCCTCGACACGGTGCTGTTCTTTACTGATTGGGGCAAAGTCTACAGTGAGCGTGCTTTCGCTATCCCGGAAGCGGCTCGCGCAGGCAAAGGCACGATGATCCACAGCATCCTCGCGCTCGGCTCGAATGAGCATATCACAGCGATTGTGCCCGTCTCGTCGTTTGATAACGACGGCTACTTCGTGCTGGCGACCAAGTTTGGACGCATCAAGCGCGTCGATCTGGAAGAATTCGAGGCAGTACGCCCCAGCGGGTTGATCGCTATGTCGCTGGACGAAGGCGATACGCTTAACTGGGCGAAGCATACGAATGGCGACCAGAACGTGATTCTTGTCACCGAAAATGGTCAGAGTATTCGCTTTCACGAAAAGCATGTTCGTGTGATGGGACGCGGTGCCGGAGGTGTGAATTCGATTCGTTTAGTCGGTGAAGATGTGGTCGTCGGCATGGACGTAATTGAAGAAGATGACACGCATGTGCTGGTTGTCACACGCAACGGTTTTGGTAAACGCACGCCGATTGAGGAATACCGCACGCAGGGGCGTTATGGACAGGGTATTCTGACACTGGCGCGTAACGAAAAAACCGGGCCAGTTGTTTCGATGCACTGCATCAATGCCAAAGATGATTTGCTGGTGATAACAAGTGGCAACGTCATCCTGCGTACCACTTTGGAGCAGATTCGCGAGATTGGGCGCAATACCAAAGGCGTCAAAGTGATGGACCTGTCAGGCGATGATGTGATTGTTGGGATCGCTGTGATGGATGGAAGCAGTGAGGCGGCCCCTGAGAACGGGACTGTACCTGATGGTGGTGTGTCCGTCGATGGAGTTGCGGCGGATGAAGCTGTGGAGAGCATGGCTGACGACGTTTCAGATAGTCAAGCTGCTGAAGGCTGATCGCAAGCAGGTGTGGAGTTCGCCTGTGCTGTAGAAAATCTGAGAAATAAAAATCCCGCAGAACGCGGGATTTTTTATTTGAACAGCAACAGAAAGCGAGGTGATTACTCCTCGTCTTCATCCTCGTCACGAGCCTTGGAGATAACTTCCGGTTCGGCGGACGCAGCGCCTTCAGTCTCGTCCGTTTCCTCAGTGACTTCGCGGAGCGGGTTGATACGCACAACCAGCTCATCGGGGTCGTTGTGGACGATGATGTTCTTATTAATCTGGAGGTCACGGACGTGGATAGCGTCGCCTACGGCCTTCAGACCAGAAATATCGACCTGCACCGAGTCAATCAAGTCAGCGGGAACTGCTTCAATTGAAAGGCTCTGAATTTGCTGGAGCAGTTGACCGATACGAGTATTGATCGCGCTGCTTTCACCGACAAGGTGAATTTGCACTTCAGCGGTGATGCGAGTCGAGGCATCGACCGCCAGAAAATCGACATGGATGATCGTTCCGCGCAGCACATCACGCTGAACTTCGCGGGTGATGACGCTCTGCGTCTTGCCGTCATAGTTCACGTTGATGAGATGGGTACCGCCTGCGCCGCGCAAAGTGACTTCGAGCGGACGGTAAGGAACCTGCAAGCTGATCGGTTCAACATGAGCGCCGTAAATGATCACCGGGACAAGCCCCTGCACGCGCAGTTGACTCACCTTTTTGCCAACAACGGCGCGTGACTGCGCCTCTAAGTTATAAATTTCTGCCACGACACGTACTCCTTGATTCAGGCAAGCTGCCTGCGCAATGATTTTCTATCCGAAAGTAACAGCATTCTAGCGATAGGGTTACGCGGCGTCAATGCTGAATGCGGGTCTTAGCTGCTCATACGCGAGATGTCGAGGGCAATGAATCCGGTTAGGGCTGCCAGGATGACCAACGCCATGAGCAAATACTGCCACTTATACTGGTAATTGATTTGCCAGAAGCGGCGCACGCTGAAGAGCATCGAGACAATCGCGAAGATGTTGATCAGGAGCAGCAGGGGGAGTGCTGTCGATGAAGCGATCCCAATCACGGGGAGGATGAACGGCAGCACGATGTATTGCAGAATACAGCGCACTCCGGTGAAGATCAGAGAGAACTTGAAAGCGCGCTGCGCATCACTTTCGTCGGTTTCAACGAGAGCTTCGCTCAATACGGGCGTCGGTTTGACAAACAGGATACGACCGACAAACTGGTCAAGTCGAGAGGTCTGCATTGCGATAATTTCCTCACTGGCTGATCAATCAACTTGAATTCTAGCAGAACAGCGCACAAATGGATACTGATATTTTTATAGAATAGTGATGATTTTGCCCGTGAAAGCTATTCAAATCTGAAGGTGCTTGTCGGCGCAGGTGGTCAATTGACAAACCGACGAGATCGCCTTACTGTTGCAATGAGAGCGTTCTCACAGTAGTAATTGTGTGATTATTATTTTGGCGTGAAAACATCGCTTCGCTTTTTACAAAATAGGCCCGGAGTATTTTCATGCAAACGCGGTCAAAGCTGTTAAGTGTCAGCGTGTTTGTACTGCTGCTTGTGCTGAGCGCGTCGCTGGTGCAGGCAGACGCGAACGTTTATATTGTGAATGATTTTGAAGGTGCACTCTGGACGGGACTTGACCCGGATGGGGCCGGGATTGGCCTGGTGGCCTGGGGGGACAGCCCGGAGAATTCGACTCTCTCTATCCGTCAGCTTATCCCGTATTCGACTCTGGCAGTCCCTGGGAAAGAAGCGGCTGCCAATGACGTGCTGGCGGTTGGCTACGACATCAAGAGCTGGGGTGGTTTTAGCGATGCGTTCACGGATGGGGTGAATTGGACAACCCAGGATTGGTCAGCTTACAGCAGCATCCAATTCTGGCTCTACGGCAATGACACGGGTGGCACGATTCAGATGGACATCCTTGAAAATCGCAATCTTGCAGTCAAGGGCGATTCGGCGGAGCGCTGGTTCTATCGGTTTGACGACGATTATCAGGGTTGGAAACAGTTTACGATTCCGTTTGCACAGTTTCAGCGCCGCAGCGATTTTCAACCCAACGGCGCGCCCAATGATGGACTGGGATTAGCGGAGGTTTCCGGTTACGCTTTTATATTTCCGGCGGGTGTTGGGGCACGGGTTGCTTATCTTGACGACGTGAGTCTGGTCAACGGCGCGGAGAGTAGTTCGAGTGTCACACCTGTGGCAGAGTCTACCATTGCAGTCGATGACAGTATTCGCTGGGACTCGCGCCAATGGACGCTGGCATGGTCAGACGAGTTCGATGGCAGCGCAGGAACACCGGTTGACGGCGCGAACTGGACGGCGGAAATTGGCGGGAATGGCTGGGGAAACAACGAGCTTGAATATTACACCGACCGACCTGAAAATGCTGCGCTGGATGGGAATGGGAATCTCGCCATTGTGGTGCGTCAGGAAAACCCGGCTGGTTATCTGTGTGATTATGGGACATGCCAGTACACTTCTGCGCGGCTGATCACACAGGGGCATCAAGCCTTTACCTATGGACGGGTTGAGGCGCGGATCAAGATTCCACGGGGACAGGGGTTGTGGCCTGCTTTCTGGATGCTCGGAAGCGACATCGATCAGGTGGGATGGCCGAATTCGGGCGAAATCGACATCATGGAGAATATTGGCAAGGAGCCGCAGATCATTCACGGCACGATTCATGGCCCCGGCTATTCGGCGGGTAACGGTATTACTGCTGCTTACACGGGTACCCAAGACTTTGCTGATGACTTCCATGTTTACGCGATTGACTGGGATCCGAATGTGATCCGCTGGTATGTGGATGGCAATCTATACAGCACCGTCAGCGTCAACGATTTGCACGGTCGGCAGTGGGTTTATGACCACGACTTTTTCATCCTTCTGAACGTCGCGGTCGGTGGTCAATGGCCCGGTGAACCGGACAGCACCAGCCAGTTTCCGCAGACGATGCTGGTCGATTATGTGCGCGTATATACGCTGGATTCAGGATCTTAAGCGGGACGGGAGGTCATTGTGACGGAGAATTCGCGGTGGCGCTTATTCTGGTCAGATGAGTTTGACGGCGAGGCCGGAACGTCCATCGACGACGCGAAGTGGACGAAAGAAGTTGGGAGTTATGGTGCGGATCACCACGAACTCCAATATTACACCGACCGTTCTGAAAATGCTTCCATTGACGGCAATAGCAATCTCGCCATCGTCGTGCGTGAGGGAAATCCGCTCAACTATACCTGTCATTACGGGGCGTGCCGCTACACATCTGCGCGCCTGACCACGCGAGAACGGGTGCTGTTCACGCATGGGCGGGTCGAGGCGCGCATCAAACTGCCGCGCGGACAGGGCATCTGGCCTGCGTTCTGGATGGTGGGTTCGCATCATGATATGGGTGACTGGCCTGTCAGCGGCGAGATCGACATTATGGAGAACATAGGCAAGGAACCGCGTACCGTACATGGAACGGTGCATGGGCCGGGTTATTATGGTTCGGGTGGGTTAGGGAAAATCTATCGCAGTGAGCGTGCTTTCGCAGATGATTTCCATGTTTTCGGCATTGACTGGAGTGCCGATGTGATTCACTGGTATGTGGACGACAGTCGGTATCACACGCTCACACCCGATCAGGTACGCGGCAAACCCTGGGTCTTCAATCACGCTTTCTATATCAATCTGAACGTGTCAGTCGGCGGCAACTGGGCAGGGAACCCCGACAAGACCACTGTTTTTCCACAGACCATGCGGGTTGACTATGTTCGCGTCTATCAGGCGGTCGATTCGTAGGGTGGCAATTTACTTTCAGTTTCTCAACAGGCACGATTTACTTGCTCATTGTTTGATTGAGCGCGTCCCAAATACGCAAAATAATTCTAATGATGATCTGCGAGATAACAGATAACCCTAATGATTCGTTTGGTTGATTTCTCATAGAA
>DAOUCB010000174.1:0-6097 GCA_034432495.1 Anaerolineae bacterium | reverse complement strand
TGCAGAAATTGAGCGTACAATGGCTTTGAGCCTCTTGTTTAGGATAGGTGTGGTAACCGTTATCCTAAAACAAAAGGCTCTTTTGTTAAAACTGTCCTGTCCTCAACCCTCAGGGAGAGGGATTTAGGGTGAGGGCTTAACTTGATACCTATGCTTTTTCCCAACATTAGATTGTTTTTCAGAGGATTTACAGCGACACGATTCGGTTGGCGACCCGCAGTTGCTTACCGAACTGCGGCATCAAATCGAGCAGCGTCGTGTAGCGCCCGTTCTCGACTTCCTTCAGATAGCGTCGAAACACGCTGACCACACCCGGCAGCATGTCCAGCCCTTGAACTTTACGCGCCATCAGCACATAAGCGCTGGCTTCCGCGATGCTGACGTGATCTTCCAGATAGATCGCCACCGAACCCGCCACGAACAGCGTCGCGAACTGCTCCGCCCACGTCGGATAAAGCGCCTTGAATTGATCGCTGACCGGCAGCGGTGTCTGCGAAATTTCGGCGATTTGCTCGGCGTTCGTGCGCAGGAAGGCGACCATCAGCATTCGCCCATACTGCGCCAGTGCTGAGCGGTACAGATACGATGGGTCTTCGTCGTAAGGCCAGGGCGGGCTGTCGCCCCAGGCCAGGCGCGGCGGCACGATACAGATCAGCTCATTGCCCAGCCGCAGCCCCAGTTCGTGATCCGTCGGGTAGGAAATGTTGGGGATGAAGACCAGTTCTTCCTGAATGGGGCCGAGATACGGCTGCAAAAAGGCTTTGAAATTGACGCTGGCAAACATCCGCTGCGAATCGCTAAAGGCTTTTTGCCAGACAGCATCTTCGCTTTGCCACCACGCCGCCAGATCACTCGCGGCGTAGAATTGATTCAGTTGTTCATCCCAGTGAGCAGGCATCCAGCGCGGCGGGTGATCGACCTTGCCATTCGGGAAATGCAGTACCAGCGCCAGCGTGAAAATCGCTTCCAGCGGCGCGCGCTGATCGACTAGATTTTGCAGGGCGCGCACCGCCTCGTGATCAGCAAAAGGCGCAAGCTGCTTGCGCGTCATGCGGGCGTGGGCGTGCGTGCCGTGAGGTTTGCGCGTCTGCGCTTGGTCAGGATAATGCGTCGCCGCCAGCACCGCCGACATCAGGCGAACGCGATCATCCAGTTTGACGCAGACATCGGATGCAACAGACATAGCGTGAACATTCTCAGATGAATGAAGTCTCATCGTAAATTTTAACGCGAAACGAACAAATCGACCGTAAAGCCTTTGTCACTTTGCTTCGTTATCGAGTGTCGCCAATGGCAGCGTTTCGTGCAGCATCGCCAGAAATTCATCGCTGATTCCGTTGCTGCCGAAAAACCAGACTTCCTCTACGCCGCTCTCACGCACGCGCTGGAGCACGCGCCGCAAAGTCTCTGGCGGGATGAACTGTGCCGGATCGCCTTCGCCATCGTTGAGCACGCCCAGCGACGGCACAAAGCGCTCGTGATAGCGCTTGACGCCGCAGCGCAGCAGGCGCACGAGTGGATCGTCGGGTGCGCCCGCGCCCGTCATATACAGGTCAAGCTGCAAACTGACCGCTGGATAGTCCAATGGATCGAAATGCATCCCAATCAGACGCAGAAACAGCGGGTTCAGCCCCATACCCGCATTCGAGCGCCAGATTTGCGTCGGTTCTTTGCGCGCTCGCAGCCATTGATCGAGAAAGCGTGTGTTGCGTATGATCGTAGCAGGCTCAAACCTGAGCGGGCCGCGCGGTCGTTCCAGATCCCACAGCACTGGCAGACCTTCGGCCTCTTTCGCGACCCGCTCGACTGCATCGGCATCTGACCAGCTTCCGGGATAGTAGCCTTCGTCAGCCGATAGCAGTGGCCAGAAATACAGTTCGCGCACCTGCGGATAGGTTTGGCTGATGCTGTCACGCAGCGTGAGAAATTCTGTGCGTGAAGTCGCCGCGACCGCCAGCTTCACCGGAAAATCGACCTTCGCCAGTTTATCCAGTCGCCACGCAACCGGAAACTCTTCGTAAAAGCCAACTTTCACTGTTTCGGGTAGACTTGCCGGAGCAGCCTCGCCGCAGCCCTCATAAGCGTCGAATGGCAGCAGATGTTGACCTGTACGCCATGTCGTCACCGAATCAACCAGCCAGATCGCTGTAAACACGATCAGCAGCCCAACGCTGATCAGCACGGCGAGCAGCACCCGTTTTCTCGTCAGCATCGGGTTCTACTCATGTCCCGCTGGACGCCACAGCGCGAGACTGTCGTTGCTCTCCGAAACAATCAGCCGCCTCAAGCCGCTCCCGTCTGCCTGCACCATGTAAATCTGATGACGCCCGTCACAGTCCGCCGTGAACAGGATCGACTGGCTGTCCGGCGACCAGTCCGGCTCGCTGTCGTCACACGAATTGTCGGTCAGGCGGCGTTGCTGCGTGCCGTCGCCGTTCATCACGTAGATTTCGTCGTTGCCGTCCCGGTTGCTGACAAACGCAAGCCGCTCACCATCGGGTGACCACACGGGTGATTTGTCATGCGCCGGATTCACCGTCAACTGCGCTTGTTCGCGGGTGCTGCGGTTCAGCACCACAATACCCCGGTTGTCACCCTGCTGGTTGGCGACGACGAGCCGCGTGCCATCTGGCGAGATCAGCCGCCGTCGGTTCGCGAGAATCCCCACATCCTGATCCAGCACCGTGAACGTGCCGCTGAAGATGTCGAGCGAGCGAAAGGTGCAGAGGGTTGTCCGGCAGTTCTGCACGATCAGATGATCGCCGTCAGTCAGCCAGTTGTAGCTGCCGTTGCTGATGCTGATCGGCTGCAAGCGCCAGATAGTTTGCGTGCGCGCATCGTACAGGAAAACGTGACGGTAACGGTCACGATCCGACATAAAGCTGATCGTCGTGTTCGCCCAGCGCGCGCCCACCGCGATCAGCCCCGCGCACAGGAAAACCATCGTCAGGCCGCAGGCAGCGGCACCCACCACTCGCGCCACAGCAATCTCTCCCTATCGCGCAAATTATAACGAACTTGCGCCTGTGATGGAACTTCCATAAAGTCGGGGGGTCTAATTCTGTGGGTATTTTTGTAGGGGCGCACCCAGGCAAACTTGTTTGCACGTGCGCCCTTGCTTTTCTCCCCTCCTTGAATTCGGGGAGGGGAAGCCGACCTGCTTTTGGTCGGCAGGGGTGGGGTCAGGCTTCGCTCCACCCGCTGCGTGACCCTGAGCACACTTTGGTGTTCTAAAAACAGCGTTCATTTCACCGCCGGAGCCGTGATGCGAGTCGCCTTATTCAGTGAAACATTTCTGCCCAAAATAGATGGCATTGTCACGGTCGTTTGCCTGCTGCTCGACCATCTGGAGAAGCGCGGCATCGAAACCGTCATCGTCGCGCCCAAAATGGGCGTCGAACGCTACAACGCCACGCCGATCATCGGCGTGCCGGGGGTGACGCTCCCGCTCTATCCCGAACTGCGCATCGGGCCGCCGACGCTCTCCACCTACCAGCAGTTGAAAGCCTTTCAGCCGGATGTGGCTCATTTCATCCATCCGGTGCTGATCGGCGTGCCGGGGATGCTCATGTCGAAGCGCCTCGACATTCCCACGCTCGCTTCGTTTCATCTCGACGTTGCCCGCCTGACGCGTTATTTTCACCTCGGCCTGATCGAACCCGTCACCGACGCCTTTACTCGCATCGTCTTCAACGCGGCGGATTACTCGCTCGCGCCCTCGAAGCTGATTCAGCAGGATATGCTCAACATCGGTGTTAAAAATGTCGGCCTCTGGAAACGTGGCGTCGATCCTGAAAGGTTCGATCCGCGCTTCCGTAATGCCGACATGCGCGCCGCCCTCAGCGACGGGCATCCCGACGACACGCTCCTGATTTACGTCGGGCGGCTCTCGTCCGAGAAGCAGTTGCATCACCTCCGCCCAATCCTCGACGCCCTGCCGGGGACTCGCCTCGCCATCGTTGGCAACGGCCCCGCCCGTGAGTCGCTCGGAGCTTTGTTCGCCGGGACAAACACCAAATTCATGGGCTACATGCAGGGCGAAGCGCTCTCGCAAGCCTATGCCAGCGCCGATATTTTCGTCTTTCCCTCGGCGCTCGAAACCTTCGGCCTCGTCGTTGTTGAAGCGATGGCGGCGGGTCTGCCCGTCGTGGCTTCGCGCGTCGGCGGCGTCCGTGATGTGGTCGAAGAGGGGCGCACTGGCTACACCTTCGACGCTGGTGATGTTGACGCGCTCATCGACGGCGTCCGCCAGATTGCCGTTAATCGTGAGCGCGTCGCCGAAATGGGACGTGCCGCCCGTGCCTTCGCCGAAACCCAAACCTGGCCTGCCATGATGGACGAGGTCATCGACATTTACGTGCGCTTGATCGAGGAGCGGCGCGGCGAGCGCGTCTCTGTCGCGTGAGATCGTTCGCCTCGTGTCTGACGATTGCGACAATCGCGCTGGTCGGTGTTTTCTTTTACTTCGCCGCTTTTGGGGGTGTGCGCCAGTCGAGCCAGGTCGCTGTCTTGTTCACCCCTACATCCGTCTGGGCGAGTTTTCCGCCGAGCGCCGTCACCCCCTACGTCACCGATGCCATCTACCAGCCCTTCCAACGCGGATTTATGCTCTGGCGCGCCGACTACGATTGCGTCTATGCCATTGAAACCAATCTCCCGTCATCGAAGCGAAACGCAATTATCCCGCTTGCAGTTCCACTTGAAGGCGATTCGGGGATGATTCGTTCATATGGGTACTGTCTGTCGGTTGCACCGCTGATTCCGCCGACAGTCGCGCCGCTGCCGCTGATGACACTCGCCCCGCCCACTGGCTTGCTCGAACCGACTGGAGCATTGGCGAAGGTGTATCATGCTTACGATGCAATTCAAAGTGGCTTGGGCTATGCGACTGCGCCTGAGCAGCGCTACACCGCCACCGTTCCCACCAACGAAGGCGCTGCTGTCATGGATGGTTCACCCTTCACCATCGCGCAAATCACGCTGCCCGATGGCACCATTCTCGCCTGCGGTTCACGCGCTGCTACCGCCGGGACATGCTAAGGCAGCTCTCACCTCCTTTTCATAGAGATGCATAACATTAGGGGTGCTTACGAATTTGAGGAGCTTGAGATGACACCGCCAACCATTTACCCTTATTTTGGCTACAAGGACGCCGCCTCTGCCATCGACTGGCTGCAAAAAGCCTTCGCCTTCGAGATTATTCAGGTCAACAGAGATGCGCAGGGCGTTGTCATGCACGCCGAGATGCGCTTCGGCAATGGTGCGATCATGATTGGAACCTCGCCGGAACATGTGCCGCTGTCCAGCACCGCCGATCACGGCATCTATGTTTATGTTGAAGATGTCGATGCCCATTATCAGCGTGCCAGCGCTGCCGGAGCGCAGATTGTCTACCCGCCAGAGGATACTGGCTGGGGAACGCGCCGCTATCGTACCCTCGATCCTGAAGGTTACGAGTGGAGCTTCGGCTCGTACCGTCCGACAATTACGGAATCGTGAGGATGATTTCTGAGCCGATTCTTGAGCGCGAATTTGCTGCGGTTGATCCGCAGGGCAATCCCCTGGTCGTCAGGCTGCGAATCGGTATGCCCTATCTGTACTCAGACGACCACGATTTCATGGATTGGCGCTGTCCTTACCAAATCGTCGGTGTTGGTCTGAATAAAATCAGGGAAGGGCGCGCCATTGATGCCATTGACGCGCTGATTACGAGCCTGCGCTTGGCAGATGTCCAGTTGAAATACACGGCACACAATATCACTTGGCTGGGTCAGGAAGATTTAGGCTTCCCATTTTTGCCAATTCCGTCATTATCCGACGAGGAAAAAAGCAGGCTCGATCCGGGTTGGCAAGAGACGTTTGATCAATTCTTCAGTGATTTCGAGAAAAAGCGCAAAGGCGACTCTGATTAGAGTATGTTTGCAAACGCTGCGCGTTAGTCGCTCCAAAGCCCTGTTTTTCTCCTCTCGCCTATGGAGAGCTGAGGAGAGGACACCTTTGTAAAATGCCAAAAATCTTCCCGTGAACGGTTTTGTTTTTCGCCCCCTCCTTGAATTCGGGGAGGGGGTCGGGGGGTGGGGTCGAGCGAGAAATTTCC
>DAOUCB010000173.1:0-10920 GCA_034432495.1 Anaerolineae bacterium | reverse complement strand
ATGACCAGCCCTTGCAGATAAATCGCCGGGGCGCTGATGCCCAACTGCTCGACCAACTTCACGCTGGAATGGCGCGTTTTGCCGGTTGCCAGCACAACCTGAATGCCTTTGGCGACAGCGGCCTTGACGGCCTCTGTAACACGCGGCGTAAGCGCGTGTTGGCTGTCGAGCAGTGTGCCGTCAATATCGAGGGCAACCAGACGAATATCACGTTTGGGTGTTGCGGGAATTGGGTTTTGTTCAGTCATTCGTTTCACTCGTAAGCCCTGAGCAGTTCGCTCCGGGCAAAGGACAAATCATCGAACCGCGCCATAAGGTCACGCATTTGCGCAACCTTACGGCACTACGACACTTATTCCAGGGCATTCGCTCATGCGTGGCGATGCACCCTCTCTTTATGATTAAACCATCGAAATCGTGCTGTGATCGCCAAGATTCAGCGTCATCGCGCGCGGCTTCTCATCTTTACGCTGAACCGTTACCTCGCGCCCGATCAGGCAGCCATGCAGACGAACATCCAAATCGCGAATCGTGCTGTTTTCGAGCACAATGCTGCGCTCAATTTCGCAGCTTTTCAGCGTCACATCGTGATAGATGCTGGTGTACGGCCCAACATACGCATCTTCGATGACGGTGTTCTCACCGATGATAGTTGGCCCATGAATGACGCTGTTGACGATGCGCGCGCCGCGTTCAATCGTCACACGGCGATCCACTTCCGAGTTCTCGATCACAGCATCAGGCGCAATCGAGGGCTTGATTTCCTCAAGCACAAGGCTGTTGGCTTCGAGCATATCTTTCTGCTTGCCCGTGTCGATCCACCAGCCTTCGTGAATGTGTGGCTGGACGACATGCCCGTTGCGAATAAGCCACTGAATCGCGTCGGTGATTTCATACTCGTTGCGCCACGACGGCGGAATCGCGCTGGCGGCTTCGAAAATGTGCTTGTCGAACATATAGATGCCGATCAGGGCGAGATTGCTCGGCGGATTCTTCGGCTTCTCGATCAATTCTTCAATCGAGTTATCAGAACGCAGTTTCGCGACGCCGAACGAGGAAGGATCATCGACGGCCTTCAGAACAATCTGGCAGTTCCAGTCGTGGTTGGCGAAGTCGCGAATCAACCCGCTGATGCCGCCCTGAATCACATTGTCGCCCAGGAACATGACGAACGGTTCATCACCAATGAACGGCTGCGCGATTTTGACGGCGTGCGCCAGCCCACGCGGCTGATCCTGTTCAATGTAGGTAATATGAACACCCCACTTGTCGCCATCGCCCACCGCCTCGCGAATTTCCGCGCCGTTCTGCCCGACGATGATGCCAATTTCATCGATGCCCGCCTCGCAGATCGTTTCGACGACGCGGATCAGAACTGGCTTGTTCGCTACCGGAATCAACTGTTTGGCGCGTGTATAGGTGAGCGGACGCAGGCGCGTCCCTTTGCCGCCGCTGAGGATCAATCCCTTCATGCGTGTTCATCCTTGCATACTTGCATAAAAACTCATCTGAGTGATGAGGGCGACCTGATTGATCACCGCTCCGAAAGCACATTAACGTCCCCATAATAACCCGGAGACGACCGCCAGCAGCATAAGCATTCCGAAGCCAAACAGGAGCATCCGATGGGTGCGCAAACCGCCCATAACCGGTGAGTAAGCGTCCCGCGACGGCTTATTCTGCGGCAAAACGCGCCAATTTTCAACCGACTCAGGATCAGGACGCAGCGGCTCGGAAGGCACGGTCAGTAACTTCCGACCGATTCGCGCGGCGCGTTGGTCATGACCGCGCCGAGGACGCGGACATGCACCCGTTCGAGCGCCTGACGCGCGCGCGCCGCCTGATCACGGCGGGTCGCGCCGACACGCACCACCAGCACCACCCCATCGAGCTTTGCGCCGAGCAGTGCAGCGTCGGTAGCGGCTAAAACGGGTGGCGCGTCGAACAGGATGTAATGCGCGCGCGCTTTGAGAACGCCAATCACGTCCAACATGCGTTGACTGCTCAAAACGTCCGCCGGAACGGGTGGCAGCACACCGCTGGGCAGCACCATGAGATTGGAAACTTCGGTCTGAACGAGCGGAGGTGAGGACATCGCTGCTGGGTCGAGCATCATGGTTGTCAGGCCGCGTTCGTTGGGGATGCCCCAGATTTCGTGCTGGGCGGGACGACGCAAATCGCTGTCAACGATGATGGTTTTGTTATCGGACTGAGCAAAGGTCACGGCGAGATTCGCCAGCACGAGGCTCTTATCCTCGCTCTGAGCCGCAGAAGTCACCAGCAGCGTATCCAGCGCCCGCTCCACCCCGGTAAACATCAGGTTGGTGCGCAGCGTGCGGAAGGCTTCGGCGGCGGCTGAGCGAGGCTCGCTTAAGGTGATGAGTTTTGCGTTTGCCATCAGGTTTTAGCGCTCCATTTCGGGGATAGTCGCCAGAACAGGCAGGTCAAGGGCACGTTCGATGTCGTCACGCCGGCGAACGATGCTGCTTTCGAGATATTCCAGCACGAATACAATCACGCCGCCCAGAATCAGACCAAGAATCGCACCCGCTGCCGCGCTGATCAGCGGCTTAGGACTGTATAATCCAACGCTGGCCTTGTCAGGCAGGCTGGCGCTCACCCGGTCGGTCTGCTGAACCTTCTGGTTCTCTTCAGTGCGGTAGAGGACGAGCAGATTGCCCCACGTGCGCGCCACATCCCCCGCCATCTGCTGATCCGGCAGCGTCACATCAATTTCAATGGTGAGGTTATCGCGGTTCGAGACAATATCGACCTTCGACAGTAAATCGTCGGCGAGCATATCCAGCTTGAGCGTATCGATGACCTGCTGCGCCTGCTGGCTGCTTTTCAGGTAAACCTGATACGAATTCATCAATTGGATGATCGCCAGCGTCAGACCGTTATCAGTGCGGGCAGGCTGAATCAGCACGACCTGCGCCGCGCGATACTGCGGCGTTTGGCGCGAGGTCAACAGATAGGCGCTTCCGGCAGCGAGTACCGCCAGCAGCAGAATAATCCAGCCTCGACGGAGCAAAATGCGCCCGTAATCGATCAAATTCATAAGCGAAGCCCCCTCCTTGCGGAGTTTCATAAAGCCGCCATATTGTAGCGCATCCGCCCCACGACCATAGGGTCATTGTCGAAGGTAAGAAAAAACAGTGGTCAAACGTCGGAGAAATGTGCCTCGCAAATAACAAATCCAAAAGTATTCGATGAACGTATGATTAGATGTCCTAATAAACTCATTTTGCCTTTATCTAACGTCGCTAATGTAACGTTTGCGCGCAAAATTCACACCGACTGACATATATAGTATTCGCGATACTCAAACAGATGAACGGAAAAGTCATGGACAGATTCGTAAACCAGCCCAACGGCAATCACGACAGCAATCACAACGGGCATGACAGCCTCGCAGAAATGGAAAACCTGCTCGAATCGGATGCCTTCCGCCGCACCTTTGAGCTTGATCTCCCGCCGATCAACCACGAGGCAATCGAAGCCGCGACCCGCAGCACGCTGGAAGCCGTCGGCGAAGACCCGACTCGTGAAGGTCTGCTCAAGACGCCGAACCGCGTCGCCCGCATGTACGACGAACTGCTGAGCGGCTACCGAACCGACCCCAACAAGCTGATCAATGGGGCGCTGTTCGAAGTCGATTACAGCGATATGGTGATCGTGCGCGACATCGAATTTTCGAGCCTTTGCGAACATCACATGCTGCCGTTCATCGGGCGCGTGCATGTCGCCTATATCCCGCGCAAAAAGGTGATCGGCCTGTCGAAGATTCCGCGCATCGTCGATATGTTCGCCCGGCGCTTGCAGGTGCAGGAACGGATGACGCGCCAGATCGCCGAGTTCATCAACGAAGTGCTTGACCCAATGGGCGTGGCGGTCGTCGCGGAAGGCGTGCATATGTGCTCGCTAATGCGCGGCGTCAAAAAGGCCGAATCGAGCATGACAACCAGCGCGATGCTGGGGACATTCCGCGAGAACAGCGTCACACGCGGCGAATTTCTGGAGCATCTGGCTCGTCACAGCGTTCACGGCGTTTAGCGACCTGTCAAAAGAGCCAAAGGGGAGTGTCTAATTCTATGGGTATTTTTGTAGGGGCGAACCCACGTGTTCGCCCTGGCTTCGGGCAGACATGTAGGTCTGCCTCTACGGATGCTCACTTTTTTCGACACTTCCGTCAAAGCAAAGCCTTGCAATCCGATGGAGAGCATGTTAGTCTAATTGTCATGAATCACTTGACTGGGAATACTTCCGTTTTTCGCCGCACCGCACATCGGCTGATGTGTGTGACGATGATGTGTTGTATCAGCACCACTGGAACCCCAGGACGTGAGGCGCTGCGGTAGTTTTCTGCCGCATCAAGGTGAAGTTTAAGAGCCGACCTCCTGGGGTTGGCTCTTTTTATTTGGCAAAACCGGGCGCACAGTCGTGTGCCCCTACGTTGGAGCGATACCTTAAATGGATGTGGTTTTGACAGCGGCTTTACAGCAGAAGATCATGCGGCATCTGGAAGCGGCCTACCCCAATGAGGGCGGTGGCTTTTTACTCGGCGAAGCAAGCGCGGACAAAGTTTCGATTGCCGACATCGTCCCGGTCGAGAACGTGTTTGAGGCCGAAGAACAGTATCACCGCTATGCCATGACGCCGCTCGACTGGGCGAAACTGGAAGATGAGGCCGATGCACGCGGTCTGACCCTGGTTGGTTACTTTCACAGTCACCCGGATTCCGTCGCCATTCCGTCGATTTATGACCGCGACCATGCCCTGCCCAACTTCACCTATATCATCACCCAGGTCAACGAAGCCAAAGCAGTCGATATGCGCGTCTGGCGCTTACGCGACAGCCGCGATCAGTTCGACGCCAATACATTGATTATTGAATAAGAAAGCGCAGGAGAAAAATCATGACCGATGCACTGGTAAGCACGCAGTGGGCTGCCGACAATAAAGATAAAGTCCGGCTGATCGAGGTCGATGTCGATACCACCCAGTACGAATCGGGTCATATCCCCAGCGCGGTCGCCTTCAACTGGCAAACGCAGCTTCAAAACCAGACGCTGCGCGACATCGCTACCAAAGAAGAATTCGAGGAGCTGCTCAGCGACGCCGGAGTCACGCCGGAGACGCAGGTCGTCCTCTATGGCGACAACAACAACTGGTTCGCGGCTTATGCCTTCTGGCTGTTCAAACTCTACGGTCACGAAAACGTCAGTCTGTTGAACGGCGGGCGCAAGAAGTGGCTGGCGGAAGGCCGTGAAATCACAACCGATGTACCCACTTATGCCAAGACCAGTTACAAGGTGACGAAGGTCAACAACGACCTGCGGGCTGACCGCGATTTCGTCAAATCGCATCTCGAAAACAGCAGCTTTGGGCTGGTCGATGTGCGCTCTGCTGACGAGTACACCGGCAAAATTATCGCGCCGCCCAACATGCCGGAAACAGCGCAGCGACCGGGACATATCCCCGGCGCGGCGAACATCCCCTGGGGGCAGGCCGTCGCCGAAGACGGCACCTACAAGAGCAAGGAAGAACTGGAAAAACTCTACGGCGGTAAGGGCATCACCAGTGGCAAGAACGACGTGGTGGCTTACTGCCGTATCGGTGAGCGCTCGTCGCACACCTGGTTCGCGCTCAAGTACATTCTGGGGCTGAACAACGTGCGCAACTATGACGGCTCGTGGACGGAATGGGGCAACCTGATCGGTGCGCCCATTCGCAAGGGCGAAACACCCTAAGCGAAGTACCGAGTACTGAGTGCTGAGTGCTGAGTCAAGGACAAAAGAAAAGGTTTTGTCTTTGACTCAGCACTCAGCACTCAGAACTATCATTTGTGGCGCGGTGGTCGAGTGGCTAGGCAGCGGACTGCAAATCCGCGTACATGGGTTCGAATCCCATCCGTGCCTTTGTTTCAAATGCTTCACCCAAAAACAGAAAATCAGAAACCCAGAGATAACCCCAGGAGACGAACGAATGCCGAACATCAAGATCCCGACACCGCTGCGCCCCTACACCGCGAATCAGGCGCAGGTGAGTGTCACAGGCGAAACGGTTGGCGCGGCGCTGAACGACCTGACCAATCAGTACCCCGAACTGCGCCAGCACCTGTTCAACAACGGCGAACTGCGTAATTTCGTCAATGTGTATCTCGGCGAAGAAGACGTCCGCTTCCTCGGCGGGCTGGAAACTGAGCTGAGTACCGCCGACAGCCTGCGCATCATTCCCAGCATCGCTGGCGGCTGATTCAGGCATAAGCAGGAAAGTCCAGCCAGATTATGCAACCGCCGATCCTTCAGCTTCGCGTCGCGCTGACGGCTGCCGATTATGAGCGCGTACTGGCGTTTTACACCGATGCTTTGGGCTTGACGCCTGCGGCTCTGTGGGAGAATGATGGCGGTCACGCGGTCATCTTCGAACTGGGGCAAGGCACGCTTGAAGTGTTCGACGAAGCGCAGGCAGCAGCCATTGACCAGATTGAAGCCGGTGAGCGCCTCAGCGGACAAATTCGCTTCGCGCTGCAAGTTCCCGATCTCGACGCGGCAGTTGCACGGGTGGTCGCGAAGGGTGCGAAACGCATCCATGAACCGGTGCTGACACCCTGGGGCGACCGCAATATTCGCGTCAGCGCACCGGACGGGCTGCAAATCACGTTGTTTCAAGTTCCAGACGAGTAGTAGTCAAGCAGCAAAGATAGCAACAGACCTATCCCAAAGAGTAAGGATTAAAAGCGATGGAACCTGTAGTTCAAGAACTCGCGGAACTTTCGAATGACGAAATTCGACGCTATGGTCGCCACCTGATCATGCCAGAACTGGGCATGGATGGTCAGCGCCGTCTGAAAGCCGCCAGCATTCTGCTTATTGGCACGGGCGGGCTGGGCAGCCCCCTGGCGCTGTATCTGACGGCGGCGGGTGTTGGGCGCATTGGGCTGGTCGATTACGACACGGTCGATGAAACCAACCTTCAGCGCCAGATCATTCACGGGCAAAGCACGATTGGCATCAGCAAAATCGAAAGCGCTGCCAAACGGATGCGCGACCTCAATCCAAGCATCCAGATCGACAAATACGAAGTGCCGCTCACCTCCGACAACGCCCTGCAAATCATGGAACCGTACGACATCATCATCGACGGGACGGACAACTTCCCGACGCGCTATCTTGTGAATGATGCCTGCGTCAAGCTGGGCAAACCAAACGTCTACGGCAGTATTCTGCGCTTTGAAGGTCAATTGAGCGTCTTTTACGCAAAGGAAGGCCCGTGCTATCGCTGCATGTTCCCGGAACCCCCGCCCCCCGGTCTCGTGCCGAACTGCGCCGAAGCCGGTGTCCTGGGCGTGCTGCCCGGAATCATCGGGACGATGCAGGCGACCGAAGCGATCAAGCTGATCACCGGCATTGGTGAGCCGATGGTCGGGCGGATGCTGCTCTACGATGCGCTGGAGCAGAGCTTCACCACCATCAAGGTACGCAAAGACCCCAACTGCCCCGTTTGCGGCATCCCGCACGAACAGGTGCAGTTGATCGACTACGAGCAGTTCTGCGGCGTCCCGGCCCACGACCATGCACCAGAGAAAGCTGAGCAGAATGGCAACGGCCAGGTCGATCCGGCGAACATGCCAATTCCGCAAATCAATGCGCAGACGCTTAAGCAGCGCATCGATAACAAGGAAGACCTGTTCATCCTCGACGTGCGCAACCCTGAAGAATGGGAGATCGCTACGCTGGAAGACGTTACTCCGGTGACCTACATCCCCAAGCCGCAGATTCTGATCGCCGCCGACGAAATCGCTTCGGGGCGCAAACGGCGCGAAGATACCGTCATCGGGCGAATCCCGCGCGACCGCGAGGTCATTGTTCACTGCCGTTCTGGTGCGCGCAGCACCGACGTGATCAAGGTCTTGCGCACCCTCGGCTATAACCCGGATCGGCTGGTCAATATGGAAGGTGGCATTCTGGCCTGGGCGCGCAATGTCGATGACACCATGCCGGTGTACTAACTCCTAACAAAACCGTGATATGCCAGATAGAATTCATGAATTCTATCTGGCATATTTTATTTCTGGATTTAATCTTGTGCCTGAGACTTGGACTTTCCCAAAAGAGACTGCTTTTACAAACGCAAGAGAGTTCATTAACGCGCTTCGTATCACGAATAAAGAGTGGTCAATAGGTAGGGAATGGTATTCTGACTGGATTTTTCGTGGTCAAAAGGATGCTACTAAGCTCTTGCGTCCGAGTGCTTGGCGTCCCATTGATAGAGACAAAGAAGGCTCCCAAGCAATTAACTTTATCCAACATCACAAAGATTATGCGTGGAGTTACACAATTGGTTCTTTGGAAGATACAGTGTCAGATTATATTCAGAAACATAAGTCTAATCTCGGCGGAGATGAACTAAATAAATATTGGGTGAACACAATTGAAGTTCTTCATCAGGCTTACGCTGAGATAAGCGCTATAAACGCGTTTATTCGTATGGCAGATGCAGCAGGACATACTATCGATTTTTCTGATTTTATAGAGATACAAATGGATGACTATTTATCTAATATTGATTTCGCAAGTATTGAAAATGACACGATTTGGATGGAGAAACATATAGTCGCACTTGCGCAGCATCATGGCATTCCAACTAGATTGCTCGACTGGACAAGACAGCCACTTGTTGCAGCGTTTTTTGCTGCTGATGGTTTTGAGCTAGAAACCACAACTGCTGAAAACTTAGCAGTTTACGCTTTTCGCCCAATCAATAATGATAAAAGAATAAAGGTCAAAACAGTTCCGAAAAGTAAAAATACATATTTACATGCTCAGAGTGGTGTGTTCACATACGACTGTTTCGCAGACAAACTGTACATTGAGAACGGTGATTGGCCTAATTTTGAGAGCATGTTTATTAATGAGGGTGATTTTCTCCGTCGGTTTGTAAAGTTTACTTTACCCGTATCACAAGCAGGTGAAGTTCTTAGGTTGCTTTGGCTAGAAGGTATCTCTCGCGCCCATCTAATGCCAACATTAGATAATGTAGCGTCAGCGTTAAAGGCACAAATGTATTGGGAACAAAAAGATAAACCAAATCAGTTTCGTAAAAAAGAATAAGAGGTTATCGAATTGAGTTATCGTATAGACGAGGAATCAATGAGTGGCGAAAAGATACACGACAGCCCGACGGGATGGGTTCACAAGCACATCCAGAGCTACGTCGAAAGCGATGGCAGCAAGGGACAGCAGTATCAGGGCTATGCGAGCCTGCTGCTGACGACGCGCGGTCGAAAATCCGGGCTGCTGCGCCGCACTGCGCTGTATTACGGCGAGGACAGCGACCATTACGTCATTGTCGCCTCCAACGGCGGGGATGATCATCACCCGGCCTGGTATCTCAATCTCGTGGAACACCCCGAAGTTGAGGTGCAGGTGGGCGCGGACAAATTCGCGGCGCTGGCGCATACCGCTGATGCAGAGGAGCGCGCGCGACTATGGCCGTTGATGGTCTCAGTGTTTCCGACATACGCTCGTTATCAGAAAAAGTCGAAGCGCGAAATCCCCGTCATCGTGCTGGTTAGGCAGTAAAAACAGGAGATGGAATTGCTGCCGCTGCTGTTGCCATAAGGGTGTCACTGCCCTCCTGTATGCTCTGAACATCCGTGCAATCAGGAGAGAGCAGAATGTCGATCCAATTTGAACTGAGCGGGCCGTCATTTGTCGGCTTCATGGTACGCAACCTTGACGTATCCGCAGCATTCTATGAAAAGACCCTCGGCCTGCGGCGTGACCCCGAAGGCTTCAAAGCGCCGGGAAAAGCCGTGACCTTCCTCAGCTACCCGATTCCGCTCGCGGTCATGCAAGCGCCGCCCGATATGGATTTGGACAGCATCCCGCGCCCAATCCGCTTCCCGGCGGTCTGGTTCAAAACCGCGAATAGTCAGATTGCCCATGATGCGCTGGTCGCGGCAGGCGTCACCATTCTGCGTCCGCCAAGCGAAGGACGCTTCGGGATGACCTTCACCATTGTCGATCCCGACGGCTACGCCATTACTATCTACGACCGCGATAGTCCGTTGAATGGTTGGGTCTAACCCCGAAAAACATATCGTCAGGCGTTCAGGCGAACAATGTTCGCCTGAACGCTCCTACGCTCATTGCCAGCCAATTAGAAGCGGCTGACGAACTGGCAGAATCGACTGATTGTGCCGTCCTTCATGCGCTCCTGATAGAGAAACGCCAGCTTTGCGTCCTCGAACTCCTGAAAAAATGTGTCCCAACGGATGGGTTCGAGCCATTCGCCGCTGCGATAACCCGCAAATTCTACGCGCAGCCCCCGATCTTCCATCCCGCTGTTTTGCTTGATTACCGCCGGACTTCCGCCCCGCGCCACGATCCAACTTCGTATTGCCTCATGATCGGTCGTGACCTGGCTTGCGCCCGCCTCGACGATCATCTCCATTCCATCGAACATTTCAGTTTCCACGTTTCGCTCTTTTCGTCGTGCTCGCAGATATTTCTCATCGCGTTCCAGAGCGCGGCTGCTCACCGCGACAAATTGGCCCAGACAAGTTAAATGCCTCACATAAAGCATCTGCACGCATGGCGGCAGGCATTTCGGGCACGCTCGGCAAATCGCCGCTGATTTGATAGGGCATGACCAGATTCTCATCACTTCGACCGATGCTCGCGGCTGTGGTGAGTGAGTGTGTCATGCAAAGTTAATTAATTATGTTATAAATAAGAGTCGAATTCAAGAGGGAAAAAGCGAATCTCAGGCAATACTCAGGAATAAGCTGAGATATTACTTCAGCCGGTTTTCAAATGTGAAAAACTCATGAAATTGTCATGAAAAATGTACAAACCCGCGCAAAATGGCTCGATTCTCGCCTCAAAGCTATTGGGCAACCTTCTTTTTGTG
>DAOUCB010000172.1:0-5209 GCA_034432495.1 Anaerolineae bacterium | reverse complement strand
TTGATGACGATTGCGCTCCAGTTATTGGCTTTGGTCGGGTAGACCCAGGCTTCCATCGTCAGCCCGGTGGTCACATCCAGCGAATTGGCATCCGCCACACTGACGCGATCATCTACCCCGTCAAACTGGAGGGCGCTTCCGTATTTGCCTGTCGTCCAGGTTGGATTGTTGAGCAGCGTCCCGTTATTGCCATAGCCGGAAGTATCGACGGTGGTGCTGCCCGCCCCTTCTTCGAACCCAGCCCCAGCACAAGCGAGTCGTTCAGGACATTTTGCAGGACATTTACACTGCTGCGGACTGCCGCCGAGGCAGATAGCGACGCAGCAAAAGCGATCATGATCACGACGGTGAGCAGACCTAACCTACGCAGTACCGATGGAGATAAATACATAAAATCCCTAGCCGCTTAATAAAAGTGTTTTATGATTGTCCCACTTTGATTGCGATATGCAATTTTATTTACGAACCTTATATTCTTCTGGAATGCAGCCGTTTGAGCGTTTCGTCGCTGCCGGGTACGAGGTCGAGGGCTTCGATGAAATTGGGGACGTTTTCCAGCGAAGTGAGTTTCGCCAACGCAAAGAGCATTTGATTGAGCGCGGGTTCGCGGGCGGCTGCCATTTGAATGACCGTGTAGCGATGCAGATCGCCATAGCGGGTTTTGGTGACGATCTGCTCCAGCAGGGGGTAAAGGTCGGCGCGGCGCTTTTCGACGATGTAGCCGACGATGCCGGTTTGCTCGACGGGCTGATCGCGTTCGATGAAGGGCTGAGCGGCGGCGGTATAGAGCGCAGCCGGAAAATCTGCCGGAAAGCTTTCGAGCGCGTGGCTGACGACATCGGCATATTCCGGCTTATAGTCGCGCACGAGCAGCAAATACTGGTAAATCGGCTGCCAGCGTTCATAGCGCACGAGCAGATTGAGCGCCGTCAATGCGGGTTCGCCGGAAAAGTCGGACGTGTCGCCGACCTCGCTGAGAAGTTTGACGGCGTACAACTGCGCCCGTTCCGGGTCGATTCCGGCGAGTCCGATCAGGGCGGCGGTGCGCAGTTTTTGCGCCACGTCGATCCTGGGGGTGGGCGGGATGCCTTCGTAGACGGATAACGCGCGCAGATAGAGATCACGGTCGTCAGGGTGACCGATGTCCAGCAGCAGGCGGACAAAGGTTTCGCGCAGTGTCGCCCCGCGATCCTTATCGGTATTGTCGAAATAGAAGATCAGCCGCTCACGCAGGACGGGGCGCGCTTTGTCGCCGAGTTCCGCGTGGCGAAGCACATTCAGCGCGGCTTCGACGTGGCTGCGGGCAGTGGTGGCGCTGAGCAGTTCAAGCGCGACCTGCGGATCGTGCGATTCTTTAAGCTGTGCAGCCAGTTCGGTTACGGAAGGCATGAGTGCGTTTAAAAACCCCCTCTATCCCTGCTGACCAAGAGCAGGTCAGCTTCCCTTTCTCCCACGAAACGGGGAGAAAGGGAGAAAGCAAGGGCGCACACACAGGTGCGCCCCTACGGAAGCCGTTTTTTATAGATGACGAATCCGGGAGATCGTGTGCCGAATTAGTGCACCGAGCCGAGCGCTTCCGCGAACAGGCCGAGCGCTTCGTCAAGCTGGGCGTTGTTGACGACCAGCGGCGGAATCCAGCGGATGACGTTGTCGAAAGTGCCGCAGGTCAGCAGGAGCAAATCGCGATCCAGACAGGCCTTCTGGACGGCCTTCGCCGCATCCTTATCGGGCTTGTCAAACGAGCCGAACTCAACGCCGATCATGAGGCCGCGCCCGCGCACGTCGCCAATCACGGGGTATTCGGCCTGCAATTCCTTGAGTCCTTCGATGAGATGCTGCCCGGTGCGGGCGGCGTTTCCCGGTAAATCCTCGTCACGCATGACGCCGATGGTCGCGACGCCTGCGGCTGCCGCCAGCGCGTTACCGCCGTAGGTTCCGCCGTGCGAACCGGGCGGCCATTTCTCCATGAGCGCGCGTGATGCGCCTATCGCCGAGATGGGCACGCCGCTGCCCAAGCCTTTCGCCATGATGAGGATGTCCGGCACGATACCCGCGTGTTCGAAACCAAACATCTTGCCGGTGCGTCCGAAGCCGGTCTGCACTTCGTCCATGACGAGCATGATGCCATAGTGATCACAGAGGTCGCGCAGTTCCTTGAGGAAGCGGGCAGGTGCGGGAACATAGCCGCCTTCGCCCAAGACGGGTTCGATGACAATGGCGGCGGTTTCTTCGGGGGCGGTTTGCGATTTGAGCAGGGTGTTCAACTCGTTGAGGCAGTAATCGGTCGCCCGGTCGTCGTCCATCCCCAGCCGATAGCTGTAGGGATAGGGCGAAACGAATACCCCTCCCGGCAGCGGTTGATAGCCTGCGCGGTAGCCCGTTTTCGAGGTGGTCATCGCCATCGTTTGCGCGGTGCGACCGTGAAAGCTGCCCTGAAAAACGATCACGTTCTGGCGCTTGGTGGCCTGGCGCGCCAGCTTGACCGCACCTTCGGTGGCTTCCGCGCCGCTGTTGGAGATGAAGAAGCAGTCGATCTGCGGCGGGGTGATTTCGTTGAGCTTGTGGCTGAGTTCGACCAGCGCGGGGGCGACGACGATGTTGACCTGCCCGTGAATCAAGTGGGCGACCTGTTCCTGAATGGCGGCGACCACACGAGGATGGGCGTGTCCGGTATTGGTGACGCCGATGCCGCTGGTGAAGTCGATATAGCGCTTGCCGTCAGCGTCGTAGAGGTAAATGCCTTCGCCGCGCACGGGCTGGACGGTGGTCAGGTGCGTCCAGACGGGGGAAAGGTGGTAGAGCGGGTCTGTTTGCATGGAATTATCCTATCCGACAGAAACTGTCCCCCATTTTAGACGAAATTTTGTAAACGACGAATAATGTCGTATGATTTATAACGATTAGAATTTACAGTCGTCCACTAGGAATAAAGAGGCTGCCCATGCGTAAATTATCTCTACTGCTGCTGATTTTTGCGCTGATGTTCAGCGCTACGACTGCATTCGGTCAGGCTGCCCCGACCGATACGCCAACGCCGACTGATACGCCGGTCAACACCAACACACCCACCGCGACCAACACCCCTGTTCCAACGGATACGTCGACTGCCACCGATACGCCGGTCGCGACCGACACGCCGACGGCCACCGTCACCGGAACGCTGACCGATACGCCGACCGCGACCGACACACCCATCGCGACCGACACGCCGACCGCCACCGTCACCGGGACGCTGACCGATACGCCGACCGCCGCACCGACTTCGGCATCCACCAGTGAATCGACGCCGGAGACGACCGCCGAAACAACCGAAACCGTGACACCCACGCCGACCGCTACCTACGTCTTTATTCCGACGCGCGTGCCCACGCAACCGCCGAATGGCAAGCTCGACAACGTGCCGCGCATCGCAGTGATTTCGGCTTACGCACCGGAACTGACCGCGCTAATGGCGCAGACGGCGCTGGAGAATACTTACATCGTCAACGGCGTGATTTTCACGACGGGCAAGCTGGGCGGGAATGAAGTGCTGCTCTACCTGAGCGGCGTCAGCATGGTCAACGCGGCGATGAACACGCAGTTGGGACTCGACCACTTCAACATCACCCGCATCATCTTCAGCGGAATCGCTGGCGGCGTGAACCCGGATTATCACATTGGCGACGTGGTGATCGCGGCGCAGTGGGGTCAGTACCAGGAAAGCATCGCCGCACGCGAAGCGACGGGCGCGTACCTGCTGCCATCGTGGGCGAGTTCGCCATTCCCGAACTTTGAATTCTGGTTCCCGCAGAACGTCAATGTGCGCTCGGCGGGCAACAATGCAGGCGAGGACAAATTCTGGTTCCCCGTCGATCCCGCGATGCTGGCGCTGGCGAAGACGGTCGCGGCAAGCATGACGCTGGCGAACTGCACGAGCGATAATGTCTGCCTGAAGGACGTGCCGCAGATTCATGTCGGCGGCAACGGCGTCTCTGGGCCGACCTTCGTCGATAATGCGGCCTACCGCGAATTCGTCTTCAAGACGTTTGACGCAGACGCGCTGGACGAGGAAACCGCCGCCGCCGCGACGGTCGCCTATGCCAACGGCATCCCCTTCCTGGCCTTCCGCAGCCTGTCGGATCTGGCAGGTGGCGGCCCCGGCGAGAATGAAATTGGCACCTTCTTCCAACTGGCTGCCGACAATTCCGCCTCGGTCACGATTGCTTTCCTGAAAGCCTGGGCGGGACAGTAAACGCGAAATGTTTTGCGAGGGGCGCACAGCCGTGCGCCCCTACACTCACAGGATCAACCGATGCTCAAACTCGATCACGTCATCATCGCGGTGTTTGATCTCGATCAGGCGGTCGCGGATTACCGCACGCTCGGCTTCACGACGATCTACGGCGGCAGACATGCCAACGGCGCGACCCACAACGCGCTGGTCTGCTTTCAGGACAGCACCTATCTCGAACTGCTCGCGCCGACGGGCGACTCGCCGCAGCCCGGTGCGACTGATTTCAGCCCGCTGCTGGCTCATGGCGAGGGGCTGGTTGGCTACGCGCTGCTCTCGCACGATTTACACGCGGATGCGGCAGCGCTGCGCAAACGCGGCGCGCAAATCGGCGAGGTGGGCGAAGGCCGTCGGCTGCGCACCGATGGCATCGAACTGCGCTGGCGCACGAGCGAATTCGACGGCGGCAGATCGCCGTTTCTGATCGAGGATGTGACGGCGCGCAGCCTGCGCGTGCCGGACGACCTCGAAACCATCACGCACCGCAACGGCGTGACCGGCATCGCCAAGCTGGAAGGCGCGGATTACGAGTCGCTGCACGGCAACCAGCATCTCACGGGGCTGATTCTGGCAGCGCCGAAGCTGATCCCGTTCGACAGCGAACGCACGCACAACGTTCGTCTGCTGGCGGAGTGAAGCGCAAAAATAAAAAGGGCGTTCGTGCAAACGGAGTTTGCCTGGACGCCCCATAAACACCAAGATAAGGTGTCCGCCTCGCCCCCTCTCCCCCGACCCCTCTCGCGCGAACAAGTTCGCGTTACGCAAGCGGGGCTGAGGAGAGGACACGTTTTACACGATGATCTGCATTCGGGGAAATTTCTCGCTCGACCCCACCCCCCGACCCCCTCCCCGAATTCAAGGAGGGGGCGAAAAACAAAACCGTTCACGGGAAGATTTTTGGCATTTTACAAAGGTGTCCTCTCCTCAGCGCAAGCGGGG
>DAOUCB010000171.1:0-4402 GCA_034432495.1 Anaerolineae bacterium | reverse complement strand
TGGCGAGCGTAAGCAGTTTCGCCTAGTGTGAACAAGCGCGCAGGCGGCTCACTTGCGGATGCTTCCCTGACCTCCATGTCCAGAATTTGTGCAGCTTCATGAACGGTGCAGGGTTCATCATCGCTGAGCGACACCTCTGTCACCGGCGTATCCAATGCCAACACGCTATCCGGTTGATCCCTGTCAGTCCGAGTATCACTGGTAATCAAGGCTTGAATTGCCGCAGGCAGGGTCGCACCGATGTAGTACCACGCTTTACGCTTTCCACTCCAACGCACGCCCTGCCGCTTGAGCAATTCCTTGTGGGGATAGGTATCACCGTGCAGCCACCACCAAACCTTGCCGCCTGCTTCGCGCTGGCTGCGTTCAGCCGTAATGCCTGTCACTGCGCTGTCGCGTTCGCCCGTTGATGGCGACGGCGGGCGGAAGCCCGTCGGATCGAAATTCGGACCGACGCGATAGCCGGGTTCAGTGTAATCGGCGTGGGTACTGTCGGGCAGCGCCCACCACCGCTTGTCGTGCCATAGATATACAGCGGCGCGATGATGTTGACGCGTGATCTGTGCTGTCTTTGCCAATTCATCCGCGCTCACCGTGAGCAGGATGTGACCGTGCCGAACGACCACATCACGATCAACTTGTAGATAGCGATATGACGCCTGCTTGGGCGATACATCCCGCGCGCTTTCACCGTACAACGCCAGCAGCACCGGCATGACGGCGCTGGTGTAGCCCAGCTTGTACGCGCTTATGATTTTGCCGGTGGACGGATGCTTGATCCGCTGCGCGCCGTACGTATCAACGGCAATGATGTGTTTATCCGCCATGAGGTTGTGGACTCCGGTCAAAGTTAATCAAATGCGCTTCTTTGCCGCGCTGTGTCGCATATTGATACCCGGCGAGTGTTCCGGGACTATCACCATTCCAGATGAAGATCGCGCGCTGGCAGTTATCGACCATCCAGCGATCCCGAACGGTGTACCCACTCAGCAGTCCGCCGCCAGCGCAGCGGTACAAGTCGCGCTCGACTTTGACGTACTCACCATGTTTGCAGCCATCGTTACGAGGGAAATTGGCTGTCCCAGCGACAATCACTTTCGCTCGGAGACGTCGGCACTCGCGCACGACGGTCATGTCCACGCCGAGCGGATTGTCTCCGACGACAATCGTCCAGCCGAGTTGATGTGCGCGCCGGACGACACAGTGGGCATAGTTGAGCATTTCGGCTGATGCATCCCGCGATCCAGCAATCAGAATGTGTGTTGCTATCCGATTTTGCATACAGCGCCTCCAAGAAGGTGTCTATTCGCACGGAAATGAAAACGCGCCGCCCCCATGCTTTTCGACTTGAAGGCAGCGCGACTATCCATCATTTGAACGCCCATCAGCGCAGATTTCCGCCTGGATGCGTCCCGGAACGTCAGCGTTAGCTGACGCCACCACGAGACGTTGACCTGTCCAGTAGATGACCGAAACGGTCATCCCATCCACGACGGTGTACGCTTTCCGAACCGGATTGTTCGAGGGCGTTTAGTACAGCCGGATCAGCGCGATCACCTGTAGGAGTCCGACAACGCGCAGTGGCGTTGGGCAGGATTTACAGCGCGCCCTTTCGGGCTAACGCAGCCGCTCTCGCTCGGAGCTTCCGTATGACCGATAACCCGCTGTGCTTTTGTTAAGGTGCGCGTTCTGCACGCTGATAAACACACCTCCGCCCAGCCCGCACCTGAAAGGCGGCACGGGCGCGCATGAGGGCGAGTTGCGTCCTTTCAACTCGCCCGGCACCAGCCAGACGCGCGCCCGTAGCCGAAGCCGCGAGCGGCTTTGCGTGGCTGGGCAGGTGTGTTAGCGTGCAGACGGAACACGCACCAAAAGCGACAGCGAGGATTATGATCGGAAGCATCCGAGTAGATAGAGAGGGAAGCCGAGTGTGGCGAAAACCCAACTCTGGGCTATGTCAGCCGAAACTTGACAGACATGTATGCAAAAAACGGTCTCGCGAAATCATTTCTTAGCGCATCACATGTGAATCGGCTTTCAGATCCTTCAGAGTCTTACTTCAAGCGGACCAGCTGTGAGGATGCAGATCAGAACGCATTTGAAAAGTATCGCCAGGATAATTCGGAATTTCCACAGGGCGATCAGTGAAACGTATGATAAAAGGTCGCGGCATCGATTCGCCTGTTTTGGGTGCAACGATAAGTCAAAGTTGACACCTTTCGGGATTCGTGCTACCATTCACTCAACGGACGATGAATGAATATATCAATGTTGGGTTCTCATCTCAACAAGAGCAATGCCGGTGACTGAAGAGACAGCTTCGCAAAGAATGACAAGTCGGGACATCAAAGCCCAGGAAAGAAGGCAGCAAATCCTTGCGGTTGCCAAAAAAATGTTTGCCGCAGGCGGTTATCATGCCACGTCGATGCGATCCCTGAATAAGGCGCTGGGGGTCGCTGACGCACTCACCTATCACTATTTCCCCGGAGGAAAATTGGAAATCCTGCAAACCATCATCCGCGAAGGTCGAGACGCACAGATCGCCGAGATTGACGCACTAACGCCCCAGTTGAAGGACGATCTGCCGCTCAGAGAAGCCCTCTTGCTCGCGGCTCGCATGGGAACTTATCTCTTTTCTGCGGATAGGGAGCTGATTCAGATTTTGATGCACGAAAGAAATTGGCTGCTGCACGAAGCATGGCTGAGGGAGTTCCCTACAAGGGAGCCTCCAACCACGCTCGTGATCGGGTATTTTGCGAAGCGGATGGCACAAGGCGAAATCCGGACGATGGATTTAAGCTTTGCCGTTGCACAATTCTTCTCGGGGATCATCATGCACTCCCTCTTCAGTGACGAGTCCGAAAGTAGTGATTCTGGTGGCGATCTGTACCTCGAAAAACTGGTGGATTTCACAGTCCAATTGTGGTCTACGTAAGACCGCTCTTTTTTTGCCAGATATTTTCAACGAACGTTCGATGAATTACATCGACGATTGGATTGTGTAAGGAAAATCACATGGATACCCGGACTACGATAGGCCCAAATCGCAGGACGCTCTTTTTCATCATCTTAACGACGTTTCTCAATACCGTAGGATTTACACTCATCGTCCCACTCGCGCCCTACCTGGTCGCGCATTACGTCAGTGATGCAGGCAGTGTTGGACTGACCGTTGGTTGGTTCACTTCCGCCTACGCTATCTGCCAATTTATCGCTGCGCCAGGGCTAGGCGCGATCAGTGACCGTTTTGGTCGCCGCCCGATTTTGCTGCTGTGCATCCTAGGGTCAGCAGTTGGCTATCTGCTTCTGGGAATCGGTGGCGCGTTGTGGGTCTTGTTTCTGGGCCGCATTATTGACGGGTTGACCGGTGCGAATGGTGCGATCCTCAACGCATATGTGGCCGATATTGTGCCAGAAGCCGAGCGTGGCAAGTACTTCGGCTGGATTGGCGCTATCGCCGCTATCAGCATCGTTCTCGGCCCGATATTGGGTGGCTTCATGGCGACGCTTGGCTACCAGCTTCCATTTTTCGTGGCGGGCGGTGTTGCCCTGACCAACCTGCTTTTAGGGTTCTTTTTCCTGCCGGAAAGTCTCCCCAAAGAGCAGCGTACCAGTTCAATCAGCCTAGCACGACTTAATCCGGTCAGCACCCTGAACGACGTTCTGGCGATGCCGCAGCTCCGCTGGTTGCTGGCGGCTATCTTCCTGACGGGGCTGTCGTTCATCGCCATTTCATCCAACATCAGTCTCTTCGCCAAAGACAGCCTGAATTGGGATACGAGCGCCGTCGGAGCCTTGTTTTCGGTTTTTGGGATTACCAGTATTGTCGTACAAGCGGTGCTGCTCCCCTGGCTGCTCAAGCGCTTGGGGCCGCTGCCGGTAACGATTGCGGGCGTAATCCTTGCGATTGCCAGTTTTCTGCTGATTGCATTGGTCACGGTCGCTGCTTCCGACGTGCTGATGTATATCTCGTTTGTCATCCTGGCGATGGGCGAGGGGTTGATTAGCCCCTCGCTGCTTACTTTGATCACACAAGCAACTGACGCACGTTCGCAAGGCAAGGTACTGGGCGGCAATCAATCGATCCAATCGCTAGCGAGTATGGCGGGGCCGTTGTACGTCGGTACACTCTATGATGACGTTGGGCACGCCGCGCCTTATCTCAGTGGCGCGGGAATATTCTTGCTGTCGCTTGGTGCTCTTTTATTGGCACTTCCCGCACTCAGGCGATCCGCTTCTGGCGAGGACAACGGGACTACCCCACAGGTTGTAACAACGCCGAACGACGCTTGAGTAAGAGCGATCCGATCTTCATGCCACAGCACTATCGGAGCGTACATCCCCGGATGCAGGTTGTACTGCGGCGCTCCCGACAGCGGGGTATGCGTGCCAAACCGCTTAT
>DAOUCB010000170.1:0-14922 GCA_034432495.1 Anaerolineae bacterium | reverse complement strand
TTATCTGCAAGGGCTGGTCATTTACAACGCGGATGGCGCAATCAGCCATCAATGGAAACTTGATTTGTCCGTCGCCCGTCAGGTGATTACCTTCGCCGAAGATCGCGGTTTCATGGTCGTTGGCTTTGCTGAAGATCGCATCCTTGCCCGCACCCATGATCAGCGCCTGATCGATGGTTTCAGCAATTATCACGAAATCTCCCCGGAAATCGTCGGCCCGCTGCAAAACATTCTCCGCGAAATCCCGGTAAATAAGCTGATTGCAATGGGCGATCCTAAAGCAATCAAGGCGCTGCGCTGGCAGTTGGATCTGCAAATCGGCGGCAGGGCACGCACTATGCAGGCGGGTGTCCCCTGGATGGTCGAAATTCTGCCCCCCGGCACGTCGAAAGGCGTCGCGCTCAAGCAGTTGCTTAAGGACATGAAGGTTAACCCCGAAAACATTCTGGCGGTGGGCGACGCCGAAAACGACATCGAGATGCTTCAGTTAGCAGGCATTGGCGTCGCGATGGGGCAGGCCGCGCAGAATGTCAAGGACGCTGCGGATTGGGTCACGACGACCTGTGACGAAGACGGTGTCGCGGTTGCGCTGGAGCGCTACGTGCTGACCGAGCCAGAAGCTGCAAAAGTTGAAAGCATCCCCGCTGCTGCGCCCGCTGTCGTCATCGAACCGACCACCGCCGTCACCCCCGCGCAGGATGCGGAAGCGAAGGAGCAGGCAAAATCATGAAGAATATTCTCGTCACGGGTGGCGCTGGCTTTATCGGCAGTGCCTTTGTTCGCATCATGACCAAGCGCTATCCCGAATATAACATCATCACCTACGACAAGCTGACCTACGCGGGCAATATGGAAAATCTCTCGTCCGTCAGCGACGAGCCGAACCATCGTTTCGAACGCGGCGACATTGCCGACCGCTCGGTGGTCGCTGCCACGCTGAAAACGCACAACATTGACACTATCGTCAATTTTGCCGCCGAAAGCCATGTGGATCGCAGCATCCTCGACGCCGACGCTTTCATGCACACCAATTCGATTGGCGTCTACATTCTGCTCGACGAAGGCCGCAAGCACGGCATCGAACGCTTTTTGCAGGTGTCCACCGATGAAGTCTACGGCTCCGTTCCGGTAGGCGAATCGGTCGAAAGTGATCCGCTTGCGCCGCGCAATCCCTATTCCGCTGCCAAAGCCAGCGGCGAACTGATGGCGCACGCCTACTTTGAAACCTATAGCATGAATGTCGTCATCACGCGCGGCAGCAATACGTTCGGGCCATACCAGTACCCCGAAAAGCTGATGCCGTTCTTCATCACCGAAGCGCTGGAAGATCACCCGCTGCCGCTCTACGGCGACGGCAAGCAGCAGCGCGACTGGCTCTACGTCGATGATCACGCAAATGGGATCGATCTGGTGCTGCATAAAGGCGTCGCAGGTGAAGCCTACAACATCGCCGGGGAAGACCTTCGCTACAACATCGACGTGACGCAGCGCCTGTTGGCTGCACTCGGCAAGCCGGAGTCGCTCGTCAAACACGTCCCAGATCGCGAAGGCCATGATTTGCGCTACGCCATGAACAGCGATAAGGCGCACGCGCTCGGCTGGCAGCGCGACTACAGCTTTGACAGCGCCGTTGAAGCAACCGTCCGCTGGTACGTCGAGAACGAATTCTGGTGGCGGCAGATCAAGACGGGCGATTATCTCGAATACTATAAAAAGCAGTATGCCGCTCGCCTTGCTGCGTCTGAGCAAAGCTAAGCCAACCTCGCATCAAACGACGGATACCCGTCGGGTTTTCGTAGGGGCAGACCACAGGCACAAATGCTCGTCTGCCCTTATGCTTTGTCAGAGTAGTCTTTTGTCTGCTTTGCTGCCTGTGAAAACTACCCCATGTCCCGTTCCGCCCGTTTGATCTACATCATCGTCACCCTCATTGGCGCGGTCTTTGTCCTGATCTACAGAGGCGCAGGCTGGGCTTTCATTCGCGGTCACGTCGGCGATTTTCTCGTCGTCCAGTTCATTTACATGATCGCCCGACTCTGGCTCGCCGACCGCTGGCGCTATCTCCTCGCTGGCGCGATTTTGCTGCTTTGCATCGTGGTTGAGATCATCAAGTTCTTTACCAGCGATAGTATCCCTCGCACCTTTTTCGCTGAAATGACTCTCGGCAGTACGTTCGATCCGCTCGACATGATTGCGTTTATTCTCGGCCTCATGACCGTCCTGCTCATTGAGCGACTCGTGTCGCACTATCAGCAGACCGTACCTTTGCGTTAAATCTATTCCTCAGCACTCGTCACTCGATACCCAGCACTTCTTCTGTACCTTTTCGTGTCATTCCTCACGCTAAACCCATGACCTTCACCAGTCGTTCCCCGTGACGCTCCGGCTTAGAATCAGTGTAGTCAGGGAGGAATTACTCATGGCAATTTATGAACGTCAGTTTTACAGCGACCTCAATGAAAACGAAATTCTCAGCCGCGTCTCGTGTGAAGGTCATGCGCCGCGCCGCGTGATCGAAGCTCCCGGTGCGATTTACGGCACCCATAAGAATTCCTACGATCTGGTGCTGGCCTTTTTGCGCGGCAGCGCCGAAATTCGCGTGGGCGAAAAAGTCTATCACTGTGCCCCCGGAGATAAGCTCAACATTCCCGGCAGTCTGCCGCACTCTGCCATTGTTGGCAGCAAGGGCGTCGTCTATCTGCTGACACAGGTTGTCAGCGCCGCCGATTAGTCACCTCATCGCGCCGCCGTCAGGCAGACGTAGGCCAATCGTCGCTGGCCTGCGTAATATCGCCCTTTATTTTCGTGGGTAAAACCTCGTACAATGCTCGCATCTCGAAAATACAGAGGTGCGAGACTTATGGATACAATGCGCATAGATCGACCCGGACGGCGGCGAACCTCAATCCTGCCGCTGGCCTGTGGCTGTCTCGCCGCACTGGGGATTTTGACCGTCATCGTGCTGGTGGGTGGCTACCTCTTCCTGCCGCAAATCATCGGGCTGGCGACGGGCTTGAAGCCAGAAGGCAAAACCGAAGCAATCTTTACCGAAGTCACACCCCAGCCGACGCTCATCCTGCAAAACCCAACCGAAATCCCCCAGATTACGCTTAATCTCGGCGGTTATGGGCAGCAAACGCTCAATACCGACCCGCAGTTGTATCACTTCACGATGGGAACGGGCGCGAGCGGTCAGGCGGTGGCAACGGCCAACTTCACTGAAGAGGGATTGATGCAGTTGTGCTATCAGCGCTCGACCGTTTGCGGCCCGAACTCAAAGGATCCGCGCTTCAAAAATGCGCGTATCGATCTGCGCCCCGGCGGCGCTATCGTCTACGCAGATATAACGATTCCACAATCGGACAATATTTCGCTTCCAGCGGGAGTCGTCGTGCGCTGGGATGCGCCGTCGCGCAAAGTTGTCTTTGCGGGCGTCGATATTGGCGGCACACTCTATACCTCGCCACCGCAAAATCTTGCCGATACGATTGCCTCGGTTGAGCAGCAGATGAACGATCTGCTGAAGCAGGCAGCCGTCGAAGTCAGCGGTGGAAACTACACGGTTTCCGATGTGATCATCACCGACACAACAGCGACGCTTATTTTGCGCTGAAGCCTCCCTGCGATTTATGATTGGCGGTGCAGCCAATCGGGGGATGATGAGCGAACCGGGCTTGGCTATCCTTTTTTGCTCTCGCTGCTCCTGATTCCCATTGACACAGACTGGGCGAAACTCGCTTGGATTCTTATGATCCTAGTGCTGTTCATTCTGGGGCGAATTTTTCCGCGTGAACGTCGCGAGATAAACATGCATCACAAAGCGAGTAAAGTCGTATGAAACCCGTTCCTCGCTTCACCCTTACCAAAGTCGAGTGGGATGTCATGGTCGAAGCCATGCGCCTCGAATTGATTGAACTGGCGAAGCAGAAGCGCATCGTCACCTATTCCGAGCTTGCCCTGATGCTGCCCGTCTACATTCATCCCGGCTCGTATGCCTTTTCGCGCCTGCTCGGTCGGGTCTGTGCAGATGAGGAAGAAGCCGGACATGGCTTACTTTGCGCGCTGGTCGTCTCCAAGGCGACAGGCATTCCCGGCGCGGGCTTTTTTCGCGGCGCAGCCGAGCGTGGTTATGATGCTTCTGACCCCGATGCCTACTGGCAGAGCCAATTGGAACAGGTTTTCGCATATTGGGGTGTAGAATAGTTTGAATTGGGTTTTAACTTGCCGGTTTTGGGTATCCAAATCGATCAATGACACGAAGCAATTGGTTGTCGATAACGTTTTTAGCTCAACCCGCAGCATTCCGTAGTCATAACGATGACTTATAGTTTTGATCTTGATTCCCTGCTGCGCTTTACGCCGCCGAAACTCCTTTGCGAGCGTTGTTTTGCGCTCCTGACTGAGTTCGACGGCTGCTGCCCGGTCTGTGGCGTTCGCTACCTTGCTACCGACGAGTTCGCTGCGTCGAGCCTCTATCTCGCGCACAAGGGACTCGACATTCACTACGACGACCTGATCGCACATTGTCAGACGTTGGCGAGAATTGCCCGCCGCACGCGCGAGTCGTTGGCTGCGCCCGAACCCTTCTACCCGCCCATGCGGGCGCTCTTTGCCGCGCTGCAAGCCGCGCAGCATTTTGTCCATTTCACGACCTACGGTATCAGCGCGCTGCTGCTTGGGGCGCTCAAGCTGACCGCTCAGCGCGTTGATGTGCGCGGCGTCGTCTCCGGCATCAAGACCGATACCATGATTCACGAACTGACCGACTACGCCGACGAAGCCCCGCGCCTGAACCTTCGACTCTATCCCAGCGAGAGCCAGTACTTCCCGCATCAGAAGATCATCGTGGTCGATGGTCTGCTTGCTTTCAAAGGTTCCGCCAACATGACCGATTTCGGCTGGCGTAAAGCCGCGCACGGGCGTGAAGTTATCGAACCTGTCACCGATGTCGCCGAAGTGGTCGATTTGCACAATCGCTTTTTTAGTCCGGTCTGGGCAGGCGACGCGTCCAACGATAAGATCCTCATGACCGCTTACTGACCTTTTCTAGAAGGAACGCTCATGTTTTTTACTCAGCACTCAGCACAAGCGAACTTGTTCGCACGCATTCAGCACTCATTATGCGTATTTTAGTTACCGGAGCAGCCGGACGACTCGGCGGTCGTCTGGTCGAGACTCTCAGTCACCATACGGTCATCGGCGCAGATGTGCCTGAATTCGACATCGCCGATTTCGAGGCGACGCGCGCATTTGTCAAACAGGCGCAGCCGGAGATCATCATCCATCCCGCTGCCTGGACGGACGTGGATGGCTGCGCACGCGATCCCGAACAGGCCATTCGCGTCAACGGCTTCGGCACACAGCATCTCGCCCTCGCCGCCGCTGAAGTCGGCGCGTCGATCCTCTACGTCAGCAGCAACGAGGTTTTCAGCGGTCGCACCAACCGTCCCTACCGCGAGTACGACACCACCGCGCCGATCAATCCTTACGGTTACAGCAAATGGGTCGGTGAGCAGGCGTTGATGCGCGTCAATCCGCGTCATTACATTGTGCGCACGGCCTGGTTATTCGCGCACGGTGGTAAGAATTTCCTGCAGGCGATACTCAGCGCCGCCATTGCTGGGAAGCCGCTGCGCGTGGTCATCAACGAAGTCGCCAACCCCACCTATAACGACGATCTTGCCGTCGCGATTGCTCGTCTCATCGAGACGGAGCGTTACGGCATCTACCATTTCGTCAATGACGGCGCATGTTCGCGCTACGATCTCGCCCGTTATGTGCTGGATCGCGCTGGCTACGAATCCACACCTATCGCCCCAATCAGCAGCCAGATGTGGCCTCGTGCTTCGACGCCGCCCGATTACGCGCCGCTCGACAACCTCGCCGGAAAGCTGGTTGGCATCACCCTGCGCGACTGGCGCGAAGCCGTCGATGCCTTTCTCATCAAAGAGGGCTTGCGTTACGAATAATGTTCCGATAATGACTAGCAGATACTACATAACCCCCTACGATCCGGCTTCGTGGCGTGATCCAGATGCTGACGAGTCGACTAGAGGGAAAAGCGATTTGAGGATCAAAACCAACGATTTTGACAAACAACTTCGTCAAACATGGCATGAAGCTGACGCAGCGCGAGGTTCTTGGCAATTCGTTTACCCCGATGGTCAGGGCATTTCAGGTTCAATTATTGGTGAAGATAAGCAGATTGCCGCGATAGAAGTAGGTTTAGGGTTTAATGAGTTTGTTTTATGGTATCGCTCATATGTCCCTCCCGAATATCCGCTTTTTCTTTTTTATGAAGGGCAATGGGATAGCCTCGAATTGAGTTCATCAACAACTCTAGAGGACATAGCGAACTTTACTGGTTTGTGATCCTTATGTCCTTGAACTCAGTCCTCAGTCCTCAGTCCTCAGTCCTGTTTTCCATCGTCATTCCTAACTGGAACGGCCTGCGTTTCCTGCCCGTCTGCCTTGACGCGCTCCAGCGCCAGACCTATCCCGCGGATCGCATCGAAGTCATCATCGTCGACAACGCCTCGACCGACGGCTCGCAGGAAGCCATTCGCCGCGACTACCCCTGGGTCAAACTGATCGATCTGCCGGAGAATCGCGGTTTCACTGGGGCGTGCAATGCCGGGATGCAGGCGGCTCAAGGCGATTACGTGGCACTCCTCAACAACGACACAGAAGCGGACTCCGGTTGGGTTGCCGCTGTGGTAGACGCCTTCAACCATCACCCGGAGGTTGGCAGCGTCGCCAGCAAAATGCTTCTCTTTGATCGACGCGATCACATCCATACGGCAGGCGACTACTTCACCCGCGAGGGCAGGGCAGGCAATCGCGGTGTCTGGCAGGCCGACGCGGGCCAATTCGACCGCGAGGAATATGTTTTCAGCGCCTGCGGTGGATCGTCCGCCTATCGCAAAACGCTGCTCGACCAGATTGGCCTGCTCGATGACGATTTCTTCTTCTCGCTCGAAGATGTTGATCTTGGCTGGCGGGCGCAGCTCGCGGGCTGGCGCTGTCTTTACACACCCGCTGCTATCGTGTACCATCATCTGTCGGCTACGGGTGGAGGTGTCACCGCCAGCTATTACGATGGTCGTAACCTGATCTTCGTGCTGGTCAAAGATTTCCCGTCTGGGCTTTGGCGCAGATATGGCACGCGCGTCATTCGAGCGCAGATTCGGCTGGCCTGGGAAGCGCTGCGCGCGTGGCGTGGCGAAGCAGCTCGCGCGCGTCTGCGCGGCATGATCGCCGGGTTGGTCGCAATCCCGCGCTTGCTGGGCAAGCGGCGTGTCGTCCAATCCCAGCGCAAGCTGTCTGATGCCGAAGTCGAAGCGCTGCTGAGTGAATAATTTGCTGGAGAAGGTTCGTTGAACGTCCAGAATCATCCTCACCTGTCGATCATACTCCCCGCGCTGAACGAGGAAACTCGCCTGCCGCGCTGTCTTGAACAGATTGATCAGTTCTTGCAGACGCAGCCTTATACTGCCGAGGTGATCGTCGCCGAAAACGCCAGTACCGACCGCACCGCCGACATTACGCGCGCCTGGGCGGTTGATCATCCCTACGTGCGGCTGATTACGCTCAAGGAGCGCGGCAAGGGACGGGCTGTCAAAGCTGGGATGCTCGCCGCTGATGGCGATTATCGTTTCATCTGCGACGTCGATCTTTCGATGCCGATTGAGGAAATCGTCAAGTTTCTGCCGCCTGCTGCCAACGGCTTCGACATTAATATCGCTACCCGTGAGGGTGAGGGGGCGCAGCGCGTCGAAGAGCCGGAATACCGTCACCTGATGGGGCGCATCAATAACCTGATCATCAAAATCACCGCGCTGCGCGATTTCGAGGATACCCAGTGCGGTTTCAAGATGTTCGACCGTGAATCGGCGCTCGACCTGTTTAGTGTCCAGCAGATGAATGGCATCGGCTTCGACGTGGAACTGCTGTTTATTGCCAAACGGCGCGGCTACAAAATCCGCGAGGTGCCGATCATCTGGTATTTTGATGCCGACAGCCGGATGCGGCTGGTGCAGGATTCGCTCAACATCCTGCGTGAAATCTGGGAGATTCGCCAGAACTGGCGCAAGGGCGTCTATGAAAAAAAAACAACCAGCGACCGCCAGCCTCAGATTTGAATACGATTTAATGGATGACGGCTACCGCTGCATCGCCGGGATTGACGAAGCCGGACGCGGCGCGTGGGCGGGGCCAGTTTCCGCCGGAGCGGTTGTCCTGCCGCTCGACAATCCTGATTTGCTCCAAATTCTTGCAGGCGTCACCGACAGCAAACAGTTGAGCGCTCGAACCCGCGAGTCGTTAGCCGAGACCATCACCTCAACCGCGCTTGCCTGGGGTGTCGGTCGCGCCGAAGCCGCCGAGATTGACGCGCTTGGCATCGTTCCCGCAACCTGTCTCGCCATGCGCCGTGCGATTGACGTGCTCCACCTCGACCCCGATTACCTACTGCTCGACTCGATCAAATGGCGCGGTTTTCCCGATAAAGCGATCGATTATCAGGCCATCATTCGCGGCGACAGTCTGTCGTTGAGTATTGCCGCCGCCAGCGTGCTCGCCAAAGTCTCGCGCGATGCCTGGATGGTCGAGTATGACGCGCAGTATCCTGGCTACGGCTTTGCCGTCCACAAAGGCTACGGCGTGCCGCAGCATCAGGCCGCCCTCCGTGATTTAGGCGCTTCTCCCCTCCATCGCATGACCTACAAGCCGCTTCAGCAGCCCTTACTTCCGCTCTCGTTCGAGGAATCTTTGTGATTTCCTTATTTCAAATGACGGCTTGTGTTTTTGCACTTGCCCCTCTACCCGCCTGCGTGGGAGAGGGGAGGGCTGACCTTTGGTTGGTCAGCCGGGGAGAGGGGTGATGAACCTCGCCCTCGTCCATGACTGGCTCAACCAGCGCGGCGGCGCGGAAGATGTGCTCGAAACCCTCGTCAACGTCTATCCCGCCAGCCCGATTTACACCAGCCTCTATGCGCCTGACCTGATGCCCGATTTTTATCAACACTGGGACATGCACACGCTCTGGACGGATCACCTGCCGGGGATACACACGCATCATCAGCCGTATTTACCCGTTTATCCGCTGGCTTGGGGCGGCCTCGACTTGTCGCAGTACGATGTCGTCCTCAGTAACAAAAGCGGCTTCTGTCACGGCCTGCGCCACGACGACCAGACGCTGCACATTTGCTACTGCCTTGCGCCGACTCGCTACGTCTGGCAGTTGGATTCGTACATTGCTCGCGAGGGTTTTGGCAAAGCGGTCGATCTCGGTCTGCGCCCGCTGATCGCTGCCATGCGCCGCTGGGACTTCGAAGCTGCACAGCGCGTGAATCACTTCATCGCCATCTCGACCGAGATTCAGCAGCGCATCCAGACCTACTACCAGCGCGACTCAATCATCATCTTTCCGCCTGTCGATACGCAGCGCTTTCAGCCCTCTGCCACCGTTGATGACTATTTTCTCGTCGTTTCTCGGCTGATTCCCTATAAGCGTATTGATCTGGCGGTGCAGGCTGCGACGCGCCTCAATCTGCCGCTCAAAGTTGGCGGCAAAGGCCGCGATCTGGATCGCCTCAAGGAAATCGCGGGGCCAACCGTCGAATTCCTCGGCTACGTCTCCGACGAGGCTCTACCCGATTTGATGGCGCGCTGTAAAGCCTTCATTTTCCCCGGTCTGGAGGATTTTGGCATCACGCCCGTTCAAGCCGAAGCTGCTGGTCGTCCCGTGATTGCCTATGGCGGCGGCGGCGCGCTCGATACCGTGATTCCCGGCAAAACGGGGGAGTTGTTCACCGAAATGACCGTCGAAAGTCTGATGGCGGTCATGCAGAGTTTCGATGCTTCTGCCTACGATCCCCGTGTTATTCGCGCCCACGCCGAACGCTTCGATACCGCCGTTTTCACCCAGCAAATCACCGAATATGTTGATCAGGCGTGGGATAAATTTACGTTGCGTCGTTCCCGATGATCCATTTTGCCACCGCGAGAATATCTGCGCCGACAAAATCAGCTTCGCTCCCGTGTTCCGGCACATGACGATCTGCCCAACCCGTTTCGACAAAGCAGGTTTTCGCGCCAATCGCTTTCCCCGCCTGGATGTCGCTGTAGGTGTCGCCGACGACGTAGGATTGTGCGCAGTCGATCTCGTAATCACGCGCCGCATCCAGATATAGTTTCGGCTTGGGCTTATGACATTCGCAGCCTGCGTTTCCGCTGTGTGGACACAAATACACGTCGCCGAGTTCAGCAGCAAACCCTGACCAGACTGCTTGCATTTCAGCGAACCACGTTCGAAACGCGGTCTCAGAGTATCGCCCTTTGCTAATGCCCGACTGAACGGTGATCACTGGACAAAGGAATCCGGCCTGATTGAGCAGTCGAATTGCTTCCACACTTCCCACAATCGCCTGATATTCTTTCGGCGTTTCCACTTTTACAGGCAGCACCAGCGTCCCGTTCAGGTCGAGAAAAACAGTCTTGTGGCTCGTTATACGCTCTTTCATTATTCTCTCTGGGTTCTCTGCGCCCTCTATGGTGAAATATCTTTTCTTTTTGCATTTGAGTCTTTTACTCAGCACTCAGCACTCGGTACTTCCCCTTATCACTTGATCGCCTTCCCGGCGATGTGCGGGCTGGCTATCGGCAGCGGCGCGCGAAACGGTTCGATCTCGACATGACTGAAACCCGCGCGCTGGATCGCATCCGCCGTCTCGCGGTCAACATTGCAGCCGTCAGCCGCCAGTTTCCACGCGGGCTTGATCAGCTTTTGCGCCCACCACAAACGACTGTGCTCCGCCGCCGCGACGTGCTCGATGAATACATAGCGTCCGCCGGGGCGCAGCACGCGCAGAATTTCGTCCAGCACCAGCGATTGATTGCTCACGGAACACATGACCAGCGTGCTCACGACCGCATCGATACTCGCGTCAGTGGCAGGCAGTTTTTCCGCAACCCCCGTTTTGAGTTCGCCGTCGATCTTGGTCTCCGCCGCCCGCTTGAGCAGATGCTCCTGCATATAGAAGTTTGGTTCCACGCCAATCCAGTGAATTCCTGCCGGGTAAAACGGGAAGTTCTCGCCCGTTCCCGCACCAATTTCCAGCACCGTACCGCTCAAATCGCTCAGAAGTTTGCGTTTATACGGCGCGATCATTGCGTCGTATTCGCCCGCTTCCTCCTGTACGTGCATCCAGGTGAAAAACCGCTGTGCCCAGCCTCGCCGCGCGCCTTCCCTCGAATCGCTGATCATTTCAGTGTGCTTTCTCTAGGCTAATCACTATAATATCTCACATCATCGCTTTGTTTTCGCTTTTTTGCGGGCGGCTGATCCCGTTCAGTCTGTCCTGAGTAGGATGACATGCGCTTGGAATTACATCTGATCTGGATCATTGTGCGCCGCTGGTGGTGGCTGATCGCACTCCCCGTATTGATTACGGCGGTGCTTGCCGTGCCGAGTCTGCTCAATCGAGGCGCTGCCAGCGGCGGTTTCACCGAAACGATTACTTACAGCGCCATGCAGTCGATCAGCGCTATCCCGCGCACCGATGGCGACTATCAGGACATCTGGCTTTCGTCGGAACTAACCGTCAACGCCTTCTCCGATTGGGTCAAAGGCAGCAGCTTTAAGACCGAACTCGCCGCGCTTGTCCCGGATGCCAACCTCGATGCGCTCGCTATCGCCGCAGATAACGCCCACAGCGTTGGTCAGGTTTACCTGAGCTATCCGACGGCTGACGGTTTGCAGGCGCTCGGTGATGCTGCCATCAAGGTGCTGTCAACGCGCAGCCAGGCCTATTTTGCGCAGTTGGGTGGGCAGCCCGCTGCCCTGACCGTCCTCGGTCAGACGCCGGTCACGCCCGCGCCGCCTGCCATCACCGACCGCCTCGGCCCGCTGATCCGTATTGGCCTCGGCCTGATCGCCGGGATCGGGCTGGCTTTTCTCGCCCACTATCTTGATCCGCTGCTGCGCCGCCGCGAGGATGTCGAGTCGCTTGGTTTACCCGTCGTCGGCTCAATCCCGCGTTACTAGCTACTAAAGGAATATTCGTGCCGCTCGCTGAGCGATTCTCTTATTTGATTCGTAGAGGTGTTCAATTGAACACTCGGTTTTTACTTTTTCTCCGCCCCCCAGCTTTCGGGAAGGGAAGACGATCTGCTTCTGGTTGTCAGGGGTGGGGTCGATTTGTCCTTATTTCGCTCCTTCTCCTGGTCGTTCCTCTCATCAGCCATGCCCAGGATGCTTATGTCGCTTACGCCTGGGCAGATGCCAACCTCGCTCTGATTTATCCGGCTTCCTGGAGTACGCCCGTTTCAACGGCAGGTGAGGACAGCAGCCTGACGCTCACGCTCGGCAGCGCTGACACACTCGTCACGCTGACGGTGCTGCCCGCTTCGGTCGAGGACGCCGCGCTCCGTCCTGCTCTCGAAGCGCAGGTCGCCGCCTTGAATCAACTTCCCCTCAGCTACGCTCAGGAATCGATGTATGGGCGCAGCGGCTTGCGTATCAACACGGTGAGCGCTGACCGCCAGCAGAGCGGCATCGCCCGTTCCGGTCGCCTCCCCGATGACCGCGCGCTGCTGATTGCCGCGCGTGCGGATCAGGCGGATCAGGCGGCTTTTGAGCAGGAACTCACCGATCTCTTTGACAGCCTGGTCTTTAGTGCCGCCGTCCCACCGCTCAGGCCAGCCTATCATCCACTCTGGACGACCCAACCTGTCGCCCATCGAATCGATGGTCTTGCGCTTGCCCAGGATCACCTCTATACCGTCGATACCGAAGATGGCGTGCAGATGTTTGATGTTAAAACCGGTGCGGCGCTCTCGACCATCCCCTTTGACCATCCCGCCACGCCAACCGCGATTGCTGTCGATGCCGCTGGGACTGTCTATGTTGCCGATACGGTCTGCCGCTGCATTCGCAAACTTAACAGCCAGGGACGCTGGTTCGACTCGGTCGGCAGTTTTGGCGGCGGTGCACCCTTTAGCCTCGCCGTTGCATCCGACGGAACGATCTACGCCACCGACCTGACCGATTCTGGCTATGTCCTGCGCATCCTCGGCGAACCGCACGACCGCACCGTCGGCTTGAATTTCAACGCCAGTGCGCCTCCGCTGGTCACGCTCGATTCATCGGGCAGCGCCTGGGTGGTTGAATGGCTGGCCTCGCTCATCGACGGCACAACCTCTGCGGCTGTCTCGCAGGTGATTGGTGGCGACAAACCGACGGCTCAGTTGCAGTTCTGGTTACCGGGGCTGACGCCGCAGACCGTCTCGGCATTTTCCGCGACCAGCACAGGTCGTCTGCTCTTTGCCACCCAGGATCAGGGTATTCTCTTCGTCGATCCGCATGGAGAAGTAGTCAATCAGGTCGAGGCCGAAGCGCCCAGCGCCCTCAGTTTTTCGCCCGTTGGCGCGCTCGAAACGACGCTCTATGTGGCGGACACGACGGGCGACAATCAGCAGGCGCAGATACGCGCTTTTAGCACGCGCGGTACACCAGATCGCTACGGTGCGCCCTCGCTGGTGCTCGGAGTCCCGGTTCTGGGGACACTCAGCGAAGCCGCGCCGCAGCAGACCTGGACATTCGACGGCACTGCGGGTCAGCAGCTTACGCTCTCAGCCGTCGATCAATCCATCACCGATCCATCGCTTTTCAACCTGGATATGGCGCTCCGCCTGCTTGCGCCCGATGGCAGCGAACTCGCCTACAACGATGATCAGTTGGGGACGGATTTGTTCGGCGTCTACGATGCCGAGATTAGCGATTTCGCCCTTCCGCAGACCGGAATTTACACCGTTCGCGTCGAATGGCGGCAGGGGCAGGGCATGTATACGTTAGGCATCAATGGCGACCAATCGCTGACATTGAACCCGGACGGCGTGACCGAAGTTGAGGGACGCTTGCAGGATGTGTTTCCGGTGCAGCGCTGGGCGTTTAGCGGAAAGCAGGGGGATGTACTGACCTTCACCATGTCCGCCGAAAGCGGCACGCTCGATCCGGCGCTGGCGCTGTTTAAGCCGGACGGTAAGCTCATGGCCTACAACGATGACGCTTACGATCCCGAACTCAAGATCAACGCCCAGCTTGCGCAGGTGCGCTTGCCCGCTGATGGCACCTATGTCATCGAAGCCTCGCGCTTCGACGGCGCGGGGCGCTACTCGATTACTATTGTCAATACCGCCTAACCTCGTTAGGCGCGGGGTATCAGAAGCAGCCGCAGTGTTTCTTCGACTTACCCGCTTTTTTTGCGTGCTTCATTGTTCTGAAAGTAAGCCGCCATCGCCAGCACCGCGCCGCTGAACAGCCCGCCGATCAACAACCCTGCGAAGATCGCCTGATAAATCGTATTACCCTGTGCCAGCCCGATCAGCGTCATGACAATAATATTCGCGAACACGCCAATCGCGGCGATCACCACTGGCGAGGCGAAACGGCGGCGGATGGCAATATACATCACGACCAGGATCAGGCCGAAAACGACAAACAGCATCAGTGCGGTTGGGTTTTGCATGATTTCCCGTTTTCCCTCTTTTTCTAGAACGTGCGCAGTACCGCTCGAACGGGCGAGCCGCAAGCCGCGTCAAGCTTCAGCGGCAGCGCGATCAACTCGTAATCACCATCGGGCACGCCGCGCAGCATCAAATTTTCCAGGTTGACCATGCCCAGCCGTTTGACCGCGTGATGCCCCGGCAGGCTGGCGCTATCCACACTGTCTAGCGATGATACATCCAACCCGATGAGCACGCCGCCGCCGCGCGCCAGTATTTCTAGCAGGCTAACGCTCGGATAAGGGAAGTCGTTCGTCCACTGATCGTCAGGCACATCACTCACCCAGGTATGAATCAGCAGGCGTTCGACGCCATCCAGCGCGCCCGCAGCAAAATCCTTCGGCGTGATTTCTCCGC
>DAOUCB010000169.1:0-34335 GCA_034432495.1 Anaerolineae bacterium | reverse complement strand
CGGTCTGAGCGGACAACACATTATTGCAGATCGCGGCTACGCCGGACAACCGTTGGTCGATTGGATTATCGAGCAAGGGGCAGTTGCGGTCATTCCACCACACCAGTGTGCCAAGCAACCTCGTGACTATGACCGCTGGTTGTACCGGGAGCGTCATTTGATCGAATGTTTCATCAACAAGATTAAGCATTTTCGGCGCGTCTTTTCTCGCTTCGACAAACTGGCGTCGCGTTACTTGGGCTTTCTCCATCTGGTCAGCGCCTTGATTTGGCTACGCTGATATGTCAACACAACCTAATTTAAGAATCCTCGCTCATATGTGCCCCATTGAGACCCATTTGAGGGAGCCGATTTTGTTCAATACGTGACCGATAGATGCCGGATCGACAGCTTGTGGGCAACTAAGACGATTGAAGCAAATTTGAACCGCCAAGACGCCAAGAACGCAAAGGAAGCGTCAGGAAAGGGGCATGACTTGTCATGCCTTTTTTGTTCAGAACTCGTCATGGAGACGCAGCCTGAGCAGGATTGAGTCCTCTTCCTGAAGTTTGTCGAAGGTTAAACCTTGTTCCATGAGATCGCGCCCCAACATTTTCTGAGGCCAAAAGTGCTGACCGCTCGGATCGTCAATCTGATAGATACGGTCTTCGAGCAGATTTTTCAAGTGGATCGTGCGCTGCGCTTCCGCGCCGGGGAGGCGGAAAACGAACAGAAGATGCTCGTCGGGCAGCGCGTACTGGAAGGCGCACCAGCGATCCCCATCACCGCTGCGGCGCGGCTGGTCGGTCAGGCGATAGAGATGGGCTTCGCGGACGAAGCGGCGGACATGCTGCTGGTAGATTGCGATATGGTGTGCAAGGCGCTGCGCAACCCACTCCGGTAAATCGGGCAGCTTTTGCGACAAGCCGAACACTCCCAACATGGCGATGCGCGTGTAGTAGTCCAACTGATGCGGCTTGAGATTTGGGTCGCGCGGGTTGAAGTTCTGCTGCGGCGGGCCGTTGCCAACACGCCACTCGCTGAAGCCCCAATGCAGGCAGACGTCTGGCGCGAGGGTGGTGGTCGCACCCCAGAAGATTTGCAGATCATGGGCAGGCCAGTCCGGGTCGCTCAAAAAGGTCATATGCGTGTGGCGCAGCATCCCCAGATCGATACGCAGGCCGCCGGAAGAACAGTTCTCAAGGACGACTTCGGGATATGCGGCACGGATGCGGTCGAGCAGGCGGTAGTAGCCTGTGTAATGGGCGTAGAGGCCATCACCCGCGCCGTGTCCGTGATCGGTGCGGTTGCAGCCCGCGCCGGGGTCGAGGTTGAAGTCAAGTTTAATCCAGTCGCAAGCGTAATCGCGAATAAGGCGGCTTAAGGTGGCGAAAGCCCATGCTTCAGCCTGTGGATTGCCCAGGCAGACATACCCCAGTGAAGCGCCGTCACGCTGTGCAGCGAATTCGGGATGCGTTCGCGCGAGTTCGGCCTGTTCGCCTAAACCCTCGATTTCGCACCAGAGGCCGAATTTCATGCCGTGCGCGTGAACGGCATCGGCAATCGCGCGAATGCCGTGCGGGAAACGGTCGGTGTTGACATGATCCCAATCGCCGCGCAGTTGATACCAGTGTTCATTTGTGCCGAACCAGCCCGCGTCGAGGGTGCAGAGTTCAATACCAAGCTGGGCGGCAGATTCGACGTTGGCGAGGAAAACCGCTTCGTTGATGTCGGCGTCCTCGTAGCTCCACCAGTGATTCCACTCGACGGGCAGGGAAGCGGATAAGTCATTGCGCGGATACCAGTATTGGCGTCCGATGGCGTGAAACTGCCGTGCCGTATCATCGAGGTCACGGCCTAAAGCAAGGATGACGGGCGGAGTCCGCCTTGATGCACCGGGCGGAAGATTGTGGACAAAATTCCAGTCGTGGAGGCCGCCGCTTAAACGGTAATTTCCTTCAGGAAGCGGCTTGAAGCGGAAAATCCAATTGCCCGACCAGGCGACTGCACCCGATAAAACCGTTTGATCATCTCGAACAAGGGCGAAATAAGGATGCTGGCCCTTGGAGGATCGACCTGAGCGGGTTTCGAGCGTGATTTCCCCCGTCAGCGATGCGCGGACAGGCTCGAATTCCTCCCCCCAATCGCTGCTGAAGTGGAGCAGATCGTATTCGGCAGGGGGAAGGTCGAGCGAGAAGGAGTCCATGCGCGTGATGTGGAGACGCGACGCACCCGTGACGTGAAGTACCTGCCATGATTCGATCAGCGCGGTATCGGCGTAGACCTTGACATGATGGTCGAGTTGAAAACCATCTCCGCCGAAGTGGGCGATGCCGTGCTGGACGCCATTGGTCGGCGCATCGAGAGTGAAATCGAGCAAGGTCAGGTTGGATGCGTCGAAGCGCTGTCCGTTGATTTCGACGGCGAACAGGTTGGATGTTTCGCTGAACCATGAGGAGTCGGCGAGCGCGTAACGACTCAGGCGCAAGCGCGCGTCTGAAGCGAGAAATTCCAGATGAAGACGCGAAGTTGAAAGTGAAAAGGTCATATGGGAAATGCTCCTAAGCCCCTCACCCACGCAAGCGAGGAGAGGGGAGAAAAACTCAGCTTATGGTGAGGGTAACTCTTTGAAAACCATTGTTGGGTCGAAGAAAATGCAGAATAGGGAGTGTACATCAACCTCCACACATCATCGAGTGATTTGACCCTACAATGCGAGGAGCGCTGACGATCATTGAAGCGAGGTTAGATGATGTTCCCGTTCGGGGGAAAAATCCCTGATTGGCTCGATGGGACGAGTGTCCGCAATGGGCCGAGACAGTTCGAACTGAACCACGCGGAGCTGGATCAATGCTATGACCTCGATAAACGTGTGTGTTACGTCCACCGGTTCGATGGACTAGCAATGCCGCGAGGGGCATGTTTCGTTCGCCAACCGCTATCTGATCACGGATCCTTATGGCCAAGACAACCAGACCGGGATCGTCAACCAGCGCATGAGCGCGACTGATCCCGATTTAACGTGGTGGCAAAAGCTGATCTCGCCGTTCTACATCCAGTTTATGGATCAAGCATTGAGCAATCGGTCTTGGACGGAGATGCCCAATCAGGCTATGATGGAGAGATGATGCGCTTATTTGAAAGAAGGGTTAGAGCATATGGCGGATATGATCCGGTGGGGCGTCCTGAGTACCGCAAACATAGGCAGAAATCGGGTAATCCCGGCGATTCAGCAGTCGCAGAATGGGCGTGTGACCGCCGTCGCCAGCCGAACGATGGAGAAAGCCCGCGCATTCGCGGACGAGACGGGCATTCCAACCGCTTACGGCAGCTATGAAGAACTGATTGCCTCGCCTGAGATTGATGCGATTTATATCCCCGTCCCCAATAGTGAACATGCCCAGTGGAGTTTTCGCTGCGCCGAAGCTGGCAAGCCGACGCTGTGCGAAAAGCCGCTGGCGAGTAATGCCCTTGAAGCCCAGCGCATGGTCGATGCGTTCAAGGCGCGCGGGGTGCTGTTCGCGGAAGCATTCATGTACCGTTTTCACCCGCAAACGGTGCGCGTCAAACAGATGATCGCCGACGGTATGATCGGGGAACTGCGCGTGATGCAAGCGGCGTTCAATTTTGTGGCTCGTCATGAAAACGATATTCGCCTGAACAAAGCGCTGGTGGGCGGCTCGCTGATGGATGTGGGCTGCTACTGCATCAATATGATGCGGCTGATGTCGGGCAGCGAACCGAGCGAAGTTCACGCGCTGGCACGCATCGGCGCGACGTCGCAGGTGGACGAGAGCCTGAGCGCGGTGATGAAATTTCCGAATGAGGTGCTGGGTCATTTCGACAGCAGCCTGCGTACCTCTTTCGCGCATACGTATGAAATTCGCGGTACACGCGGGCGGATTTCGGTTGAGCAGGGTTTCGTCATGCCAAAAGATGCGGAGACGAAGATTCGTTTCTGGCACGACGACAGCTACGAGGAAATTTCTATCCCTCCGGCGAATTCTTATACTCTGATGGCAGAAGATTTCGCTGCCGCGCTGATCGAAGGGCGACCACCGCGTTATGCGCCAGAAGATGGCGTTGCCAACATGCGCGTGATCGACCTGCTGAATGCTTCGGTGTAACCCAGGACACAGCCTACATTGCACTTGACTCAGAACTCATTCATGCCCGTAAGTGTCTCCAAACTGATTAGCAACCGCTACCGCCTGCTCCGCCAGATTGGGGTCGGTGGGATGGGAACCGTGTACGAGGCCGTTGATCGCTTGAGCGGGCAGCGGATCGCGCTCAAGCAGGTGAATGCCGAGGCGCTGGCGTTGGAACCTGACCAGGTTGATGAAATCGCGCTCAAGCTGGCCCAGGAATTTCAAACGCTGGCCTCGCTGCGCCATCCGAATGTCATCAGCGTGCTCGACTACGGCTTCGACACGGATGAGGAGGGCAAGCGGCAGATTTACTACACGATGGAACTGCTGGACGATGCTCAGTCGATTTTGCAGGCGGGGCAGGGAAAGCCGCTGGCAGCGCAGGTCGATTTGCTGGTGGGGCTGCTGCAAGCGCTGACTTATCTGCATCGGCGCGGGATTCTGCATCGCGATCTGAAGCCAGAGAACATCCTGATCGCGGTGGACGGCGGCGTCAAGGTGCTGGACTTCGGCCTGTCGATTCTGCGTGGACAAAGTCAACCGTCGTCAGAATTCAGCGGCACGCCGGCCTATTCTGCGCCTGAGATTTTTCGCGGGGCTTCCGCCAGCGAAATGTCCGACTTGTACGCCGTCGGCGTGATCGCTTATGAACTGCTGACAGGGCGCTATCCGTTCAGCAAGTCGAGTTTCAACGGGATGCTGCAAAGCATTCTGAACGACTACCCTGATTTTGCTCCTTTGTACGCTTTGACACCCTCAGCGGATTCGCTTGTCGCGAGGGCACCGTCAATCGCCGAGATTGTCAGCCGGATGATGGCGAAAGACCCGCTGGAACGGTATCAGACGGCGGCGGAAATTATCAGCGATCTGTGTGCCGCAACCGGGCGCGCGCTCCCTGGTGAGAGCGGCGACATCCGCGAGAGTTTTTTGCAGGCGGCCCAGTTTATCGGTCGCGAAACGGAGTTTAATCAGCTCAATACGGCGCTCGGCGAAGCGCTGCATGGTGGTGGAAGCGCGTGGCTGGTCACTGGCGAGAGCGGGATCGGTAAATCACGCTTGCTCAATGAACTACGGACGTTTGGGCTGATTCAGCAAGCGCGCGTGCTGCGCGGGCAAGCGGTTGAAGGCGGCGGGCGACTGTACCAGATGTGGCGCGATCCACTGCGCCGTCTGGCGCTGACGACTTCGCTGACTGACCTTGATGCGGGCATTCTCAAGGAAATTGTGCCGGACATCAGCACGCTGCTGGGACGCGAAATTGCCGACGCGCCCGCGTTGGACAGCAGCGACGCGCAGCAGCGTTTGCTACGCACGATAGTCAATGTTTTTCGCGCACAATCTCAGCCGATACTGCTGCTGCTGGAAGATTTGCAGTGGGCAAACGAAAGCCTCGACGTGCTGAATCAACTGCTGCCGCTCGTGAAAAATCTGCCGCTACTACTGGTCGGCAGTTCGCGCCATGACGAATCGCTCGATTTGCCCAAACGCCTGCCGCTGATGCAGGTGATTGCGCTGCAACGGCTGTCGATGGATGAAATCACCGACCTGAGCCGCTCGATGCTCGGCGCGGCAGGCGAGCAACCGGATGTGACGAGCCTGATCCAGCGTGAAACCGAAGGCAACGTGTTTTTCATTGTCGAAGTGGTGCGCACGCTGGCTGAAGAAGCGGGTTCACTCGATCTGATTGGCTCGAAGACCCTGCCGGAGAAAGTCTTCGCGGGCGGGATGCAGTCGATTCTGCGGCGACGGCTAGCGCATGTGCCAGAAAGTGCGCACATGCTGCTGAAACTGGCGGCGATTGCCGGACGAATCCTTGACCTGAAGGTCCTGCGTCAATTGGCGGGGTTTGCCCGTTCGAATGACCTGGAAATCTGGCTGGTGACGTGCGCGAATGCGGCGGTACTGGAAGTCCACGAAGACGAATGGCGTTTTTCGCACGACAAGCTGCGCGAAGTTCTGCTGCTCGATGCCGGTGCAAGTGGAGAGATTCCAGCCCTGAATCGCGATGTCGCGCAGGCGATAGAAGCGACTTACCCCGATGACGTGGAGCGCTCTTCACGGGCGCAGGCACTGGCTGAACACTGGCACGCAGCGGGTGACACGCAACGCGAAGCTTATTACGCTGAGCGCGCGGGCAAATTGGCGCTGGAGAGCGGCATCTACCCGCGTGCGATTGGCTATTTCGAGCGCGTCCTGGAACTGTCGGAACGAATCGAAACGACGCCCTTGCAGCGAGCGACCTCTCTCTCTTTTCTGGGGGAAGCTTACTACAGCATCAGCAGCCTGGAACAAGGTTACCATTACTCCGTCGAATCGCTGATGGCGCTGGGCTACAATGTGCTGGGATCACGGCGGCGGCAGCAGATCAATTTTGTCTGGCTGCTGGCTCAGCAGATTCTCGCTCAATTTGTTCTTCCCCGACGCTCGACTAACAGTGAAAAGCAGGCGCTTGCCATGCACGCGATTGGGCAGATGGTCTTGCTGCATTATTTTCGCAACGAGCGCTGGGAGACGGCCTATCTCTCGCTGATGGGGTTGAATATTGCCGACAGCGCTGGTGATGACGTGCTGGTTGAACGCGTTCGTATGTATGCGGTGACGGCTCTGACGCTTGCCCTGATTGCGCACCGGACGCTGGCGCGGCGCTATCATGAGCGGGTTCACAGGTTCATTGAACCCATAAAGAATGAAAACGCACTGGCGCGAATACTGCTGCTGCGCGGCATGTATGCGACGGTTATCACTGACTGGGCCGCTGCCGAAACCTATCTGCGTCGCTGTTTGAACACCGCCATGAATATCGGGCATATTCATGGCTGGGAAGAGGGTGCAGTGGCGCTAATAGCCGTCTATTACTATCGTGGCGATTGGGTACAGGCGAAGACACTCAGCGATGAACTGTATGAAACTGCGCTGCAATCCACGAATTTGCAGTCGCAAGCCTGGGCATTAGACGATTTGGGGCGCTTCGAACTGCGCGCCGGGAATCTGGACAGCGCAGCGGCGTTTTTCCGGCGCAGCCGCGCAATTTATGAAGGCATCAACGACACGATTGGCTTAATCTGGATTCTCGGTGCGACCGCAAAAATCCATCTGTGTCGCGGCGAGATTGAACCAGTGCTGCCTTTGATTGAACCGGTCGAAGCCGCGCTGGCGCAGTCGGTTCCAACCTCGTTTGGGATGCTGGAAGCCTACGGCGCGGTGATTGAATATCGGCTGACCATGCTGGAACGTGATCCACAAAATGAGACGTATCGACACGATGCATTGACGGCACTGCATTATCTGGAATTGTATGCCCACATTTTTGTACTGGCGACGGCGCGCTCTTGTCTCTATCAAAGCTGGCTGGCGCGCATCGATGGGAAATGGGCAGAAGCCAAAAAACTGGCACTGCGGTCTTTGCACGAAGCACGCAGAATCAAGATGGCTTACGAAGAAGGTTTGGCGCATGACGCTTGCGGTCGTCTGCCCAACCTGAACGCTGCCGAACGCCGTGAGCATTTGCACAGCGCGGCCGAGATTTTCGAACATCTGGGCGCGAATTGGGATTTGGGACAGACGAGGCGCGCACTGAAAACGTTTGGCGGCAGCGCCATGACCTGAAGCTAGTGGCTCGTGGCGCTCTGAATCAGCGGCGTCAGCAGAAAGACACCGCCCGCTGCGACGATAAAGAGAATCGCTGCGATGATGAAATAGGTCGCGATTTTGACGAGCCGCCCGATCTGACGGAGCAGGGCACGCAGGACGATAAAGGCCAACCCCCCGCCGATGATAATCAGCGGGATCGTCCACCAGTCCCATTCATTGCCGAGCACGTAGACCCAGACCAGCCAGAAAACCAGCCCCGCGAAGCCGCCGACCAGTCCGTCGGCGAGCCTGCCGTAATTGGGCATTCTGAGCAGATAGGTGACGATAAAGGCGAGCAGTCCAGCCGTAAAAACCGTGTTGCCGAGAATGCCGAGGATAATGGCGCGCAAATCGGGCTGCTGATCGCCGACGACTGCCGTGATTCCGGCAAAGGCGCTGGCGGCGACAATCTGGGCGATGCCCTCCGGCAGTTTGCCGCGCATCCCGTAATAGAGAGCACGCAGGAGGGCAGCGGTTGGCAGGAGATACTGCCCACCCAGTTGCAGCAGAGTCGCGACGGTTTCTTTTGAAATCAGGGTATCCATAAAAACCTCAAACTCTATCTGTGCTATTCTGTCATGAAGAAACGCTGGCTGCCCTACCGATGCCCACCTGTTTCGCAACGCTTCGGCTGGCAATTCTCAGGCGGAACTTTGCGAGCCGTGAAATGCTGGTAAACTCGTGTGCTGTGTAATCATAGCAGAAATCATTCGCGGCAATCTTGAGGAACAGCGTTTTATGGCAACTGAGATCACCAACGCCGAGAAAATTCGGCGGCTTCCCTGGAATATTGCCCTTAACGCGACGAATAACGTTTTTGCAACACTGACGTTTTTTGGCTCGGCCTTCGTGTTGTTCCTGAACAAGCTGGGGGCGAGCAATTCAGATATTGGTTTTCTACTCTCGCTGCTGCCATTTTCGGGAATAGTGGCGCTGTTTATCGCGCCGACGGTCGCGCGCTTCGGCTACAAACGCACCTGGATCATTTTTTTCGGGACGCGCAAAATCGTGACCGCCGGACTGCTGCTTGTGCCAGCGGTGATGGGTCGCTATGGCACGAATGCGGCGCTGCTGTTGGTCGCTGTGCTGATGGGGGCGTTCGCGCTCTGCCGTTCAATTTCTGAGACCGCGTTGTACCCCTGGTCGCAGGAATACATCCCTAATTCGGTGCGCGGGAAGCACTCGGCTATCAACGACATGGTGGCGCGGGTCACGGGCATCCTCGCGATTGTGATTGCGGGCTACGTGCTCGGCGTTTCGACGGGCATGGATGGCTTCATGATCCTGTTCGCTATCGGCGTGGTGTTCGGGCTGATTTCGGTGTGGTCGTCATCGCATCTGCCGGGTGGTGCGCCGACTGAGGCGAAATCGATTTCTTACAAGGATTTTCTGGGCGTCCTGCGCGACCGCAATTTCTCGACCTACATGGTTGCGCTGGGTCTGGTGATCTTCGGCAGCGCGCCACTGGCGTTTCTGCCGATTTTCATGCAGAACCAGATCGGCCTGAGCGACAGTTCGATTGTCTGGCTGCAAATGGGGCCGGTGATCGGCGGTTTTTCCGCGACTTATCTGTTTGGCTGGGCAGCGGATCGCTACGGAAGCAAGCCGGTTATGCTGCTGGGGCTGTACATGAAAACGCTGCTGCCGATTGCCTGGCTGCTGCTGCCGCGCAATTCGCCGCTGAGCCTGGTGGCGGCGATGACGGTTGCCTTCGTCTGGGGGATTGCCGAAATCGGCTGGGCGATTGGGTCGGGGCGGCTGCTGTTCGTGCGTGTCGTGCCTTATGAAAAGCGCGCTGAGTATCTGGCGGTCTATTACGCGCTGGTTGGTCTGATGGGCGGCATCAGCCAGAATATCAGCGGGCGTTTGCTCGATGCGTTTTCTGGGATTTCGGGTCAATTCCTGATTTTCACACTTGATCCGTTCACCCCCTTGTTCCTGAGTGTGCTCGTCCTGACTGGGCTGAGTCTGGCCTTGTTTTATCGCGTGCAGGCCGACAGCAGCGTGAGCGTGGGCGAATTTGCCGGAATGTTCGTGCATGGCAATCCACTGCTGGCGTTTGAGTCGCTGATTGGCTACTACCGCGCTCGCGATGAGAAAGCGACCGTTGCCAGTACCGCCCGGATGGGAACCACGAAAAGCCCGCTGACCGTCGATGAACTGCTGGAAGCGCTGCAAGACCCGCGCTTCAACGTGCGTTTCGAGGCAATCATCTCGATCTCACGGATGGGAACCGACCCACGTCTGGTCGATGCAGTGACGCATATCCTCGATGGAACCGAGCTTTCGCTGAGTAATATTTCGGCCTGGGCGCTGGGACGCATGGGGGATGAACGGGCGCTGCCGTCACTGCGCAACGGCCTGAATTCCAAGTATCGCTCAATCATCGCTCACTGTGCGCGCTCGCTGGGAACGCTCGGCGATCAAACGGTTGCGCCGGAACTGCTCGAACGGATTCAGAGCGAAACAGACAAGGGCCTGCGGATCGCTTATGCGTCAGCGCTGGGCAATCTGCGCACCACCGAAGCGATTGACCCGCTGTTTCACCTGCTGGAGACGGTGGAAAACGATGGTGCGCGTATGGAAATTGCGCTGTCGCTGGCACGTATTCTCGGCAATGAACAGCAGTTTATTCGTCTGCTGCGCCGGATGCGCCAGGATCGCGGGACGACCGCTTCGCAGGTTATCAGTTCGTACAAGCGCAAAGCAGGCAGACTGCTCGACCCGGAATTACAGCGGCTCATTAGTGAATGTTCGAATCAGTTTGCCGCTGAACACGTCGATGAGGCGGCGGGGCTGCTCAGTCACATGATTACGCGCCTGCCGGGTGCTGTCGATGACGCGGTGAGCGGTAGAATTCTTGAAGCGTGTTCGGACAATCTGCGCAAATTCGCGGCGCGGCGGCTGGAATATCTGGTGCTGGCCTTGACAACCCTGCACACGATCAGCAACTAAGGCTGGTTTGCTCTGGACATAAGTTCTGAACTATCGGCTCGTTTGTCTAGTCATTTAAGTCCACTATGTCTGTTCAAATTCTCCAAAACTGAGTATAGTGGAGAGATAAGCAGGCTCAGTGTCGCCCATTCGTCACGAGACCACTTAGGAGAGGAAAAAACTCATGATTGAAAAAATACCTTTCGGACGCACGGGACATCTCAGCACGCGGACGCTGTTTGGCGCAGCGGCGTTAGGCGGCGTGACACAGGCCGAAGCCGACCGCACGCTCGACGTGCTGCTCGAATACGGCGTCAATCACATTGACACCGCCGCCAGCTATGGCGAGGCCGAACTGCGGATTGGCCCCTGGATGGCGCAGTACCGCGATCAGTTTTTTCTGGCGACCAAGACCGGCGAACGCACCTATCAGGGCGCGCGTGATCAGTTCCACAAATCGCTGGAACGGCTGCGCGTCCCCTCGGTCGATTTGATTCAGCTTCACGCGCTGATCAAGGAAGACGAATGGCAGGTTGCAATGGGGCCGGGCGGCGCGCTCGAAGCGCTGATCGAAGCGCGTGAGCAGGGGTTGGTCAAGTACATCGGCGTGACCGGACACGAGATCGTGATCGCTGAAAATCATCGGCGCGCGCTCGAACGCTTCGACTTCGATTCGGTGCTGCTGCCTTACAACTACACCATGATGCAGAATCCCGTTTATGCCGATGGCTTCAATAAAATTCTGGCGCTTTGCAAAGAACACAATATTGCTCTGCAAACGATCAAGTCGATTTCGCAGGGCGCATGGGGCAATCAGGCGCATACGCACGCAACCTGGTACGAGCCGCTGACCGAACAGGCCGCCATCGACAAGGCGGTTCACTGGGTATTGGGACAGGAAGGCATTTTCCTGAATACAGTCGGCGACATCACCCTGCTGCCGAAAGTTCTGAATGCGGCGAGCCGCTTCGAGAAGCGCCCAACCGACGCGGAAATGCAGGCGGAGATTGCGCGGCTTGGCACAACTCCCCTGTTTGTCTGAGAGACGCTCATGCGACAACGTCGATCAGAACAGGAAAACACGTCGTTTCAGGAACACGCGCCGTTTGATGTGCGTATCGACATTCAAACGGATGTGGCGATGGCATACGGGTTGGATCGCGATCTTCCGGGGCGGCTCAACGACTGGCGCAAGGCGGGCTATATCCCGCACGTCATGACGGGCGTCTCGTGGGGCGCGTATCAGGATTACGTCAACGGTACATGGGACGGTCAGCAGCATTACGACGATGCCCAGGCGGCGGTCGGCGATTTCAAGCTGGAACACGGCATCAATCAGGGCAGCGATATTTTCTACATGGTTCCCAGCCGTCCCTATACGGCCTATCTGTTTGAGGGACTGAAGCAGGTGGTCGATTTGGGAGCAGTGGCGCTGCATCTCGAAGAACCGGAATTCTGGGTGCGGGCAGGTTACGGCGCGGGATTCAAGCGCGAGTGGCAGGAATACTACGGCGAGTCGTGGCAGGAACCGACTTCATCGCCGGATGCACGTTATCGCGCTTCCCAGTTGATGCAGCACCTCTACACGCGAGCGCTGACCGATCTCAGCCGCGATTTGAAAGCCTATGCCCGTTCGAAGGGCGTGCCGGATTTCCGCATCTACGTGCCGACGCATTCACTGCTCAATTATGCCCACTGGCGCATCGTCAGCCCGGAATCGAAGCTCTACGACATCCCGGACTGTGACGGCATCATCGCGCAGGTGTGGACGGGGACGGCGCGCACTTACAACGTCTATCAAGGTGTTTCGAAAGAGCGTACTTTCGAGACAGCTTTCTGCGAATATGGCTCGTCGGTGGCGATGGTGCGCGGCACAGGTAAACGTCTATGGCTGCTGGCTGACCCCATTGAGGACAACCCGAATTATTCATGGTCGGATTATCGCCTCAACTGGGAGCGGACGGTCGCGGCGTCACTGTTCTTCCCCGATGTGTCGCGCTTCGAGGTCGTTCCCTGGCCTCGGCGCGTGCTGACGCGCACTTATCCGCGTGCCGATCTGCTCAGCGAAGTTCCGCTGCGCGACGTCGTGGACTCGTATCTCAAGCGGGTGGACGAAGAAAAGCGCGCCAATACGGTTGAAGTGATCGAACGTTTCGAGGCGTTCGCGAAAGCGCACGGCGTCGAGCCGATGGAAACGCTTGGCTTCGCTGCCAAGCCGCGTGACGGCGAACTCAAGTTCGGCGACGTGCTGACCTACATTTTCTCGTTCTATCAGTACCTGAATGCGAACGAACCACCGGATAACGCCGTTCGCCTGCGTGACACGCTGGCAGCTTTTTATCACGACCCGACTGAGGAGCGCGAAGGTATTCCGGCAGCCTACGCGACCGAACTGGAAGTTGTCTTTAACGCGCTGGCGGATATGGAGTGGTCGGATCATCACTGGCGGAACGAAGCGCCGGGCGTTGGTTTGTGCGTCAGCGACACACTGATGTATCAACGCGGCGAACCTGATGCCAGCGACCCGCACCTGTCCTCGATTTACGGCGTGGCGATGCCGCTGATCAAGCACGGCCTGCCGCTGCAAATGGTGCAGTTGGAGGCGCTGGAACGCCCCGGCTACCTCGATGGTATGGAGATTCTGCTGCTGAGCTATGACGGCATGAAACCGCCGTCGGCAGAGATTCACACGGCGCTGGCGCGCTGGGTTGAGCAGGGCGGCGTGCTGATTGTCTTCGGCAACGGCGATACCTACAATTCGGTGCGTTCATGGTGGACGGGGCAGTATGCTTCACCGCAGGCGCATCTGTTTGAACTGATGGGCGTGAAGCATGAACCCGTCACAACCTATGGTCGTGGGCGGGTGCTGGTCGTCGCGCAAAGCCCGACCGAACTGGCATATGATCCGCTGGGTGCGGAACGGGTACGTGAAGTCGTCCGACAAGCCTGCCAATCAATCAACCAAACCTGGAACGAGACGAATACGCTGATTTTGCAGCGCGGCCCTTACGTGATCGCGGCAGGGATGGAAGAAACCGAACTCGAAGCGGCAACCGGACGCACCCTTGATGGGAAATTCGTCAACCTGTTTGATGCAGATTTGGCGGTCGTGACAAATCCGGTCATTACCCCTGGCAGCCAATGGTTGCTCTACGATTTGGCCTATCAGGCTCCCGTGCCAGCCTGGATCATCGCGGCAAGCGGGCGCATTGACAATGAGCGTGCGACGGCGGACGGAATCAGCTTCACAATCAAGTCCGCGCAGGAAACCAATGCCGCCGTCAGTATTTTACTTCCAGCAAAACCCAAACAAATCGAGCTTGAGCCGCTCAGCCGCATGATCGAACGCTGGGACGAGGCCTCAAGGCTGCTGTTTTTGTCCTTTCCCGCACAACATACGGGAACATCCGTCACTATTCACTTTTGATTGAGAACAGCGGAAAGGAGGCGCGACGAGGCGAAGTTCAAGCACATTCAACTGCATATCGGTGAATGGCACAACCCTTTTGTGAGCGAAGAATACAAGCGTAAAGTGAGAACATAAAAATGGAACTTACCACACTGCCTTTTTCAAAGCCCGGCGTCATGACGGAAATGGATCAGTTTATTTTCGAGTGCTTCGGCTTCATCGTGATTGAGGATGTCCTCAGCGAAGCCGAATGCGACGAAGTGCTGGAAGCGGCGAAGCGCGTCCATGCGGGGCAGGCCAAAGATCACCTGCTGCAAATGGGCAAGGGCTTCGAACACGAACCTGCGATTGAGCGGCTGGTGGATCACCCGGCGGTGCTGCCCAAAGTGCGCGCGATCTACGGGGATAACTTCGTGCTGCAGGCGGCCTGGTGTACGGTGCAGCCTGCCGGAAGCCAAAGCGTCGGCTGGCATCAGGATGGATCGTCAGCCTACGACTTTAAGAAGCTGGCTTATCCTGTGCCCTTAATTCAGCTACGCGCCAGCTATCACCTGACCGATCAAACCAAACCGTACATGGGTAACATGATGCTCGTGCCGGGGAGCCATCGCAGCAAGATTGACCTGCCGAAAGAAGTGCGCAAAGAAGTCGAAGCCTGCGCCATTCAGCAGATTTTGCTGGCGCGGCGCGGCAGTGTGCTGCTGTTCCACAACGGTGTCTGGCATTCACCGATGCCGAACAATATGACCTGGGATCGCTATAACATGCACTTCATCTACAGCCCGCCCTGGGTGCGCCGTTCCGACCGTGATTCCACTGATCCTGAATTCCTGGAACACACGACGCCGCGCCGTCGCGCGCTGATGGGCGATTACGCCCGCCCGGATGTGCCGTTTGCGGGCGGCTTCCCGCCCATCCCCTTCGATGAAAATGGCAATGGTAACGGCAACGGCAGCGGACATTAATCAAAATTAAGATAGTAGGGGCACAGCAGCGCTGTGCCCCTACGAAGACAATCCGCGACTATCAGGGGCGCGATCTATCGTGTCCCTTCAAACTCCACCTCTCACCTACCTACATGGGCGGCAGCGCCAGAATTTTCAGCAGAAAACGCTGGAGCGTAATCAGTTCGTAACGGTTGAGTTCGTGCTGTGCGCGATTGTACTGCTGCTGGAGCGTCGTCACCTCGGCTTCTGAGGCGGCAAGATCGGCACGCAGAGTCTGGACGCTTTGCTGGTCGCTGGAATGGGCTTGCAGGGCATCCAACTGCTGCGCGGCGGCGTCGCGCTGGAGCGCCAAATCGTGCTGTGCGTCGGCGTAGCGCTGGCGAATGTTTTCCAGATCATGCGCTGAAATCGGGTTCGGCGAAACGCGCTGTTCAAGCAGGTTGCGCCATTCCAGCAGGCGATCCCAATCAATATGCGGGCTGCCGCTGTGAAGCGCATTCAAGGCATGGAGAGCGGATGTTTCATTGCTGGCCTGAATGTCAGCGGCGGTGCGGATGCCGACGAGCGCCAACGCTGTCACCTGCGCGGCCTCGATGCCAGGGATGCGTCCTGGTTCCAGCCGCTGATCGGCGAGTTCCTGCGCGGCGCTATGCAGGGCGCGTTCGAGCCGCGCAATCTCGCGCGCTTCCTGCTGCTGTGAACTGGCGAGATCGCTCGCAAACTGACCGATGAGCGTTTCAAGGCTGCGGAGTTCCTGCTGGTAGCGCTGGTCGGCTTCGACAATCAGACGGGACAAGGTTTTACGTCGCGTTTTGGCTTCGACCAGGCGCTGTTCCAAGGTGCGGCAGGCTTGCGTGAAGTGCGTTTTTTCGATGACGAGTGGATAACTGCGGTAGCGCAGCACAAAGTTGAGCAGCGCGAAGGCTGGCAGCAGAAACCGTGCCGCCTGAACGGGCGACTGGTCAAACTCGACCTCAGCACGCAGGCGTTCATAGTTCACGAACTCGTCGGCAAAGTCGAGTTGCGCGTCTTTTGGCTTTTCGACGTGATCGAAAACCCATGATTTTGGCTTCGCAAGCGGCGCGGGAGCGGTGGGTGTGCTCACCGATGGATTGAGCGTCGGCAGACCAGTCGCCACCCAGTTGATCAGCCACGATTTCATCTGGGTCAGGCGGGTGTCGGGTGGCAGATGCTCGAACGGCGGCACGGCGAGATAATTCGGCGCTTCAACGGCTTCAAGCATCATCTGGGCAATTGTGCGGACGCGTGGGTCTTCGTGGCTTGCCAGCAGATCAAAGACGGGCGAGGTTTGCGGGGCGCGGTAATCGCTGTCGCGAAAGAGCAGATTTTCTTCGCCTGCGCCTGCGCGTTCCCAGAGCGAGCCGTCCATCGACAGCGCTGCCAGCGACAGCCCGATGACGTAGCAGGAGAAATGGTCAATTGACTGGAAATTGTCGAGCGTAATGCCTTTGTCAGTCTGGCGCGTCGGGTGCTGGTAATGCCGATGACCGATTTCGCCGTTGCCAAGACCGATGACGCTGGCGAGGCTCATGCCGTCATAATCGATTAGCTTAATTTCGTCGCGGTTGGTGACGAGGATGTTGCCATGCTGAAGATCACCATGCGCGATGTGTGCCTGTCCCAATGAGCGGCAAAGGACAAGCCAGCGTTCGGCAAGCTGGCGCAGCCTGACCGAATCGTTCAGGTGCTGCTCGATATAGGTGTCGAGGCGCGTCCCCGGCGTCCAGTCCATTTTGAGGATCGGATACCATTTGCCACGTATGCGGATGCCTTCGGGCAGGTATTCGAAATTGACCATGCAGTCGAGCGTGTGCTGATGCAGGTGATCCGAAATGGCGGCATAGCGCTGCTGCTGGTTGGTCACTTCGCGCAGAAAACAGCGCACCGCCCAGCGACAGGTCGCCCCCTGCACCTCGAAGACGGTCGCAAAATTGCCAGAGATCGGGCGTGGCAGGCCGAGCTTATTGGTGATGACTTTTGCGCCGCGCAAATCGGCATCGCCGAAGGCCTGCTGGGGATTCTGGAGTGCTTCGACGTACTCGTTGGGGTTAGGCCACGCCATCAGGCACGCTACCTTGACCGTCTCCGTCTCCCCGTGCCGGAGCAATCCGCAGCAGTGTCACATCGTCGTTGCGGCAAATCCGGTCGTCGCGCGCACCCGTGACGATTTGCTCAAAGCCCGCCTGATCGAGCGACTCGGAGACAAGATGCGTGCGGAGTTTACGCTGGCTCAGGAAAAAGTGCGCGAGTGCATCGGTCATCAGCAGGAAATAATCGCCATCTTTCCACTTGCCGCGTGCGCCCTGCACCTCGACCGATTCCGCTGTGTTGGTCGAGAGCAGGACGGGATGATTGTTGAATTGATCCGGTGAATAGTAGGGGAAGGCGCGGATCGCCTGTCGCGGGCGGACGTGGAACAGGCAGCTATCGCCGACACAGAGCGCGCGCCAGCTTCCATCAGCGCGAATTGACAGCCCCATCAGCGACGAGAACGCGCCGCGCTCCAGCTTTTCAAGGGCGTACCAGGGCAGCGGCTTGTGGGCGGTACGGGCATCAATCGCCTGCCGCCAGTCCGAGGCCAAGCCGCTCAGATGGTTGGCCTTGATGTGGGCGGGCTGCTGCGAGACGAAATGATCGACCAGAATTTGCGCCCACAGGCCGGAGAAAGACGTTTCGGTCGCGCCATCGGCGACGGCGCACCAGAAATCTGCGCAGCCGTCCTCCGCCTCTGGCAGAGCTGCGGGCGCGAAGGCATCCTCATATTCTTCGGCGGCGTTGCCCGCCTTTTGCAGCCAGAAGGCGTTGAATCGGATACGCATCATCGCCCGACGTTAACGTAAATTGCTCGGACGCGTGCCGATGTCCAAGAAGCGAATCACCGAGACAATATCGGCATTGAATACGAACCCGCGCGACGTGTCCGTCACCTGAAAGCCTTCGGTTTGGGCTGCGCTGCGGATATGCTCCGGCAGCAGGCTCGACATGCCAAACAACTGCTTGGCGTATTGATCGGGCAGTTCACCTTCGCCTGTCGGGAATTCGAAACTTGCGCCCCCTTTTGAGGACAGATGGACGTTGAACAGCAGCGCATTGCCGTCGGACGTGTGCAGTTCGCGCAGCGCTTCGGCGGCTTTGAGCGGGCTGCCATCAGTGGATTCGCCGTCGGTAATGTTGATGACAATCGGCGGGAAGCTGTCGGGGTGCTCGGTGATCCAGCCTTCGATGATCTGCTGGGCTTTTTTGAGCGCCTCGCTCATGGGCGTACCACCCTTCGAAAGCGGGCTGAACCAGATGGGGAAACGGACTTTCTGTTCGACGAGGCCGCCCGCGCCATCATCGACTTTTTTGGTGCGCTCCTCGATCCGTTCGGGCGAATCCGCGACCTTGCTGATCGGGACGAGTTCCTTACCCGCCAGTTCGCCGCCGAGCGCTGGCCCGACTTTCTCGCCGTAGCCGATCACGCCAACATGATAATAATCGCGCACGCCTTCCGACTTGGCGCATTTGATCGTCAGGTTGAAGAGCAGGTTGTTGATCGCGTCGGCGACTTTCTGATCTTTCTTGCCGCCGCCTCCGCCGAAGGGGTCGGACATGGAGCCGGATTGGTCGAGCAGGAACAGGAACATACTGGGATTTGCGCGGCTGATTTCCGCTGAATATGCCATAATAGGATTGACCTCGTAAGAAACGGCAAAATGGGGCGATCCTGCCCCTACTATGAATTACGTTTGAGACGCCGATCTTGTTTCATTTTGCTTGCTAGTCTATCTGGTCTCGGCGACAGTTCCAAACCATAGCCGAAATGGGGAGTGTCTAATTCTGTGGGTGTTTTTGTAGGGGCGAACCCACGTGTTCGCCCTGGCCTTGGGCAGACCCATGTGTCTGCCCCTACAAGTGCTCACTCTTTTCGACACTCCCCCGAAATGCGATCCATTCAACTGCCGCTGTGCCTATCAGCAGGGCGACGCTGAAGAAGGCGAATTGATTCCAGTGCCGCGACTGAAAAATGTCAACGCGCCAGACACGCCACGCCTTAGTCGCAGCATAATGGGTGTGTCATTTATGTTGGTGACATGGAGTAGGATTCCTTAGCGAACCAATCTGCGTTGACAGCCTCCGTTGTCTTACTATACTTCGCGCTTTAAGTGAGCGGCAGGAGCGGAGTTCATGGCAGCACGTCAGGCGATTGTGGTGGGTGCAGGGCAGGGCATGGGCAAGGCGATTGCCCTCAAACTGGCAAGTCAGGGAATTTATGTCTATCTGGTCGGGCGGACAAAATCCAAGCTTGATACCGTCGCCGCAGCGATTCAGGCAGCAGGTGGCAGCGCGGCGGTTTTTCCGGCGGATGTGACGATTGAGGGCGCACTCGATAGCCTGATCAGCCAACTATCGGGTTTAGACATTCTGGTAAGCTGCGCGGGTGAAGCTCTGCTCAAGACATTTGACGAGACGACCTTCGCCGACTGGCATCGGATTCTCAGCGTTAACCTTGACACGGCTTATCTGACGACTCATGCCCTGCTGCCGCTGCTGCGCAAAAGCGACAACGCCAGCATCATCCTGCTCTCTTCGAAAGTGGCGCTCAAAGGCTATCCTGTCGTCGCCTACACCGCCGCAAAAACAGGTCTGATGGGCTTTGCGCGTTCGCTGAGTTTCTCACTGCGTCAGGAGCATATCCGGGTGGTAGCGCTTTGCCCTGGCCCGGCAGATACGCCGATGCGCTGGGAAGCCACGCCGGGGATGGATCGCAACCTGACTATCAGCCCAGAATCGATTGCAGAAACGGTCTCGCTGCTGGTCAATCTGCCGCGCGGCACGACGACTGGCGAAATCCTGATTCAGTCTGATTTGTACGATTAACCAGCGGAATAAAAAGGGCGCACCTGCAAGTGCGCCCCTGCAAATATTCGTATTGCGCGTTGATTTAGCGCCAGCCGAACGCCTCAATCGGCAGGGCCGTGCGCACCGCTGCTTCGAGGTTGCTGCCTGGGCTGTAGATGCGATAGCGCAAGCGCAGCCCGCCGCGCTGACTGCTGGCAAAATTGGTATGCCAGTAGTGATTGACGGGCATCGAGGCGAGGAAGCCGTTCCAGTCATACGGGTCGGTTTCCCAGCGGTTGTAGTTGATTTCCTGCGTCATCACCAGCGGCGCATCGAGCGGGAGCCAGAGCAGCGACGCACCATCGCCCGCCTGAATGTGGGCGGCGCGCTGCATCGTGTAATAAGACGAAACTGTCCCCGGAAGCTGACCGCCCGCCTTGTGACTCCCCGGCTGAAAGAAACCGCCGCCGGATTCAAGCTTGAGTGTGCCGCCCTGATGGGCGAAGGGGAAGGCAACGTAAGCGGCCTCCGGCTTGTCGTTCCACTGCTTGTCCCAGTCCAGCACCAGTTCGATCAGCGGCAGGCGATGATACAAGCGCCAGTGAATGATCACGCGCCCCATTGCGCCGAGTTCGCCTTCCAACTGGACGGCGTCAAAAACGCCGCCGCGCTCCAACCCACAGCTCAGGTCGATGGTGGGGCTGGAATGTTCAGAGATGGGTGCGTCAATCCAGTGTTTGAGCAGCGGCTCTCCGGCGATGCCGAGCGCGATCACGCGCGCCATGTTGCCAACGGCGTTGCGCCCGAGCGGATGGGTCACATTTTCATGAACTAACTGACCGAAACCGTAGGGTTCCTGATCGCCGAGCCATTCGCGTGCTTTGCCCTTATCGTAGAGTTTGGTCAGCGCGCCCGTCGTCGGATCAATGCGGATGTTCCAGAAATCGTTTTGCAGTTCCGATATGGGGCTGGTGTCTGGTTCGGACGGTTGGCGATCCGCCAGTTGAAAGGCGGCGAGTCCTGGTTTGACGACGGGCAGCAGGGCGGTGAAGCGCGGCATTTCGGTCGCGCCGCTCTCGCGCTGAAAGCGATAACTTTGTCCATCTTCAGCGACAAGCACCTGTTTTTCTGGGTCAAGGTCGCGGTCGGTGGCGGCGAATTCGACGATGCGCAGTGGCGACCCTGCTTCATCAAATGAGACGTAGAGCGAGGGATGGTCGCCGCCGGATGGGACGAGCTTGCGCAGCGCCTGGGTTGCGGCCTCCTGATAGTGGAGTTCGGCGCGCTGGAAATCGAGTTCTTTGGCGGCCTGCAAAAAGCTGATTGGGGCGGCGTTGGGCACAGCGGTTGTCATCCAGGCGTTGAAGGTGTGCTCGACGGCGTACAGTTCGAGTTCGCGAGCGGAGTCGATCATGCCCTGTGCCTGCTTCGAACCCGATTGTTCAACCAGACCGATGACGTTGGCTCGGTTGCGCTGAAGCTTGCGCGCCTGCGCGATACGGCTGCTCATCGTGCCCAGTCCGTGCGCCCAGCCATCAGGCCATGCCACCTGATAGGTGGGCAGATTCGCCGTGTCGAAGGTTTCGACTTCTGCGAACCATTCGCTGAGGGTAGCCGTGCGCAGTTTGATGTCCGCGTGTTCGGCGTTCCAGCGCGCGATGATCTCGCACCAGCGGTCGTCGGGTGCGGAGTTATCGACCCAGAAACCGCTGATGCTCATCAGCAGCGAATCGTGCGGGTAGCCTTCGCGCTTGATCCGTTCGATGTAGCGCGGCACTTCACGCTCGGCGACGGCATACAGATCGTCTACTGGGGTCTGGTCGGTTTCCCAGAAGTAGCGCCCTTTTTCCGAAGCGAAACTCTTGTTGCCGGAGAGGCCGAGGAAATTGCCGAGGTGATAGTGCTCATTGAGCCAGTGTAAAACTTTTTTGCCGTCTGGCCCCTGCCACCAGAACGCCTGCGGGATGCGAATCGGTGTGTCTGCGCGAAGTCCTTCGCCCCATTCCAGAATCCAGTGGTAATGAACGCTACCACGCTTGCCGAGCGGATCAGTGGCGCTGTCGATGTGAACCTGACTGCAAAAATAAGGGATATTCTGTTCAGCCAGCAGGTCGGGGATTGCCCAGGGCCAGCCATTGATGTCGCAGTGCATGGCGCAGCGCAGCGGAAGATCATACTTGTGGCAGAAATCGACCGCCCATTTCAGACTGTACTGGTAGGCTTCGCGGTCGATCATGTCGGTGAAATGCAGGAAGCTGGCGGTGATCTCGATTTGCCCGCTGCGGACAAAGTGGATGAATTCGCCAAGCCGTTCCGGGCGGGCTTCGAGATAATTGCGCACCTGCCACGATGTCTCGCACGTCCACTTGAAGCGATTTTCGACTGGGGCGATCTCGTCGCGCGCGCACAGTTCCAGCACGCGATCATAATAATCGAGATACATCCACATGATCTGTTCCTGCGGATGGGTGTAACCAATATCCGTGTGGGCGGACTGCATCACGTAAAGGGTAAATGGCTGCGCCATGCTTGAAATCCTTGCGTTCAGAGTGAAGGGACTTCTATTGTAACCTCGTGACCGGACTCAGCGCTGCGAATCATGCCGTCCATGATCAACTGGCTGTAGAGGATGCCTTGGGTCGCGACCGGGGTTGGCCCGCCTGCGCGCACGGCGTTGACGAAGACGTGCGCCTGCGGCGTGAAGTGGTGCAGCCGGTTTGGTTCGGTGTTGTCGGGAATCTGCGGCGTGACGTTGGTCATCGTGCCGAATTCATCACGGAACAGGACAACATTCGGCGAAATCTGAAGCCCGCCGCGTGTGCCGAGGAACATGGTTGGGCCGAGCGATTCGGTGTGCGCAGCCCAGTAGGTGACGAAATGGAGCGTCAGGCCATTTTCGAAGCGGATGAAGGCGGTCACAAAATCCTCGACTTCCATATCCGCCGGAATATGCCCCCAGTCGCCAAGGACGTTGGGGAGGTCTTTGCCGAGCTTGTAGCTGATGGTCGCGCTGACGCTGGTGGGCAGCGGGCTGTCCATCAGGAACATGAAAGCATCGAGATCGTAACAGCCAATGTCAACCAGGGGGCCGAAACCTGCTGTCTCCTTTTTCATGAACGTGCCGCCGGGGATGCGTCGTCGTCCGCCGCCGACCATCTGCGCATAATAAACATCGCCGAGCGCGCCGGACTCGACAATGCTGCGGGCGGTTTTCATGCGCGGCTGCCAGCGCGGCCAGAAGCCCGTGTGCAGGATTTTGCCACTTTTGTTGGCGGCCTGAATCATGGCAATGGCGTCGTCGAGCCGGGCGGCAAGCGGCTTTTCGCACAACACGTCTTTGCCCGCCATCAATGCGTCAATCGTCGGCTGGCGATGTGCCATATTGTAGGTACACACACTGACCGCCTGAATCTCTGGCATATTCAGTAAATTGTGATAATCGGTGAAGGCGCGCGCGACACCAAATTCTTTGGCGAAAGCTTCGGCGCGACCCGGTACAAGGTCGGCAACGGCAGTGATTTCGACACCGGGAACACGCTGATAAGCGGTGATGTGATTGCGGGCAATGGCACCTGTCCCAATGATGCCAATGCGCGTTGGCTCGGTCATGGTTACTGCCCTCCGAAGCGATATTCGCACTTGGAATTGGCGGCTTTGTAGATACCTTCCAGCAGTTCGGTCAGGTTGCGCCCGTCCTCGACCGTAATCCCGGCTTTGCTATTGTTCTGGATGGCGTCGATCCACTGGACAAAGGGCATTGGCAGCGGCTTGGGGAGGTTCGTGGGCGTGATGTATGCGCCGTCGGCAATTGGGCTGTGGATTTTGCGGCTGTTCAGGACAATGTCATGCCCAGGAGCAGTGCTGCGACCGAGATAGCCTTCGGTGCCGTAAATCTCCAGCGGATTCGGGCCAACCCGATGCACCCACGACACGTCAAGGATGCCGATGGCACCGCTCTTGAAAGTGATGACGGCAACCGTGTTATCGTCGATAGGGTAGGCGTTGAGGAAATTCTGGGCGATTGCGATGACGCTGACCGGCTCACCGAGGAACCAGCGCATAATGTCAACGGTGTGGCAGCCGAGGTCAAAGAGCGCGCCGCCGCCTGCCAGCGCTGCATCACCGAACCAGGCGCTGCCATCGTGAAACCAGTGTTCGAGCGCGCCGGGATGTGCGATACGGGCGCGCATCAGGGTAATATCGCCGAGCAGCCCTTGATCGAGCACACTCTTGATGTACTGGGTTTCGGGGCGGATACGGGTAGGCAGCGAGATCATGAATTTGACGCCGCTGGCGTTGACAGCCTGCACGACTGCGTCGGCATCCGCCGTCGTGATGGTGAGCGCTTTTTCGGTGAAGATATGCTTCTTGTGACGGGCCGCCGCCAGCAATAGCTCAGGGTGCTGCGAAGTCGGCGCGTTGATCAGCACCGCATCGACATCATCACGGCTGAGCGTTTTTTCCAGATCACTCTCTAAAGGGACGTTATAGGCGGCTGCGGCTTCTTTGCCGCGTGTTTCGTTGTCGTCCCAGATACATTGAAGGGTTGCTTCGGGGTGGGCTAAAATCTGACGAGCGTAATCATTTGCGTGGACGTGGGCAAAACTTAACATGGCAATACGGATCATCGTAAGCTCTCTTTACTCAATATTCGAATAAAAAAGGGCAATCAGGTGATTTCACCCGATTGCCCTGTAAAACCCTATTATTTAGGCAGCGCCTTGATGCGCAGCTTGACACCACACGATTCGCGCACGACCAGATTGGTCGGAAGTTCAATATGTTTCGCTGGGCCGCGATTCCCTTCCAGGCGGCTGATCAGCAGATCCGCTGCGTGCATCCCAACTTCGCGCGCGGGTTGGGCGATGGTGGTCAGGGGAGGGTTGGTATAGGCGGCGAACTGTGCATTATCGAAGCCAACGACGGCTAATTCTTCTGGCGTGCTGATACCAAGCTGGCTCGCAGCCCGCAGCGCTTCTCCAGCTTCGTGATCGTGCGAGACGAAAATTGCAGTTGGGCGATTTGGGCGCGTCAAGTAATCGAGATAGAGATTGCGAGTCTGCACCGTGTCGCGCTGAAAGACGAGCGTCTCATCGTAGGGAATGCCATATTCCGCCAGGGCGCGGCGATAGCCTTCATAGCGATCACGCACAGAAGTGGTTTGTGTTGTCCCGAAGGAAGCATAACAGAAACCAATCCGCGTGTGACCGAGAATAATCAGGTGTTCGGTCGCGCGGTACGCACCGCCCAAATTGTCGGAAGTGACATAATCCGTATTCAGGTCGGGGAAGTAGCGGTCAACCAGTACAAACGGAACGCCATCAGCGTGCAGTTTCCAAATTGACTCGTCGTAGCTGACATCGCTCAGGGGGAAAATAATCATCCCAGCGACGTGATCCGCGCGCAGTCGGTTGATGTCGCGGGTCTGCTGGTCAGCGCTCTCTTCAGTGAAGGCAAAGCTGACCTGATAACCGCGCGCTTTGGCGGTATATTCGACGCCACTCAGCATATCGAGGTCAAGCGTGCTGCGGCGATAGCTCAGCAGCAGGCCAATCCGCCGGTCTCCTGGCGTGATTTCTACGGGTGGCACCGGCGCGGCGATGGGGCGGACAAAGGTTCCCCTGCCAGGGATGCGTTCGAGCAGCCCTTCGTGAACGAGGATCGTCATCGCCTGACGAATCGTTCCCCGGCTGATGTTATATTCGTGGGCAAGTTCCAGTTCGGTCGGGAGGCGTGCTCCCGCTGCGAGACTTCCATTGAGTATGCGCGTTCTAAACACCGAAACAAGTTGGGTGTAAAGGGCCTCATCATCCGTTCGTTTCAATAAAGACACGAATCATCCTTCCCTCAGCTAACGACATCCATCAACAAGCCGAGGTCGTACTCTCTTTCGGGAAAATGTCTATACAAAGCCTACTGCCATATGCGGCGATTGTCAATCGGGCGGGACTCGGCCTGGGCTTAGCTGATATAGACATACGAAATGCCTGAACGCCGCCAACGGCTGGAAACGCTCCCATTGCTGACTAAAACTGGTTGAGTTTTCGGCTATTGTATGAGGTGCATGATCTTGTGTAGGCTCTCAAAAAGCGCGAGCCGGATCATCGATAAGGCGTGAGCAGGTTGAGTGACGAACTTCGGCAACAAAACAGCAGTGAACCTTTCATAAGTGTAGCGCTTCTCTCATGTTTTGGCTATTGAAAGATGGTATTATCCCCTCAGAAGTATTTGACAAACCGAGAAAGTCTTATATAGTATGGGTAAGTTTGTGCAGAACAATCTCGCTCAAATGACTGAACATAGGAGGATTGTTTCAATTCAATAAAAACTTTGGCAAGTAAGTTAAATTAATCGCAGTGCGTGGCTGTCTGTCACGCAGAAGAGTGATCACCCAACCGGAGGAACGGGTATCTAGGCCGAACCGTTGCACACTCATATTGCGTATTATTTGGAGTAAGCTCATGCAAAGACAGTTTTTCAAATCTTTGAATCGGATCGCGCTGGTCGCGGTCTTCTTCGTTGCCATCAGCGCGTTTACCCTGCGTCCAATTGCGGCGCAATCCGAACTTCCAGTCCCGCGCAACGAAACAATTTTTATGGAAGACAGCCCTGGCCCATACACGGTGTTTGACAGTTTCAACCAGCGTATTCCTCAGGGGAACGAATTCGCCAACGGTTACAATCAAATCGTCGTTGAGAATCTGTTCCTGGCGAACTTCGCCACCGGCGATATTGAACCCTGGCTGGCTTCGGGCTACAAATATAATGATGACTATACTGAGTTGACCATCACGCTGCGCGACAACGTGAAGTGGAATGACGGCGTGGCCTTCACCGCCGATGACGTTGTCTTCACCATCGATACGCTCAAGAATACGCCTGCTCTTTCGGGTGCCGCAGTCATGGGTGAGTTCGTCGATAGCGCGACCGCGACCGACGCAACAACTGTGACCATTAAGCTGTTGAAGCCTGGTCCTCGTTTCATTTACAACTTCTTCGGTCAGGTGGGCGGCTGGGAAGTCTGGCCGAAGCACATCTGGGAAAATCAGGATCCGCTCACGTTCAAGAACAATCCTCCGGTCACGACCTCGGTCTGGAAACTCAAGCAGGTTCTGCCTGACCTCAAGATGTTCATCTGGGAACGTGACGATAATTACTGGGATAAGGCCGAGCGCTTCCCCGAAGCCAAATATGTGATTTATCGCAATGCCCCGGCTTCGGCAGACGCCGACTATCAGGATTTTGTCACCAACGCCATTGACCACGCGCACAACATTCAGTGGCCGCAGATTCAGCAGGCACAGCAGGTCAACAGCGCGACGACCTCTGGCTCCTTCGACGATCCGTGCCCACGTGGTATCTGGATCAACAATCAGAAATATCCGCTGAGCCTGCCGGAAATGCGCTGGGCGCTCTCTGACCTGGTTGACCGTGACAAGATTGCCAACGTCATCTGGCAGCCGCCGACCGTTCCCGCTGATCATCCGTGGTCGAACTGGGCGCTGCTGAAGAAGTTCATCGACCCAGCCGTTCTGGAAGAATATCCGGTCGTCTTCGATGTCGATAAGGCCAACGCCCTACTCGATGGCCTGGGCTTCACTGAGCGTAACGGTGATAACATCCGTCTGGATGACAAGGGCAACCCGCTGTCGTTCAACATCATTACACCGGCGAGTGTCGGTAATGGTGAATACCAGATCGCTCAGGACCTGTCTGAAGAAGCCCTCAATGCAGGCATCGATCTGACCGTGCGTCACGAAGATGGCGCGGTCTTCGACAATGACCGTCTGACGGGTAACTTCGACATCACTTCCCACTGGCTGTGCTGGACAGCGCTGGATCCGCTGGATCTCTATGGTAGCTATACCAGCGACCAGCCTATCCCGACCAACGGCGAGCGCATTGCCGACGGTAACTGGATTGGCTTCAAAGATCCCGCCTTCGATGCTGCGGTCGATATCATCAAGACCAATGGGCCGGACACGGACGCTGCCAAGGCTGCATACAGCACCGCATTTGAGGAATGGATGAAGAACATGCCGGCTATTCCGGTGGTGCAGACGATTTACGTCATGCCCTGGAACACGACCTATTGGACGGGCTGGCCTGTTGACAGCAATATGTTCACCGTTCCGTTCACCTGGTGGGCAACCTTCGTCAAGGTTCCGTTCCAACTCAAGAGCACCGGAGCCTCTTAAAAATCAGCTATAATTAGGGATGAAGGGCGAGCTTACAGGCTCGTCCTTCATCAAAATACACGCTTTGTTTTTTTCATTGGAGATATTTTATGCGAAGACGAGTGTGGCTGCGCTTCTTTTTGCGCCGCCTTGCCATTTACCTTCTCACGATTTTCGGCTCATTCACTGTTGCGTTTTTGTTCTTCCACATGATCCCCGGCAACCCGATTGGCGCGCTGCTTGCGAGTTTGCAGCAAACCTACGGGGGCAACAATACCGCCTCAGCCGAGATGATCAACGCTTACAAAGCAACCTTCGGCCTCGACTTGCCGCTGCCACAGCAGTATATTCGCTATATTACCAATGTGATTTTTCACCTGGATTTAGGGCCGTCGCTCGTCGCGTTCCCGACCCATTCGCAGGATTTGATCGCCCGCGCACTGCCCTGGACGATAGGTCTGCTGGGGATGTCGGTCATTATTTCGTGGACATTTGGGCTGATACTGGGCGGCTTGCTTGGTTGGCGGCGTAATTTACCCGGTTCGCAATTTCTGACGACCGCTGCGATTGGTTTTGCGCAGATCCCGCAGTACATCGTCGCGATCATTCTGGTATTCCTGTTTGCTTATTTCTTGAACTGGCTTCCCTCGCGCGATGCGTATCCCGCGAATGTCACGCCCGGTCTGACGCTCGAATTTATCGCTGGCGTGGTCAGGCACGGCATTCTCCCCGCCTTTTCAATTGTGATTGTCGCGATCTCCGGGTGGATTCTGTCTACTCGTTCTCTGGTGGTAACGATTCTCGGTGAAGATTATTTGCTCTACGCCCAGGCGAAAGGGCTGCCTCGACGCAATATTTTCCTGCATTATGCGCTGCGCAACGCACTGCTGCCGCAGTTGACCGGATTGGCGATTTCGCTTGGTTTCATCGTCAACGGGGCGCTGCTGGTCGAAACGCTGTTTAACTACCCCGGTTTGGGGACGCTGCTGGTCAAAGCGGTTGGCATTCTCGATTACAACACGATACAGGGCATTGTCCTGATTTCGATCATTTCCGTGCTGACAGCGAACTTTATACTCGACCTTGCTCTTCCGCTGGTCGATCCACGTATACGGATAGGGTAGGGGATTCATATAATATGCGTGATTTATTCCGCAATCGACTGCTGCTGGCAGGTGCGATACTTTTTATCATAATTTGCCTGCTCTCGATTTTTCAGCCTGTGCTCGTTCGCTTAATCATCGGCGACATCAATCCCATGTCGCAGGGCAAGTTTCCCATTTTTGACCCGCCCAGCATTGCCCATCCTCTGGGGACGGATCGCTTCGGGCGAGATGTCACTTGCCTGCTGTTGATCGGGCTGCGTTTCTCGCTCAGTATCGGCATTCTTGCAGGCGTGATTGGAACGGTCGTCGGCGCAGTCGTCGGTCTGGTCGCCGGATTTTACGGCGGGATTGTCGATAACATTTTGCGCTCCGGTACAGATATGATTCTGGTTATTCCCACACTTCCACTTTTGATCACGCTCTCGGCTTACATCAAGCGCATTGACGTGGTCACAATGGCGATTTTGCTGGCGATCTTTAGCTGGCCTTTTTCTGCGCGGACTATCCGCGCCCAGGTCTTGAGCCTGCGTGAACGGGCGTATATCGATCTCGCGCAAACGTCTGGCTTAAGCAAAGTGGAAATCGTCTTTCAGGAAATTATGCCGAATTTGCTGCCATTTCTGGGTGTCGGCTTAGCTGCCAGCACGGTCGGCGCAATTTTGGCTGAGTTTGGCCTCGAAGTACTTGGGTTAGGCCCGGGGAATGTATCGACGTTGGGACTGATGATTAACTGGGCTATCAGTTGGGGAGTGCTGACGCTCGGCAAGGGGTTAATCGTTGCGGCTCCGGCTTTTGTGCTGGTACTCCTGTTCCTGTCGCTCAATTTCATTAATATCGGGCTTGAGCAGGCTTTCAATCCGCGCCTCAAGGGCACAACGGGACTATAGGCCGAAGATGGATAAAAATACTTTACTCGACATTTCCGATTTACGCGTTTATTTTCACAGCACGCACGGCGAATACAAAGTCGTCGATGGCGTTAACCTGACGGTTCAGCGTGAGGAGATTCTAGGGCTGGCGGGGGAATCGGGCTGTGGCAAATCGACGGTCGTCGAGGCCATCATGCGTTTGATTCGACCGCCGGGCTATATTCAGGCCGGGGAAATTATGTTTTACCCCTCGCTGGACGCGAATGTCAGCGACAAGATGGCACCCAGCGATACTTTTCTCTCGAATCACTTTGATCGCGGCGTCGACCTGCTGAAGCTGGACGAGAATCCGCTTCAGGAGATGCGCTGGAAATATGTCTCTTATGTGCCGCAGGCGTCGATGAACTCGCTCAACCCTGTCATGAAAATCGAAGCCCAGATGCTTGACGTGATTGAGGCTCACTCGACCTTTACCAAAGAAGAAGCCCGTCAGCGCGCCATTGATGCATTGGCAATGGTCAGTCTGCCGCCCGAAGTCTTGCGGATGTATCCGCATGAACTGAGCGGCGGCATGAAACAGCGCACGATCATCGCCATTGCCATGACGCTCAATCCGCAGTTGGTTATCGCCGACGAACCGACAACCGCGCTCGACGTGAACGTACAGCGCGCCGTTCTCGAATCGATCATGAGCATCAAGGAGCAGGCGCACGCGACCGTAATTTTCGTCAGCCACGACCTCGCCGTTCACGCTGAACTGGTGGATCGTCTGGCGATTATGTACGCTGGCAAGATCGTCGAAGTCGATACCGTCGATAAACTCTACAAGAAGCCGCTCCATCCTTACAGCCAGCGCCTTTTATCGTCGATTCCTGTCCTCGGTGGGCCGCGTGTTCGCCAGGAAGCCGTTTTGGGGCAAGCACCAGATCGTCTGAATTGGCCTACAGGCTGTCGGTTTCATCCGCGCTGCCCGTTTGCAATGGATGTATGCAGGCAGGTTGAGCCGCCGCTCATCGAAGTCGAAGCGGGGCATCAGGTAGCGTGCCATCTTTACCCCGAAGGAGCGGTGAGTCTCGATGTGCCCGGATTGAACAACCAGAAGGTCGATCATGTCAACTGAGACGAACCCAACACTTTTGCTTGATGCGCAGCACGTCAATACGATTTTCGGGGGACAGGGACGGCGTGCTGCTGTCGTCGCCGTCGATGATGTCTCGATGAGTATACCGACCGACTCGCCAGTCATCATGACCATTGTCGGCGAGAGTGGCAGCGGCAAAACGACCTTCACGCGCAATTTGCTTGGGCTGACACCGCCCAGCAGCGGTACGATTCACTACGGTGGCAAAGATATTTATCACATGAACGCGAGCGAGTGGCGCAACTATCGCCGTGAAGTTCAGCCCGTGTTTCAAGACCCTTACGCGACCTACAATCCGTTCTACCGGATTGATCGCGTTTTGGAGCTTCCGCTGCGCAAATTCAAGCTGGCGGGTTCGGCGGATGAAGGTCGCCACAAGATGGAAGAGGCGCTCAAGGCGGTCGATTTGCGCCCCGGCGATGTTCTAGGGCGCTATCCACACCAACTGAGCGGCGGCGAACGCCAGCGTATTATGCTGGCGCGTATCTATCTGATTCGCCCGCGCATCATCATCGCCGACGAGCCTCTCTCGATGATTGACGCCTCGCTGCGCACGCTGTTTCTGAACATCCTGCTTGATTTCCGCGAGAAACAGGGGATTTCATGCGTCCACATCACGCACAATCTCTCGACCGCTTATTACCTCGGCGGCGAGATTATGATCATGTGCAAGGGGCGGGTCATCGAGCGCGGCGACATGGACACGATTGTTGCGCATCCCACGCACCCCTATACCCAACTGCTGATCGACTCGGTTCCGTCGTCTGATCCGACTGCACGGTGGAAAGAGCGGCGCGGCCTAAACAATGTTGTCGAAACGTCGACGCTTCAAACTGAAGGGGGCAACGCCTGTATTTTTACGTCGCGCTGCCCGCATGTCATGGATATTTGCCACGCCAAGCGCCCCGATTTTATCAAGCTTAGCCCGGAACAAGAATCTGCCTGCTTCCTGTATGACAAAGAAGTCGTCCCCGAGGCATCGGCGAAAGTATAAGGTATAAAAGGTATAATGAGGGGAGCGACCGTGCGAACCCAGAGTTCGCACGGTCGCCTCTGCATTTCGCGCCCTATTGGCTTAGTTTTCGCGCAGCCAGACGCGCATTTCCCCCGGCTGACGATTTGCCCAGAAGCAATACGGAATCGCCTTGAAACTGATTGGCTTGCGTGTCAGTCGAATCGCTGACTCTGGCTGATACAATCCGCCCGGCCAGTTTTCTGGCTCCACGCGTACAGCGTCTCCCGTGATCACACCCACGCCACCGAACAGCGCGGCGTCGAATTCGACGTCGAGTTTTGCCTCTGGTGGCAGTGTCACGTTGGCGAGTTCCGCCCCATTATCGACTTCTTCCAGACAATAGACGACCGGCCCACGCTGAAGCGCGACACAGCCCGCATCCTGGCGAATACCAGGGTTCGGCAGAATCCGTTCGACGGGCATCGCCAGCGTTAGCGAGACCTGATCGCCGTTTGACCATTCGCGGTTGATGATGATGTAGCCGTGTTCTGCTTGGCTTGAAATCGCTGCGCCGTTGACGCTCAGTTGATAGCTGCGACACCAGGCAGGGATGCGCAGCGCCAGATCAAATTGAGTCGGTTGCTCGACGCTGACGTTGATCAGGATACTTTCATCCCAGGGATAATTCGTCTGCTGCTCGATTTGGACGCTACTACCATTGAGCGCAAAGGTCGCGTGATTTTGTCCATATAGGTTGACGTAGAGTCGATCTGGCATGACGGAATAGAAATACGCCCCGACGCTGGCAACCATGCGTGCCAGATTGGGCGGGCAGCAGGCGCAGTCGAACCACTCCGAGCGGCGGTAGTAGCGGTCGGAAGTGATGCCGCTCCACAACGCATACGGGTTGACGTTGGGGTAGGAGGCCAGCGGGTTGGCGTAGAAGAAGGTCTCGCCGTCATACGAGACGCCGCTCAGTACCCCGTTGTAAAGTGCCCGCTCCATCACATCGATATAGCGGCTGTCCTGATCAAGATGGAACATGCGCTGTGCCCAGAATACCAGCGCAATCGAGGCGCAGGTTTCAGCATAGGCATTTTCGTTAGGCAGGTCATAGGCGAAGGTGAAGCCTTCGTTGGTGTGTGCCGGGCCAAGCCCACCCGTGACGTACATCTGATGCGTCGTCAGGTCATCCCAGATCGATTTCGAGATGCTGACGAGGCTCTCGTCGTCAGTTTCGTAGGCCACATCGGCGATGCCTGAATACAGGTAAGCGGCGCGCACCGAATGACCTGTCGCGGTGTGCTGTTCGCGCACCGGAACGTGTGCCTGAGTGTAACGATAATCCTTCGCCCAGTAATTACGCGGGTCTTCGCCACGCTGACGCGCTTCCTCGTCGAAGTAGATCGGCTGCTGCCCGCGCTCATTCACGAAATATTTTGACAGGTTCAGGTAACGCTCGTCGCCCGTCGCACGATAGAGTTTAATCAGCGCCAGTTCTGCTTCGGGGTGACCGGGATAGCCGCGTTTCTGGCCTTCGTTGGGGCCAAACGTTTCGTCGATGTGGTCAGCATATTTGCTCAGAACGTCGAGAATTTTGGTCTTGCCTGTGGCAGCGGCGTAAGAGACCGCGCCCTCCATCAGATGACCAGCGCAATAGAGTTCATGCATATCGCGCAGGTTTGTCCAGCGTTTTTCCGGCTCGACGGCGAGAAAGTGACCGTTGTAGTAGCCATTGGGAAGCTGCGCCTTCGCCATCAGATCAACCGCTTCATCAACCTGCCGCTCGAATTCGGGGTTGGGGTGGGTTTCGAGCGAATAGCCGACCGCTTCCATCCATTTGGCAACATCCGAATCCCAGAAATGGTGCGGATTTGGCTTGCTCGGATTCCAATCGACGTTCAGCGAGTCGAGCCGCCCGGTGATGTCCATCTGGTGATAAATCGCTGGAATTGTCTTCTCGCGATTAACGGCCTGTCGCTCTGCCCAGAATCCGCCGTCGAGGGCGACATTTTTCAAAGCAGCGGCTTCAATTTTCTTCGTGCTGCGCGTCAAGAGGTGTTCCTCCGAAATAAGTCTCTGAATACGGGCCGAGTTTACCGCGCTCATTTGCGTAAAACAGCAGAGCAGGCTGCCTGTCCATCAGGCAGCCTGCCCCCTGCAAACGAACTTGCTTACTGTGAGTGCTGGTTAGTTAT